>CAJKGK010000015.1 GCA_905199445.1 uncultured Lachnospiraceae bacterium | reverse complement strand
AGACTGTAAATCTGTTGTCGACGACTTCGAAGGTTCGAATCCTTCTCCATCCATTATATCGCGGGGTGGAGCAGTTCGGTAGCTCGTCGGGCTCATAACCCGAAGGTCGTAGGTTCAAATCCTGCCCCCGCAACTCGGATATTTTATCCGCAATGCCCAGATAGCTCAGTCGGTAGAGCAGAGGACTGAAAATCCTCGTGTCGCTGGTTCGATTCCGGCTCTGGGCACTGATATTAAATTTAATATTTAATATTGTGGGATATTAGCTCAGTCGGTAGAGCACTAGACTTTTAATCTAGGTGTCCGGGGTTCGAACCCCCGATGTCTCACTAAAGTAAAACTCTTGAAATACTTTAAAGTACTTTCAAGAGTTTTTTATTGTATATTTTGTGGAGAATAATTGGAAATAGTCTGTATTATCTGTGATAAATGTCTTAAAAGTATCCCAATAACTGGAATGATGTTATTGAAAAATACCCTAATTTATAGTATTATTAATTTAGCGGATTTAAAGTTGCCGTGGCAGCAATCTTAGCGAATAAGATTCTTTTTATTAAAATACGGTTTCTCTATAGTTTCTTTAAATATGGTTTCCTGGGAAATTTTGTGTTTTTAATATTAAGATTGCTGACAGGGCTTTTTTTATTGAAGGAGGGATTTATGGGGAAAGTGTAATGTATTGGCACTGATTAAGAGTGGCTATTGATTGACAAAGGTGGGAGAAAGGAGACTATTATGAAATTGGATCGAATTTTTCATCTAAAAGAAAATCATACGGATGTGAAAACTGAGGTTATTGCAGGTATTACAACATTTATGACAATGGCGTATATCCTGGCAGTTAACCCGTCTATTCTTGCAGAGGCTGGAATGGACAAAGGCGCCGTGTTTACGGCTACTGCGCTGGCGGCATTTATTGCAACGTGTCTGATGGCTGTTTTATCTAACTATCCGTTTGTGCTAGCACCAGGGATGGGATTAAACGCATATTTTGCATATACTGTAGTTATCGGTATGGGCTATACGTGGGAGATGGCATTAGCGGCAGTATTTGTTGAGGGCTTGATCTTTATTCTGCTTTCATTGACAAATGTCAGAGAAGCAATATTTAATGCGATACCCATGAATCTGAAACATGCAGTATCGGTTGGTATCGGTCTTTTTATTGCTTTTGTAGGTATGCAGAATGCTAAGATTATTGTAGACAGCAGTACGCTTGTAGGGATTTATTCGTTTAAAGGATCTATAAACAGCGGAACATTCAGAACAGAAGGGATTACTGTTTTACTGGCCCTTATCGGTATTTTAATTACAGGTATTCTTGTTGTTAAAAATGTTAAGGGCAATATTTTATGGGGAATTTTGATTACATGGGCTTTAGGAATTATATGTCAGCTGACAGGCCTTTATGTACCTGCAGAAGGTGCAAGTCTGATTCCTGATTTTTCCGGAGGAATCTCAATACCAAGTCTGGCACTTACATTTATGCATATGGATTTTTCCGTTGTATTTACTTTGGATTTTGTGATCATTATGTGTGCATTTTTGTTTGTGGACATGTTTGATACTTTAGGTACATTGATTGGTGTTGCATCAAAGGCTGATATGCTGGATCAAAACGGTAAACTGCCTAAAATTCGTGGTGCACTTCTGGCTGATGCAATTGGTACATCAGTTGGTGCTGTTTTGGGTACATCAACAACAACAACCTTTGTTGAGAGTGCTTCTGGTGTGGCCGAAGGCGGACGTACAGGATTAACAGCGCTTGTGTCAGCAGCATTATTTGGATTATCGCTGTTCCTGTCACCTATTTTCCTGGCAATTCCTTCATTTGCCACAGCACCGGCTTTAGTTATTGTTGGTTTCCTTATGCTGACTTCAGTGACTAAAATCAATTTTAAAGATTATACGGAGGCTATTCCTGCATATATCTGTATTATTGCCATGCCATTTATGTACAGTATATCTGAAGGCATTGCAATGGGCGTTATTTCTTATGTGATTATCAACCTGGTTACAGGAAAAGCTAAAGAGAAGAAGATCAGCCTGTTGATGTATATTCTGGCAGTGTTATTTATTTTGAAATATGTACTTATTTAATGTATGTACTTCATGTATAAGTTATATTTTCCTTATTAAATCTTATTAGAGGATTTTCCATGGCACAAAAAAGCCACTTTAAATCGGTAAAAAAGGACTTGCGTACCGGATTTTTTCCGGCGCAGGTCCTTTTTTGTAATTTTACAGTCTGTTTTTAAAATCTTCGTAATCAAAGCTGCGGACGGTATGAAAGACGTGATTGCTGTCGCGATAAATAATCGATGGAAGTGCCATGCCATTGAATGTATTGGTCTTTACCATTGTATAGAGTGCCATGTCTTCGAAAATAACTTTGCTTCCTTCACAGAGAGGATAATCAAATGTGTAGTCACCGATGATATCCCCTGCCAAACAGGTAGGGCCACCGAAGCGATAGGTATATTTTTTCTGCCCTGGAAGGCCACTGGAAAAGACCGGCGGCCGATAAGGCATTTCAAGAACATCAGGCATATGACAGGCTGCAGATGTGTCCAAAATGGCAATATCCATTTGATTATGGATAATTTCCAGTACACTGGAAACAAGGAAGCCTGAATTAAGTACAACAGCCTCACCGGGTTCAAGATAAATTTCAACGGAATATTTATTTTTTAAATATTTGATAATTTTAATCAGCTTTTGACGGTCATAATCGTTTCGGGTGATGTGATGACCACCGCCCAGATTAAGCCATTTTAGGTGATAAAGATATTTACCGAATTTTTTTTCAAAGTTATCCACAGTGATGGCCAGTGCATCGGAATTTTGTTCACAAAGTGTATGAAAGTGCAGTCCATCCAGGTGGATAAGTAAGTTTTCATCGAAGTTTTCCAGGGTTGTCCCCAATCTGGATCCGGGGGCACAGGGATCATATATTGCATGGCCTTCTTGGGTGGAACACTCAGGGTTTATTCTAAGCCCGATGGATTTGTTTTGCTGATGGGCTTTTGCAGCATACTTAAGCACCTGGTTTGGAGAATTAAATACAATATGATCTGCATAAGTTAAGATCTCATCAAATTCGTCTTCACGGTAGGCTGGTGAATAAACATGGGTTTCGCCTTTAAAGTATTCATGGCCAAGGCGGGCTTCGTAAAGCCCGCTGGCCGTTGTTCCCCACAGATATTTCTGAATCAGTGGGTAACAGGTATACATGGAAAATGCCTTCTGCGCCAGAAGAATTTTGCAGCCTGTCATTTCCTGTATATTTTTTAAGATCTCAAGATTTTTTATAAGCCGTTCTTCATCGATTAAAAAATAGGGTGTACGCAGTTTTTTGTTCTCTATTTGTGTGAACAGAGGGTCTGAACCCCATGTTGGAATTGTATGATCCATCGTATGATTTTCCATATGATTGATGACATTATTCATAAGATTAATCAACCAGAACCGGATGGTGAGATTCTTTCCATGGAAGTCCCCAGCGGTTCAGGGCATCCATAAATGGGTCAGGATCAAATTCTTCGATGTTGTGGACACCAGGTTTATTCCACTGCCCGGTAAGCAGCATCATGGCCCCGATCATGGCCGGTACACCGGTTGTATAGGCAACGGCCTGAGAACCGACTTCTTTATAACATTCTTCATGGTCACAGATGTTGTAGAGATAGTAGGTCTTTTCTTTGCCGTCTTTTTTTCCTGTAAAGATACAGCCAATATTTGTTTTTCCTTTAGTGCGGGGACCGAGGGTGGAAGGATCCGGCAGTACGGCTTTTAAAAACTGCAGAGGTACAATCGGATGACCTTCATACATAATCGGTTCAATGGAAGTCATACCAACATTTTCAAGGCACTTTAAATGTGTGAGATAGCTCTGCCCAAAGGTCATAAAGAAACGGATTCGTTTGATTCCCGGAATATTTAATGCCAGACTTTCGATTTCTTCATGGTGAAGCAGGTACATGTCTTTTTCTCCCACACCCTCAAAGTTATAAACCCGTTTAATTTCCATTGGTTTTGTTTCAACCCAGTGGCCATTTTCCCAGTAAGAACCATTGGCAGATACTTCACGGATATTGATTTCAGGATTAAAGTTTGTGGCAAATGGATATCCATGGTCTCCGCCGTTGCAGTCTAAAATATCAATGTAGTTAATTTCATCAAATTCATGTTTCAGGGCATAGGCTGAGAATACACCTGTAACACCAGGGTCAAAGCCGCTGCCCAGAAGGGCTGTGATACCGGCTTTTTCAAATTTTTCTCTGTAGGCCCACTGCCAGCTGTATTCGAATTTTGCGGTATCTTCAGGTTCGTAATTGGCTGTGTCCACGTAATGGGTTTTTGTTGCAAGGCAGGCATCCATAATTGTAAGATCCTGATAAGGCAGAGCAAGATTGAGCACAACATCAGGTTTAACTTCTTCAATCAGAGTAATCAGTTCATCCACATGATCAGCATTGACCTGAGCTGTGGTAATTTTTGTTTTTGTAGTGCCTTCCAGCTTTTCTTTTAATGCATCACATTTGGATTTTGTCCGGCTTGCAATGCAGATCTCCTCAAAAATTTCACTGTTC
This sequence comes from uncultured Lachnospiraceae bacterium, assembly GCA_905199445.1. Classification (GTDB taxonomy): domain Bacteria; phylum Bacillota; class Clostridia; order Lachnospirales; family Lachnospiraceae; genus Catenibacillus. Next base: position 77,751 of record CAJKGK010000015.1, on the reverse strand, counting down.
TGGCAGCATTTGTGAATTGCTACGGAAGCGACGCCGCCGCAGCCGATGATTAATACTTTTCCCATCATATATTCCTCCTGTAGTTGTATATTTGTATTTGGTTATTTTGAAAATGACAGCAGCATTTCCCGAACGATTTTGCAGGCCGTAATGGTTGAAATACCGCTGGAATCGTAGTGGGGGCTTAATTCATTGACATCGCAGGCTACAACATTGGCTCTGGAACAAACAAGCGTAGCTGCCTGACGAAGCTGTTCAAAGGTAACACCACCGGGTTCCGGTGTACCTGTTCCCGGAAAAACAGACGGATCCAGAACATCCATGTCAAGGGTGAAATACACAGGTTTTGAACCGATTTTTTCAATCACCTGTTCCAGTGTATCAAAATTAAATTTTTGCGTCTGTATCGTTGCTGTTTGGTCGCTGAAACGAAATTCACTGCGGTCCCCGGAACGGATGCCAAACTGGAAAATGGAGCAGTTTTCGGCGATTTCATGGCAGCGTCTGAGTACACAGGCATGCGACAGACGGTTGCCCAGGTAATCCTCACGAAGATCGGCATGGGCGTCAAAGTGGATGATCTGAATATCCGGAAAGTGACAGTGGACAGCCCGAAAAGCCCCAAGGGTTACAAGGTGTTCTCCACCCAGCATAAAAGGACGTTTACCCGCGGAAAGAATTTCTGATGTCTGCTGTTCAATGGCTGACAATGCCATATCAGAGTTTCCAAAACAAAGTTCCAGGTCACCGCAGTCTGTAACCGGACAGTCTTCCAGGTCCTGATCCAGATAAGGGCTGTAGCTTTCGATTCCGTAGGATTCATGGCGTATCGCCGCCGGACCAAAACGTGTACCCGGACGGTAGGATGTTGTGCTGTCATAAGGCGCTCCAAACAGGATTGTTTGGGCTGTTTTTGATGGTTTGTCACAGCACATGAATGTTTCAATGTTTTTATTCAACATTTTCTAGCATCTCCTCAACATAGGCGGGAAGGTAAAAGGCGCCTTTATGTAATGTTGTTGTATAATAACGGCACTTGATTCCCAGACTGTTCCATCGTTTTTCGTCCAGATCCTTTAAGGGATGATATTTTTTGGATGCAAAACCAAAAAGCCAGTGCCCCGACGGATAGGTGGGAATATGGGCCTGATAAACCCGGCTTACAGGGAAGGATTGGACAATATTTTTGTGAGCACGCTGACAGGCTGCGGCGTCATCTGGATAAAAAGGACTTTCATGCTGATTGACCATAATACCATCTGAGTGCAGTGCCTTAAAGCAGCTGCCATAAAATTCTTTAGTAAACAGGCCCTCACCGGGACCAAAAGGATCTGTGGAATCTACAATAATCAGGTCATAGCTGTCCTCACAGCTGCGTATAAATTTAAGTCCGTCTGCATAGTGGATGGTCAGCCGTGGATCATCCAGGGCGCAGGCTGTCTTCGGGAGATATTTTTTACATACCTCCACAACCATGGCATCGATTTCGACCATATCGATTTTTTCAATATAGGGATATCGGGCCAGTTCACGGATAACACCGCCGTCACCGGCACCGATCACAAGGACATCCCTGACGTTGGGGTGAACAGCCATAGGTATATGGGTAATCATTTCGTGATAAATAAATTCGTCTTTTTCTGTGAGCATCATAAAGCCATCCAATGTGAGAAAACGGCCGAATTCCGGAGATTCGAAAATATCGATTCTCTGAAAATCACTTTGCCCACTGTAAAGCTGGCGGTCAACCCGGATTGAAAGGTTGACATTGGGGGTCTGAGCCTCGGAAAACCAGAAATCCATAGGGGATCACTCCTTCATATAAAGATTAATTTATTCCAGAACATTCAGATGTTCAATTGCCGCATCTTCTGGACCGGTCATGGAGCAGCCTTTATATTTGGCATATTCGATATAATCAAGAATTTCATTTGTAATTTTCTCGCCTGGGGCAAGGATGGGGATACCCGGAGGATAGCACATGACAAATTCACTGCAAATATGTCCTGCTGTGCTGCGCAGGGGCAGTGATTTTTTAGGTGCATAAAAAGCCTCCTGGGGAGAAACCGCCACAACCGGATCAATGTATTCCTGAGTCATAAGATTGGTTTCCTGGCCGCCGAAACGGCGCTTGATTTCAGAGAGCGCGCTGACAAGGCGTTCAATATCCCGCTGTCTGTCGCCGATGGACAGGTAGGCCAGGAAATTTCCCAGATCGCCAAATTCAACCTGAATATCGTATTCATCCCGAAGAATATCATAGACTTCAATTCCGGCCAGACCGATATCCAGTGTATGTACAGAAAGCTTTGTAATGTCAAAATCAAAGATACTGTCATGGTTGATCAGTTCTCTTGCATAGGCATAGTAACCGCCGATGGCGTTGATTTCGCTGCGGGCATATTCGGCCATCTGGATGACCCGGCCAAAGGTTTCACGGCCGTTAAGCGCCAGATTTCTTCTGGAAATATCCAGACTGGACAGCAGCAGGTAGGAACCGCTGGTTGTCTGTGTCAGGTTAATAATCTGGCGAACATAACCTTTATTTACAGCAGGCCCGGTAAGCAGCAGTGAGCTTTGTGTCAGGCTGCCTCCGGATTTATGCATAGAAACAGCCGCCATATCCGCACCGGCCGCCATGGCTGATACAGGCAGATCGCTGCCAAAATAAAAATGGGTTCCATGAGCCTCATCGGCCAGACAGAGCATGTTGTGGCTGTGAGCCAGACGGACAATCTCCTTTAAATCTGAACATATACCGTAATAGGTGGGATTATTGACCAGAACGGCTTTGGCATCAGGGTTTTCTTGAATGGCTTTTTTGACATCATCAACACTCATTCCCAGAGGAATGCCCAATCTGTGGTCACACTGGGGATTTACATAAACAGGTATGGCTCCGCATAAAACCATGGCCCCCATCACACTGCGGTGAACATTTCTCGGAAGAATAAGCTTTTCGCCACGTTTGACAACGGATAGAATCATGCTCTGAATAGCTGATGTGGTGCCTCCGACCATGAGAAAGGCGTGGTCGGCACCAAAGGCATCTGCGGCCAGACATTCGGCTTCATGAATTACCGATATGGGATGGCACAGATTATCCAACGGCTTCATGGAATTTACATCCATGCCTACACATTTCTCACCCAGCAGGGCTGCCAGCTCAGGATTGCCACGGCCACGTTTGTGGCCAGGCACATCAAAAGGAACAACGCGCATTTTTCCAAAATTTTCCAGCGCTTCATAGATGGGGGCGTGTTCCTGGTTAAGTTGATTCATTTTCGGTCACCTCTATAATCAATTACATTTGCCGGCAGTCTGTATATGTGCCGGGCTTTTTCAGTAAATATTGCGACCGCTGAATATTTCAATCATTTCTTTTCTAAGGTTATTCATAATATCCAGACGGGTCAGTGGCGGAAGTTCATAAACATCAGTCTTAAACAGATAGTTCTGGAGATCAATTTCTTTCAGCATCATTTTGGTATGAAATAGATTGGCCTCATAGACGTTGATATCAACAGCGTCATATCTGCGCAGTGTTTCGGGATTAATATAGTTTTGGATAGATGTAATATGATGGTCCGTGAAAAGTTTATGTCCGTCAATATTTCTGGTAAAACCACGAATTTTATAATCCATGGTAATGATATCTGAATCAAAGGAACTGATCAGATAGTCAAGGGTGGACAGCGGTGTAATTTCACCACAGGTGGCGACATCGATATCGACCCTGAACGTTGCCAGGCAGGTACCGGGATGATATTCCGGATATGTGTGAACCGTTACATGACTTTTATCCAGGTGGGCCAGCTGTGTTTCACCTGCGGGAATCATGGAGTTATCTGCTATGAGCAGCGTGACAGAGGCCCCCTGGGGATCATAGTCCTGGCGGGATATATTCAGAACCTGAGCGCCGATCATATCGGTCAGCGTGGTCAGGATTTTTGTCAGGCGTTGGGAGTTGTACTGCTCATCAATATAGGCAATATAATCCTGCTGTTCTCTGGCTGTTTTGGCGTAACATACATCGTATATATTAAAACTCAGCGATTTGGTCAGGTTATTAAAGCCATAAAGCTTTAGTTTTTCTTCCATAATTCCATTTCCTCCGGATTCCCAGGTTTTTGCGGCTATAGAGATCGGTAGATGTATAGCCGTATTTTTACACAAAAAAAGGTAATGACTATACATCATTACCTTGTGAATTATCATATGTTTGATCTTGAACACAGGGAAAAAGCATATAAAAATAAGCATGATTGGGCTGTGTGCAAATGAATGGATGTCTGTCCATACAAAATAACCCAAATCTATCGCATCAAATCAGCTTTGTGACAAGACAAGCGCACAAAATGCTTTGACAGTATAAAAAAGTTCCCTGTTCATCTGGTGGAATTCAAACTTTTAGAGTCTATATAGCAAATATCTTACTTTTACTACTCGTATTGATTGTTTCACAAGTTGATGTACAAAATGTACAGGTTATAAAGTAACCAACTTATAAAATTTGAGCTTTTAACTCAATCAATAGGGCAACAATCTTATGTTGCCAATCGGCAGTTGACCCGGCTGTCCGTATGGCCTTAACCCGATTCGGGTGGTCAAAAATATTTGCATGGAAACTCAAAAGCATCATTCCATGACGTTTTTACTATACATGAGGCGGGAAATTTTGTCAATAATAAATGGACACAAAAGTGATAAAAAAAGTCCCATTTGTTATAGAATTATTTGGGGGCTGCGTTTATTATATATTATGGATACAGTATTTGGTGTGATCCAGCTTAGAATCAGATAATGCCGGTTTAAGGCTGAAACAGGGAGGTTTATATGAGTTTTCAAATTTATGATTTAAAAACCGAATATATGGAAAATCCGTTGGGGCTTGACTGTGTTTGTCCAAGATTTTCCTGGAAAATGAAGTCAGATGCCAAAGGAATACGACAGACAAAATATAAGATTGTTGTAGGCACCGCTCCGGATTGCGGGGATGTGTGGAACAGCAGTGTTATTGTTTCTGATGAATCCAATGGGATTTATTATGGGGGCAGTGATTTAAAACCATGTACCCGCTATTACTGGAATGTCAGCGTGTGGAATGAGAAGGATGAGTGTGTGGTCAGTGAAGGCCAGTTTTTCGAGACGGGTCTCATGGATCCTGGTGAAGCGGCATGGGATCAGGCGCAGTGGATCGGAGCCCCTTATCATACGGTTAGCCCGGATGTCCGTGGGATTTTTGCGCTGGAAGCATCATTTATGATTGCCAGGGGCAGTTATCAGGCCGGAATCGTACTGGGGGCTAATGACCGGAGAATCAAACATGAAAATTATTTCAGATTTGATGTAAACATTGAACAGATGCCGGCAAAATGCTCGATTTACAGAGTTGGTATTGATAAAAATGACAAAAAGGATGTGCCGCTGGCTGTTTTTGACGTTTGCAGCTACGACAGTCAGTCCCATGAACCGGTAATTACAGAAGAAAATAAATATGATCTTCACAGAATACGTCTGGAGATCACAGGAAACTGCGTGTATACATATATGGATGGGGTTCGTATTGATGCGGATCAAAAGACGCTGCCCTGGGGCGCTCAGGTTATAGCGCCGCGTCAGATTAATCCTCTGGGAAATAATGATGTGAATACATTTCCACGACTGAATGAAATTGGATTTTATGTCCCGGCAGGACAGAAGGCTTATTTTGATAATATCCAGGTATCCAACCTGAGAAAACCTCAAGCGGTTATTTTTGAGGAGTCAGCGGCTCACGGTATGAACGAAGCCTGTACAGGAAAATGTGGAAGTATTTTTGAGTCAGCCCTGTCCAGTCAAGATTTGACCATTGAAACCGTGGACGGCTGTAAAATGTTTGCAGTACAGGCGGGCACAGCGGATGTGCTTGTCTGCGGAAATCCAGGCCATACGTCTATTCCAATGCTGCGCCGGACATTTACAGTCAGAAATCAGGCGATCGCCGGGGCCCGGCTTTATATAACTTCACGGGGAATTTATGAGTGTCATATAAATGGTCAGCCTGTCACAGATACATGGTTTAATCCTGGTGAAACCCAGTATGATCATCATCTTATGTATCAGACTTATGCGCTGGATCATATGCTTGTACCGGGAGAAAATGCAGTGGGTGTGATTCTGGCATCCGGATGGTGGAGTGATGCCCAGACATTTGTACTGGGAAATTATAATTATTATGGAGACAGAGAATCACTGCTTGCAAAAATCGTAATCAGCTATGCAGATGGTACAAAGGATGTTTATGTGACCGATACAGATTCATGGAAATACAGTGGAGACGGTCCTTTCACATATGCAGGCTTCTTTCATGGCGAACATTATGATGCTGTGAGAGGGGAAGCTTATGCGGATTTTGCAAAGCCAGGATATGATGACAGCTTATGGCAGGCGCCGGCCGTTATTGAACCTGTGTCCATCGGTCCTGATGATGTTGAGCATAACGGCCCGTTTGCGTGGCCCACAGTCAATATGGGGAACACGCAAATTATTGGCCAGGTTGGCGGCGGAGTGTATGCTGTCGGTGAAATTCAGGCGCAGAGTGTGAAGGAGATCAGCCCTGGTGTTTATATTTATGATATGGGATATAACATTGCCGGTGTACCGAAACTGAAACTTCATGGAAAGCGGAATACTCAGGCAACCATTCGTTTTGCAGAGATTCTTTATCCTGACCTTCCTGAATATGAGGGCCTTGAAGGCACAATGATGATTGAAAATCTCAGAGATGCCGATTGTACGGATCTGTATACCTTTGCCGGTGATGAGAACGGCGAGGCATATATGCCTAGATTTACATTCAGAGGCTACAGATATATCGAAATCAGCGGTGTGGACAAAGCACCTGCGCTTGATGAAGTTCGTACAGTTCAGCTTTCATCAGTTAAGAAAATGACAGGAAATGTGCGGACATCCTTTGATATGCTGAATATGTTTATTGATAATGTCCGCCGTTCTCAGCTGGCCAACTTTATCAGCGTACCTACAGACTGCCCCCAGAGAAATGAACGTATGGGATGGGATGGAGATACAGAGGTATTTTCCAGAACCGCATCGTTTAATTCGGATGTCCGCCTGTTTTACTATCGGTATCTGCAGGCCATGAGAGACCTGCAGGTTGACGGCAAATATCCGGATATTGCACCTGTGGGCGGCGGTTTTGGTGGTTATACTTATAACAGTGCGGGATTGATTGTCACATGGGAAGTTTATCAGCAATATGGAGATTTGCAGGTTATTAAAGATAATTATGAAGCAATGAAAGCATTTATGGATTATTCTGCCCGCATTAATGTAAATGATAATCTTACCGGCGGTGTGATGACTCTGGGAGACTGGCTGTCACCGGAGGAAACAGATCTGGATTTGATCTGCTATGCATTTTATGGCTACAATGCACGGATTATGTCTAAAATGGCCGGTGCGATCGGTGAAGAACAGGATGCCAGGGATTACGAAAAACTTTATCACGAGATTAAGGCTTACTGGAATCAGCGGTTTGTGGACAAGCAGACAGGGAAAACTGCAGATGATACTCAGTGTTCCTATGCCCTGCCTTTGGCTTATGGGATGGTGGATGAAGCGTATGTACAGGCTTTTGGCGATCATCTTGCAGACAAAACAAAACGTACAGATTATCGTGTGACAACAGGATTTTTCGGGACAGCCCCCCTGAATCCCATGCTCACAGTCACCGGTCATAAAGATGATGCCTACAAATTGATGGCGCAGACGCAGTGTCCATCATGGCTGTATTCTGTAACTCAGGGCGCCACATCGATCTGGGAGCGCTGGAACTCCTATACCCATGAAAATGGTTTTGGCGGCAACAATTCTATGAATTCGTTTAACCATTATTCTCTGGGTGCTGTATGTGAGTGGCTGTATATGTATGTACTTGGCATTTTAAGAGATGAGGATCGTCCGGGTTATAAACATTTTACGGCAAAACCGGAAATTGGAAGCTGGGACAGCGCAGACGGATTTTTTGAGTCACCTTACGGAACAATTCGGGCCGGATGGAAGAAAACTGAAAATGGTTATACATATCACTTAAGTGTACCGGCCAACAGCTGCGCTACGGTTATACTTCCGGACGGACATACAGAGGAAGTGGGCAGCGGTGATTACGAGTATTGCTTTTCCTAATCAGGTATTCCCGGTGCATCCGGCACGTTGACGAAGACAGGGACATTATCGGTTTTGTGGTAAACCATCATTTCCATGGTGCGGCTGTCGTAAATGGTGCCGTTATTCAGGATTATATATGAATCGCCATCGTTTCCGGTCAGGGTGATAATGCTGTGATCATTGGGATCCACGGTGTAGGTGCCCTGCTCAAGAATCGGGGAGCCCTGGACATAAACATAGTAGTTGTTCTGGCTGTCCAGGATAAAATATCGGTTGTTCGTTGGCTGTTCAGGGGGTAAGACAGTATAGGTACCTACTGGATATTCATATTTTTGAATATCATTTTTCAGATACAGGATGTAACACAGAGATAAGACCAGTGTCAGGGCCAGAAGAACGGTCACACCATATTTTTTACAGAATGATTTCATTGATAAATCCCTCCATTTACAGCGGGCAGCCCTTTGGGGCTGCCTTTGCTTATGTTTTTATTTATATTTTTATTATATCGGATGTATTGAGGAAATACAATTTTTAAATAATTGTAGAACTTTAGTTTCCCATAAAGTTAGGGGGAGTGACTCATTTCGAGTCACTCCCCCTGTGTTAGAGCAGTGGATTTTCTGCTATATTACCATTCCTGCCAGGAAGCCGACTGTTTGACCATTTCGGTCATCATTGCTTCGGCTTCTTTCACTCCGTTGGCTTCAAAATCAGCGAGCATGGCATCATAGTTTGCATCAAAATTGGCCTGTCCGCCAGAGATGGCCTTGACCAGTCCAGGCCATGCGATTTCTTCAAGAATATTAAAGATTTCGTTTAATTCAGATGGCATGCTGTAGGTCGCCGGGGATGAATATAACGGAGTTTCGAATTCATCAGGCTGTGGGAAAATATCTTTGAGCATATGGACATTCATAGCTTCACAGGCTTTTTTCTCTGCTTCCGTATAGGTAGCGATGATACTTTCTTCACTGTTGAGCGTGTAAGTGCTGCCTGTGGGATCTGTTACGCCATCCCCATAAATAGGAAATCCGGTCACATGGAAGCCAACGCCGGTTTTGGGAGCATAGTCCTGATCGGTTGTCGCTGCCTGGATTTCTTCTTCAGTGCGGTATCTGTGTCCATTTTCATCGACGAAATAATTAACGCCTTCAATGCCCCAGTGGCGAAGCACCATACCTTCATCGCTGCACATAAAGTCTATAAACTTAATGGCTGCCACGGGATCTTTACAGTCTTTGGTAATGCCGATGCCCCAGCCCACAGTCAGTCCCTGATACATCAGGCTTGCGCATTTTGTATTTTCATCAAGCGTGACAGGAAGTCCCGCATAAGTTAAATCTACCTTTCCATCTGCCTTTAAGATGGTTTCCCCTTCGGCGTAGTTCCAGCTGTTATCTGTAAGTCCGATCACACGTCCGGAGCCGATTTTGGCAATATAGTCTTCATAGGTTTGGGTGGCAAATTCAGAATCCAGGATGCCTTCATCGTACATACGGCTCAACCAGCGGAAGTATTCTTTAACTTTCTCTGAACGATATTTAAAAATCACACTGTCATCTTCCTGAACCAGCCATTCACCTGTATCCGGCGAACCTTCAGCAATAAATGCGGATGGATTGCCCATGGTGATCATCCAGCGCCAGTCGGCTGCACACATGGATAGTCCGATATGATCAAGCCCATCCTCTGTTTTCGGATGTTTGGCCAGATAATCTTTGATCATTTGCTCGTATTCTGCAAGTGTTGTCGGGTAATCATAGCCATTTTCTTCAAGAACCCGCCACTGGATCTGGGCGTTTCCGGCAGGCTTCATAGGGCTTCCCCCCACGCCATAGGAGGAAAGCTGATAAATGGCCGGGTCATCGGCAGAGTAGCGCAGTTTTTTCAGTTCATCACCGTATACTTTTTTTATATTCGGGCCGTATTCTTCGATGAGGTCTGTCAGATCGATTAAAGCACCGGCTTCTACAAGGTTGTTGGCAAACCCTTTTGAATAAATAATATCGGGATACTTGTCATCAGCGATCATTAAAGATATGTCTTCCGCCGCGTCAGAAACAGGATAGCTGGTGGTCAGTTTAACGCCTGTTGCATCGGTAATGGCCAGGGCGACCGGGTCTGTCCACGGATCATCCTTGTTTGTGTCCGCATTATAATAGGTCAGTTCCAATACGCCGTCTGAATCCTTATTTTCTGTGGAAGCCATGCTTTTGTCCGAGCTGCAGCCGGACAGAGGGACAGCTGCGATAGCGGCGGTCAGCAATACAGCATTCAGTTTTTTACATTTCATAATTTTCTTCTCCTTTTATATAAATTTATTCTTTTAGCATTCATTTTTATATAGATTCATTCTTTGACTGCGCCCAGTGTCATTCCGCCGACAAAATATTTCTGAAGAAATGGATAAACAACTAAAATAGGCACAGTAGCGACAACAGTGACGGCCATTCGTACAGATAATGGTGAAACTGCGTTGGCAAGCTGCTGAACATTGGCCGAGTGGGGGTCGATTTTCATGGAAGCCTGCTGCATGATTTTATAAAGAATAAACTGCAGTGTGGGCAGTTCTTTGGCATACAGATACGTATCCATGAAAGAATTCCACTGACCGACAGCTACAAACAGGGCGATGGTTGCCAGGACAGGCTTACATAATGGCACGATGACTTTATACCATATGGTGAAATCACTGGCGCCATCAATCCGGGCGGCTTCTTCAAGTGCTTTTGGAAGGCCGTCGATATAGGAACGTACCAGGATAACGTTATATACGGAAATAAGTCCTGGGATGATATATACCCAAAAGCTGTTTGTCATATGCAAACTTCTGCTGATTAACAGGTATGTAGGAATAAGACCGCCGCTGACATACATTGTGATCACAAAATAGGTGGTAAAGGCTTTCCGGAAAATAAAATCTTTTCTGCTGAGCACATAAGCAAGCATGGCCGTACAGATCAGGCTTAAAACAGTGCCGACCAGTGTTCTGGCTACGGACATCAGCAGCGGGCCGATTAAGTTTTCTTCTTCAAATATGTATTTATAGTTATATAATGTAAAAACTCTTGGAATAACAAAATTTACATTACGCATTGTATCGGTAGGATCATTGAGTGATACTGCCAGTACATTAAGAAAAGGGTATATGGTAATGACAATCATTGCAGTGAAAAAAACAAGCAGTATATAGTCAAAAACTCCTTTTTTTTGCGTTTTCTTTTTCATAAACAGGCGCCTCCTAAATAAGTTTATCTTCTCCAAAACGTCCGGCAATTTTATTTGCGATCAGAAGCAGTGTGATACCGACAACGGACTGGAACATACCAATGGCTGTACCAAAACCGTAGTTATTGTTTCCGATACCACGTTCGTATGAAAACCAGGAAAGAACCATGGCATGATCCTGAACAAGACCGTTGCTGAGCAGCATCTGACGTTCCATTCCAAGGTTCAAAGCGCCGCCGATTCCCATGATGAGCAGCACAATAATTGTAGGCCGGATGCCGGGAAGGGTGATATGCCACATTCTCTGAAAACGATTGGCACCATCGATTTTGGCGGCTTCATAGAGGCCTTCGTCAATGCTGACCATGGCTGAAAGGTAGATAATGGCGCTCCAGCCCATTTCTTTCCAGACGTCAATCAATACACATACAAGCCAGAACAGTGGTGAATTGGTAGACATAAGGTGCAGACTGGTGCCGGTCAGACTGTCTAAGACACCGCCGTCGTTGAGGAATGCTTTGGCAATACTGGCAATGATTACCCATGAGACAAAGTGGGGGAGATAGGATACGGTCTGTGTAAACTTTTTAAATTTCTGAAACCGGAGTTCGTTCAGCATAAGTGCAAAAAAGATTGCGGAAAAAGTTCCCAGAGCAATTCCAAGAACACTCATTGCCAGCGTGTTTAACATTGTCTGGGGAAAAAGCCGGTCTGTAAATGCTTTGATAAAGTTGTCGAAGCCGACAAAATCCCGTTCCCAGAAGCTTTTGGCGTAAGTCGCCGGACGGACATCCTGAAACGCCATTGTCCAGCCCCATAAAGGTATGTAGCAGAATATAAATGCCCAGATAACAAAAGGGACAGACATGAACAGCAGATGCTTTTGCCGCTTTAGCAGTTTCAGATTAAATTTTTGTCTGTTCTGTTCCTTTTTTTTCACTTTCATAATCGTTTCCTCCTGTCAGTTTTACTGTACTTTATTATAAAGGAAGGACTTAAATTTACTATTGTTGCTTTTAACCATTTACACTATCATTTTTTAACGGAATTTACCTGAAAAAATGATAGTATATGAGAATAAGCAGTGACATTGTGGTTTAATATAAGGTCCGATATACTTTGGGTAATTACAAAAATAAACAGACAAAGGACGGATGCCCAGGTGAATGCACAGATGTTAGTAGATTATCTGAAACAATATAACGAAGAAGAACTTTTTTATATCAATTATTATAGGGCCAGAAAAGATCCGGAGCATTTAAAGCGGTTTCTTGGCAGGTTGGACATGGATTATGTGAATAAACATAAGCTGATCATACCGGAACGGCTTCCGGAAAAAATTCCGCGGCTTATGATGGACAGCCGGTATTTTGGCAGAGAATCCTCTGCCAGTGTATATTTATGTAAGCATAATCGGTATACACCATTTTTTTTTCATACGCATATATTTTTTGAAGTGATTTATGTTTTAGAGGGCAGATGCACCCATATTCTGCTGAATGAAAAATATGAACTAAAAACAGGAGATCTCTGTATACTATCCCCGTCACTTTCCCACGGACTGGAAGTTAATAATGACAGTATTGTTATTAATATTCTGATTCGCAGGGGAACAATTGAGGATATTTTTTTTAATACACTAAGAGATCAGAATATTATTTCCGATTTTATGAGAAACAGTATTTATCTGAAAGATTATGCAACCTATGTTTTATTTCATACGCAACATGATGAAGCTGTGCGGCAGCAGATTCTTGATATGTATATGGAGTAGTTTACAGAAGACGAGTACTCGGATCGGCTTGTAAGCAGTATGCTTATGGTGTTTTTTACAAAGCTTGTACGGAAATATAAAAAGACTGTTTATATCCCCCCGTATTCAGAGGCTACTTTGAACAGATCCTCACAGATTATTTCGTATATTCTTGAGGACTGTTCAAATGTAACCCTGGCCTGGCTGGCCAAAAAACTGGGATACAGTATCCCGTACTGCTCCAGGTATATTAAAAACATTACAGGCTTTACATTCCAGCAGCTTTTAAAAAATGTACGTTTTCAGGAAGCAGAAACACTGCTCACCACTACAACAATGAATATCCGGGCTGTCAGTGAAAAGCTGGGATATGAAAATCCGGAGAGCTTTATTCGCCTGTTTAAAAAAGAATATGGTGTTTCCCCACATCAGTTCAGACAGACCCATCTTCGGTAAAGGTGTAATTTCCGGAACCAAGCCTGCGGGCAGCAGTGTTGGGGAGATACAAGACTGCAGTTGTATTTGCGGGAATACTGCAAAAATAGGTTAGTTGTCCATTTTGCTTTTTCCATCCGCTTTTAATTGGTCCGTAAATGGTGTCGATACAGCCCCGGGCATGGGAAAGCTGTTTACACAGGCAGGGCTTTAAAATAAAGTGTTTATATCCTGGACAGTCCGGCTGTTTTTTGATACCCAGGATTTCTTCATAAATCCAGGAAAGTACACTGCCCAGAGCGTAGTGATTAAATGAATTCATGGTATTATAGCTTCCAAAGCCGCATTGAGTGGTATAGGAATCCCAGTGTTCCCATATCGTTGTGGCACCCTGTGTGACAGGATAAAGCCATGATGGAAATGCTGTCTGAAGCATCAGCCGGCATGCCACATCAGAATAGCCATTGGCGCTTAGGGCACGGCTGATCAGTCCTGTGCCAAAAAATCCGGTTTTTATCCGGTTGCCACTTTCTTTAATCTTTCGTGCCAGATGACCGGCCAGCTGCCGGGGATGATCGGCAATATTATAGGCCAGTGCCAGGGCATAGGAACACTGGGTATCACAGATTGTCCCATTGGCGGCTCGGGTCAGGCCGTTTACGGGGTCCAAAAAGGTCTGATTCCAGTATTTTGCTGTCTGTTTCCGGATTGCTCTGAATTTTTCCTCATCTTCGGTCAGGTCTAGCAGCTTCGCAAATTTTTCCATTAAAAAGACTTCTCTGTAATAGAAAATGTTCCACATCAGCTGGGCGTCGGTTTCTTCAAAAGCCAGCCAGTCAGTTAACGGCCCGATGGTATCTGGATTGCCATTTCCCGGAAGCTGTTGTTTTTCCATGTACTGCATATACTTTTTCATGCCGGGATAAAATGCCTGAATTGTTTGTATGTCACCATATTGCTGATAAAGCTCCCATGTAATAAATATCGATGCACATTCATAAGTGATTCCGCCGAAGCCACCGCCCACAGGTGCAATTTCCGGATATCTGCCGCTTTCTTCCTGCAGGTCTGCCATGGCCTGAAGCACACGTTCATAAAACAGTTTTAAATTGCTGTTGTGCAGGGCAGTACTGCAGAATACATGTGTATCGCCGGCCCATCCCATCCGCTCGTTTCGTTGAGGACAGTCTGTTGGAATGTTAATAAAATTACAGAGCTGTGACCAGCGGACATTTTGTACGAAGCGATTCAGCAGCGGTTCTGAGCATTCAAAGTATCCTGTAAATTCTGTGACCGATGAAAGCTGGAGCCCTTTTACTTCCCCGACTTCCGGCGGTGTACTGACTCCGCTTAATTCCATATAGCGGAATCCGTGAAATGTAAATTTAGGACAATACGTTTCACCGTCGGGGCTGCCGGTACATACATAGATATCTGTACTTTCCGCATCTCTGTAGTTTTCCCGCATGAGACGTCCCACATTTCCGGCATATCTGGAAAGATCAGGATACAGCATTTCGCTGTAACGTATTTTGATCACTGTTCCCGGCGCTTCATGAAAAGTGATCTGCGGAATACCGGCCATTTCCTGGCCAAAGTCATAAATAAAAATGTCTTCGCGCTGCTGCACACGGGAAACGGCCGTCAGCGTATCTACAACAAAAACTGATGCATCGTAGCTGCCTTCCAGCAGCGGTGAGGTTTTGTGGACTTCAGGCCAGTCCCTGGCAAAACCTGGGTTGCTTGCCGGAATATAGGCAGGGACATAAGTTTCCGGGCGTATCCAGCCTGACGGATTAAAGTCAGGTGATGAAAAATCATTGTAAATATGTGCCTGACGGGCATCGTAATATTCACCCATAAAAAATCCGGCATATCTGTAAGGCCCATCGCCGCTGTATGCCCAGTTTGCTGGTTCTGAAACGATAACATCTGAAGTTCTGTCTGCATAATCAATGACAAGTTTGCATAACAGTGCTTCGCGGTCGCCGAAATAGTTATAATTTTGAACTGTAAATGTCTGGGCATCGCTCCACCACCCTGAAGCCAGGACAACACCAATGGCGTTTTCACCGGTTTTAAGAAGGGGGGTTATATCATAAGTCTGATAATTCATCCGTCGGTCATATTGGGTCAGACCCGGTGGAAAAAAACGCTGTGTCACAGCCGTTTGATTAATACATACATCATAAATACCGCAGGCGGTGATGTACAGTCGGGCACGTGTGATCTGTGGTTTTACGTAAAAACTTCTGCGAAGCATTGGCAGACCTGTATTGGATGGATCTGCTGTAATCTGGGCATCAGATAATATAAAGCAGTCATCTTTACATCGAATTTTTCCGGCAAATATGGAAGTTTTTTGGCAGAGGCCATGTGCTGGACGTTCATCAATAAAGATTCCGTAGGGCGCCCGGATATGAGATACTGTATAATTTTTAAAACAGACTTTTCCCTTTGGTCCGGCAAAAAAACCGATGTTATTAAGCCGGGGATAGGTCAGGACATCATTAGAGCCTCTGGGATTAAGCTGTGTGCTGTCAAGGTATGTATGATCAAAATAGACCTGGGCATTATTTCCGGTGACTTTAATGGTCAGGGTGTGAAAATCATGAATATTTTCCGGGGTAAGCAGGCATGCTCCGGTATCTGTTTGTATGAGCGGGATGACTTCCAGCGGGATATTTGGGTCATCATCAACTGCATAGCCCACACGGTAAATATGAAGCTGAGGCTTTTCCGGGTTCTGAATGTTGACCTCATACCGGATGTAATTTTTACCATGCAGGCGGTATTCATTCATCGCTTCATCCATCAGTCTGGCATCGTCTGCACCGAAAACAATTCCGCCACGGTCGGCGCTGTCCAAAAATCTAAAGTCGGATTCAATCTGAAAGACGCCTTTTGCCGCTGCATATACAGTATATGCAGGCGCACAGATCCACTGTGCCCCATTCCAGGAAGTAAGACCGGTATCTAAAAGGCCGGTTTCAAACCAGCCTGCCTGGAGAGCCTGACAACCGGAATGTTCCCAGACGGACAGATGTACAGAATATCTTGTACAGGGAGAAAGTGCTGGGCCGCTGTAAGTCATACCGGAAGAACAGTCTGTATATTGTTTGCCGGAGTCCCATATAACAATTGGCTGACTTTCGGACTGGTTTTTGGGCAAAGGTGTATCCAAAAGAACCTGTATCTGACAGGCAGCCTGACGGATATTGTTCTGGTTCGAGGAGAGCTTCCAGGAAAAACGAGGGTTAAGCACATCAAGTCCCATGGGATTTTCCTGGTATTCCGTATAAATTTTGTCAATTTTAAATGCAATTTGGGGATTTTCAGCGTTGTTCATAACCGGCCTTTCCGGCTGCATCCGTAAGTGCAGCCTGTAATTTTTTATAGATGATCTGTCCGCTCAAACGGTCAATTAATTTCATATGATCGCCGTCATCCCACCAGAAGTAGGATATGGGCCTGTTTTTTATATATGAAAGAACCGATTTGACGTATAGTGTGCGCTGATCTTGTGTACGGATGTCGTGGGTTCCACATTCTCCCATAATTACAGGGATATTTTTATTCAGAAAATACTTGTCCATCCGTTGAAAAAATGCGTCAACTTCTTTCTCGCCTTCACTGTTCCATGTCTGCATATCGCCGGACGTGAAGGCATCGGGTTTGTAGAAATGGACACCCACCATTAGATGTCCGGGATGGATGTCCGAAGGCAGACGGAACGCTTGGGCTGCAACTTCCATAGGAGAAGCGCCGTAAGTGTTCAGCAGCAGGTTTCGTCTAAGGTTACAGCCGCCGGACTGTCGGATGGTGTCTACAAAATCCTGATGGTACAGGTTTATACATTCATAACCTTCCGGATCTGTATAATCCCAGGCAGAACGGGCATCAAGCATTTCGTTAAAACTTTCAAAAATCAGCTTTTCACCATAATCTTTAAAAGCAACGGCAATCTGCGTCCACAGCTTTATAAATCGGGCGCGTACTTTGGTATAGGTTGTTATGTCTGCTTTAAGCCAGGCCTGAAGACCGGCACCGGTATCATGGTGGACATTGGTAATACAGTACATATCATTGTCCAGTACATAGTCTATGACAGTTTTTACCCTGTTCAGCCAGGCAATGTCAATATTTCCGTCCTGATCCATGTGCTCAAAATAGGTGACAGGAATACGGACAGCCTGGTATCCGGCTTCATGTATTGTCTGAAACAGTGATGGACAGATGGGGGGATTATGCCACTGTGTTTCATAGTCTGTCAGCTCAGACACACTGCCAGGGTCAATGCCGCAGGCATCCAGTGCATTTCCCAGATTCCAGCCGATCCTAACCTTTTGAAGCATATGTTTTGCGGATTCCATGGCTGGGGTATATGTAGGGATATTATTCATATTTTTCATAAAAATTCATTCCTTTCCTGCACGATGATACTGACATCAGCCGGTATATCAGTTTTATGTAAATGTAGTATATGAAACAATAGGTGGACATACAATTGTTCTGTTTGTTCAAAAATACTATCATTTTTTGTCTTAGATGATTATAATAATAATCACAGGAATCGTAATCACAGGAATGGTAAGTTGAGGTTAGATGATGAATACAGATATGCTTCTTCAATATTTCGAAACGTATAATGAACATGAACTGTTTTATAGGGAATACTATGAGAAAAAGAAGAATGAACGGGAGTTTACGGCATTTTTGAGTCAGCTGGACCCGGAATATATCCATAATAATTATCTGGTTGTTCCGGAATTGGCCAACTCTACAGTAAAAACAGATGTACCGATGCAGGACAGCTGGTATTTTAATATGGAAACTGGAAAAAGCGTGTATTTAAGCAAGCATAACAGGTATACGCCGCCGTTTATGCATACCCACGCCTTTTTTGAAGTCATCTATGTGCTCAAGGGCACATGTACCCATCATATTTTTGATCAGTGTTACCAGATGCAAGAGGGAGATCTATGTCTTTTGTCTCCGTCAGTGACCCATTCGATCTTTGCCGGTGGAGACAGTATCGTAATTAATATATTGATTCGAAGAAGTAATATAGAAGATATATTTTTTAATGTTTTAAGAGATCAGAATATTATTTCGGACTTTCTGGTGAATAGTATTTATCTTAAAGATTATGCGACATACCTTACCTTTCATACGTTGGATGATACTGAGGTGAAGGAGCAGATTCTGGAAATGTATATGGAACAGTTCGAGGAAGATGCATTCAGTGACAGGATCATAAGCAGTATGTTGATTATATTTTTCACAAGGTTAGTCAGAAAATATAAGAAAACCGCAGAATTTCCGTCATTTCGGCAAAATAATGAGGCATCGGCCCGATTGCTTCACTATATTGTCAATGACTATGATACAATTACTTTGGGGCATATTGCGGAAAAACTGAATTATTCAGTACCCTACTGTTCAAAATATATTAAAGAAGTTACCGGATGCAGTTTTGTCCAGCTGCTTAAAAAAATACGGTTTCAGAAAGCACAGAATTATCTGCTGACAACAAATTATAGTGTCCATAAGATCAGTGAGCTGATCGGATATGAAAATCCTGAAAATTTTATTCGGGCCTTTAAGCGCGAATGTGGAATATCCCCCAATCAGTTCAGGTTGAAATAGGATAAAAAAGACAAATTAATTTTTATATAAAAAATAGAGATGGAGTGACAGAGATGAATGATAATGTATCTTTTATTGGCACAGGAAATATGGGTGGCGCGCTGATTCGTGCAGCCTGCAGGGTGCATGATCCAAAGCTGGTACATATTACAAACCGTTCTATGGATAAGGCCAGATCCCTGGCGGATGAACTGGGATGCAGCCTGGCAGCATCCAACAGGGATGCAGTATTGGCCGGTGAGTATATTTTTCTTTGCGTGAAACCTCAGATGATGGGAGAATTATTGTCGGAAATCGCACCGGTGCTCAAATCATGTCTGGATCGGGGAGAGAAAAAAATATTGGTATCTATTGCGGCAGGGCTTAAAATTCTTTACTTTAAAGAGCAGCTGGCCATGTGCGGCGATGCGCTTAAGGTTGTTCGTGTGATGCCAAATACGCCGTCGGCCATTGGTAAAGGGATGCTGGCAGTCTGTGCAGGTCCGGAGGTTGAATCCGAATATATCAGTGGTGTCTGTGGTATTCTTTCAGACGCAGGCCGTGTGGAGTGCCTGGGAGAAAATCTGATGGATCAGTTTTCTGTTGTAGGGGGCTGTGCACCGGCGTTTGTGTATATGTTTATTGAAGCTTTAGCTGACGGCGGTGTAAAAATTGGGCTGCCAAGAGCACAGGCAATGACCTATGCGGCCCAGACTGTTTTGGGGGCAGCAGCCATGGTACTGGAATCCGGGCAGCATCCGGGTGTGTTAAAGGATGCCGTGTGTTCCCCAGGGGGCTCTACGATTGTAGGCGTTGCCCAGCTGGAAAAGCAGGGATTCCGGTCAGCGGCTATTGAAGCCGTGTGTGCAGGTTATGAAAAAACAGTTGATCTGGGGAAGGTTAAATAATATATATGAAAAAACAGTTTTCACTGTCGAAGGTTCAGGTTCAACCTTCGGCAGTTTTTTTATTATATTGTGAAAATAATGAGAAAAACGATATAAAGTTGAGAAAAACGATATAAATCCATTTTTACCAAATGTATAATGGATGAAAAAGTGGAGGGAATACTATGAAAGCAATAATGGTTATGTTTGATTCATTAAATCGGAACTTTCTTCCGCCATATGGATGCAGCTGGGTGCATGCCCCTAATTTTGAAAGGCTGGCACGGAAAACGGTGATGTTTCAGAACGCCTATGCAGGAAGCCTTCCCTGTATGCCTGCCAGAAGGGAACTGCATACCGGAAGATATAACTTTATGCACAGAGGTTGGTCTCCATTAGAACCATTTGATGATTCCATGCCGGAAATCTTAAAAAAAGCAGGGATACATACGCATCTGGTCAGTGACCATGGACATTACTGGGAAGACGGCGGTGCCACTTACCACACACGGTATTCGACCTGGGAAGGCGTTCGTGGACAGGAGGGGGATCCGTGGAAAGGAAATTTATCACCGGAAATTCATCCCTCGACATTTATTCCTGATCAAAATCCGATGATTAATGCCGGAAAACAAAAATGTTATCACCAGGATGCAGTGAACCGTCTTTACAGGAACAGCAGTGCAAACAGCTGTCAGCACAGAGTATTTGAACTGGGGCTGGAGTTTATTGAAACAAATCGAAATTATGATCAATGGTTTTTGCAGATCGAATCCTTTGATCCCCATGAACCTTTTTATTCTTTTGAAAAATATCTGTCCGGCTATGAAATGCCGGTAATTGATCAGGATCTTGACTGGCCATCCTATAACCGCGTTGCAGAAACAGCAGCGGAAGTCGAATACATTAGAAATAAATACGCGGCCTGTGTATCCATGTGTGATGAACATTTGGGTCAGGTCCTGGATATGATGGATAAATACGACTTGTGGAAAGACACCATGTTAATTGTTAATACAGACCATGGATTCCTGCTGGGTGAGCATGACTGGTGGGGCAAAAATATTATGCCCTGTTTTAACGAAATTGCCAATATCCCCTTATTTATATGGGATCCAAGATGCAAAAAATACAATGTGTCAAGGGAGAGCCTTGTTCAGACCATCGATCTTGCCCCCACGCTGCTGGATTATTTTGGCTGTACGGTACCGAAAGATATGCTGGGCCATTCGCTGACAAATGTCATTGATAATGACCAGAAGGTCAGGGACTATGCGATGTTCGGATATCATGCAAATCAGCTGAATATTACAGATGGCAGATATGTTTATATGAGGGCGGCTCAGGCATTTGACATGGATGTATATGAATATACACTGATGCCAAACCGTATGAATAGCAGGATGGGGCAGGAACTTGAAAAAGCTGTATTGACGGATCCATTTGATTTTACGAAAAATATGCCAGTGTTAAAAATTCCTGTACCAATAAAACTGGATCGGGTGACATCATCTTATGGCTCACAGCTGTTTGATCTGAAAAATGACCCGGATCAGGTGCATCCAATATGTGACCATGGGATAGAAGCACGTATGTGTGAAGCTATGGAATGCATAATGAATGAAAATGATGCACCAGAAGAACTGTTTTTACGTATGGGATTAAATAATAATCATTAAATACCAATTAATCATTTTACAGGAGGAATTGTGTGATGAAAATGAAACGATTTTTTGCAGCAGCAGTAGCTGCCAGCCTGTCAGCTTCTCTGATTGCCTGCGGCAGTGGAAATAATACTTCCGATACAGCTGCAAATCAGACAAACGGTACTTCACAACAGACAACAACTTCAGCCGCAGCCGGTCAGTCTGAAGAAACAACAGCCGGAACATGCCAGTATGTTGATAACGAAGACCCTTACACTGTCGTTATGGGCTACATTGGTCTGGAAAAACCAGATGAAGTGATGATTGAAAATGCAATCAATGAAATTCTGGAGAAAGAATTAAACGCAAAACTGGATCTGAAATGCTTCTCCTGGGGTGAATTTGTACAGAAAATTCAGTTATCTCTGACAGGTACAGACAAACTGGACATTGTGCCGGTTATGGTAAATACAGCGCCAGGTTATGTGGCCTCTGGTCTTGTTCTGGATTTAAAAGAACTGATCGATACATATGGTACAAACATCAAGAAATATGTAGATCCGGATTTTATTAATTCTCCCAATATTAACGGATACATTTACGGTGTAACCCCTATGGATGAACAGATTTCATGGCAGGGCGTTATCATGCGCCGTGACCTTCTGGAAGAAGCCGGATATACAGTGAATGACGAAACCGATATGTGTGAAGAAATCACAAGCCTGGAAGACTTAACAGAGGTTATGGCTAAAGTACAGGAAAAACATCCTGAAATGACAATGATGTGCAGCTCTGCAGCAGGCACACCGCTGGTTCACTGGGATGCAATGGATAAACTGACAGACGGTTTTGGCGTTCTTATGGATTACGGTCAGTCAACAGAAGTTGTCAATCTGTATGAAACAGAAGAACTGAAAGCGTTTGTTCAGACAATGAAAGAATGGAACGAAGCAGGATACTTCTCCAAAGATGCGATCACAACAACAACATCAATCACAGAACAGGTAATGACAGGTAAATACTTTGCATATATGACAACAATGAAAGCCGGCGCTGTGACACAGGATGAGCTTTCATCTAAAATGGATCTTGCCGGTGCCGCAATCTTCGGAAATCCGGTACTGACATCGAATTCAGTCAACTTCCTGACATGGGGAATCGGAAGAAATTGTGAAAATCCTGCAAGAACAATGAAAGTTCTGGATTATATCTATGGCAGTCCTGAAGTGATGAATCTGCTTTGCTGGGGAATTGAAGGTACACATTATAAATTTGTAGATAAAGAACAGGGAATCATTGACTATGTCGATGGTCAGGACGGTACAACATCCGGATGGATGATGGGAAATGGCTGGCAGTTCCCAAATCAGGAAATTGCGTATACCGCAGCTCCGGATACACCTGCAAAATGGGATTATCAGCATGAGCTGATCGATACTGCTGTACGCTCCAAAGCGCTGGGATTCTCCTATGATTCTTCATCACTGGTAAATGAGCTGACGGCTCTGACCAATGTAAAGAACCAGTACTTTGATATGCTGGGAAGCGGAAATGTAGACGATGTGGATGCAGTTCTGAAAGAGTTTAATGACGCTTTATATACAGCCGGACTTCAGAAAGTTATTGATGAAAAACAGCGGCAGTTAGACGAGTGGCTTGCGACTCAGGGAAGCACTGCAGAATAATTCTTTGATAGAAAGTCCTAAACGGGCTGCGGCAATGCCGCAGCCCGTTGCAGATTAAAAAAGAAATGATACCATTGTAGAAAGGAAATTTTGTATGGCATCTAAAAAACAACAGATTCCCGATGTTCAACTGAACAAAAAGAAAAAAAGATCTGTATTTAGACAATGGGCACCGGTTTATATCATGATGATTCCCGGCCTGCTTTATTTACTGATCAACAACTACCTGCCGATGGCCGGTCTGGTGATTGCTTTTAAGCAGATTAATTTTAACCTGGGTATTTTTGGAAGCCCGTGGGTTGGTCTGCAGAACTTTGAATTTTTGTTCAAGACACCGGATGCATTTATCATTACAAGAAATACACTGCTTTATAATGTGACATTTATTATACTGAACCTTATTTTGGGTGTTCTGATTGCGATTCTTCTGAATGAAATCCGTGGAAAAAGGGCAAAAACGCTGTATCAGAGTTCTGTACTTCTGCCGTATTTAATGTCTTATGTTATTGTATCCTATATTGTCTACGCATTTCTAAGCGGCGACACAGGTATGCTGAACATGTCTATTCTTCCGGCAATGGGTATGGAACCCATCCAGTGGTACAATGAACCCAAATACTGGCCGGTTATCATTATCCTTGTCCAGTGCTGGAAGAGTATCGGTTATGGGGTGTTAATTTATACTGCAGGGATTGCGGGTATTGATCCGTCCCTGTACGAAGCTGCATCTTTGGACGGGGCAGGAAAATTCAGCCAGATCCGTCATGTGACCCTGCCGGCGCTGGTGCCGTCGATGATTACTTTGACACTGTTAAGTATTGGCCGTGTATTTTATTCTGATTTCAGCCTGTTCTACCAGGTACCGATGAATTCAGGAAGTATTTATGCAACGACCCAGACTATTGATACTTATGTTTATCGAGGACTGCTTCAGCTGGGTAATATCAGTATGTCATCAGCCGCTGGTTTCTATCAGTCATGCTGTGGCTTTATTCTTGTACTTTGCTCAAATCTGATTGTACGTAAAATCAGTCCGGACAACGCATTATTTTAGAGAGGAGATCATCGGATATGGTTATAAGCAAGAAACAAAAAATTTATCAGGTGATTATACATATTGTACTGATTTTAATGGCGTTGTTTATGGTAATGCCTTTTATCCTGTTGTTTTTATGCTCGATCACAGATGAAACAACACTTATACTCAACGGATATTCCTTTTTCCCGGAAAAATTCAGCCTGTCAGCTTATGAATATATTATCCAGAGCGGCAGTAAGATTGTTCGCGCATATGGCATGACATTTGCGATCACTATTGTAGGAACACTGGTCAATACTTTAATATCCTCTCTTCTGGCATACGGACTTTCACTGTCCAACCTGCCTGGACGGAAGGTGCTGTCCTTTATTGTATTCTTTACAATGCTGTTTAACGGCGGACTTGTTCCCACATACCTGATGTATACCACATATTTCCATATTTCGGATACATTTTTTGCACTTGTGGTTCCCACATTTTTAATGAGTGCCATGAATGTTATTATGATGCGTACATTTTTCCAGAACAGTATACCAACAGCATTATATGAAGCCTGTCAGATCGATGGCGGCGGACATTTTCTGATTTATCGTACAATTGTTCTGCCCCTTGGCAAACCGATTTTGGTTTCCATGGGTCTGTTTGCGGGACTGGCTTATTGGAATGATTGGACAAACGGTCTGTACTATATCAGTGACAGAAAAGAACTTTGGGGTATCCAGAGCTTACTCAATCAGATGATCACCAATATCCAGTACCTGTCTTCAAATGCTCAGGCGGCAGCAAACGTGGATATGTCCAATTTCCCGAGTACATCCGTAAGAATGGCCATTGCATTTGTAGGCATTATCCCAATTCTGATCGTATTCCCGTTCCTGCAGAAGTATTTTGCAAAGGGAATCGCACTGGGAGCCGTTAAAGGCTGATTCGCCATACAGGAGGAATTTCATTGATAGATACGAACGTTTTTTTGTATCCGTACCCACAGGAGGCTGTCTGGCACAAAGGCAGCCTCTTTTGCAAAGGGTTTTACCTGACCCTTGCTGATCTTAAAGGTTTTTCTGAGGAAATACCTGCAGAACAGATACTGGCATTTTTTAAAGATAAGGGAATGCCTGTGTTTGTATCTGAGGGATGTCATAGTGTTTCAGAAAATGCGGTACGGATTTATTTGAATAAAGATGCAGATATTGCATCACAGGCCTATATATTGAATATTGATACATCGGCTGTAGAAATCAGCTGTTCTGAGCGATCAGGGCTGTTTTATGGACTTGTGACACTGTATCAGCTGTGGTTTGGACAAAAAACAGCTAAAGATACAGCGGTTAGTTTTCCCTGCTGTACCATCAGCGATTATCCGGATTTGAAAACCAGAGGATTTTTAATGGATATCAGCCGGGGAAAAGTGCCGACACTGGATACGGTAAAGCATGTGATTGATCTGCTGGCTTTGTTTAAGTACAATCATTTTGAATTATACATTGAAGGCTTTTCCTTTGCTTACCCTTCCTTTAAACACTGCTGGGAAGGTCAGACACCGATGACACCGGAGGAATTCAGAGAATTGAATCTTTACTGCCGTCAAAGATGTATTGATTTTGTGCCGAACCAGAATTGCTTTGGACATATGACCAGCTGGCTTGCACGTCCGGAATACCGTCATCTGGCGGAACTGGAAGACGGCCTTCAGATTGGTTCTGTCCATATGGCATCCACGACAGTGGATGCGGGAAATGCGGAGGCGATTCAGTTAATTGACGCTATCACAGCGGACCTGCTTCCTAATTTTACATCAAAATATTTTCATGTGGATATGGATGAGCCTTTTGAACTTGGAATGGGAAAAAATAAGCTGAATGTTGAAACCAAAGGCAAGGGTGCAGTTTATTTAGGCCATATGAAGAAGATTTATGAAGTTGTTCAAAAGTATAACCGAACCATGCTTATGTGGGGGGATGAAATTGCCAGATATCCGGAGATATTAAAAGATATTCCGTCGGACGTCATCATTAATGACTGGGGATACGAAGCGGAACATCCTTTTGACAGATATGCCCGTGTACTGTCCGAAAGCGGCCACCGATTTTTGCTGAGTCCAGGAACAAACTCATGGTGCACATTTACCGGACTGACTGATAATATGATTCGCTGTATCTGCAGCAGTATTGAAGCTTCTTTAAAATATGGCGGTGAAGGGATTATGCTGACAGACTGGGGAGATAATGGACATCTTCAATATCTTTCGGTCAGCTATGCGCCTGTGGCATTTGCGGGCGCTGCAAGCTGGAATTCGGACACACTCCGGCAGAATGACAATGCTGACCAAGATCAGATATTTAATGTAGATCAAGCGCTTGCAGAGGCTTTGAACCTCTTTGTATTCGAAGACAGTGAAAAGATTATGGGGCAGTTTGTTTTAGACGCAGGCAGATATTATAAGAAAGAGGAATTTTTAATGCCGTGCCGTACGCTGGCCTCAGGTTTTCTCTCCAGACCAGACATGGGCAGAGCAAATTATGAAAATGTATATAAGACACTGATCGGGATTAATAACCAGCTTCTGGATCCTGTGGTGTCAGATGTTTATCAGGATAGCTATGACCACAGAAAAGAAGCGGATATCCCGGCGCTGATGGTGT
This sequence comes from uncultured Lachnospiraceae bacterium, assembly GCA_905199445.1. Classification (GTDB taxonomy): domain Bacteria; phylum Bacillota; class Clostridia; order Lachnospirales; family Lachnospiraceae; genus Catenibacillus. The sequence continues at coordinate 50,636 of CAJKGK010000015.1, read as the reverse complement.
ATTTGGAAGATTTAAGACAACAGCTGAAAAAGGCAAAGCCATCCTGCCAGGATCATACCCTGGTCATTGAGGAGTATGATAATGCTTTGAAAATGGTTGAGCTGCTTTCGGCTCAGAGAAACGCATGTATGTCTGAGCCTGGGGCAGAGGGAGATTCCGATATTCTGGCTGCAATGGAACCGGTCATTTTCTGCCATGAAAAGCTGTGGCTCTCCAGAAATAAAAAGAGCGATCTTGATCAGGGTGTGCGTATGCTGGAAGTTATTGGTCAGAAGCGGGTGTAGCCGGGTTAAAGCTTTTGACTCCGAATTCCTGACGGTATTGTCTTAGCGTATATCCGGTTTGTTCTTTAAATTTCTGTCCAAGATAACTCTGTGACGGAAAGCCCAGATAAGTGGCGATCTCGCTGTAGGTATAGGCAGAGTAGATCAGCATATTCTGAGCCAGTTTTATTTTTTCACGGAGGATGAAGGCTTTGATCGTCACGCCTTCATACTTCAGGAAAATTTCAGAGAGATAGTTTGGGTTGACACCTAAAAGATCCGCAATATCCTGAACCAGGATTTTATCATGGAGATGGGTAAAAATATAATCTTTACACTGAGTTACCTTCGGGTGGACTGTATCATGGCCAGAGTTTTTCTGGCTTTTTATTTCCCGTACAAGCTGTGCACACTGGTATTCACACTGGCATTTGAGGTAATACAGTGTCGGAGTGTCAGAAACTTTTTCTACGGTACGTATAAAACTGTCACTGATGGAAAAGGCGATTTCCGGTAACACGCCTCCCCTGATGGCTGCCCTGACTGCAAGGGTGATATTGACAATCACCAGGTTCCGGAGATGGCGCAGGCGGTCATCTGCAATAATACCAATATTTTCAAGATGGTCTTCAGTCCAGCTTTTTTTAAGCCGTGCAATATCACCCTGCTCGATAGCGTTGAATTCTCTGCATTCCTGGTCATATGGATTGTGAGAGTGCTCCTGCTCCTGGTATTCAAAGACAATGTTGGAATATAATTTCTGGATATGAATATCCATGGCGTGACTGACACAGTTCATGGCAATAAAATCAATGACCGATATAGCGTTATCCTGAAACAGATTATGGAAAAGGAGCAGCTCAGTCTGAAATTTTATTAGTGAACATACCGGAATACGGTAGATCCCCATAGGATCAAACGCCCGTGTTTGAATATGATGCCTGAAATATACGGTTTCATTCAAACGAACCGGTCCGATCAGAAAGCGCCCATCTTCTGCGCTGACAAGACCATAGATGACGGCATGGTTGACACAGAACATGGCCGGAAAATCCGTCTCTGGCCGTGAAAATATAAAGTCAAGAACTTCTGCAGATTCACCGATTGCATCCGTATAGTCCGGATTAGGGCTTTCCAGATATTCCAGTTTGTGATCGGAATAGCGGCGTACAAGGGTATGCAGCTGTCTGGCAACATAGGCCATTAAATAAGAAATATTCATAAGTACAGACTTCCCTCTTTTCGTTGGTATTATATATGGATATTGTAGCATAAAAAGTGGATAAAATAACAAAAACACGCAGCGGCTGTTGAAAAAATTTTTTTCAACAGTCGCTGCATGTTTGGAATTGTGTGAATATTTAAAGATTATCTTGCATTGTAACGGTCAAGGGCTGACTGTTTAATCTCTTTACAGCGTTCAATGCCCATGCCTTTTATTGTTTCAATGAAAGCGTCAAATTCATCAAGACTCTTGGCTCCTGTAATAAAGGAGAGTACATTTTCATCGATATATGTATCAATGTCTGTATAAAGATCAGAGTATTCCTGATTTTCTTCAGCAGTCATCGTTGCATAAGTTGGATAATCATAATCTTTACCAATTTCAGACCATTTATCCATCATTTTACAGTTTTCTTCAGGCACACCCTGGAGATCCCGTGTGTAATCTGTATAGCCTGCCGGGAAACCAGGTGCTAAAGTATAAACACGCTGGCATTCGTCAAAGCTTAAACCATCTGGATTTTTAAGCATAATATCTGTGTAGATCGGCTCTCCGTTTTCATTTAAAGTATAGGTTTCACCTTCAACGCCGTAATTGGCAAAAAGAGCTCCGGCTTCAGAATATAAATAGTCTACCCAGCGGATGGCCAGTTCAGGGTTTTCGCAGTCAGCGGAGATTGCCCAGCCGTCTTCCATTGGATTAACTCTGGAACCACCGCGGTATTTTATTTCATCGCCTTTATTTTTCACAGGCGGAAGAACTGCTGTGAAGGACGCACCTTCTTCCATGGAAGGCAGGAATAAGGATGACGGCAGTGTGTACATTGTGGAGAATGCGCCAGTGCTGTTGGTTGTGACAAGTACAGAGTCGCCAAAATAGCTGCTCAGTGGGGCAGAAGCAAAGTCAGGGTCAATCAGCCCTTTTTCATACCATCGGTTAAGCATTGTGAGGTATTCTTTTACATTTTCAGAGTTATCTGTCAGGCTGTTGTAAACGGTTCCGTCAATCTGATAGAAATTGTTATTTGTGTCGCCGTAAGCACCCATGCCAGCGCCAAGTCCCCAAATCAGAAATGCAGTTGTGGAGAATGGTGCAGATGCGCCTTTTTCTTCTTTAAATTTAGTGAGCATATTTTCCCAGTCATCATATGTGACTGGAGCTTCAAGTCCTAATTCATCAAGCCAGTCCTGACGTATCACATAACCACAGAAAGGCGGCTGTTCATAATGACGGATCGAATACATCATGCCATAGCGCTTGGAGTCTGTGACAACACCACGTTTAACTTCATCGCTGCTGGCTTCGATCGCTGCAAGGTAATTGGGGGCATATTTGGGAAGCAAGTCCGTAAGATCAAGAAAGTACCCATCATCAATAGCAGCATCCAGCCCGTCAGGGTAATTAAGACCAGTAGGAGATATAAACATTAAATCAGCCAGTTCTCCAGATGACAGCATCAGATTAAATTGTTCACGTTCGGAACCGGATGCAGGAACGATCCATTCAATATGCACATTTGTGCGTTCCTCAAGTTCCTTGTAAAATGGCGTATTATTTAAATCACCGCCGCAGGCGTTCATCATAGCCACATCATTTTTGGTAAAAATTTTCAGCGTCTGTTTTTCCTCTGTTAAAGGAAGGGATACCTCTGTAAATTCTGCTGCGGTCTGCTGTGTATCCGTTTGTCCAGCTGCGGCCTGCTCTGAATTGGTCTGATCTTCTACGGTTTGTTCAGCTGTATTTTTTGATGGATCAGCATCATTACCTGAAGTGCCGTCTGAAGATGAGCCCTGACCGCATCCGGTCAATACCATTGTTCCCATCATTGTAACTGTCAGACCGGCGGCTATAGTGCGTTTGAATTTTTTCATTGAAGAAACCTCCTAATCATTTCATTATATAGATCATTTAATTTCGATAACGTTGCACGTGCTGTAAGCTTATTATAAGTTCAGACCGCGTTCATCTGCAAGGATTGGTATTTATAAAGCGCTCCTGTTTTTGATATTTAAGACGGTTAAATTTTGATATTATAAGCTGAAAATTGAGAAAGTAATGAAATCAAAAAAGGGATATGATAAAATACAGATAATATATATTAGTAAAATTGGCAAAAGGGGAATGTTAAGGGTGAATAAAAAGACAAATAGTACTATATTTAGGTCAATTTTTATCTCTTATATCGCAGTATGTATTATTACATTAGTTATTACAGGCTTTGGTTATGGAAACCTATACCATCTGTTTAAAGATAATGCAATTTTTTTGGCAAGACAACAGGCGGATACCGTTATTTCTCAGGTGGAAAGTGGTTTTATGCAGATTCGCCAGGCGCTGGACGTATTGTCGACAAACAGCACGATTAAAAATATGATGGGCTATACGGATTCCATGTTGTCAGAAGATGCAGTCGCTGTGAAAAATCTCCAGTCTGAATTATCTTTTGCTATTCAAAGTGGTTCAGTATCAGATATTTATGTTTATTTTTATGATAGTCATTCCATCGTAGGGGCCCGTTCGAGACGATATAATAATGCAATGTTGGGATTGTTCTGTGATTTATATGAAATTACAGAACAAGATTTTAATAATATTATGAATTATAAAGGAAACTTTGAAAGTCATATATTTAATGATGGCCGTTTTTGGATGATGCAGTCTGTTCATGATAAGTATTATGATAAAAAAGCGGTCTTGATTGTTGAATCTCAAATTGAAAATTCAATTAATTATATGGATGAGGTTTATCGTAATAATATTTTGGTGCTGACCGCAGATGATACAAAGCTGTTTGGATCAGTAGAGCTGGAGGCTGATATTTTTAATCAGCTGCTGGCAGCGCCAAAAGAGCCTTTTAGGGCTGAGATAAAAAAGGAAGGCTACTATGTTGTTTCAGAAGATATTCCATCGATGGGCTGGCGCTGCTTTATCGGTATTCCGGAGACGAAGCTGGATGAAGGGCTTAAACTTTTCTGGGGACTGCTGATTGCTGAATTTACAGGGGCCATTATCCTTATGTTTTTACTTTCCTGGAAATTTGCGAGAAAAACTTACCGGCCAGTGGAACAGCTTATGAATACTTTGAATAATGGCAGGGATGAGCGATTTAAAGAAACGTATGATTCTTTAAATGATAAACTGAAGTTACTTCTGGATGAAAACCGGAAAATGAAGAAAAAAGCCCGGCAGTCACAGATTTATTGGGATACGAAAAAGGTTTCCGAGATATTGGATGGAAAGATTACGGATCTGGATATTACAATGCAGATTTTGGATGATTTTGCCGGTTTAAAGAAAAGCGCTTTTTGGATGCTGGCATTGATCTATATCCCTAAAGATATTGACCGCCTGCTTAAATATGATGAATATTATATTATGGAAGAAAAGGATATAGATTTAAAGTTCTTTATTCTGAAAAATGTGATGAGTGAATTGCTTTTTTCAAAATATCCGGGCAATCTATTCTGGAAAGATGACTACTATGTTTTATGTGCAGGGCTGGAAGATGAGGCTTCAAAGGCGGACATACTGAATCAGCTTCAGAATATGATTGATTTTTATAAAAGTGCATTTAATGCGGAGATCTGTATTATGGCAGGCCGATGTGAAAAAGGTTTTGAGCGGGTATCCGAAATTTATACGGAATTACTGGAAGAGATGAAATACAATACATTTTGGATCAATGATGATTTAAGGGGAAAGGTATGGATCTTAAGTGATATGTCCGATGAGCAGCCTTCAGTCAGCTTTAACGCATATCTGGATTCAAGCCGTCGGCTTTTAAACTGTCTGGATGCCGGTGATTATAAAGAAGCTTATAAGGTGCTGGATTATATTTTTCAGAAGACATTTCCTAAAAATAAAAAATTCCTTAAATATAATATTTACAGAATGTATGGTCTGATTAGTACGCTGACAATGACGCTGAGTGTGAGCACAAACAGCGAAGATCGGGATTTTTTTGAAAAACTGCATTATGAAGAACGGTTATTTAATGTAAAAAATGTACAGCAGCTGATGAATATAAGCAAAGAGCTGTTTGAGGCGATTATAAAGTATAATTCCAACAAATCCAAGGAGGGCATGCCAACCTGGCTGGCCGGAGTGCTTAAATATATTCAGGATAATTTTACAGATATGAATATAAGTGTCGCTGAGATCGCAGAACGTTTTTAGATCAGTGTGCCCCATTTAAGCAGAACATTTAAAGGCTGTATGGGAAACGGTGTACTTGAGTATATCCATAAACTCCGTGTTGAAAAGGCAAAAGAGTTTATGGCAAAAGGCAAAAATGTGCGGGAAACAGCGGAGAGCGTGGGCTATCTGGATGCAAAGGCATTGACCAGGGCTTTTAAGCGCTACGAAGGGATAACTCCAGGTCAATATAAAGAGGTTGTTGGTATGCAGGCGGGGAAAAGTCCCAAAAGCAAGCCGCCTGAAGATATCGTATAGTTGAGAAAAGTTAGCAGGTACATAAAAAGTGGGACGGCGCCATTGGCAGGCGTTGCCCCACTTTTTGAGTGCTGTTTTTTAGTTGGAATTGTCAGGTTTGCTCAGTATTTTCAGATATGGGAACGCATACAGTCCTAAAGGTTTAGGACAACTGGCTTAATTTTTCATAAAAGTCCTGGAGCAGCTGATTCAAACGTACTGCATCAGGAACAATAGAGATCATAACGGTTGAAAGAATCTCGGATAAGTGTCTGTCTACCATAAATGCCAGATTTTCTGCACTGGATTTTTCAAGAAAACCATTTGTGAGATCATTGACCAGCTTTACTGCCTGTGGATTTTTTAAAACTTCTCCGATTGTGCTGTCTGCGTCAAGCGTATAGGCACTTTTTCCAATAACGTTAAGATCGGCCTGGGCAACGATATCAGCGGAGGATGTGCCGATCCAAAGGTTATGGCTGCCGACAGGAAGCACCCAGCTGGATTTTTTTTGATCAAAACAGTAGAGCGCATCTTTGGAAATCCGTACATTTACCTGCTGCTGTTCCCCTTTGTTCAGATGAACCTTGGCAAATCCCACCAGCTCTTTGTCCGGGCGGAGAATGTGCGGGGCTTTTTCAGCACAGTAAACCTGAATAACTTCACTGCCTTCACGGTTTCCCACGTTTTTAACATTCACAGGGATTTCAAAGAAGTCATTTTCCAGAGCATTAAAAGTCAATGACTTGTCAGGTACAGTGATCTGAAAATCTGTATATCCAAGTCCGAAGCCGAATGGGAACTGTACCGGGATTTTCCGTTTTTCATAATTTCGGTATCCTATAAAAATACCTTCGCCGTAGTAAACGTCATTGTGTTCTCCTGGAAAATTGGGATAGGACGGGCTGTCTTCATATCGAAGGGGGAATGTGACAGGCAGTTTTCCGCCAGGGTATGCTGTACCAAACAAAAGATCCGCAGCCGCTTTTCCACCCATGCATCCTGGAATAAATATGCATAAAATACTGTCTGCGTAATCGATCCAGGAACGCATATCAATAGGACCGGAGACATTTAAAATCACAACGGTTTTCAGGCCTTTTTCTTTTGCAGTCTTTAAAACATCTGGGATCCGCAGCCGATCATCTTCTTCAATATCCATGATACTTCTGTCAACATTTTCGCCTGCAGGCGCAGTGACTGTATAAATCAGAGTGTCTGCGTTTTCCATATTTTCATAAGAAACAGAGACATTCGGATAGTTTTTAATCGTTTCATCAAATACATTACTGTGGAGATTTGTGATCACGGATGTAGAGCCCGTACCACATTCAAGCAATTCTTTGCTGCGTTTTCCGAAAAATGTGATCCTGGCGTCTGTTCTCAGTGGCAGAACCGTATGCTGATTTTTCAGGAGCACAGCACCTTCAACGATGGATGCATAAGCGGCCTGAAGTAATTCATCAGGAACATAATGAACAGGTATACGCGCCTGTTCCTGACGCAGTTCGACAAGGGTTTTAAGGATCTGTTTGACGCGTTCATCTAACACAGCTTCAGAAAGCTGACCATTTTCAACTGCTTTCTTACATTCAGTCATATCACATGGGCCGCACAGACGAAGATCCAGGCCTGCTTTTAATGCCATATCGGTATTGTCGGTTGCAGCACCCCAGTCACTGACAACCAGTCCTTCAAAGCCCCATTCTTTCCGAAGCCAGTCAGTGAGCAGCATTTGATTATAAGATGAAAATGTGCCGTTAATTGCATTGTAGGCAGTCATGATAGATTTTACCTTTGCATTTTTTACAGCGGACATGAACCCTTTGCTGTAGATTTCTCTCAATGTACGCTCAGATACATGGGTGTTTTTTGTGTTTCGGTTGGTTTCCTGATTATTGGCGATAAAATGCTTTGCACAGGCACCGACACCTTCAGACTGCATTCCATTGATAAATCCGGCTGACATAGCAGCTACAAGTTCAGGGTCTTCTCCATACATTTCATAATTACGTCCGCCCAGAGGATCTCTGGCAACATCCACATTCGGTCCCAGGCAGACATCAATGCCGGAATGGCGCATTTCACAGCCCACGGCCTGTCCGATCTTATACGCAGCCTCGGGATCAAAGGATGCACCGATATTGATGCCGGAAGGAAAGCTGATAAAATCTGTATTGTCCGGCCGCATTTTTTCGATATGGTCGATCAGTCCGAGGAAAAACGGGCGGTCTTTATATTTGTCCCGGGCAGCGGTTAAATCTGATTTGACCAGATTTGAAAATTCTGACATGTACTGGAAAAATCCCCGGCGCAGTTCCGGATCGTTTTTATTTTCCGGTGCAGTAATATAGTCCAGTATGACCTGCACGCCGTTGACGCCGGTTGCTCCATCTGTGAGGTTTAATGCGGAAATGTTCATATCCGGAATTTCCAGTGTATGACAAGCTTTGTAAGCACCTACAAGATTTAACTTTTCATCGAGTGTCATGTCGGCAATAACATCTGGTATAGAAGCCAGATTGGTAAGTTTGTGTCTCATATAAGTCCCTCCTGTAATCAAATTTATAGTTTCATTATACAGAATATATTAAAAAATAACAGTGATGAACATTTGATATACAGCCCTGCTGCGCATATGCACAAAAAATGGGGGCTATATCAAAAACAAAGGCATGTGGATTCTCAAATCCATATCATAATCTTAAATACTGAATCTTTTGACCTGAATTTGTGTGGATTACAATAAGTGTACTGAAAACAAACGATCAAACGGAGAGGAAGGAGAAAAAATATGGCGTTAGCAAAAGCAGAGGAAACGGGATTGATCAGTGAGAAAAACAGAAGGAGAAAATCCAGAGACGGTAAGAAGAGAAAATTTACGAAGCAGGCGATTATTAAGGACTGGAAAAAAAATAAAAAACGTTATTTACTGGCACTGCCGCTGATTGCATTTTTTATTATTTTCTGTTACCTGCCTATGGGCGGAATTGTCATGGCGTTTTGTGATTATAAACCAAAGCTTGGCATTTTCGGCAGTCTGGTCGATCGATTTGTGGGATTAAAAAACTTTACAGATTTTTTTGATTCAATTTATTTTTGGCGTCTGTTAAGAAACACAATACTTTTAAATGGATGGAATTTAATCATTTCATTTCCTTTGACAATTATTGTGGCGCTTTTAATTAATGAGGTAAAAAATAAATTTTTTAAGAAAACCGTTCAGACAATCAGTTACCTTCCCTACTTTATATCAATGGTTGTTGTCTGTGGTATTGTTGTAGATTTTTGTAAAACAACCGGTGTTCTTGGAACAATGATGGAAATGATTACAGGGAAAGCCCAGAACCTTCTCGGTGTGGCAGACTATTGGCGTCCAATCTACATAGGCTCTAATCTGTGGCAGAGTATTGGGTTTGGAACGATTCTCTATATTGCAGCGCTGTCCGGTGTGGATAAACAGCTGTATGAAGCTGCTGAAATTGATGGTGCCGGTTACTGGAAACAGATGTGGCATGTGACATTGCCAGGTATACGGCCGACAATTATCATTATGCTGATTTTAAATGTTGGTATGCTGATGGCAAGCAGCTATGAAAAGACAATATTAATGTATAACCCTCAGATCTATGAAAAAGCGGATATTATTGCAAGTTATGTTTACAGAAAGGGTCTTCTGGAAGGCAGTTACAGTTTTTCCACTGCAGTCGGGCTGTTTAATTCGGTGATTAATCTGGCATTAATATTGATTACAAATAAAATCAGTAAAAAATATAGTGATACAAGTCTTTTCTAGTCAGGAGGATTTTTTATGAAAAAGAATACAACCAAAGTAAGTAAAAAAATTAAAAAGAGTAAGGGCAGGATCGTATTTGAAGTCATCAACTATACGATTTTAACATTGTTTGCCGTGGTTTGTCTCCTTCCTGTGCTTCATGTGCTGTTTGCGTCAATGAGTGATCCAAACTGGCTGAATACTCAGAGAGGTCTGGTTTTATGGCCGCATGGCCTGAACTTTGAGGGCTATAAGCTTGTGTTTGAAAATGAACAGCTGATCCGTGGATTTTTAAATACGCTGATTTATGTATCCGCTGCCACAGTGATCGGTATGCTGATTACAATCGTCGGCGCTTATGTATTGTCAAGACAGGATTTGCTATGGGGGAATGTGATCATGTTCCTGATCTCATTTACCATGTTGTTTTCCGGCGGTATTGTACCTTTATATATTGTGATCCAGAAACTCCATATGCTGGATACACCATGGGCAATTATATTGCCAATGTGTGTTTCCACATTTAACCTGATTATTATGCGAACCGCTTTTGCGTCTGTACCGGCAGAACTGGAGGAATCTGCAAAGCTGGACGGTGCGGGAGATCTTACGATTATTTTCCGGATTATGCTTCCGCTTGTCAAGGCAACAGTGGCAACGATTGCGTTATACTATATTGTAGCACATTGGAATTCCTGGTTTCCTGCAGCAATGTATATTAAAGACAGAGCTTTATACCCGCTTCAGCTTGTGCTGAGGGAAATCTTAATTATTAATGATACAACAACAACTGCAGCGTCCGCCGGGGAGGTGGCAGCAAATCTGGATGTTTACAGACAGCTGGTTAAATATTGTACCATTATTGTATCCAGTGCACCGATGGTTATTTTATATCCTTTTGTGATGAAATATTTTAAATCCGGTGTGATGATCGGTTCCATCAAGGGCTGATGATCAAAAATCCGGACAGAAAAATGGACATAAAAACAGAAGGAAAAACGTTAGGTTTTACGGCGTTTTTCCTTCTGTTTTTTATATATGCTTTAATTCTATCAGTACAACACTGTGTTGTGTCAGTTCCACATTGAAGACCAGGCGTTCTTCTACGGTTTCCTGCCATATATTTAAAGCGGGTACGGACAGTGCCTTGATATAATCACATATTTCAGATGTCAGCTTCTGGGGCGCTCCCATTTGAATCCAGAGATCATAAGCGGAGCCGCGGTTACGGCTGACTTCAAATTTTTGTATTTCCCAAAGTCCGGGGCCGATATCCATCATCATATGCAGCATGAGATTTTGCGGCCGAAGTGTCCAGTCATAACGGTTATAGTAGGAGGAACGGTCATTTCGAACTGGCGGATGTTCCAGCTCATCGTAAACCATATGAAAAAGAAGGAGGCTGTAACCGTCCGGGGTTTTGGAAAGCAGATGATATCTGTTCTGGGACAGAACCTGAGTTCCAAGGCGGCTGGACAGAAAAAAAGTATTATAGGAAGCTTTTTTAAAGCCATGGATGTCTAAAAGTCCGGGGCCGCCGCCAAAAGGTATTTCATCGGGAAAGAAATCTTCATTGATGTCACTAAAGGAACTGAAGCTGAGCAGGGCAATATTCTGGGTACATAAAAGCCGGAGGGTGTAGGCAATAAATGCGGCCATAAAGCAGGTATCACGGTTATAGTTGATGGATGTATAAGTTATATTCCAATCAGGGATAACAATGGGCAAATCCCTGAAATAATCATAGCCGCTAACGGTATGTATAAGGTCAAAAAATGATTGATACAGCCGCTGCCCAGGATAAAAACCGGATGGGTGACGGCTGATGGCACTGTAATGCTTCAGGGAATCCTGAAAATCTTCCTCCGTGGGATTTTCAGCATATAAATGGACTGAAAGATATGAAGGATACAGTTCATATTGTGTACAGTAGTTAAAAAAAGCTTCATACCATTTCATTCCAAAAGGAAGTGTAAAATCAGGTGTGCTTACAGGGATGGACTCATCCACAGATTTGATTGCATTGTAAGTGACCCGGTAGAACAGGAAAAAATTATCCATTGTTTCATACCAGTATCCATTTTTTAAATTAAGGTCAGGATTTGTCCATATATTAAATATCCATGTGCGGACTTTGGAAATGCCGTACCGTTCTGCAAGATGGCTTATAAATCCGGTGACAAGGCGGGACCAGTTTTTCAAAGATCTTGGAAAACTGACATTGGGACGGTGCTGCCATCCGGCAAACTGCTGTTTGGATGCCAGAAGGCGGGGCATAAAACCGATTTCTGTAAACGGGCTGATATCCAGGTTAATCAGAAAATCATAAATCATATCAATATACTGCCAGTTATAGATGGCCGTTTTATCCGGTGTTTCGTAGTAAACAAAAAGCATATCTGAAAATATATCTCTGAAACGAAGCACTGTAATGCCAAGCTCTTTACGGGCTCTGCGAATCTGCTCCTGAGTATCGTGACGCAGCAGATCTGCAGCACGGCCGATGGAGTAACAGATTTTGGGCATATGTCCGCAAAAGTGGTGGGGATTAAATACGGAAGCATTAAAGTCCAGAGAAATATGCTGTTTAAAGTCAGGAATCTGAGATTGAGCTGCAGGCGCTTCGGGTCGGTCCTGATTCCAGTATTGTTGAAAAAAAGCAAAGATGGATGCGTGATCATTGCTGATATTGACGGCCTCAAAGGGGGAAAAGCTGACAGCCTGTGTGCGCCGGTATTCTTTTGGGGACATACCGGTATGCTTCTTAAAGGCGGTGCTGTAGGTTTTATAGTTATTGAAACCGCTGGCAAAGGCAATATCGATCAGACTTTGATTTGTATGGATCAGCTGAGGAAATGTGCTTACAACCCTGAGACATCCAAGATACTCAGAAAAACTTTCCCCCATATTTTTTTTGAACCAGGTTGAAAAGTACTGGGGATGAATGTTCAGATGTCTGGCAACCTCAGGCATGGTCAGCGTCCGGGTATAGTTTTTGCTGATATAAATGATGGCCTGATATATTCTGTCCGGATCCTCTCTGCTTTGAATGGGCACGGTTTTGCTGCCATAAAAACGGAAGATACTGGTTAAAACCGAAGTCAGGTGTTTTAAAATAAGAAGTTCATTAAAATCGTCATTTTTCAGATTATAATATAAAACCTGAGCCAGGTCATAGCAGATCGAATGATAGGCTTCCCCCGCGGTATCTGCAGTCAGGTGGTGGGGTGAAAAATGGACTTTTGTCAGATCAAGGTGAACGGTATCCAGTAACGTGTTATGGATTAAAAAAATGACGGCCTTAAAATTCTGGGATGCATTGACAATTTGATGGATTTCGTATGGCTTGAAGTAAATGATATCATTTTTTTTAACGGCCCACGATTCTTTATAAAACAGAACAGACGCATGACCTTCCAAAATAAAGAGTATGTTAAAATGAGGATAGCATTGGATATGGAACCCAAAGTGATCGGTAATGGCCAATTCATAAAAGGCTGTATTCATAGTCCTCTCCCTTTAAAATAATAAATATGTAAAATTATAATTATTTTAGCATGAGAAAACGGTTAAGACAAGACAATATGGAGATATACCCGGAGATTGAAATGTAAAATCACGGGAGGGTTTAGAAAAACAGTGGATCATATGGATATATAAAGAAAAAATATAATATAAATAGGGATTAGAAAGGTAATATTATAATATATATAAAAACCAAAGGGATAAAAGGGACATTATTTTTTGTAATAAACTTCACTGCGGAAAAGATTTGTGAAGCTGAAAATGGTAAAATAATAATCAAAGTCAGAGAAATCCTGAGATTTAAGGATGTCCCTGAGTGAATATTTACGGGGAGGAAAAAACAATGTCCAATCAGACAAACAAACTCAGCAATGCGGCCATATGGAGTCATGCACTGTCCACAGGCGGTGGCTTTATGCTGATTCAGGCCACGGTGTCCAGTTATTTTTCTATTTTTATGACAGATACCTTTGGTGTGCCTGCAGGTGCTGCATCCATCATTATGTTTATCGCTACTTTATGGGATGCAATTAATGACCCCATTATGGGCGGAATCTGCGACAGAACAAGATCAAGATGGGGGAGATATCGTCCCTATATGATATTCTGTCCGATCTTTCTTGTGATCGTGTCTTATTTCCTGTTCCTGGCACCTTCAGGAATGTCCGACACGGCAAAAATTATTTATATTGCGGTTTTCTATATCCTTTATGGTATGTTGGTTACAGCCATTACCATGCCGATGATGGCGCTTGTTCCGGCTATGACTAAAAAGGACAGCGAACGAAGCAAGATCATGCAGCTGGGGATTATTATGACAGCGATTGCCTTTACGATTGCTTCTTCTTTTACAACAAACTTTGTGGAAATCCTTGGCGGCTATGGTCCGTTAATGCTGATTTATGGTGTTTTAATGGTCCTGTCCTGCTTTGCTTTGTTTAAGACTGCCAAAGAAAAATATATTGTCAATGCCGACAAACGTCCGGTTAAAGAGGATATGAAGATTCTTGTTAAACATAAGCGTCTGTTCAGCATCCTGATTGTCTGGTGTATGGCCTCTTTAGGATACGGCTGTATGTTCTCAACTTCCGTATACTATATTATGTACTATCAGGTGAGACCGGATCTGATTCCTACATATATGCTTGTACTTTCTATCGGTGCCCTTGTGTCCATGATGGTCGTTATGCCGATCATGCTGAAAATTTTCAAAACCGCGCAGAGAGTTCTTCAGATTTCTCAGGGCATTACACTGGTTTGCTACCTTATTCTGTTCTTCTTTGGAAAGAACCTGCCTTTGCTGTTTGCATTATCCTTTATTGCAGCGGCATTTGCATCCATGGAACAGGGACTGATCAATTTCCTACTGGTGGATACCATCGACTATATCCAGTTAAAAGAAAAGGTCAGCATGAACGGTATGCTTTCTGCAATTAAGGGATTTGCTTATAAATGCGGTTCCACACTGACCTCTTCGGGTATTTTGGCAGTACTTGCCGTTTCGGGCTATATTGCCAATGCAGTGGGGCAGCAGCCGGAATCCGCACTGCTGGCAATTAATTGCCTGAGATTTGCACTGCCTGCAGCAACCTGTGTCATCATCATTGTATGCCTGATGTTCTATCCGATTGAAAAGTATTATCCGGAAATTGCAAAGATGAAGCAGGAAATGCATGCCAATGACGGTTCAGATGACTGAGTTGATGACTGAGATAACGAACTTGGAGGAAATTAAATGAGTGATATGTTAACCGGAAAATGGATCAGTAATAAGACGGCAAAGCCGTTTTATGCCAGAAAGGAATTTATGTGCGATCGGGCGGTTCGAACGGCAAAGGCTCTGGTAACCGGTCTGGGCCAGTTTGTATTTTTTATCAATGGCCGTAAGGTGGACAATCATGAACTGGATCCGGGATGGACGAATTTTGACAAAAAAGTTCAATATGTTGTTTTCGATATAACACCGTATTTAAGAGAAGGTTTAAATGCGGCAGGCATCGAAGTGGGCAACGGCTGGTGGCATGGCGATGAGGAACGTTATTTTTTCAGTATGCCGCCTAAAGCCCCGGAATTCTCCTTTTTACCGCCCAATCCAAATCCATATCAGCCCTTTGGTCCTTATCTGACGGCCAATGTACAGTTGGAGATTGAGTTTGAGGATCAAACTTGCTTAACTGTACGGTCGGATGAGACATGGCAGGTGCGTGCCAGTGCGGTAACGCTTTCAAATGTATATGGTTCTGAAATTTATGATGCCCGCCTTTATCCGGAGGGGTGGAATATGCCGGGGTTTGATCCGGATCAGGATCCTGCTGGAAAATGCGAAGCTGCTCAGGCTGGGCATATCAAATACAGCTGGCAGACCGCCGATGTGCTTTTGCCGTCAGAGTGTCCGAAGGGCCGGCTTGTGAAGATGACCCAGCCGCCGACGGTGATTAAAAAGGTTTATGAAGGAAGGTTCATCAGGGAAATACAGCCCGGGGCCTGTCTGTTTGACCTGGGCCAGAATATGGCCGGTTTTATCGGTATTACGGTGAAAGGAAATGCGGGCAGCGTGATTGATGTTTATCCGGCGGAAAAACTGGATGATCAGGGCTGCCTGGATCAGAAGGCCAAGGGCTGGACGATGGTTGATCCGTATACAACATACATTATCGGAAAAGATAATGTTTCAGAATCCTACAGACCTTATCTGTGTCATCAGGCCGGACGCTATGTCCTTGTTAAGGGCGTTTCACACGGTTCCGGAGGAGGCAGTCTTCCCCGGATTGAGGCTGTAACCGGTTACTATATGACCGCAGACTGTGAGGATATCGGAAGCTTTAACTGTGATGACCACAGATATGAGCAGATTTATGATCTTGTATTAAAGGCTGTGGAGAGCAACCTTCACAGTGTACATACGGATTGTCCGACGATTGAACGGACAGCCTGGCATGAACCGAATCATCTTATGGGGCCGTCGATGATGTACATGAAAGATCTGAGAAGCTTTTATGAGAAGATCATGGATGATCTGAGAATCGATCAGCATCAGGCCGGAGATTGTTATAACGGATTAAACGGCGAGAAACTGCCGTTTCCGGAAGGGCTTGTACCGTCTCAGGCACCATGTTATGAGAAAAATGTTCTGCCGACACCCATGGGCAGCTTTTATGATACAATCGCATGGGGCAGTGCCATGATTCTGGCACCTTACTGGAATTATATGTTTTACGGTGATCTTAAAATCGTAGAGGATAATTATGAGGCCGGATTAAAGTATGTGCAGTATTTGAAAACGACCCGTGATGAAAACGGTTTTATTAAACACGGTCTTGGCGACTGGGGCAATCCGAATCAGCTGATAGCCAGAGAAAATGTGGAAACCTGCTTTTTCTTTGCAGATGTAAAAACAATGGCATATTTTGCCCAGCTGCTTGGCAAAGATGAGGATCGACAGGCGCTTGCCTGTCTGACAGAAGAAATCCGGAACAATTACAATGAAAAACTGCTTGTAAAGCATCCGGATCAGGGGTTCTGGTGTTATCGTTCCTTTGATCATCCGGATGAATGTCTTATGACTCAGGCCTGCGAAGCGATGCCTCTGTTTTGGGGACTTGTGCCGGAAGACAAAACAGCCGATGTTGTCAGCGCCCTCAGATGGGTGATGGAGGAAAAGGGCACTTTTGCCAGCGGCGAAATCGGTTTGCCATATATCATTCAATCCATGAGAAAGTACGGAATGAATGATCTGATCAGCCGTTTTATTCTGAAAGAACAGCATCCCAGCTACTACGCCTTTGTACTTCAGGGAGAAACAACCCTTGGCGAATACTGGGAAAATAATCCCAGAAGCCATAATCATGATATGATGGGACATATTGTGGAGTGGTATTATAACGGAATTGCAGGAATTGTGCCTGTGGTGCCGGGATTTAGAAAGATTACAATCTGCCCGTATCTTCCGGAAACCATGAACCGGTTTAACTGTAGTTACAGATCTGTGAGCGGTCCGATCCGCGTGGGTGTGGAAAGAAAGGCAGATGCCATTGAGGTCACACTGTGTGTAGACAAAAATATTGAGTATACATTTGATGACACGAATCTGAAAATGTATGGATTACCGGTAAAAGTTATTTAATCAATTAAAAAAGTCTGTGTTTTTCGATGCTGTATTTAAGCGCTGAAAAACACAGGCTTTTTGTCATTCAATTAATGTTCTTTATTCTGATCAGCTGGCATTATTTTTCATTCTGTTTGGGCACAACAATTAAAATCAGTGTAACGATACAGCAAAGTACTGCAAGAAGCAGGTAGTATTCCAGATAGTGGGAACCAAATAAAACCATGACACCAACGAATAGGGTAATGATCATAGCCTGGAGGATATACATT
The DNA here is from genome assembly GCA_905199445.1 of uncultured Lachnospiraceae bacterium. Lineage (GTDB taxonomy): Bacteria > Bacillota > Clostridia > Lachnospirales > Lachnospiraceae > Catenibacillus. Next base: position 33,040 of record CAJKGK010000015.1, on the reverse strand, counting down.
GCATGGGCAAAAATCTGAGAAATCTGATACTTTTTAGTGACAAAAATTTTTTCAAGCAGAGGCCAGGTTTCACTGAAAAACATGCAGAAGGCAAAAAGTACGGCGCTGTACATATTTTTCGTGTTTATGTAAATGATTGTGGCTTCGATCAGGCTGCTGATAGCAAATACAAAAGATCCGGCGGTGATCACGCCGGCCATGGAGTCATCACTGTCCATTTTGTAAACATAGATCATGTAATTGCGCATGATCAGATAGGTGACAATCAGTGGCAGCAGTATGGCAATGTCACTGAAATCCATATGAGAAAGAAAAATAAAGAAATTGACGGCAATCAGTGTCAGCAAAGAACCCAATGAAATCTGAAGTATAGGTTTCCTCATAATGACCCCTCCTAATCATTCGAACGTTTAAGAAAAATTTGTTGAAATGTATTGATGATAAATCAATTATAGCACAATCACTGAAAATATAAATTATTTTTTGCAAAAAACTGAAAATAATATTCAAACTTAACTTTTAGTTGTAAAAAAGCAAATTTTGCAATGTTTTTTCTTTGTTTTGCAATTGTGAAGGGAAAAATGATATGAGAAAATAAGAGCAATAACCGTAGATGATAAAGTAGCAGGAGCAATGAAAGGGGACGTTTATTTATGCTATATCCGATTTTGACAGATTCCAGATGTCTGATGGATTTAAGCGGTACATGGGATTTTAAGGCAGACAGGGAAAACAGAGGATTTGAAGAAAAATGGTATGCCGGACCGCTGACAGAGGCCGAGACCATGCCGGTTCCGGCATCTTACAATGATTTAAAAGAGGATTTTAATTTAAAGGAGCATTATGGATGGGTATTTTACCAGAGGACTGTGATGGTTCCCCGGATTTTTACAAACCAGAGAATTGTACTGCGCATGGCCGCGGTGACTCATAAAGCCCGGGTATACTGGAACGGGGAACTGGTCAGTACGCATAAAGGGGGATTTTTGCCTTTTGAGGCAGACCTCACAGGCCATATTTCGGAGGGGGAAAACAGGCTGACAATCGCTGTGGATAACCGGATTGACCGGACAACACTTCCGGTAGGCGGTGAAAAATCCATGTTTGATTCAGACGGTGTGTCAACGGTTCAGAAAAGAAATTATCCACAGTTTGACTTTTTTAATTATTGTGGTATTACAAGGCCGGTGAAGATCTATACCACGCCAATGCATTATATTGAAGATATAACCCTTGTTCCGGAAACTGAAGGCAGGGATGCCAGAATCCATTTTTCGGTGGCAACAGGAATTTCCGGGGAAATGGGAAACGGCGATACAAACAGTGAGCCATCAGGTGTAAAGGTGGAAGTGTATGATCAAACCGGAGGGCAGGTGTGCCGGGCTGAGGGACAACTGCGGCACCCGGCAGGGAGCCTGGCCTCTGAAAACAGAGACAGCGTGTGCCGCGGCGTATTTGAAGGCATGCTTGAGATTAAAAATGTACATCTGTGGCAGCCTGGAAATGCCTATCTTTATCGGGTCAGAGTGACTTACGGTGAGGATGTCTATGTACTGCCCTATGGTGTGCGTACTGTCAAAGTGTCGGGGAATCGATTCCTGATTAACGGACAGCCCTTTTATTTTAAGGGTTACGGCAAACATGAAGATACCTTCCCCAATGGCCGTGGCTTTAATCCGGTAATGAATGCCAAGGACATCAGCCTGATGAAGTGGATGGGGGCCAACAGTTTCAGGACAAGTCATTACCCATACAGCGAGGAAATGATGCGTCTGTGTGATGCGGAAGGTATTGTAGTCATCGATGAAACACCTGCGGTTGGGGTCAATCTTCGCTTTGGCGGTGGAGCGGCAGCTAAAAACAGGGAGATGACAACGTTTAGGCCTTATGATGAAGGCGGCGTGGGAACCTTTGAACATCATCAAGAGGTTATCCGAGATCTGATTGCCAGGGATAAAAATCATGCCTGTGTGGTTATGTGGAGCATTGCCAATGAGCCGGATTCCAGCGCAGCAGGCGCTTATGAATATTTTAAGCCTTTGTTTGACTTAGCCAAGGCATCGGATCCCCAGAAACGCCCGTGTACCCTTGTTTCCATGATGGAGCCAAACTGGGACGAGGATGTGACCGTAAAACTCTCAGATGTGATCTGTCTGAACCGTTATATTGGATGGTATGTACTGGGCGGAGAACTGGAAGCTTCGGAGGTCGCTTTGAGAAAAGAACTGGAAGGCTGGAATGCCATTGGCAAGCCATTCATGTTCACTGAGTACGGTGCGGACACGGTGGCAGGTCTTCGGGATACGGTTCCTGTGATGTTTACCGAGGAATATCAGGTGGAATATTATAAAATGAATGAGCGGGTCATTGATACTCTGGATAATTTCATCGGCGAACAGGTATGGAATTTTGCGGATTTTGCCACAAGCCAGGGGATTATGCGTGTGCAGGGCAACAAGAAGGGCATTTTCACAAGGGGCAGACGGCCGAAGATGGCGGCCTATCATTTGAAAGAACGCTGGACAAAGATTCCGGATTTTGGATATAAGTCATAAACAGTCAAAAAGATAGATAAAACTGTCAGACAGGAATTTATCAATAAAATCAGGGTATAATGATTGCATAAAGTGCAATCCAAGCTGATTTCATCAGCTTGCCGTCACATACGTGACGGATTATACCAGCAAGCCACGGCTTGAAAAGTAAATACCATGCGGCGCTTCCTTTTCTGCGCGCGCGGTATAATGATTGCAAGATTAAGGCTGCCGCTTCTGGCGATGGATTCGTCGGGGGCGACAGCCTGTGCTGTGGGAGGCGATTTTTTTGATAGATGATCCTAAGGAAGACCAGAAGATAAGTTCCATCATTCTGGCGTATGGCAGTCTCCATTATGCCGATCGCTCTGTGAGCCGGGTTTTTAGGGAAAGCATTGAAAGACTTTATGGCCTGTTTAGGGAACATGAGGATGAGGCTTACCTTCGGGTGGCCTTGCTGCATATGAAGGCTTATTTAAAAATGGGTTTTGAATATGAAAAAAACGGGGAATTATTTGACAGTATTCTTGACATGTTGGGGATGACAAAAGCAAGCTTGACGGCGGATTTTCGTTTTTTGAATCATCCGGTAAAGCTTACTCCTGTTCAGATCAGGGGGATTATCGGGCGCTGGTATCCAACGGAGGCTGATCCGAGAAAAATTGGTGATATTGCATCTGAAATCATTGAAAAAGTGAAAAAACAGGAAAAGGGAATATTTACGTACAAATATATTTGTGGTAAAACAGAATATAGGTATGAACTTGTCATTTTGGAGGAAGAAAGCTTCTTCTATGATGTCAGGCGAAAGAAGTATTTCTTTTTTCAGGAGGGATAAGTTTGATTCGGATTGCGGTCGTAGATGATGAACTCTTTTTTGCGGACCGGATCAGGGAGATCGCAGATAAGTTTTTCAAAGATAAAGATATTGATTATGAAATTAAGGTTTATACCCATCCCGTAGAATTAAGGTGGGATGTAGAGGATGGCGATTATTTTGATATTTATTTGATTGATATTGAGATGCCGGGAATGGACGGTCTGGCGCTGGCTCAGTGTATACGGATGATATACGCAGAACCCTATATTATATTTGTAACTGCACATATGAAATATTCCATCAAAGGTTATGAGTATGATGTGTGGCGGTATATTATCAAGGACCGGGTAGATGAGCAGCTTCCCCTGGCATTTGAAGGCCTGATTAAGCAGCTTAAAGAACGGCAGGAGCGGTTTTATATTATTGAATCCCCGGCCAAAACAGTTAAAGTCAGTTATGACGATATATATTACCTGCATATTAAAGGAAAATATACATATTTTTATGCAAGAACAGGGACTTACAGAGACAGATGTACACTTAAACAGGCCGTTGAAACACTGGACAGTGCAGTGTTTCGGTTTGTAAATAAAAGCTATGTGGTGAATTTAAAGCATATTCTTGAAATTGATGGGACCAGTCTGGTTATGCGTGACGGGGAACTGATTGACCTGAGTGTGCCTCAGCGCAGTGCGGTTAAGAAAGCCCTCAGTGATCTTTGGAGGGGTAATTTAAAATGATAGGACAAATATTAGCCATGATCGAAGCCGTAGTGACGATTATGGGCAGTGTGATTTTGACTGCAGGGCCGTACAGGCTGAGATGGAACCACAGGGTGGCTAAAATTCTTTGCAGTATCATGATCGGGTGCGTTATGATCATAGGTATAGTGAACACATTTTTTGCAAAATTTTCTTCAATAGAGTATACAATACGTGAAATTATGCTGCTTTTTATTGTGGTATTGTTTTTCAAGGTGAAGTTCTGGCAGCAATGTCTTCAGAATTTTATATACTGGGGAAGTCTGATATTTATTCAGCTTGTGGCAGTCTATATGATCTGCCTCAATGCAGGCGTAAGTATTAGATCCTACTTAGATAATACGGATCTGATTTCCTGGCACTGGGCCCATTTACTGCTGATGGTTGGAATTATGGCGCTGGTAGTCCTGCTGGTGCTTTTTAAAAAAGGGGAGGAATTTATTGTCTGTAAGCACAGGCTCAGCTATATACTACTTTCCATGATTATTTTTGCGGGGCCTTTTGTTGAGCCGGTAACTTCAGAGGCTACAGCAGCTGAAAACATGACGGTGAGATCGGTGGTGGCCATGCTTTTTATGGCCTCATTTACGTTTTGTACGGCAATTGTTCTTATTGTGATTAAATCCTGGTTTCACATGCGGGAACGGGCCTTGGTGTCTGACCAGAATTTTAAGCTTTTACAGGTTCAGTATCAATCCATGTTAAATAGATATGCACAGAAACGACGTCAGATTCACGACAGTATTCAGCGGGATATTTTACTTCAGGGGTATCTGGAAAAGGGAATGACCCAGCAGGCCCCGGATTGCTTACAGAAAAATCTCAGGGAAAAACGCAGCCGTACCCAGCACAAATACACAGGGCTTCCGGCTCTGGACTGTATATTAAATTATAAAGTGGAGCTGTTTGAAAAATATGACATTCATTTCAGGCTGGATTCGGATGCCGTGTTCTGTCCTGTGGCGGACAGTGAAATCTGTATTATTTTGGGCAACCTTTTAGATAATGCAGTTGAGGCGGTCTGGGACCTGGAAAAGGAAAAGCGGTGGATCAGTTTGTCCCTGAAAACAGTGAATCATATGTTTCTGCTGGACATGGTAAATCCCTATGAAGGGGAACTGAAAAAATCCGGTGACCATTATGAGACAACAAAGGCGGATAAGGAAAACCATGGTTTTGGTCTGGAAAGTGTGAAACGGATTGCCGAAGCTTACAATAGTTTGGCGGAAATCTCAGATCAGGACAGACTTTTTCATGTAAAGCTGACTTTGTTTGAAACACATCAGAATAAAGACAAAAATCATGAGAATACGGTCAAGTGTTAATGCGATAAAGAAATAGATTATAATGCGTTGTGTAAAATGTACTAAAGGAGAACAATGCAAATGAACAGAAATGAACAAAAAAATCTGGGCGCAGGAAACATGATCACAGAGATCGAAGAACTGGAAAACTTTATTCAGAATTCGGAAACTGGTGATGAGGATAAGGGGATTAATACTTTGGCAGGACCTTTTTTAACAATTTTATGCTGCTAAATCACGGACAGGGCTTGGCCCTGTCTTTTTCTTTGGGGAGATTATTTTATGAACCTGTTAAACCAGATAAAAAACAGTCCTGAACTGAAGGCCGAATGGGAAAAACTGCTGGGCGCACCGTTAATCAATGAAGTGCTGGAACAGCCGGTGATGACGGCAATATGGGAAGCTGTCTGTAAGGATTGGCATACAGAGGACAAAGAAACTTCAGAATTTTACAACTTCAGTGAAGCCGGAACGGATGTGGTCTTCAGCATGGTACCCAAAGGCTTGTTTGAGCCTGTTTACGTCCGGCTGTATCGTTATATTCACCGGAAGCTGACTAAAATTCAGTCATGGGCTGTTGATGAAGAGATAAAAATTCAGCTGTCTCACCAGATGGCTAAAAAAATGCTGACCGATTGTATGCGCTGTTTGATCGAAGATTTAAAAAACAAGAAGCTTGCAGGCGCCCTTTGCGGCAGAGACAGCAGCGAGGAATATCGATATTATATAGAGGAATATCTCAGTGATTTTGAATACCAAAATCGATTTTTCAGACAATATCCGGAACTAACGCAGCTGCTGATTTGCAAAGCAGGAGATTTTGTGAAAGCCACTGAAACACTGCTGGACCGTCTGGAACAGGATCGTGAGGCAATAAAGGAAACGCTTTGCAGCGGCCGTGCTTTTTCCAGGGTGGTGTCTGTGACGGCCGGATTATCCGATGAACACCGACCCGGAGAAACGGCTGTACGTCTGACCCTGGATAACGGCTGCGGTATATACTATAAGCCCCATGGTCTGGAAACTGCAGTGTATTATCATGCGTTCCATGGCTGGCTGCTGAAACACATGGGTATGGATGCGGCGGACTACAGGATTGTGGACAGATCCACTTATGGATGGGAAGAAGAAATTTTATATAAAGAATGCCAAAACGAGGCTGAGGTGCGGGAATATTATTACCGGCTGGGCATACAGCTGTGCCTGGCCTATGTTTTGTGGGTGTCTGATCTTCATCAGGAAAATATGGTGGCCAACGGAAAATATCCTGTATTTATAGATTTAGAAGTTATGGGAGACCGGCATATGGATTTGATGCATGGTCCGATATATTTAAAAGATATACAAAAAGACACGGTGATGCATACCGGTATTTTGCCTGCAGCAGGCCCCGGCGGCATGAATCCCGGGGGGATGGGTAAGAATCAACATGTACAGCAGGCATTTCGTATGCCGGTTGTTGTCAATGCCGGAACTTCGGACATTGGTATTGATTATGTTTTTACATCCGTTAAAGAAGGAAAAAATCATCCGGTGTTTAACGGAAAACCCAAAAACTTCAGAAATTATGCAGATCAGGTTCAGCAGGGATTTATCGAGGCCTTTAAAACCTTAATCAGGTATAAAGAAAATCAGGTTTATGATCTGTTAAAGACATTTCCGGCAGCGGGCAGATTTGTGATGAGAAATACTCAGGAATACCTGATGTATATGAATTTATCCCAATTTCCGGAAATGATGAAAAATGGGGAAAAAAGATCCCTGCTTCTAATGCGTATGGCCCTTCATCTTCCCCATGGTTTGAATGGTACACATCAGGGGGAATTTTTGAAATACGAGCTGTCGTGTATACGACGGATGATTTTTCCTGTATATACCGCAAAAGATACGTCCTTGATTATGGGAAACAACATAGAATTAAATCATTATTTTTCATGGGACAGGGATCGGCTGTTACAGCGCATAGGCCAACGGCTGACATCGGAAAATATGGATTTTCAGGTAAAGGTCATGCAGACTGCATTTTTTAACGCTAATGCTGTCTTTAAAACTGACGGAGATAAAAATCAACCACTGACACCGGCATGGATTGCCCGCAGGCTTATGACGGAATATTGCATCTGTGAAAAGGAACAAGGATGGATGGGACTTTACTATCATACAGATGGGATGGCAGGTCTGGGGCCTGTCAATATGTCATTGTATAACGGGATTTGCGGCATTGAAATTTTTATGGCGGCCATGGCAAAGTATGGTGACATAAAAGCGTGCAGAACTTTTAGCCGTATGCTTACAAATCATTTGTTTCATTATACAGATCTTTTGTGTGGGGGGCTGAAAAAACCTGAGGGATGGGGGCTTTTTACCGGGGAAATGTCCATTGTTTTCGGGTATATAATCCTGTATCGGATCACGGAGAACAGTGATTATATATGCTATGCAGGAAAACACAGCACGTATATAGCGGCGCATCTGGATGAAATCAGCGGATATGACCTTCTGGACGGACAGGCAGGTGTTATGCTGGGCTTTTTGATGATGTATGAAATATGTGGGGACCCGTCATATTTACAGGCTTCCAGAAAGCTGATGCAAATGTTGGAAAAGGGGGCGGTTTCCTTGTTTCCGGGAATCGGATGGCTGTGTTCTGGTCAGACCAGGCCCCTGGCCGGAATGGCGCATGGAAACAGCGGCATCGCTATGGCGGTGGCACGGCTGTATAAAAATACAGGAGATTTGGCGTGTAAAAAACTGGTAGAAGCGGCTCTGCTTTATGAGGATTCTCTTTATGATTGCCAACAGACCAACTGGGCAGATCTGCGAAGTACAAACAGAGAAGGTACCCATACACTGGCATGGTGCCACGGCGCTCCAGGCATCCTGATTGCAAGAAAACATATCGAAGCGGACACAGGAATAAAATACCAAATATGGGAAAGTAAAGAAATTTATGATAAAATTAAACATACCGTAAAGCCGGATCAATGTCTTTGCCATGGGAATACGGGTCTTTGGATGATGCTGGATTATTTAGGGCAAACACAGTATAATAGAAATATACTTTCTGTGGGGGCACTATCATTGGAGGACAGACTGTCTCCTGGATTTATGACCGGGCTGTCCGGAATTGGGTATGCTCTGATGCGGGAGGAAAATAGGGAACTGCCGGATGTGATTGGGTTTTGGTGAAAAAGAAGGGGTGCTAATAAGATGAGAATAAAATACGGACCGTTATTGGGGGCTGTAGGGATTCTGACTTTTCTGCTGCAGGGGTGTGCATCTCCGGATCAGGAGGTTATTGGTGAGCCGACGGAGAATACTGATTTGGCTTCAGCGTATGAAGACGGTGACGGGAGCGTCATGGGAGATACAGGCAGTCAGGCGCAGGAACCCGTGGCCAGTGTAGTATCTGAAAATCACAGGCATATATGGCTGAATACGGAAGCGGAGATTATATGCTTAAGATTGATGCAGATGTGACTGTACCGGAAGGTGATATATTATCAGGAACATTGAAAGAAAGGGAACCGGATCTTTCCCTTATTGAACAGTATTTGTGCGATGGAAATGCACTGCATAAAAATGAAGATGGAACTTTCTATATAAGCGACAGTAATGAAGCGGGTACGGATCTGGGAAGTGATTATGTATTATCCATCAACAACGGCAGTGCCAGTTTTAGTAACTATAAGCTGGATGAATACTTTACTGGATTTGCAATTCAGCAGGTACTGTATTCGGATCAAAATGAAGATCAAAAAGCATTTGTTGCTGATATGGAGGCGAAAACACAGACGCTATTTGATCAGTTAAATCTGGAAGGCAAAGTTTCGCATACATGGTTGAATGATGGAGAAACAAACCGTTATTGTGGTGTTTTTGTTAATGCGTTTATAGGCGATTTTCCGTTGGTAAGCAGCGATTATGGAAATTTTATACAAAGCAATATAACCATTGCTGATCAGGGAATTAACAGTGCCAACTTTATGGGTTTTTATGAAATCAAAGCGGGAGAGGCTGTTTCGGTTTTGCCTTTGGATGCAGTGCTTTCTATTATTGAACAGGACGTAGAAAATAAGAACATCAACAATTATGAAAATACAGTCGATCATATTACCCTGGCTTATATGGTTGAGCGTGGTGAGGAACCTTCTTTTTATCCGGTTTGGTGTTTTTCCGGCACACCATCGGAAGATGAAGGAATGATGCCTTTTTTGTGTATCAATGCTCAGACCGGGGAAGTTGCACTTATGTCAGGATTTTAATATAAAAGGGGCGGATTTATGAATAGATTATTGATAAGAAAATCTATACTGAATTTCAGGATGCTTCTTGTAGTAGCCGTCTGCTTTATTTTTCTGTTGTCTCCGCTGGTGATGTCCGGAGAGCTATGGAGAGCTCTGAATGGGAATAAAGGTGACATGGATTTACTTTATTTATACACAATTCCGTTTGCAACCTCATCATTTGTTATTTTTGCAGGTTTATTTCCAGGACTGCCGTATGCCTATAGCTATCTTGAGGAAAAAAACAGTGGATATCTGAAATTTATACAGGTGCGAATGCCCAGAAAACGGTATATGATTCAAAAAATATTTTATACAGGCCTGTCGGGCGGCCTGTCTATGCTTATTCCGGGACTGTTTATATTTGGTGTTTTAGAATATATGGGCTGTGATACAACTGCGGCTTCATATTCACCGATTTATGATGACCTGATCTGGGCACCATGGATTTTTGTATGGGGCGGACGATTTGTCCTTTTGTTAAAGGCAATTCTTTTGTTTTTATTTGGCGTGATGTGGAGCGAACTGGCGCTTCTTGTGTCTTTGATCGTCCAAAATAAGTATGTGGCATTTATTTTGCCCTTTGTTATTTTTGAAATTTTGTGGATTGTTGTCGGGGGAACTCCGTTTAATCCTGTTTTTTTGATACGCAGTGATTTTGACCGTACAATGGCAATTTATATGCCCTTTGTTATAGATATGCTGTACATTATTTTGCTGATTGCTGCAAATATTCTAATATTTAAAAAAAGGCAGGGGAGATCATGGAAGATTTAAGAAAAGTACTGTATATTTTCAGTGGTCAGTTTAAAGCCTCTTTAATTAATAAAAGAATATGGGTAGGCTATATTATTGGTATTCTTGTTTCACTGAAAGCTACGTATCTTTATTTGGAATATGCGGGCCAGAGAGTTATTCAGGTTTTTGAACCATATACAGTTGGTTGTATGACTGTAGGAAATGTGACATTACTTTTAATTGGTTTTATCATTATTATATCAGATGCTCCGTTTATAGATCACCGTTCAACACTGACGCTCTACAGAACAAGCAGGGGAGGCATGAGTATCTATATTACGGTGCAGGGTGCTCTGTATTATGCTGTATCTTTGCTGTCATCTGTTATTTTTTCAATGCGGCAGGGTTATATTCATAATTTGTGGAGCCGACCACTGACAAACCAGGTAAGTTTTCCTTCCCAAAATGCGGTTGTGAAATGGAATATTCCTGTGATGGAAAAACGGCTTGTAGAAGCTTACACACCGTATTCCGCGCTGGCCTGGACGATGGTTCTGATGCTTTTGTACAGTTTGATTCTTGCTGTTTTAATATTTATTTTTAATTCTGTTTTTAATAAGGCTGTAGGCACGGCTGTGGCGGCTGCGGTTCATGTGATCGGATATGTTTTGATGTTTGATTGGATCAATCCCTTTTTAAATGGTCTGTCTTTATACAATAATAGTATTTTTTATCAGCATTTATCGTCCAACATAAGTGAAATTACATCGATTTTTTATCTGCTATTGGTGTTTACCCTGCTGCTTTTTGCCGGTCCTGCAGTGATTCGTCACTCGGATTTCAGATCATGTACAGGTGATGGTTATGAGTAAAAAAATAACGATGGGTTTTTTGGGCATTTATAGTGGATTTTGTTTGTTTTCACTGGCAATGGTTTGTCAGCATCATCGTGTATTTAGGATTTCCGGTGACCTGGCTTATCTTGGCGGGCCGTCCGCAGACGGTTACAGCCCGGTGGAGATGATGTGGTGGCTTGCTATATTTGTTCCTGTATGGCTGAGCTGCGGATTTATTCTGGACCGATTATTTGGATATGCCAAAATGAGAATTTACCGGAGCAAAAGTTTTTCCTTCTGGTGGCTGACGGTTATTGTTAAAATAGCGGCATTAAATATATTATACTTTGCTGGCTTTGGAGTGATTTTATGTTCAAATCATATGATTAATGAAAAATTATTGAATGTACTAATCTTAATGGTGAGTCATTCTTTGTTTATGACTTCAATGATGGTTTGGATTTTTTTTGCGGCAGGAAATATAATTGTGTCAGTATGTTCAGTTTTGATTTTAGAGGTCATCTCCACGATTTTGGTGACGGCTGGCATGAAACCGTTTTTCAATCCATTTGTATGGGGAATGTATAATTACAGTGAGGCGGTTTATGGTTCTGATGGATATGGAATTATAGCTGCGGTTGTGATACAGGTTTTATTTTTTATTGTTAGTTTTTGTGTGCCATCGATTTTTAAGAAGATTTTAATGCGTGGAATTAACTGCTGTTAAAGTAATGAGAAAATCTTAATTAACTGGAGGATGATAGAATGAGTCAAAAGAGCAATGTACAGCAATCTGGGCAGCAGACGGTAATAAAAATTCAAAATGTCAGCAAAAGGTTTAAAAATGAAACTGTTTTGGATAATATTTCTTTAACTTTAACAGATAATCATATTTATGGTTTTGTGGGGCGTAATGGTTCCGGAAAATCTGTTTTATTTAAAATGATTTGCGGTTATATGCTCCCTGACCAGGGGGAAATTAATGTTAATGGAAAAATTATTGGAAAAGATATTGATTTTCCTGAAAGTCTTGGGGCATTAATTGAGACACCGGGGTTTATCTGGTATCAGTCCGGGTATGCGAATCTTTTATATTTGGCTAAAATTAAAAATCAGATTTCAGGGGAAAAGGTAAAGGAAACGATTCGCCTTGTGGGATTGGATCCGGAAAGCAAAAAGTGGGTTGGAAAATATTCTTTGGGAATGAAACAACGTCTGGGAATTGCCCAGGCGATCATGGAAGACCCTGAAATTTTAATTCTTGATGAGCCCATGAATGGCCTAGATGACCAAGGAGTAGAAGATATAAGGCGTATTATAAAAGATTATAAAAAGAATGGTCGCATTATTTTGCTGACCAGCCATAATAAAGAAGATATAGATATGCTTTGCGATGCGGTTTTTTATTTAAAGAACGGAAAAATTTTGGAAAAGGAGCTGCCTTCGGGAAATTTATAACCTTCCCGAAGGTCAACGTGCGGAGCTGACTGATGGCATACTTTACGATGTGGCGCCACCAAGCCGGATCTGTCAGAAGTTTGTAAATCAGCTTCGTTACTTATTTTTTTAATGATCTGTTTTCATGGCCTGCTTTAGTTGATCCCGATATTTTTTGGGAGAAACGCCGTAGGCCTTTTTGAAAAATCTGAAAAAGGATGAATAGCTTGTAAAGCCGTAGTCGGCGGCAATCTGTTCAAGAGCGCTGTCGGTCATGAGGGCATTTTTGCAGGCTTCCAGCCGTTTTCTTACAATGTACTGATGAATAGAAATACCCATGGTTTCCGAGAATGTATGGGCGATATAGTATTTATTTAAAAAGAATACCTGGGAAAGGGTTTCCAGTGTCAGATTTTCGTCAAGGTGTTCATCAATATAGGTACATATACGACTTTTAAGCGAACCGGCTGAGGGCTTGATGTGATGATTTTTTTCATAAATAAAGCGGGACAGAGACAGAAGCAGGGACTGCAAAAGCAGTGAGAGCTGAATGTCTTTGCCGAATCTTTCTTCATGCATTTCACGTATCATCTGAAAAATTTTGTTTTGAATATCGTTAAACAGGCGGGCATGGATGGGATAGACCTGTCCATTACCCGAAAAGAGGTAATTAAAGGCCTCAATTTTAGAAAAATATTTCTGATAATAATTCTTATGAATCCATAAAACAAAACGTCTGTAAGGAACCTTTGGGTCAATATAGGACGGACAATGGGAAATTCCGGGTGGGATAATCACCACATTGCCAGGATAAATCGGGCGGCATTGCCCGTCAATAGTCATCTCCAGGCGGCCTTCCAGAAAAAAATAAAATTCATAAAAATCGTGCCGGTGGGGGGCAACGCCCCGGGTCGGATAGTCATTATAGTAGTAAAGTTCAAATGAATTTTCCAGCATATACTGGCGGTATAAAAATTTTGTAGTGTCTGAATTTTTCATGGGCTTACACGCTTTCATTTATAGTGTCCGTGCCTCAGTGCTGAGCAATAACTGCAAAGTAGAGGGCAATATTGCAAATACTGTTTTCTAAGAATATTACTATAATAAAAATATAAGGTCAAGGAGGAGGATATGTTTTATGGAAATGACTTTGCGATGGTATGGCAGTGGTTATGATACGGTGACATTGGAACAGATTCGGCAGATTCCGGGTGTGAGCGGGGTCATTACAACTTTGTATGGTACCCGGCCCGGTGAGGCGTGGCCGGAAGCGGATATTCACAGGCTGATTCGGGAGGTGGAAGCTTCGGGACTTCATGTTGCGGGTATTGAAAGTGTGAATGTTCATGATGCCATTAAAGCCGGACTTCCCCAGCGGGATCAGTATATTGAGAATTATATAACAACACTTGAGCGGCTTGGAAAGGCCGGGATACATATGGTTTGCTATAATTTTATGCCGGTATTTGACTGGACTCGGACAGAACTGGCCAGAAGGCGCCCGGACGGTTCTACCGTGCTTGCATATACTCAGGCTGCTGTGGATGCGCTTGTGCCTGAGCGTATGTTTGAGTCTATTTCAGGGGATATGAACGGTACAGTGATGCCTGGCTGGGAGCCGGAACGGATGGCCGGGATCAAAGCACTGTTTGAAATCTACCGTGATGTAGATGAAGAGAAATTATTTGAGAATCTTAAGTATTTTCTTGAGTGTATTATGCCGGTTTGCGATCAGTATGATATTCATATGGCCATTCACCCTGATGATCCTGCCTGGAGTGTTTTCGGGCTTCCCAGGATTATTGTAAATAAAAAAAATATACTTCGGATGATGAAAATGGTGGACAATCCCCATAATGGCGTTACATTTTGTTCAGGCTCTTATGGAACGAATCTGGAAAACGATCTGCCGGATATGATTCGTGCTCTGAAGGGGCGGATTCATTTTGCTCATGTGCGTAATCTGAAATTTCATTCTCAGGACGATTTTGAGGAGGCTGCACATCTTTCATCGGACGGTGATTTTGATATGTATGAAATCATGAAGGCGCTTTACGAGATTGGATTTGACGGACCGATCCGGCCGGATCACGGGCGGATGATCTGGGGAGAAAAGGCGATGCCAGGCTATGGGCTTTATGACAGGGCACTGGGGGCTGCTTATCTTAACGGGCTGTGGGAGGCTATTGACAAGACGCATCGAAAAACGGGTATTAAAGAAAACGGTGACCGTATGGCCTCACAGTCTGCTGTCAAAGTCGGAGGGGAGGACAAAAAATGAAGCTGAATCAAAGTGTTTTTGACCAAAAAGATTTATGGGAAAAAAAAGGCTATGCGGTTCCCCGATTTGACAGGAAACAGGCAGCAGCTGCAACGGCCAGTCATCCGGTATGGCTGCATATTGGCGCTGGAAATATTTTCAGAGCGTTTCAGGCACATGGTGTGCAGAAGCTGCTTAATGCGGGGCTTATGGATACAGGTCTGATTGTGGCAGAGAGCTATGATCCGGAAATCATTGAGCGGATTTACCGGCCTTATGATAATATGAGTATTCTTGTGACATTAAAGGCCGATGGCAGTATGGATAAATGTGTGATTGGCAGCGTTATGGAGTCCCTTTGTATGACGGATGATATGGGACGGCTCAGATCTGTCTTTGCATCGCCGTCACTGCAGCTTGTGTCACTGACGATAACTGAAAAAGGATATCAGATCAGCAATGGGGACGAACAGCTGCTTGCACCCATTGCCAGGGACATGGAATGTGGCCCGGATGGGGCCAGAACAACTTTGGGAATGCTTGTGGCACTGCTCTTTGAGCGCTTTAACCAGGGCGCTTATCCCCTGGCGTTGGTCAGTATGGACAACTGCTCTCATAATGGACAGAAATTGCGAGATGCTGTATTGGTGATTGCAAAAGGCTGGGCAGATCGTGATTTTGTACCTGAAACATTTTTGACATATATTTCCGCTCCCGAAAAAATTTCTTTTCCATGGACAATGATTGATAAAATCACGCCAAGACCAGATCCGTCGCTGGTGGCTGTACTTGAAGCAGACGGTGTGGAAGAAATGATTTGTCTGGAAACGGCGAAGCATACATTTATTGGAACTTATGTGAATGCGGAGTCCTGTGAGTATCTGATGATTGAAGACAGTTTTCCCAATGGCCGTCCGCCACTGGAAGCTGCGGGGTTTATTTTAACGGATCGGAAAACTGTAAATCGGGGCGAACAGATGAAGGTGTGTACATGTCTGAATCCCCTTCACACGGCATTGGCTGTTTTTGGCTGCCTGCTGGGAAAAAAGACGATTGCCCAGGCTATGGCGGATGTGGTTTTAAGAAAACTTGTCATGGGAATTGGCTATGACGAAGGCTTACCGGTGGCGGAAGATCCTGGGGTGCTCAGCCCAAAACAATTTCTTGATGATGTTGTTTACAGGCGTCTGGTTAATCCGTTTATTCCGGATACACCGGCACGGATTGCAACCGATACTTCCCAGAAGCTTTCTGTGCGCTTTGGGAAAACAATCCGGGCCTATATGAATGATTCGGGTAAAGGTGCCGGAAGTCTGAAATTGATTCCTCTTGTTTTCGCCGGATGGCTGCGCTATCTTATGGGAACCGATGATGACGGCCGGCGCATGACGTTAAGTCCGGATCCCAGACTTGAGGAACTGACCGGAATGATGAAGAAATTAGAAAATGGCAAGGTCGGCGTTGTCACAGAAATGTCTGATGCAGAAATATCCACTGGGGGTGAACAACGGTATGAGGCACTGCTTAGACCGATTTTGACTAAAACGGACATATGGGGCGTTGATTTGTATGAAGCAGGGCTTGTGCCGGAAATTGTCAGTGATTTTATGGCGATGACGGCAGGGCCTGGAGCTGTGTATGCATGGCTTAAACGAAAGGTGGAGGACTGAAATGGCAGTATTTATGGACGAGGAATTTCTTTTAAATACCCCGCAGGCTTCAAAGCTGTATCATGAATTTGCGAAGGCACTTCCGATTATTGATTTTCATAATCACCTTAGTGCCCAGGAGATTTATGAGGATAAGGCCTATGAAAATTTGACACAGGTCTGGCTGGGGGGAGATCATTATAAATGGCGTCTGATGCGCAGCTGCGGAATCCGTGAAACGTATATTACCGGCAATGCCAGTGACCGGGAAAAGTATGATCATTGGGTAAACGCAGTGGAAAAGGCTTTTGGAAATCCCCTGTATCACTGGACGCATCTGGAACTTAAGCGGTATTTTGACATTCATGAACCGCTGACTGTGGAAAGTAAAGACCGGATTTGGGATATATGCTGCAGACAGCTTCAGAGCGGGCTGACGGTACGTCGGATGTTGTCCATGCAAAAGGTGGAGATGCTTTGTACAACGAATGATCCTCTGGAAGATTTAAAATATCATTGCCTGCTTCGGGAGGAACGGGACTCGGGCGGGGAATTTCAGGTTAAAGTTCTTCCTACATTCCGGCCGGATCAGGCTTTGAATATGCGCAGTCCCGATTTTGCTGCGTATATACATCGTCTGATACAGGTAAACGGTGATGCCGTTGACCCTACTGTGAAAACGGTTCTGTCTGCGCTGGAAGCCCGACTGGATATATTTTGTGATCTGGGCTGCCTGGTCAGTGACCACAGCCTTGAAAACGGTGTGTATACAAGTTGTACAGAAGCAGAGGCGGATATTGTGTTAAAAAAGAAAATGGACGGGGACACGGTGACAGGTGCTGAGATTTTGAAATATCAATCCTATGTGTTATGTAAACTTTCGGAAATGTATGCAGCCCGTCATTTGGTGATGCAGCTTCATATCGGTGCATTGAGAAATAATTCATCTTCAGGCTACAGGGCTTTGGGCAGGGATGCTGGTTTTGACAGTATGAATGATACTGATTATGCTGAACAATTGTCTGCGCTTTTGGATTATATGAAAAGCCGGGGGCATTTGCCTAAAACAATTATATATCCGCTGAATCCTAAGGATTACCCCATGATTGCATCTATGGCCGTGAATTATAACAATGATGCCTGTATAAAGGGACAGGTTCAGCCTGGAGCCGCATGGTGGTTTAATGATCATCAGGGCGGCATTGCCAATCAGCTGACAGAATTTGCACGCAGCACGGCGCTGGATTCTTTTGTGGGCATGCTTACAGATTCCAGAAGTTTTTTGTCATTCCCAAGGCATGAATATTTCAGAAGGATTTTGTGTGCACTTTTGGGACAATGGATGGCTGCCGGGGAGATTCCGGAAGATTATGTGAAGGCTGGACAGGTCGTTACGGACATTTGCCGGGACAATGCAGCCAGATATTTTTCCCGGAAGCTTTGAACTGTAATTATTTTTTTATACTTTTGTGACATTTGCCATGTTGACAAATTTTGTCCACCGACTTGTCCACAGGTTTTAAATGGGTTGAATCAGTAAATACGGGGGGTTGAGGTGACATACTAGATATAGTGTGGATAAGCTGTGGATAACTATATTTTGTGTATTTTTCGGGATGGATTTTTAAGTATTGGGGTGCTATAATGGAGAACGTTGAGAAAAGATTTTGAAAATGTGTAAGAGAATAATGGTTCATATGCCTGTTATTCAGGCTGCCATTGCCAATACGGTAAGGAGATACAAGGTATAATGAAAATAATTAAAAGAGACGGACGCGAGGTAGATTACGACCGCAGCAAAATTATAACGGCAATCAGCAAGGCCAATGCGGAAGTGCCCGAGGATGAAAAAATCACAGAGGAAAAAATCGAAGAAATTGTCAGTTATATCGAGGACAGAAATCGCAAGAGAATGCTTGTTGAAGATATTCAGGATATTATCGAGCAGCGTCTCATGGCTGAAGGAAAGTTTGTGCTTGCCAAAGCCTATATTATTTATCGTTATAAAAGGGAACTGGTCAGAAAAGCCAATACAACGGATGAGTCTATTTTAAGTCTGATTAAAAACAGCAATAAAGATGTTATGGAGGAAAACAGCAATAAAAATGCCATCGTGGCCTCCACTCAGCGCGACCTGATTGCCGGAGAAGTGTCAAAAGATTTGACAAAACGTCTGCTGCTTCCGGAAAAAATTTCTAAGGCTCATGAAGAAGGTGTTCTCCACTTTCATGATGCAGATTACTTTATTCAGCCTATATTTAACTGCTGTCTGATTAATATTAAGGATATGCTGGATAACGGCACTGTCATGAATGGCAAACTTATTGAAAGTCCTAAAAGTTTCCAGGTAGCCTGTACGGTGATGACACAGATTATTTCTGCGGTGGCCAGCAGTCAGTACGGCGGACAGTCTGTGGATGTGCGTCACCTGGGAAAATATTTGAGAAAAAGTTATAATAAATATAAAGCTGCAGTGCTTGAGGAATTCGGAGACCGTCTGGATGCTGATCTTGTGGAGGGAATTGTTTCTCAGCGTCTCAGAGATGAGCTGAAATCCGGTGTTCAGACAATTCAGTATCAGATTAATACATTGATGACAACCAACGGTCAGTCTCCGTTTGTGACACTGTTTTTGAATCTGGATCCTAATGATGAGTATATTGAAGAAAATGCCATGATTATCGAGGAAATTCTTCGTCAGCGTCTGGAAGGCATTAAGAATGAAATGGGTGTTTATATTACACCGGCATTTCCAAAGCTGATTTACGTACTTGATGAACATAACTGTTTAAAGGGCGGCAAGTACGATTATATTACAAAGCTGGCTGTGAAGTGCTCTGCCAAACGGCTTTATCCGGACTATATTTCCGCAAAGAAAATGCGTGAAAATTATGAAGGCAATGTGTTCAGCTGCATGGGCTGCCGCAGCTTTTTGACACCATGGAAGGATGAAAACGGTGAATATAAATTTGAAGGACGATTCAATCAGGGGGTTGTCAGCCTGAACCTGCCCCAGATCGGTATTATCGCAAAGGGCGATGAGGCGGTTTTCTGGAAGCTTCTGGAAGAGCGTCTTCAGTTATGTTATGAGGCGCTGATGTGCCGTCATGAGGCACTTGAAGGAACGCTTTCGGATGTAAGCCCGATTCACTGGCAATATGGTGCCATTGCCCGTCTGAAAAAGGGTGAGACCATTGATCCGCTGCTTCATAATGGCTATTCCACTATTTCTCTGGGCTATATTGGACTTTACGAGGTTACAAAACTGATGAAAGGTGTCAGTCATACAGATCCTGTGGGCACAGATTTTGCTCTGCGGGTGATGAACAGACTGAGAGAAGCAACCGATACGTGGAAAAAAGAGACAGGAATTCATTTTGGTTTATATGGAACACCTGCAGAATCTTTATGCTACCGTTTTGCAAGAATTGATCTTGAGCGTTTTGGCGTGATTAAAGATGTGACAGATAAAGGTTATTACACAAACTCTTACCATGTAGACGTGCGTGAAACCATTGATGCATTCAGTAAGTTTACATTTGAAAGCCAGTTCCAGAAAATTTCTTCCGGCGGTGCGATTTCATATGTGGAAATTCCTAATATGCGTCATAATTTGGAGGCACTGGAGGAAGTTGTCAAATTCATTTACGACAATATTCAGTATGCCGAGTTCAACACAAAATCGGACTACTGTCACGTATGTGGTTTTGACGGTGAAATTATCATTAATGATGATAATGAATGGGAATGTCCTCAGTGCGGCAACAAGGATCATGCAAAGATGAACGTGACAAGAAGAACCTGTGGTTATCTTGGCGAAAATTTCTGGAATGTGGGCAAAACAAAGGAGATCAAGAGCCGGGTGCTTCACCTCTAAAATAGATTTAAATATAAAAAATGGCGGCGGAAGGCGGGCTTCCGTCGCTGTTTTTAATGTTAGGAGCGATTAAGTGATGTATTATGCAGATATTAAACAGTATGATGTGGCCAATGGGCCAGGGGTGCGCGTCTCATTATTCGTCAGCGGATGCACCCATCACTGCAAAAATTGTTTCAATGAGGTGGCCTGGGATTTTCACTACGGCAGTGAATTTACCGAAAAAGAAGCGGACCGAATTATTGAATACATGAAGCCTGATTATGTACGGGGAATTACACTTTTGGGCGGTGAACCTATGGAGCATGTGAATCAGCAGGGGCTTTTGCCTTTGGTGCGCCGTATTCGCCGGACTTATCCTCAAAAAGATATATGGTGTTTTACGGGTTATCTTTTTGATCAGGATATTATGGGGCGTATGTACGATCAGTGGCCGGAAACAAAGCAGCTGCTGGCGTGCTTTGATGTGATGGTTGACGGGAAATTTGTGGAGGAACAAAAAAGCATGGCGCTTCGCTTTAAAGGCTCAGCAAACCAGCGGACCATTGATGTTCAGGAATCTCTGAAACAGGCCAAAGTTGTACTTGTTGAGGGGTATTAAATAGGGTATAATAAAGCGTGTTGATTATACCTTGCGTATGGAAAACGATACAATTATACAAGGAGGAAGTGGATGGAAAAAATTAGGATCAAATATTTTACGGATAAAATCGAAAAGCTTCAGTATATTGGCGGAAAGTCGGACTGGATTGATCTGCGTGCAGCTGAGGATGTGGAGATGAAAGCCGGAGAATTTAAGCTGATTCCGCTGGGAATTGCCATGGAACTGCCTAAAGGCTATGAAGCTCATGTTATTCCCAGGTCCAGTACATTTAAAAATTTTGGAATCCTTCAGACAAACAGCATGGGACTGATCGATGAATCCTACTGTGGGGATCATGACCAGTGGTTTATGCCGGCGTTGGCCATGCGGGATACCGTTATTCATGTGAATGATCGTATCTGCCAGTTCCGCATTATGTCTCATCAGCCGGCTCTGGCGTTTGAGACCGTAGACACACTGGGACATGAGGACAGGGGTGGCCATGGATCCACAGGAAAGCAGTAAACAGAATATAGGAAATCTAGATTAATTAAAGGAAAGAGGGTATTTTTTTATGAAGTATTTCAAAATTAAAAACACAGATATGGAAGTTTCAAATTTGATTATGGGGTGCATGCGCATTAATGCTTTAACGGAAAAAGAATTGAACGTGCTTGTAAATACATATCTTGAGGAAGGCGTCAATTATATTGATCATGCAGATATTTACGGCGGCGGAGAATGTGAAAGCCATTTTGCCAAAGCTGTGGGTATGAGTCCTTCAATGCGCGAAAAGATGTATATTCAGAGTAAATGCGGCATTGGACAGGGATATTTCGATTTTTCAAAGGAACATATTTTGAAATCCGTAGATGATATTTTGAAACGACTGAATACAGAATATCTGGATGTGCTTCTGCTGCATCGTCCGGACAGTTTGATGGAACCTGAAGCGGTGGCTCAGGCTTTTGATCAGCTGGAGCGCAGCGGAAAAGTACGTTATTTCGGTGTTTCTAATCAGAACCCGATGCAGATTGAGCTGCTCCAGAAATATGTGTCTCAGAAATTAGTTATTAACCAGCTTCAGATGAGTATTGTACATTGCCCGGCTGTTGACAGCGGTCTGGCTGTAAATATGAATATTGATCAGAGCATTAACCGCGAGGGAAGTATTCTGGAATACAGCCGATTAAAGGATATGACGCTTCAGGCATGGTCGCCATTCCAGAAAGGATATTTTGAAGGTGTATTTTTAAACGACAGAGAGAAATATGCAAAGCTTAACGATATGATCGATGAGCTGGCACAAAAGTATGGTGTGACCAATACGGCGATCGCTGTGGCCTGGCTGACCAGACATCCGGCTAATATGCAGGTTGTTCTCGGAACAACAAACGTAAACCGTGTGAAGGATGCAGTGAAAGGCTCAGATCTGTGTCTGACCCGTCAGGAGTGGTATGGATTATATGCGGCATCAGGAAAGATGATTCCGTAAATATTCATTATTGCATAAATCCCCGTTTTAGTTGTAAAAATAAGTTTCAATCACAAAATAAAAGTGCCGATAAACTCAGTGTTTATCGGCACTTTCTTTAATTTTACGGGTTATATAATCGTGGAGACAGTGGGACTTGAACCCATGACCTCTTGAATGCCATTCAAGCGCTCTCCCAACTGAGCTATGCCCCCGGAAATCTGTAACACGGTTATTATAATCAATTTCCAGGAGAAAATCAAGAGTGAATTTGGAAAAATCTTTTTATTTCCCAGCCCGTACAATTTTCACCACATAGTAAATAATGGGTACTGTCACGCCAATGATCACAGCCGGCAAAAACCATGAGCCCAGAGACTTCTGTCTGGCAATCTGAATAATGATATAGCCGAAAATTACATTGGTGATCAGCGTCAGAATACAGAAAAATGAACGGATGTGATAATAAATGGAACCAGATTTTTTTTCCAGGGCTTTTGGATTCTGATTGATGATGCCAGGGATCAAAGAAAGAACCATCTGGAAAAAGAACAGGAACATTTCCATAAGTACAAGGATAGGAAGAATCATTTTGCTGCCCGTGGCGTCGGCCTGGCCTAAGGCGCCGAAATGCGTGGAAATTTCTCCGGGGATTGTTCGCCATGTACAAACCAGAAAGATGATAGGCACAAGAAAAACAATCAATGCCGCCAACATTAAACATAGCTGGGTTTTTGAGTAAGATTTAAACATAAAATCACCTTTCTTATTTGATATTATTTTTTGTGGAATGTTCATAGTTTTGTGGAATGTTCATAGTTTTGTGGAATGTCCATAGCTTTTTCCAGCGTAAGCAGACGAATTTTTTTGTCAATGCCGCCTGCATAGCCGGTGAGACTTCCGTCAGAGCCGATGACTCTGTGGCAGGGGATGATAATGGATATGGGATTATGTCCCACAGCCTGTCCCACAGCCTGAGCGGACATATGTTTAAGGCCACGCTGAGCTGCAATAATTTTTGCGATTTGAGCATAGGTCATTGTCTGGCCGTAAGGAATATCCTGAAGAATTTTCCAAACTGACAGACGGAACAAAGACCCTGTCAGTTTGACCTGAGGTATAAAGTCCGGATGATTTCCGTTAAAGTATAAATCAAGCCAGGTTCGGGTGTGCTCAAAGACAGGCAGCACCTTTGACTCAGGGGCTTCTTTGATTAGTGTGCCTCCAAAATATTTTTGTCCGTCAAACCATAGACCGGTCAGAGCGGTTCCGTCACTGCTCATGGTGATTGGACCCAGTGGAGACGAATAAGAATTTATATAGTTCATGAATAAACCTCCGTAAGAAATGAATTCGTTAGGAATGTTTGGCCAAAGTTTAGGCCATGAGACTAAAATGGTATGACAAGTATAACATAAGATATAAGGTATCGTCTATGATTAATCCAATGTGTGTTCGGCAGATGGCTGTGATCA
Organism: uncultured Lachnospiraceae bacterium; assembly: GCA_905199445.1. Lineage (GTDB taxonomy): Bacteria > Bacillota > Clostridia > Lachnospirales > Lachnospiraceae > Catenibacillus. The sequence continues at coordinate 9,006 of CAJKGK010000015.1, read as the reverse complement.
TTTATATAATAAACTTAGTAACGCGCCATACAAATCCAAAATCCGGCTATTGACATTCCGTCTAAAACCCGATATACTGTTTAAGCATAGCTAAATATGTGATACAATCAATATTTAATACGTAAAATTAGATGTATAGATATATTCAGTTAAAGATGTCATAAAGCTTCCGCGCAGCCGGGGAGATAGCGGTGCCTTGTACCTGCAATCCGCTACAGCAGGGGTGATGTCTTCGCTGAGGGTCATTATCTGTAGAGCAGCCCTTTATAAGTGGCGTTGACGCCTGGGTCTCACGCAACAGAAACTCGTGAACCGTGTCAGGTCAGGAATGGAGCAGCACTAAGCGGGACCTTTTGTGTGCCGTGAGGGTGCCTGGGCCGAGTTAACTGTAGAGGTAACGTTTATGGGTGTGATTCGAAGCGGGATGCGCGGATTAAATATATAAATTGATTAATTAAAAGGGTTCTTATGAAAAATGGATCGAATTCGGTGCATTTTTCATAATAATCCTTTTATCTTTTTCAGACAATAAATTTGACAGGTGCTTTCTGGCTGGCAAGTTTGCCAGGGATTTTAAATATTATAAGTTTACCAGGCATTTCATATATGTTAAAATGGACAGGTAGGGAAATTGATTATAAAAAATAAGGATGTGATTTTGATGAAGAAGATTGGTATGCTGACAAGCGGCGGCGATTGTCAGGCATTGAATGCGACCATGAGAGGCGTGGCCAAAACACTCTATAATAAATATGGCGATGATGTTCAGATTTTTGGATTCGAGGAAGGCTACAGAGGTCTGATGTACAATGATTATATTCTCATGAAGCCTTCGGATTTCTCTGGAATACTGACGAAGGGCGGTACCATTCTGGGATCATCAAGACAGCCTTTTAAATTAATGCGGGTTCCCGGAGAAAACGGATTTAACAAAGTAGAAGCCATGAAGAAAACATACAGAAATCTGAAACTGGACTGCCTTGTTATTCTTGGAGGTAACGGAACGCAGAAAACAGCCAATCTTCTCAGTGAAGAGGGACTTAACATTGTATCTTTGCCCAAAACAATTGATAATGATATTTTTGGCACAGATATGACCTTTGGCTTTCAGAGTGCCGTAGATATTGCTACCAGTGCCATTGACTGTATTCATACAACTGCTGCGTCTCATGGGCGTGTGTTTATTGTGGAACTGATGGGGCATAAGGTGGGATGGCTGACATTACATGCCGGTATTGCCGGTGGTGCGGACATTATTCTGCTGCCTGAAATTCCATATGATATTACGCATGTGATTGATGCCATTAAGCGGAGAAATAAGGCCGGAAAGAAGTTTTCTATTTTGGCTGTGGCAGAGGGCGCTGTTTCCTGTGAGGATGCAAAATTGGGAAAGAAAGAACTGGCAAAGAAAAAGGCTGCCAGTCCGTTCCCATCGGTATCTTATGAAATCGGAAAACAGATCGGCGATGCATTGGGCCAGGAAGTCCGTATTGTTGTTCCGGGGCATACACAGCGGGGCGGAAGTCCGGACTCCTATGACCGTGTTGTTTCTACCAGACTGGGCGCAGCGGCCGGCCGTCTTATTATTGAAGAAAAGTATGGCTATATGGTCGGTTTTCGTGGTGATCAGATTATCCCGGTTCCCCTTAAAGAGGTGGCTGGAAAACTGAAGATGGTAGACCCGGCATCCGAGATTATTCAGCAGGCAAAAGACCTGGGAATCAGTTTTGGAGATTAACTAAGATTTTAGAAAGAGGAATAATGAATGTCTTATCAGGCACTTTACCGTAAATGGCGCCCTTCCGAATTTGAGGAGGTAAAAGGGCAGGATCATATTGTAACCACATTGAAAAATCAGATTAAGGCTGATCGAATCGGACATGCGTATTTATTTTGCGGTACTCGGGGAACGGGTAAGACGACAGTGGCAAAGATTTTTGCAAAGGCCGTCAACTGTCTGCATCCCATTGACGGCAGTCCGTGTAATGAGTGTGAAATGTGCAGGGCAATTAACAGTCAGACCTCTATGAATGTGATTGAGATTGATGCGGCTTCCAATAACGGCGTGGATAATATCCGTGAAATCCGGGAGGAAGTTAGCTATTCGCCTACAGAGGGGCGATTTAAGGTTTACATCATTGACGAGGTCCATATGCTTTCTATCGGGGCGTTTAATGCACTTTTAAAAACTCTGGAAGAGCCGCCGGCCTATGTGATTTTTATTCTGGCAACAACAGATGTACACAGAATACCGATCACGATTCTTTCCAGATGTCAGAGATACGATTTTAAACGCATTACCATTGAAACGATTGCTGACAGATTGTTGGATCTGGCCAGGCGGGAACACTTGGATGTGGAAGAAAAGGCTATTCAGTATGTGGCCCGTGCTGCGGATGGGTCTATGCGTGATGCGCTCAGTCTGCTGGATCAGTGTGTTGCCTTTTATCTCGGAGAGCGTTTGACCTATGATCATGTATTGGAGGTTCTTGGGGCAGTAGATACCACTGTCTTCAGCCGCCTTTTACGCTGTGTAGATGGCGGACGGTTTGTGGAAGCTGTACGCCTGCTGGAGGAGATTGTGATTCAGGGGCGGGAACTTTCTCAGTTTGTTACGGATTTTATTTGGTATATGCGAAATCTTTTGCTTGTTCAGGGATCCGGTGATTTAGAGGATATACTGGACATTTCATCAGAAAACCTTCAGGCGTTAAAGGAAGAGGCTCAGATGATTGATAACGAAAAAATTATGCGCTATATTCGTGTGTTTTCTCAGTTGTCTGGTCAGATAAAATATTCCAGTCAGAAAAGGGTTCTGATTGAAGTGGCGCTGGTAAAACTGTGTCAGCCTTCTATGGAGGAAAAAAATGCGTCTCTTGAGGAGAAACTGGCATTGATGTCGGAGCGGCTTTCTATTATTGAGCAGCAGCTGGCATCCGGATCTGTAACGATCAGGCCGGGGCAGACGGTTTTGGCTTCTTCGGTTTCCCTTGAAGGGGATGAGACAGCTGCGGCGGGGGGGAAATCTCAGGCTGCGGCGCACATGCAGAAGGCTATGCCGGAGGATCTGAAATCTGTGATCGGCCAGTGGGGCCGCATTCTTTCTGATCTGCCGCCCAGTATGTCTATTATGCTTAAACCGGCAAAAGTGGCACAGGGACCGGATAATAAGCTTGTGATCGGCTTTGATCAGCCGATGAACAAAAGTTATTTTGACCAGGAAAATCATAAAATGGATTTAGAAACTGCGGTGTCGGAACGGGTCGGCCGTAAAGTTGAAATCGTGACCGCTTCACTGGAAGAACAGGCGGAAAAGAGCGACAGCTTTTTTGTGCCGGGAAAAGTCGATCTTTCAGGGGTTGACTTTAGCTATGAAGATGAGTAACATGGGTATGACTGATTAAAATGATTTGCCGCATCAAGGCGGTATCACCAGGAGGATTAATTATGGCAAAACGTGGAGGATTTCCAGGCGGTATGCCTGGTAATATGAATAATCTTATGAAGCAGGCTCAGCGCATGCAGCGTCAGATGGAGGAGGCTACAAAAGAGCTTGAGGAAAAAGAAGTTGAGGCAGCAGCAGGCGGTGGTGCAGTTACTGTACGTGTATCCGGTAAAAAAGAGGTTGTATCTGTAAAACTTACACCGGAAGTTGTGGATCCAGATGATATTGAAATGCTGGAGGATCTTATTGTTGCTGCAACCAATGAAGCTTTTCGTAAGATCGAAGAACTGTCTCAGTCATCTATGGCTAAGATTACAGGCGGCCTTGGCGGTTTTGGAGGTCTTGGATTATAATGAACCTGTACAGCAGTCAGATTACACACTTGATTGAGGAGTTGTCGAAACTGCCGGGGATTGGTGCAAAGTCAGCCGGAAGGCTGGCTTTTCATATTATGAATATGCCCATGGACCAGGTGGAAAGTCTTTCAAAGGCCATTGTAGATGCACGCAGTAAGGTTTGTTATTGTAAATCATGCTTTAACCTTACCGATGAGGAGATTTGTCCGATCTGTGCAGACGAGACCAGGGATCATAAGACGATTATGGTTGTGGAAGGGCCGCGAGATCTGGCGGCCTATGAGAAAACTCAGAAATACAATGGTGTTTACCATGTGCTTCATGGCGCTATTTCGCCAATGCTGGGCATCGGACCCAATGATATTCGTCTTAAGGAGCTGATGCTCAGGCTTCAGGGAGATGTGGATGAGGTCATTATTGCGACAAATTCCAGCCTTGAAGGAGAGACAACGGCTATGTATATCAGCAAGCTGATCAAACCGACAGGTATTAAGGTCAGCCGTATTGCCAGCGGTGTTCCCGTTGGCGGCGATTTAGAGTATATCGATGAAGTGACCCTCTCAAGAGCACTTGATGGCCGGGTTGAGCTGTAAAAAGTGATAAGGCGACAGGTAAACCTGCCGCCTTATCGAGAGGGGTTATGAATGTGTATGAAAAATCTTCCTACGCATATTAGCATACCAATAAAATGTGAAGAAAGTGTGTAAAAAATATGGAAAAAGTATTAATTTTAAAGAAATATTAAGAATTTCTTTTTTAAGATGTAAGGATTGCCTCAAGAAGCCCTTGGGTAATATGAATTCCAAACAAATTTAACAGTTTGTTGGCGCCGGGCCCTTCAAGATCACTGAAAATACCGGTAATATGGGCATCGCCAATGGCAGGCAGCTTTTTTCCAAGACCTTCTCCGGGACGGACAGGGCCTTTTTTTATTGCAATGAACCCTTCATAGTGTGGATGTCCCAGTGCTGCATCTACGGCTATAATGTATGGATGTTCATATCCACATCGGATTTGATCCATGACCCTTTTAAAATTCAGGGCATGAACCGGATGGGTGAGTGTCCCGAATACAGGCCAGTTGGATCTGGCTTCTAAAATACTGCCTACCAAAGGTCCGAGACGATCCCCTGTAATTTCCGGTGTCCCAATGCACACAATGATTGGTTCGTATCGAAACAGGTCTGACGGAAAAATGTGACGAAGACAGTCAAACACTCTGTCAGAGGGACGGTCGGAGATCATGTGTGGGTGTGTAAATACAGGCACAAGAGCCGGTTTTTTTATGGTTTTATTTATAGTCATCGATATAATAGCGCTCCCTTTTTCTTTGTTCTACATCAGTTTTGACCATTTTTAAGCTTTTTAATCCCTATACATCGAAAATGATGGAAATCTTATCGGTTTTTCATGACAGCTTTTGCCAAAGTATTTTTCGTCAGTATGCTACGATCTATGTGAGGAAGGTGAGACTATGATAGAAATCAAGTATGACGAATCGAAAAATAATCTGAAGCTGCCAAAAAACATACGTCAGATTGGTAAACCCGGCGATAAAACCAGAATATACATCGAGGATTATGTGGTTACATACATTAATCAGATGACCCGCGGATCTTTGGAAGAACAGCGGCTGGCCGTGCTTTTGGGAAAAACGGGAAGCAATGAAGGGGAACGTCTTGTCTTTATTGATGGTGCGGTGGAAGCTGAAAATGTCATTGTTCAGGAAGACCAGGTTGTGTTTACAAGTGAGGTATGGTCATCACTGTATGAGGAAATTGATCGATATTTTCACAATACAGAGGTGGTTGGCTGGTTTATTACCCGTCCAGGTAAATCTTTGGGGATAAATGAAAAAATCACAAAGTCTCATGTGGATAATTTTGCGGGAGAAGACAAAACATTGCTGGTCAGCGATCCCGTTGATCATGATGAGGTATTTTATATTTACGAGCAGGGGCGGCTTATCCGCCAGGATGGCTATTATATTTACTATGAGCGCAATGAGGATATGCAAAATTATATGGTGGATCACCGAGAAGGTGAAAGCAGCGAAAGTCAGGTTAAGGATATTTTTGCCGTCAGGCGGGAAAAAAAGGAAGGCGGAGGACAGCCTGACAGTACTGATCAGCAGCCTGGCAGTGTGGATAAAGAAGAAAAAGCGGCCGGAGATTCAAACAACGATAAAGTTGTTGCGTTTAAAAACAGAAAGGGTATACCAAAGGAACTGTCGGAGAATATGAAACGGGTCAGTTCACTTGTGATAACCTTTGGCGTTTTGTTTGCGCTGATTATGGGATTTAAACAGTTAAATGCGGATCAGACTCAGACTGTTGACAATGATTCTGGTGTGATTCCGGTAGAGGCTGTAGATGGAAATATAACATCCTCACAAGCTCATGGGGATGTGGTCAAACGGGAAAGCAATGCCCTTGAGAATGGCGTTCAGACGGAGAATGGCGGTCAGCTCCAGCAAAATGCTGCAGCTAAAAATGAAGCTGAGGACCTAAAAGATACTGAGGATCTGAAAAATACTGAAGATTCAGCAAATGGAAATCAGGCACAGGCAAAAAATGATCAGCCTATTGTGATTACTGAGGGTCAGGATGATGAGGCGTCGGGAAAAAATGAGGAAAATCAGGATGTTCCTGTCCAAAATGTCATCCGACAGTATACGGTTCAAAATGGGGATACATTGGCCGGCATTTGCCAGAAACTGTATAGTGATTATAGCTATATTGAGCTGATACAGGAAATGAACCAGATTGAAGATCCTGATAAGATTTATCCCGGGATGACGCTTAATCTTCCGTGATCCGGGGGATATTCGGGCAACCGGGATTTTTGCGTCAATAAAAGAAAGTAGATATTTCATAGAAAATGAGTTATAATAGCTGCAATAGCCTGAAAATACGGCTGTTGTAACTGAATTTGAAGTTTCGGCAGGCGTCTGTACATAAGCACAGATTGAGCTTGTGCCAGTGTGCAGACATTTGCCGGAGTGGGCGGTATAAATGCAGGGTGCGGCGTCGGGCTGCATCCCGGCTTAGAAAAGAAAAGGAATTGCTTATGAAATTTGCGAAAGAAAAGCTGGGAAAAATCAGGGAAAAGCTTAGCAAAGAAGGCAAACTTTCCAGATTTTCCATGGTTTTTTATGGTGGAATGATCATTGTAGCTGCAGTATTGATTGGCGGACTGATTCACCAGACCTTGGCATATAAGAATTTTGAAGTTGTCAGTTCGATTGAAAAGACTGACAATGTATCCGTGGGATATCAGGTGATGGCTGATGGATTACTGCGCTATAGCAAGGATGGGGTGTCTTATTCTGAAAATTTAAATACAACGGTCTGGAATCAGACTTTTGAAATGGCGTCAGCCAGGGTGGAAACCTGTAAAGATTATTTGGCGATCGGTGATATAGGATCAAACCAGGTACGTATATTTAATCAAAGGGGACAGGTTGGAAGTGTTGTGACTGCACACCCTATTGTCGATCTGGCGGTGGCCGGCCAGGGCGTTGTTGCGGTAGTACTCTCTGAGGAAGATCAGAATTATATTACATTGTATGATAACAAAGGCGAAGTATTGGTAGATATTCGAACCAATATTGAACAAAGCGGTTATCCGCTGGATATTGCGATTTCGGAAGACGGAGAAAAGGTCGCTATCAGCTATCTTAATATCCAGGAGGGCAGTATTGGAACGCATATGGTGTTTTATAATTTCGGAGCATTGGGACAGAATAGTGTCGATAAAATTGTGGGAAATTTTCAATATGAAGAAATTTTTCCAAAGATTGAGTTTATTGACAATACAACCCTTGCTGCCTATGGTGAAAAACAGTTTATTCTTTATTCGGCTGCGTATACGCCGGAAGTGCTTAAACAGGTTGAGTTTTCCGATGAAATTAAAAGTATTTTTATTTCGGATAAATATTTGGGCTTTGTGTTCAGAAATCCTACTCAGGTTCCGGAAGGTGAAAGCCTTCCTGAAGGAAAATACCATATGGCTGTCTATACGGCATCAGGACGTTTGTATATGGAAAAGGATTTTGACTTTGAATATGAATCCATTGTAAGTTCAAATGAAGAGATTATCATGTATAATGATTCGGAATGTGTGATGTATACATATGGAGGCAAGGAGAAATTTCGCTATACTTTCAGTGAACCGATTATTAAGCTGCTGCCTAAAAATGCCGGTGATGAGTATATTTTGATCGGCAGCAGTGCGATTCAGGAAATTCGACTGAAATAGCTGAAGACAGGAGAAAATGTATATGAATATAACACTTATCATAGCGGCAGTGATCCTTATTGGCAGTGCTCTGATTGGATTTGGCCGGGGGCTGATTAAATCCATATTTTCAACGTTTGCTCTGATTGTGGCCATTGTTCTGGCAATACAGGCCATGCCTTATGGCACAAAGTTTCTTAAACAGACGCCAATATATACAACGATTAATGAAAGTATACAGGAAACTGTGGACAGGCAGATTCAGATTTCCACAGAAGGGGTTTCCCAGCAGATGGAAGCCATTGAACAGATGGATCTTCCGGATTTTATCAAGGACATGCTTAAATCCAATAATAATATGGAAATGTATGAGGCATTGGGGATTAATGAGTTTTCCGGTTATATATCCAACTATATTACATGCCTGATTTTAAATGGAATATCAGTGATTATTATCTTTTTGATTCTTTTTATTACAATTAGAATTATAGGATGTATGTTGGATTTATTCAGCCGTATTCCAGTGCTTAATGGTCTTAATAAAATTGGAGGATTTATTTTTGGGTTGTTTAATGGCGCTGTCTATTTGTGGATTGCCTGTATTATTATTACGATCTTTGCAGGAACCGGATGGGGACAGGAAATCTTTGCTCAGATCAATGATAGTGTCATCCTGAGTTATATATATAATAATAATTATCTGTTATCGTTTTTGGCAAATATGGGTAAAGTTTTATTTTGAGTCATAGATTAATCCGAATAAACAGCAAGAAGGCAAGGCCTGTGATTGCCTTGCCTTTTGCCATTTATATAGGGATAAGAAAGCTCTGGGAAAATTTTGTAAGAATTTTTAAAAAAAGTGTTGACATATGACGAATATGATGATATTATATGGAAGCTGTCTGAGAGAGACAGCAAAACAAAGGACTTTTGATGAACGGTTTCAGCTTCAGTTTGAAACGGATT
>CAJKGK010000014.1 GCA_905199445.1 uncultured Lachnospiraceae bacterium | reverse complement strand
TGGCTGTCGCCGCTTGCTTTCAGGCTGATTGTATCATCGACACTTAAAGGATCCTTATCATCCTCGGCGAGTCCCAGATGGTTTTTAAACGCCTGATTAAGATAATCGTAGGAGGCCTGGGAATCCTCGCTGTAAGTATCACATAAAAGAAGTGTTATGGCATCAGGATTATAAATAATCTGTGCATGAATAAATGAGCCGATAATTACGGCAGCAAGGACAAATATAAAGAAGCCGAATTTGTAGTAAGTCCAGATATAGTCCACTTTCTGGCGAAAGTTCATCTTGGCAAGCTTCTCTTTGTCGCCTTTAAATGGGTTCGTCATAATTGATTCCATTCCTTTCGTTTCGCGAATATAAAAATTTTAACATATTTGTCGCAAAACTTCAATTTTAAAATTAAAACGATAAAGATCTATAAGCATAGACTCCTTTCGACATAAGTAATACTAATTAATGTAAAGCATAAATAGTATTGATTTCAGAGAAGGATTGTTGTACAATAAGGTCGAAATCAATAGATAAATGAATTGTCCTGTTTATCTAGGCTAATGAAACTAATTAGTTAAACTTATTAATCAGCGATAAGGATGGTAGAAAAATGGAAAAATTGGATTTGTTATACGAAGGAAAAGCAAAAAAGGTTTTTAAAACAGATGATCCGGATGCATTAATTGTGGACTATAAAGATGACGCCACAGCGTTTAACGGCGAGAAAAAAGGCACTATTACCGGCAAAGGTGTTGTCAACAACCGTATGACAAACAGCATGTTCAAAATGCTTGAAAAACAGGGGATTCCAACACATTATATCGAAGAGCTCAGCGATCGTGAAACACTTGTAAAAAAAGTTGAAATCGTTCCTCTGGAAGTTATTGTCCGCAACGTTGCAGCAGGAAGCTTTTCAAAGAAGCTGGGTATCGAAGAAGGTTTTGAATTAAAGTGCCCGACACTGGAATTCAGCTACAAGGATGACGCCCTGGGTGATCCGATGATTAATGATTATTATGCAGTGGCTATCGGTGCAGCTACAAGGGATGAAGTTAATAAAATTTCAGAATATGCGCTTAAGATCAATGATATTATGAAGCGTTTTTTCAAGGAAATCGGTATCGATTTAATTGATTTTAAAATTGAATTTGGCCGTTATAAAGGTGATATCATTCTGGCCGATGAGATTTCTCCGGATACATGCCGTTTCTGGGACAGCAAGACCCATGAAAAACTGGACAAAGACCGTTTCCGCAGAGATATGGGCAATGTTGAAGAAGCTTACGAAGAAGTATTTAAAAGACTTGGATTATAATAAGCGTTTAGAATCGGTTCAGACCGTATATACCGGCGCTAGAGGTGCCCGGTATATACAGTCCGGGCTGATTTTGTTTTTTGGCGGTTATATTCGGTGAACATTTTGGCGTAAACATTTTGATTTCACAGCAGTCTTTGGCAGGGATCCTGCCCTGAACCGCCATAATTTCTTGAATTTCCAGTGAATATCATGTAAAATAAAAGAAAGTATGATTATGGCCGTAAATGTATTTTTGCGGACCGTATGTCATGAAGGAGGAAAATAATGAACGATAGATATCAGACACCTCTGGCTGAGCGTTACGCCAGCAGGGAAATGCAGTATATTTTTTCACCGGACATGAAGTTTAAAACATGGCGCAGACTTTGGATTGCCCTTGCAAAGACAGAGCAGGAGCTGGGGCTTGATATTACAGACGAGCAGATTGCGCAGCTGGAGGCTGCAAAGGATGATATTAATTACGAGGTAGCCAAAGCCCGTGAGGCTCAGGTGCGCCATGATGTGATGTCTCATGTCTATGCTTACGGACAGCAGTGCCCAAAAGCTGCAGGCATCATTCATTTAGGTGCCACATCCTGTTATGTGGGTGATAATACGGATATCATTGTTATGCGGGAAGCGCTGAAGCTTGTTCACAAAAAACTGGTGAATGTTATTGCCGAACTGGCGGCGTTTGCGGATAAGTATAAGGATCTGCCGACCCTTGCCTTTACCCATTTCCAGCCGGCACAGCCGACAACCGTTGGAAAACGGGCGGCATTATGGCTTCAGGAGCTGACTATGGATTTGGATGATGTGGAATATGTGATGTCTCAGTTAAAGCTTTTAGGGTCCAAAGGTACAACCGGAACCCAGGCCAGTTTTCTTGAATTGTTTGACGGAGATCATGAAAAATGTAAAAAAGCGGATCAGATGATTGCCGAAAAAATGGGCTTTGACGCCTGTTATCCGGTTTCCGGACAGACGTATTCCAGAAAAGTGGATTCCAGAGTTTTAAATGTGTTGGCGGGCATTGCTCAGAGTGCGCATAAATTTTCAAATGATATCCGTTTGCTTCAGCATTTGAAGGAGATCGAGGAGCCTTTTGAGAAAAATCAGATCGGTTCGTCGGCCATGGCATATAAGAGAAATCCTATGCGCAGTGAGCGCATTGCTTCCCTGTCCAGATATGTGATGGCGGATATGATTAATCCGGCAATCACAGCGGCGACGCAGTGGTTTGAACGTACATTGGATGATTCGGCCAATAAAAGAATGAGTATTCCGGAGGGCTTCCTTGCGGTTGATGGCATTCTTGATTTATATATGAATGTTGTTGACGGACTTGTTGTTTATCCGAAGGTTATTGAACAGCATCTTTTAAATGAGCTGCCGTTTATGGCAACGGAAAATATTATGATGGATGCCGTCAAAGCCGGCGGAAATCGTCAGGAACTTCATGAACGTATTCGTATTCATTCCATGGCTGCAGGCCGGGTGGTCAAAGAAGAAGGCAAGAAAAATGATCTTCTGGAACGGATTGCTGCAGATCCGGTTTTTGGTATGAACATGGAACAGCTGACAGCGATTATGGAACCCAAGAATTTTGTTGGCCGGGCACCTCAGCAGGTGGAAGAATTTCTGGCGCAGGTAATTGCACCGATTCTTGAAGCCAACAAAGATGAATTGGGATTAAAGGCTGTCATTAATGTTTGATGGTGGGGTAGAAATTGATTGGATTAGCGATTGCTGATGTGAAGGATTTTATGTCCAAGGTGCTTGTCAAAAATACCTTTGATAAGTTTTATGTCTGTGAAAGTGAGCTTCAGACACTGACCATGTTCAGGTTTGGCGGACATTTGAATACAGCCTATTATTCCAGTGACGAACAAGAAGGATTAAATGGACGTACCCACCCATTGTGGTCAGAACTTAAACCTTTTATTTATCAGGTTATACGGGGTAAAAAGCTTCCGGTGAGTTTTCACCTGGTTTTTCAGCTGTCTGATGAAAATCTTCGCTGGCTGTTGGAGCATAACCGGATACCGGTACAGATCTCGGAGATCGGCGGTCTGTATATGAATATTAAATATGAAAATAAATCGGTCACCTGTATTACGGGCGTCTCATTTAAAACTTTTGTGATGGACCGGTCCCTGGAACAGCTGTGGGATGCCACAGTGCTTCAGTTTATGAAGCAGAATGAAATTGTCGTGGAACAGCTTTAAAAAAATGAAATTCACATATTATTAGCACTCATTTTAAATGAGTGCTAATTTTTTCTTGACATCTGCTTCTGATGGTATTAAAATAAGTCTCAGAAACATGAAAACAGTCGGTTGAATGATTGTATAAAGATATAGATTAAAGGAGAGATTTTTTATGAGTAAACAGGGAAATTTATCCATTAACAGTGAAAATTTATTTCCAATTATTAAAAAGTGGCTGTATTCAGACCATGACATTTTTTTCAGAGAATTAATTTCCAATGGCTGCGATGCTGTGACCAAGGTAAAAAAACTGGAGGTCATGGGCGAGTATCAGCTTAAAGATGATGAGAAGTTTAAGGTTCAGGTGATTGTAAATCCAGATGAGAAGACCCTGAAGTTTATTGATAACGGTATTGGTATGACTGAAAGCGAGGTCGAGGAATACATTACACAGATCGCTTTTTCCGGTGCTACAGATTTCCTTGAAAAATATAAAGATAAGACCAATGAAGATCAGATTATCGGACATTTTGGTCTGGGATTTTATTCTGCATTCATGGTAGCTGATAAGGTTACGATTGAAACGTTGTCTTGGCAGGAAGGGGCTGCTCCGGTTCACTGGGAGTGTGACGGTGACAGTGAATATTCTATCAGTGAGGGTACAAGAACTCAGCGTGGTACAGAGATTACCCTTTATCTGAATGAGGACAGTGTTGAATTTTCCAATGAGTACAGAGCAAGAGAGGTTATTCAGAAGTACTGTTCATTCATGCCAGTGGAAATCTATCTTTCCAAGGAGGCCAGCGAGCCGGAATATCAGACCATCGATGAGGCTGATGTAAAAGAAGACGATACAGTTGTTGAACACATTGTAGAGCCGGCCAAGACTGAAGAAAAGGAAAAAGAAGACGGAACAAAGGAAACTGTTGAAGTTTCACCGGAACAGCATAAGGCAAAGATTTTACGCCGGCCTGAATTAATGAACGATATTCATCCGCTGTGGACAAAACACCCTAATGAATGTACAGAAGATGAATACAAAGATTTTTATCGTAAGGTATTTATGGATTACAAAGAACCGTTGTTCTGGATTCACCTGAACATGGATTATCCATTTAACCTGAAGGGTATTCTGTATTTCCCGAAAATCAATCTGGAATTTGAATCGATTGAAGGTACCATTAAATTATATAATAATCAGGTCTTTATTGCAGATAACATCAAAGAAGTTATTCCGGAGTTCTTAATGCTCTTAAAAGGTGTCATTGACTGTCCGGATCTGCCGCTGAATGTTTCCCGTTCCGCACTTCAAAACGATGGTTTTGTTAAGAAGATTTCTGATTATATTACAAAGAAGGTTGCGGACAGACTGTCTGGTATGTGTAAAACAGACCGTGAAAACTATGAAAAATACTGGGATGATATTAATCCATTTATTAAGTTTGGATGCATTAAGGACCAGAAGTTTAATGAAAAGATGAAAGATTTCATCATTTATAAAAACCTGGAAGGAAAGTATGTGACTCTGGAAGATTATCTGGAAGCTGCAAAAGAAAAACATGAAAACAAAGTCTTTTATGTGACCGATGAAGTGCAGCAGTCTCAGTATATTAACATGTTTAAGGCTGAAGGGCTGGATGCAGTGGTCCTTAAACATAATATTGACCAGCCGTTTATCACCAACCTTGAACAGTCCAGAGATAAAGACGGTATTAAGTTCTACCGTATTGATACAGACTTGGCGGATGTATTTAAAGAAGAAACGACAGAGGATGATACAAAGACTCTGGAAGCCGATGCGGCAACACTGACAGAACTGTTTAAAAAGGCTCTTGGCCGTGAAAACCTTACAGTAAAGGTGGAGAAACTTAAGAATGCCGATGTTTCCTCAATGATCACCTTATCTGAGGAAAGCCGGAGAATGCAGGATATGATGAAGATGTACGCGATGCCCGGCATGGATATGAATATGTTTGGCGGCGAAGGGGAGACTCTGATCTTAAATGCCAACAATGATCTGGTTCAGTACATTCTCGGTCATGGAGACGGAGAACATACAGAACTGATTTGCCAGCAGCTGTATGATCTGGCAGTTCTGGCACATAAGCCGCTCAGCGCAGATGCCCTGACCCGGTTTGTGGAAAGAAGCAACAAGATTATGAAACTTTTGACGAAGTAAGACGTATAAAAAATTATAACCTAAAATGAAAAAAGGCTTTGGAATCGCCGGATACTGGCAGTTCCAAAGCCTTTTTTATGGTAATATGTTGGATAATATTTTTAAATGATGCGATGCCTATGCGCTTTATTCACTCATAAAGTATTTAACGGCATCCTGCAGGGAAGCCTGATCCTTTGTGCCCATCAGCTCTCTGGAAGAATGCATGGACAAAAGGCCGACACCCATGTCCACGGTTTTCAGAGGAAGCTGTGAGGAGATCAGGGAGGCAATGGTGCCGCCGCCGGCAATATTGGAACGTTTTACAAATCTTTGATAAGGAATCCCATAATGACGGCAAAGCCCGATCAGTGCACCGGCTGCTTCACAGTCCCAGGCATATTTTTGATTGCTGTCGGTTTTGATCTGGAAGCCTTTTCCCAGTACCGGCATATTGGTGATATCAGAAACACCGGGATAGTTGGGGTGCCAGGCGTGTCCCACATCAATCGATAAAATCATGCCGCCGTGAATATCTCTGGCGCAATCGGCAGGCGTACGTCCAAAGGCTTCCCAGATGCGTTCTATAATTCTTGTCAGCATGGTGGCATCGGCGCCCTGCTTTGTCTGACTGCCAACTTCCTCATTGTCAAAGAGGGCACAAAGACTGACAGTATCCTTTGGTGTACTTTCGATTAAACCATGGATAATAGCACTGACTGCGGTTGTATCGTCCAGTCTGGGGCTGGAAAGAAATTCTTCGTTTATACCCACAAAGGCAGGCTCATCCAGGTTATAAAGATACAGTTCATAATCGAGTATACGGTCATAGCTTACACCGGCAGCCCTGGCCACATAGTCTAAAAGGGCATCATTTTCGTTAAGCTGTTCATTGATCATGCCGATCAGGGGCATCATGTGCTGCTGACGGTCCAGTTCGACGCCTTCGTTGACCTTGCGGTTCATGTGAATGGCAAGGTTGGGGATAATACAAATCGGCTTTTTCAGATCAATATAAATCACTTCCGGGTGAAGCAGGTCGTTGCCCGCAACCGCAATTTTTCCGGCAAGGGACAGGGGGCGGTCAAGAAATGTATTTAAAATCGGGCCTCCGTATACCTCCACATTGGCCTGAATATAGCCCTGTTTGGAAAATGTTGGTGCAGGTTTGATTTTTAAACACGGCCAGTCAATGTGTCCGGCTGCAATGCGGATGCCTTTGGACAGGTCCAGGGCACTTCCCAGTTTAAATGCAAAAAGTTCTCCGGAAAAAGTGCGGCAGTAGTAGGCGCCGCCAGGGGTCAGCGCCCATGGCTTTTTATAGTCCAGCTGAGTAAAACCTGCGGCCTCAAGCTGAAGGATACTGTGATTGACTGTATGAAACGGTGAAACAGATGCCTTTAAAAAATCCAGAAGCTGATTTATACAAGCGTTCAAATTAAAAACCTCCTTTTTATTCTCTGCCCAGGAAGAAGGATATAGCAAAGCCTGCGGCAAAGGTGAAAATGGCGACAATCACACCGACAACGCTGATGGATGTGATTCCGGCCTTATAAATAATGGCAAAGGGTGATGCAATGATCAGGCCAAAGATTGCGCTGTAGGTAAGAATCGGTTTTTTGGCAAACAGCCATTCAAGAAGCTTGGCGACCAGTCCGATTCCTGCAAGGACACCTAGACCAAAGGGGATAAAGATCCCAAAACCGTGGATAATGCCGTCCATGTTAAGGGTGGCCAGAGATGTCAGCATCGCACTGATATTGGAAATAATAATATTGTAAAAGCCCAGCAGCATCATGACAAGAGAACCGCTGACCCCGGGGATAATCATGGTTGCCGAGGCGACCATACCGATAACAAACAGCTCGATCACTGTGATAAAATTAACGGCGATGTCTGTGGCACTGTCGGAGGCACCATTGACAACAGCCATACCGATGACGATGGCAAAGAAAATGACAAACAGCACAGCATGGGGAATCCCGATTTTAGCCCCTTTGACATGGCCATAAAGCATGGGCAGGCCACCAAGAATCAGGCCGATAAACAGGGTGCTTGTCTGAAGCGGGAAGTTTTCCAGCAAATAAGTAATGACAAAAGACAAACAGGCAATACCGGCGACTGCACCGAGAACGATGGGTAACAGAATACGGAGGCTGCGTTTGAGATTTTTGCGAAGCCCTGTAATTGCGGAAATTAACTGGTCATAAATTCCCATGGAAACCGCCATGGTTCCGCCGCTGACTCCAGGAATAATATTGGCAATACCAATAAGAATTCCTTTTAAGAAATCTTTTATGAATTTCATTCTTTTCTTCCTTTCTTTTCGTACCCTTTGAATATTCAGGGAAAGATAACAAAAGTATCATATCGAATCTGCCATCATAAGTCAAGTAAATATAGGTGTCAAAGAAATAACATTTATAATAGGAACAAATAGAAAAATAGATGCGTGGGGAGCGTGTCAGGGCAAATAAAGACCCTTATTTTGGCAAGAATAAACATTGTAATATTTTGCATCATGCAATATACTTAGTACATACAAAACAAAAACACATAGTGCGAACCTATAAATTTGGAGGTTGATGTATGAAAATATTAGATGCAAAATTTGTTCAGGGATTTATTAAGATGGCCGATGACGGTTTTAAACAGGGCTGGCATGAAAGAAATGGCGGTAATCTGTCTTATAGAATTAAACCAGAAGAAGTTGAGAGCATTCGCAGCCGTTTAAATGACAGTCAGGACTGGAAGCCTATCGGAACAAAGGTTCCTGGGCTGGCCGGTGAGTTTTTCCTTGTCACAGGCAGCGGAAAATATTTTAGAAATATTATTGTGGATCCTGAGGTGTGTATTGCCATCATTGAGCTGGATGCACTGGGTGAAAATTACAGAATCCGCTGGGGGCTTGTGGAAGGAGGCAATCCTACAAGTGAACTGCCGTCTCATTTAATGAATCATGAAGTGAAAAAACGTGTAACCAACGGCAGACACCGCGTGATTTATCACGCACATACAACCAATATCATTGCCCTCACCTTTATTTTACCTTTGTCTGACGAGGTGTTTACAAGAGAACTTTGGGAAATGGCTACAGAATGTCCGGTTGTGTTTCCGGACGGTGTGGGTGTTATAGGCTGGATGGTGCCGGGAGGCAGAGATATTGCCGTGGCGACAAGCGAGCTGATGGAGAAGTATGATGTGGCCATCTGGGCTCATCATGGGATGTTCTGTTCAGGAGAAAACTTTGATTTAACGATTGGCCTGATGCATACTGTTGAAAAGTCCGCAGAGATTCTTTTAAAGGTTTTATCTGTGACACCTGCAAAACTGCAGACGATCACCCCACAGAATTTCAGAGATCTGGCAAAGGATTTTCATGTAACCCTTCCGGAGCGCTTTCTTTATGAAAAATAAATAAGCAAAAAATAATTTTATAATTATTTTTTATATCCATTGATCTTTTTGGGAGGTTTATCTCTAAGCAGATCAGTGAACTGCCAAATAAAAAACGGAGATGCCGGAAAAACAAAACCGACGTTTCCGTTTTTTGTTGAAACAACAGGGCTGTGATGATAAAATAAAAATATTATCAACATGTAGGATCAGTGAGAATGATCGATGGAGGCATAGATGGAACTTAGGGTTTTAGGTTATTTTCTGGCGGCGGCCAGGGAGGAAAATATAACAAAGGCAGCGGCTCTGCTGCATATTACACAGCCCACGCTGTCACGGCAGCTGATGCAGTTGGAAGAAGAACTGGGGGTTAAGCTGTTTAAAAGAACCAATCACAGGATTGAACTGACGGCACAGGGATTGCTGCTTAAGCGTCGTGCCCAGGAATTATTGTCCCTGGCTGAGAAAACCCGTCAGGAGCTGAATCAGGAGAGCCAGCTTGCCGGCGAAATTTTTATAGGAAGTGGAGAATACCAAAACAGCCGGATTCTGGCGGAGATGATGTCCGGATTTTATAAACAATACCCTGAGGTGACCTTTAATGTATACAGTGGAAATTCAGATAACATTAAAGAGCGAATCGAGCGGGGGCTGCTGGATATAGGATTTTTGCTGGAACCAGTGGAAGTATCCAGATATGAAGTTCTTCCCAGTCCTCTGAAGGAGGAGTGGGGGATTCTTGTGTCCCAAGATTCAGATTTGGCGGACAGAGATTATGTATCTCCAAAAGATCTTGCGGGCAGAGGGCTGATTTTAACCAGGCGGGATTTGATTAAAAAGGAGATTGTGAACTGGTTTGGGGCTTATGGTGCTGCCTTTCATGTGGTGGCCAGCGGAAATCTGCCTTATAATCTGGCGGCTATGTGCCGTAAAAACATGGGGATTTTTCTTAATTTAAAACTGGACTGCAGCTATGAAGGTTTAAAATACATTCCGTTACTCCCTAAACTGGAAAGCCGCACAGTGCTTGTATGGAAAAAGAATCAGACCATGTCCCCTACAGTGCGGGCATTTATCAAATTTGCCCAGCAATTTATGAAAAATCTGAAAAATGAAAATTAAGAAAAAAACAGGAAATAAATGCAGAAATGCATACGGAAAAATAAATATTGAAAACAGATACACAAAAATGCCGAGCCGAATAAAAAATGACAATCAGACTCGGTATTTTTGCGCTTAATTTAAAAGACATCCTATCAAATAACATGATGATTGATGCGATATCATTGAATCCATGGATTATTTCATGATTTTATCCATCAATCCCATGATTTCATCGATTTTTTCGGCGGAAGATGTGGTGCCCATGGATTCCTTGACGCAGTGCTCCAGGTGGGCATGGAGAATTTCTTTATTAACCTTATTTAAAATCGCCTGAGTGGCCAGCAGCTGGTTGGAGATATCCATACAGTAGCGATCTTCTTCAATCATATTTAAAATGCCGTCCAGCTGACCTCTGGCGGTTTTTAACAGTCGTACGACCTTTGTCTGATCTGCTTTCAAAATAGCCTCCTTAGCTCAGGGATGTGACTTCATAGCCGGCATCTGTAACCGCTTTAATTAAAACTTCATCGGCGATATCTTTTGTCAGAGTAATTTTAGCATTTTTTTCTTCCAGGCTGACGACTGCACTGACGCCGTCAATGGCATTTAAAACCTGAGTCACCCGGCCGCTGCAATGTGTGCACATCATTCCTTCGATTGTCATTCGTTTTTCCATTTTAAAATCCTCACTTTCCTGATTGTTTAAAAATAGGCTGGCGCTTTGGACGTCATCCTTTGAAATAATCGGGCATCTGTCTGAATTTGAGCATGCGGATGACAGGCCCATATTTTTGGGCTTGAAAAGCTTCAGCCGAAGGGCATTGGTGACAACGCATACAGAACTTAAACTCATGGCTGCAGCGCCTACCATAGGGCTTAATTTCAGTCCTAAAAGAGGATAGAGCAAACCGGCGGCCAGAGGAATACCGATGGTGTTGTAGAAAAATGCCCAGAACAGATTTTCGCGGATGTTACGAATTACAGCCTTGGACAGCTGGATGGCGGTGACTGCATCCGCCAGATCGCTTTTCATAAGCACAATATCTGCAGATTCAATGGCCACATCCATACCGGCGCCAATGGCAATTCCTACATCGGCCCGGGTAAGGGCCGGCGCGTCGTTAATACCGTCACCGATCATGGCCACAATATGATGTTCATTCTGAAGTCTGCGGATCACGGCTTCTTTGTCCTGAGGAAGAACATCAGAGATCACTTCATCCACACCCACGATTTTTTTTACTGCCTCAGCTGTACGTCTGTTGTCTCCGGTGAGCATGACGACCCGTATCCCCATGCCCCGCAAGGCATCAACGGCAGCGGCACTTGTAGGCTTGACTGTATCAGCGGCAGCTAAAATTCCTATAATCTGCTGATCGTCTCCAAAAAACAGTGGTGTCTTTCCTTCATCAGAAAGGCGGCCCGCAAGCTGTGACCACTGGGAGCCATCAATTCCTTTTTGTGTGAGAAACTTCAAATTACCTGCAAAAATCTGGCGGCCATTAATGGTACCGCAAATACCCTGACCGGGAATTGCCTGAAATTCTTCTACTTTTTGAAGTGAAATTCCGTCCTTTTTAGCCTTT
Source organism: uncultured Lachnospiraceae bacterium (assembly GCA_905199445.1). GTDB lineage: Bacteria > Bacillota > Clostridia > Lachnospirales > Lachnospiraceae > Catenibacillus. Next base: position 71,980 of record CAJKGK010000014.1, on the reverse strand, counting down.
GCCTGTACTGCGCCGGCCAAAGGATGCTCCGAAAATTGTTCCAGGGAGGCTGCCATCATCAGCAAGTCTTCTGGTGCGATATTTTGGGCAGGGATCATATCCGTTATTTCGGGATGCCCCCAGGTGATGGTTCCGGTTTTGTCTAAAACAACGGTATTGACCTTGTGGGCGGTTTCCAGGGCATCACCAGATTTGATTAAAACACCGTATTGGGCGCCTTTGCCGGTGCCGACCATGATGGCTACCGGTGTGGCCAGGCCGAGGGCACAGGGACAGGAAATGACAAGAACTGCAATGCCGATGGACAGGGCAAAGGAAAAGGTTTGTCCCATAATCAGATACCAGATCAAAAATGCAGCCAGAGCGATAACCATCACCACGGGAACAAAGATCCCGCTGATTTGATCGGCTAATTTGGCAATGGGGGCCTTGCTGGCACCGGCTTCCTCTACGAGACGGATAATTTGAGATAACGTGCTGTCTGCCCCAACCTTTAAGGCTTTGATCTTTAAAACACCGGTACCGTTGACGGAGGCGGATAAAACGTTTGCACCGGCCGCCTTTTCCACCGGAATGCTTTCTCCGGTCAGGGCGGATTCATCCACTGAGGAGTGCCCTTCAGTGACAATGCCATCCACGGGGATAGATGCTCCAGGGCGAATCAGGAGCAGATCATCGACCCGGATTTCATCGGCAGGAATGACCTGCTCAGCATCGCCATCTAAACGAACCGCCGTCTTTGGAGCCAAATTGATCAGTTTTTCAATGGCTTCGGAGGTTTTTCCTTTGGACCGGGTTTCCAGAAACTTGCCCAGGGTAATCAATGTGAGAATCATGGCCGCAGACTCAAAATATAAATCATGCATATAGGTATGAACATACTGGGGCTGCCCATGTCCCTGGCCGTAGGCCATCTGGTAAATGGCAAAAATACCATAGATTAAAGCCGCACCGGAGCCTACGGCGATCAGGGAATCCATATTCGGAGCGCCGCGAAAAAGCATTTTATAACCATGAATGTAATATTTACGGTTCACGTAAATGACCGGTATGGTTAAAAGCAGCTGAGTAAAAGCGAAAATCACAGCATTTTCTTCTCCTATAAATATAGAAGGAACAGGAAGCCCCATCATGGATCCCATGGCAATATACATCAGAGGAATCAGAAATGCGAAAGAAACAATGAGACGGAATTTCATGTTTTTGATTTCCTTTTCCATGGGTGAGGACCCGGCGAAAACAGAGGAGTCTTTGGCTGCTTTGGCCGGACTTTTTTCTTCCTCGACCTGGGCGCCGTAACCGGCGGCAATGACGGCCTGACAAATGGCATCCGCAGTAAGACTGCTTTCGTCATAGTCGACTTTCATACTGGCGGCAAGAAGATTGACAGACACCTGACGGACACCCAAAAGCTTGGATACGCTTTTTTCCACATGGGCGGAGCAGGCGGAACAGCTCATGCCGGTGATATTAAATGATTGTTTCATAAAACACCTGCCTTTCTTTCAAACAGTAGATACAACACCCCCGTGGGGTGTATGGGATTAGTATATACTTACTCAAATAAACTGTCAAGCGTTTGTTTAAATTTCCTGGCGCCTGGATGGATTTTTTTGTGCCAGATCTAAAACTTTTTGATAAAAATTAATGACAGAGCCTACAAGCAGAGCTGAAATCAGCGTACCTTCCCGAACCCCACGGAAATAGCCGAAAAGAACAAAGGAGCTGATAGCGGCCAAAATCATTAACGTCAGGTCAAAGCATATTTTTATATTGCCAAAGGGCTTTTGAATGTGAGCCGCCAGAGCACGCACAAAGGCATCTGCAGGGGTCATGATAAAATGTGCCCGTATGCTCAGTGTAATTCCCAGGGCCATAATACAGCAGCCACAGCCCAGCAGAGGCAGGGAGACAAGATAGGTTTCTGGTTTGATCCAGTCCAGAAGTGTCATAAAAAGGTCAATCAGAAGACTGAAAATCATGGTTACGGGGATCTGCAGCAGCTGTATTTTTTCAAACTGTTTTCGAAGGAGCAAAATCTGACCGCCTAAAAATATCATGTTGAATATAAAGGTAAAGGTGCCAAATGATGGGGGTAATCCCAGACTGAGAACAAAGGGCAAGCTGGAAATTGGTGAGGTCCCCATATAAGATTTTGTGATAATTGCAATCCCAAATGCATTCAGAATTGTCCCCAAGGTAAATAAAAAATACTGTTTGTGTGTAAAATGCTTCTCCATAAACGATATCTCCTGTGTATTTTGATTTTTTTGACCATATCTATTTTTTGATGGATCGATCGATGGTGCAAAATATCTATAAAATTGGTTTATAATATTTAGTTTATCACATAAATAGACAAAAAGAAATACAAAAATACAAAAAAAATTAGGTTGACTAAAAAAAAATAAGGAGAAGGACATAGCTTCTTTATGAAAAATATAATTTATTCATGAAAACCATTATAGAAAATAGCATGAGAAAATGATTAGAGTAAAAGGGGGATGTTGGTATAAACCCCACATCCCTCTTAAATGATGCAGTCATTGAATCGGCAGCTGCCTGCTACAATGTCTTATATTTTTTCTCTGCAGCATCGATGATTTTATATAGGATAGCAGCGGTGATGCAGAGGATCATAATGGACAACATTACCCAGTCCAGCTTAAAGACCTGGCTGCCGTAAATGATCAGATATCCAAGACCGGCATTGGCTGCCAGAAATTCTCCGATAATTACACCCACGAGACACAGGCCGATGTTGACTTTCATGCTTCCCACGAGGGTTGGAAAATTTTGCGGAAAAACAACCTTGGTTAGTATATCTTTTTTGTGTCCGCCCAGGGTTTTAATCAAGAGAATCTTATCCGGATCTGTTGTTACAAAACCTGCATACAGGTTAATGATTGTACCGAAAATAGCCAGTAAAATGGCACATACAATAATCGTTTTAATATTATTTCCAAGCCACACAATTAAAATGGGCGCCAGTGCGGATTTTGGAAGGCTGTTTAAGGCAATCAGATAAGGTTCAAGTACATCTGAAATGTTTTTATTCCACCATAAAATAACGGTAATCAAAACTCCAAGAATAAGCACAAGAGCAAAGCTGACTAAAGTTTCCAACAGGGTAATGCCCATGTGCATGAAAATTTCACCGTTGGGCATTAGAGAAATAAATGCACCGATAATACGGGAAGGACTGCTGAAAATAAAGGGATCCACAATACCGATTCTGGTCGTTATTTCCCAGAGTGCAAAAAGGGTAATAAGAATCAATGCTCTGTAGAAGGTAATAAGCCGCCTTTGACGGCGGTGATTTTTTACAAACTGATCCTGAGTGATCATCTTAGATTTGGCTTTCATCATGCAATTCCTCCCATAATTCATTAAAATATTTTCTGAATTCCGGGGCATTTCTGGCTTTTAACGGTGTTTTCTCAGGAATGGAAAGCTGGATGGGAATTATATTTTTTACGGTTCCGGGGCGTTTCGTTAAAACGATGATACGATCACAGAAACTGATGGCCTCAGAAATATCATGGGTCACAAGAATTGAGCTTTTATGTTCTTTTCTGAGAATTTTATAAATATCATCGGCAACGGAAAGCCTGGTTTGGGCATCCAGTGCTGAGAATGGTTCGTCCAGAAGAAGCATTTTTGGCTGAAGTGCAAGTGTCCGTATGAGAGCGACACGCTGCCGCATACCGCCGGAAAGCTGAGAAGGCCGTGCATCTTTAAAAGCAGTTAAACCATAGTCATTCAGCAGCTGGTTAATCAGCTGTTTTTTTTCGTTGGTGATCTGATGGCGGATTTCCAGGCCAAGCATAATATTTTTATATATGGAGCGCCATTCAAACAGATGATCCTTTTGGAGCATATAGCCAATGTCTGTTTCTTCGGATTCTGAGGGCCTTTGATCAATGGTGATTGTACCCGATGTCGGGGTCAGCAGTCCGAAAATCAGAGAAAGAATTGTGGATTTTCCACTGCCGGATGGCCCGATGATACCGAGGAATTCATTTTCATATACATCAAAGGAGATATTCTGGATGGCCTTGGTCTCTCCGGATAAAGTATGGTAGGTAAAATCGAGATCATGAATTTCCAATACTTTACGCATAAAAAACCTCCTGTGTCTGTGCTGTGAAGACAAACTCTGATAAATAGCAGAGACTATAGACAGACTGTATATAATTAGTATATTCAGCAGTAGACTTTTGTTGTATTCTATTTGAAAAAAATGAAGTAAACGGAAAGAAAATGAAATTTTTTTGCGCATTTAACCGTATTTTCTGTAAATGGATTGTGCAAAACATATAAAAATATTCCAGTTAGATGAATTCCTAAGGAGATAATAAATAAAATGAGGCGCTGAAATGAAACAAGGATTAAAAGGTTATACCGGGGGTATTGGCCTTGGTGATGGTACTGCCTTTGGTCTGGCCTGCTAAAACTGTTAAAAAAAACCTGTAAGTTAAAAAAAACTTGACATAAGACCAATTCTTCATTAGAATTGTTTTATGACTTAACAATTTTGTAAGGTCCAAGATAAAAAAATTATAACTTTATTGTGGGAGAGACTATGGTCTCTCCCGATATTTGTGTATGCTTACCGAAATATTTAACAGACACTGCAACCAAATAGCAGACCGCATCGGTCCGCTTGTCTGAGTAAAGAAATGAGGAATAAATCTTGATATCCACACGATATGCAAATGATTATAGAATGGATTACGAAAAAGATGAAAATGGACGCGGACGGACGAAGTTGGTTTATGTCGGTCCGCTTTATCAGTTTAATACGGAAAAATCCAATGCATTTCAGAAATGGGGGCAGGCGGCTGGTATTCTGGCGCTGCTGTGGGTCGTTTGGATTGGCTGTGCCTTTTTGGAACAGGGGCTGATGCATTCTGTATTTGTAAGTATTCCATATATTTTAATTGGGATTCCGCTGCTTTACCTGACTTCGGGGCTATATCATCTGAGACGGTCCAGATATCCTTTTGAGAAGATGCATAAGGAACATTCTGTGGATCGTTTTAAGCCATGCTGTCTGATGAGCATTATTTGCTGCGGTATTGTGATTGCCGGGGCTGTGCAGCGTTACGCTGTGATGGAGGCCGGAGCAAGGAGTGTTTGGAATCTGTTTTTTATTGCTGGCATGGCAATATTTATTGCCGGTACAGTTATTATATTAAAAATCAGTCAATGGTTTACTGTTCATGAAATTGATAACCCCAATGCCCGGTTAAAACAATTCGGGTCTATGGGCTGAGTCAGGTATTATGCGGATAACCGCTTAATATAATATTTTCTAAAATATAGAAGGAGTACAAAAAAATGAAAAGAACTTTCATGAAATGGGTTTCTGCAGTTTCTGTAGCCAGTATGATCGCCGGATCTCTGGCAGCCTGCTCAAGCAACGGCGGACAGACACCTTCAACTGGTGCTGCCGATGAAACCGGTGCTGCTGAGTCAACAAGCGCAGAATCTTCAGCAGAAACAGGTTCTGAATCTTCAGAAGGCGGCTCAGCTGCAGCTTCTGACGGTTCTACACTGGTTGTCGGATATGACAACTTCTCGGGTAAATTCAGCCCATTCTTTGCAAAAACAGCTTACGATCAGGATGTCAGTGATTTTACACAGGCACCTCTGCTTACCCTGGACCGTGAAGGAAAACCGGTTTATAAGGGCATCGAAGGTGAAACAAGACCTTACAATGGCGTAGATTATACATACACCAGTCTTGCTGATACAACTGTTACAGAGAATGAAGATGGAACAGTAACCTATTCATTCCAGTTAAGAGATGACGTGACATTTAGCGATGGCGAACCTATAACAGCGGATGACGTTATTTTCTCCATGTATGTGTACTGTGACCCGACTTACACAGGCTCAGCAACTTTCGGAAGTCTTCCAATTGTTGGTCTTGAAGAATACAAGGGCGGCATGGAAACTCTGGGCGCTCTGATTCTTAATGCAGGCCGTGATAATACGGATTTCACAAACTTTACAGAAGAACAGGCCAGCGCCTACTGGGCAGCAATCGATGAGGCCGGTGCTAAATGGGCTCAGGATATTACAGATTACTGTGTAGGTGCAGTTGATGACTCCGTTGACAATTATAACGGCAGCGACATTGCTCTTGGTATGGCCAACTGGGGCTATGCAACCTTAGATGGTACAACATTAACAGGTGCATATACAGGTACAACATGGGATCTGGCTTCTGCAGCGCCTACAGCTGAAGATTTCTGGACAGAGCTTCAGGCAAACACAGGTTATGCAAGTGTTCAGGAACTGTCTGATACAGAATCCGCCAACACAGATCTGTTTACTTTTGCAGCAGATATCCTTGGTGAGGATGCGGCTCAGTACAATAAAGGTGTAGCTACAGGCGATTCCGTACCAAACATTTCCGGTATTGTAAAAACCGGTGATTATTCTCTGGAAGTAACAACATCTTCTCTGGATGCCACAGCAATTTATCAGTTTAATATGGCTGTTGCCCCGATGCATTACTATGGCTCCAAAGATGCTTACAATTATGAAAACAACCAGTTTGGCTTCACTAAAGGTGATTTAACTGGCGTAGAAGCTAAAACATTAGAACCTATGGGTGCAGGACCATATGTATTTAATGAATACAAAAACGGTGTTGTCTCCCTGGCAGCGAATGAAAGCTACTTCAAGGGTGCACCGAAGATTAAAACAATCCTGCTTCAGGAAACAACAGAAGGCAACAAGCTTTCAGGTGTAACCAGCGGTACATTTGATATTGCCGATATTTCTCTGTCTGTTGATGTTTTGAATAACATCAAGGGTTATAACTCCAACGGAGAGTTAGACGGTGATGTACTGACAACAAAGATGGTTGACTTCCTGGGCTATGGATACATTGGTATTAATGCAAATAATGTTAAGGTTGGCAGCGATCCGGCCAGTGATGCTTCCAAGAATCTGAGAAAAGCATGGGCTACAATGTTTGCTGTATACCGTGATACAGTTATCAACTCCTACTACGGAGAGATGGCTACCGTGATTCAGTATCCGATTTCCAACACATCCTGGGCTGCACCAAAGCCATCTGATGAAGGCTATCAGGTTGCATATTCCAAGGACGTTGACGGCAATGATATTTATACAGCAGATATGACAGAAGATCAGAAGTATGAAGCAGCACTTCAGGCTGCTATTGGCTACTTCAAGGCTGCAGGCTTTACATGGGACGATGCTTCTTCTAAGTTCACAGCAGCTCCGGAAGGCGCTTCTCTGACTTATGAAGTTATTATCCCTGCAAACGGTCAGGCCGATCATCCTACCTATGGTGTTTTGACAGCTGTTAAGGAAGCGCTTGCACCGATCGGCATTACACTTGAAATCAACGACCCTGCAGATCCTAACGAACTGTGGAATGCAACAGAATCCGGAACAAACGAAATGATCGTTGCAGCATGGGGCGCTACATCTGATCCGGATATGTATCAGGTATACCATTCCAACAATATTGTTGGCAACGGCGGAACAGAATCCAACAACTATGCAATTGCTGACCCAACGCTGGACGAGCTGATTATGGAAGGAAGAACTTCCACAGATGAGTCCTTCAGAAAATCCACATACAAACAGTGTCTTGATATTATTCTTGACTGGGCTGTAGAAATTCCTGTATACCAGAGACAGGATGGTACAATCTTCAGTACAGAAAGAATTAACATGGACACAATGACTCCGGATACAACTCCATTCTATGACTGGAGACAGGATATCCAGAATGTTGAATTAAATTAAATTTAAAGTTTGCCTGTGACAGCAAATGAATTTAGGGGCTGCAGAATGCAGCCCCGGATCTGAAAAGTTTAGCCGAAATAAAATGTTTAGAGTTTTTCTGATTTTTGTTTCGGCTAAATTATTGTAGATCTGTGTCGAACTGCATAGGCAAACGGTATTTTAGGTAAAATACTGTTTACCTATGTGGTTTGACAGTAACCATTGTGCCGTATGAGACGGCTCTATTATAAAAATACAGGTGGTGAAGAAAAAGGTGTTTAAGTTTATTATCAAGCGTTTGGGTATGAGCGTAATCATCCTGTTCTTTGTCATGTTTATCGTATATGGCGTTATGTATTCCATGCCGACCAGCTACGTTGAACAGACAGCCAGAGAGCTGGCTACAAAGCCAGGTGCCACAAAAAGTGCGCAGGAATGGATCGCCGAACTTAATGCTCAGTATGGTATGGACAAAGGGATGGTCGAAGGCTACTTTACATGGATTAAATCCATGGTTACCGGAGATTTTGGTGACAGCTGGTTTTATACCAAACCGGTAACTCAGGAATTTGCAGATACCATTGGCTACAGCTTTGTGATGGGCGGTATAGCCTTTGTGCTGGAAGTGCTAATAGCGGTTCCGCTGGGTGTACTGGCCGCAAGAAAGCAGTACAGTATTACCGATTACTCGGTTACGGTGCTGGCGCTTATTGGTATTTCCATGCCCACGTTCTTCCTTGCGACAATTTTAAAGCTGGTATTTTCCGTTAATCTGGGATGGTTCCCGCTAAGCGGTATGATCGGCCGTAATTATTATAATCTGGATGCTTTCGGACAGTTCCTTGATATTGCCCATCATATGGTTCTTCCGATTGTAACACTGGTACTGGTCAGCGTTGGAAGTTTGATGCGTTTTACAAGAACAAATATGCTGGAAGTGCTTAATGCGGATTATATCCGTACAGCCCGTGCAAAAGGCGTTCCGGAAAACAAGGTGATCAGCCGTCATGCTTTCCGCAATACGCTGATTCCGCTGATTACAATTCTTGGCGGTTCTCTGCCGGTGCTGTTTTCAGGGGCGCTGATTACGGAAACAATCTTTGACATTCGTGGCATCGGTTATGCGTCCTACTATTCAATGATCAATGGTGATATACCGTTTACAATGTTCTATTTATGTTTCATATCCATTATGACACTGCTTGGTAATCTGCTTTCAGACGTTTTATATGCTGTTGTAGACCCGCGTGTACGTGTAAACTAGGAGGCTGCTATGGAAAAAAAGAATTTTAATGAAGTACTTAAACGGCAGGAAGAAGAAGCACGTCTCCGGGAAAAAGAGGAAAAGAAAAATAAGCCCATGGCTTTGGATGACACTCAGCGTGTTAAAGTGTTAAGCCCCGGACGGCTTGTATTTAATCGTTTTGTCCGTAACAAGCTGGCTATTGTTGGTTCTGTCATTTTGATTGTGATGTTTGCCTTTGCATTTATCGGTGCGCTGATTTATCCTTATGGACAGACCGAGATTTTTTATAAATACGATAATGTCGTTGTGGATTATGCAATGGCGTCAAAACGTACAGATTATTCTGTGATCAATGCCAATGCCGATATAGAGCTTCCTTCCTCAGTCAGCAACAGGCTTAATGGTACAGCCAGAGAAATGGATGCCAATGACCTGACAGAGCAGGAGCTGACCGATGATAACGGCAATCTTTATATTGTCCGCAAAGGTCAGGATAAGGTTTACCAGATTTTTGCCGGTGACCGTACAGAGGTCGCTTATGAGGCCGGTTCCCGTACGATTGGTACTTACAGCGGTCTTAAAAAATCACTGGATACATCCGATGCATCTATGAATACAGAGGCTTTTGTTCAGGCAATCGGTGATGCGGTTTCCAGTGGTACGGATTCCTTTACTTATGAAGGCAAGACTTACACACTGACACCGGGAACCAAGAAGACTTATACGGTAACACAGACCGGAGCCGATGGTCTCCAGTATGTGAACGGTTCCCTGGGGGAAGGGTTTGAACAGGCGGTAGCCGATAACATGGCCAAAGGCATGTTTGAGTTTAATGGCAAAAATTACAGTATTGTAAAAAATTCCGATACAGAGTATTCTGTTTATGAAATCGGAAGCAAGGAAGTTCTGGCTGCTTTTGCCACAACCCTTGTGTTTGATACAATGGAAGGCTTTGCGAATGACGATGCATCCTTTGAAGTTAAAGCACTGGAAGCTTATTGCGGTAATGGCAAGTTTGAAGCCAATGGCGGACATTATGAAATTAAGACGGATGGTGATGAAATTACAGTAACCGATCAGTCCAGCGGAGAAGCAGTTGCGGCTCTGTCTGATATGGTTGTCCGTGCTTCCAACGGCGGTGATACCATGGCTTTTGGATTTAAGGAAGCTGCCCGTGAAGCCATTGAGAAGATGAAAGAAGAAGGCGTAAAAACAGCAACTTTTGAATACGCGATTCCTGCATCTTCTCTGAATGTGGAAACCGATGTTCCGGAAGGCGTTAAACTTCCTGAAAATATGGAAGGTTCCGCTGACGGAATGTCTACGATTAAAGTCACAAATAAAAATGGCGCTTATTCTATGACCTGTGAGCAGCTGACTTACCTGATCGATATTTATGCGTCTCCAAGCAGTGAACATCTGCTGGGAACAGACGGCAACGGTATGGACGTACTTGCCCGTATGATGTACGGCGGCCGTGTATCTTTGATGGTTTGTTTTGTTGTTGTTATTATCCAGACCGTACTGGGTGTCATCATGGGTGGTATTGCCGGATACTTTGGCGGTTGGCTGGATAACCTGATCATGCGTATCGTGGATATTTTCTACTGTATTCCATCCATGCCCATTTTGATTATTATCGGTGCACTGTGTGACAGTATGAAGATGGAATCTTATGTTCGACTGATCTGGATGATGGTTATTCTTGGTATTCTGGGATGGGCCGGTGTGGCACGTCTTGTCCGTGGACAGATTTTGTCTCTGCGTGAGCAGGAATTTATGGTGGCTGCAGAATCCATTGGTCTGAGAACAAGCCGGCGTATTTTTAAACATCTTGTACCGAATGTTATGCCGCAGCTGATTGTAACAGCATCTAATGCCCTGGGTGGTATCATTATTACAGAATCCACACTTTCCTTCCTGGGTATCGGTGTTAAATATCCTCTGGCAACATGGGGTTCAATCATTAACTCTGTAACAGGTTCTTCAGAAAATATGATCGCTTACACATACATCTGGATTCCGGTCGGTATTTGTATCTGTCTGACTGTTGTTGCATTTAACTTTGTCGGTGACGGTTTAAGAGATGCATTTGACCCGAAAATGAAACGATAGGAGGTGTCGGAGCATGGCAGAAAAGAAAAAGAAAAACAGTTCATATATATCCGGTAAAGAATCCAAGAAGATTTCATCTTTTAACAGGAAACTGACACGGAAACTGGAAAAACAGAGAAACCGTAAAAATCATGATCCGAAAGAATATCAGACAAAGATGAAAAATCCCAATAATATTGTGGAATTCGATAATGTCTGCTCCTATTTCTTTACGGATATCGGTACAGTCAAGGCTGTGGACGGTGTCAGCTTTGACATACCTAAATGTGCGACAATCGGTATTGTCGGTGAATCTGGCTGCGGAAAGAGTGTAACATCTCTTTCCCTGATGCAGCTGCTTCAGCGTCCAAATGGCCAGACGGTGGGCGGAGAAATCCGTTTAAACATGGGAACTCAGGACGGCGATTTTGATGCCTACAATATTGTAAATACACCGACAGATATTATGCAGCATCTTCGGGGCAATAAGGTATCCATGATTTTCCAGGAGCCTATGACAAGTTTAAATCCGGTATTTAGAATCGGTGATCAGGTCGATGAAGTCATCAAGCTTCATAATCCTGAGATGAGCAAAGAGGATGTCAAACAGCGTACACTGGAAATGCTGGAACTGGTTGGTATTGCCAATAAAGAAGGCGTGTACAGTATGTTCCCACATGAATTGTCCGGTGGTATGCGTCAGCGTATCTGTATTGCAATTGCCCTGGCCTGCTCGCCGGAGCTGATTATCGCTGATGAGCCTACAACTGCTCTGGATGTGACGATTCAGGCTCAGATTCTCGACTTGCTGAAAGCCTTAAAGGATAAGATTAACAGCTCTATTATGCTGATTACTCATGACCTTGGCGTGGTGGCCAATATGGCAGACTATGTGGTTGTTATGTATGCAGGCCGTGTCATCGAAAAAGGAACGGCTCAGGAAATTTATAAAAATCCATGTCATCCATATACCATTGGCCTTATGAAATCCAAACCGGTTGTGGGTCAGAAGGTTGACGAGCTTTATAATATTCCGGGCAGTGTGCCTAACCCGGTGAATATGCCGGATTACTGTTATTTCAGAGACCGCTGTGAATACTGTACTGAAAAATGTAACGGCGAGTATCCGCCGGAAATCCGGATCAGTGATACCCATGTGGTTTCCTGCTATCGTTTCTTTGATGAAGGTCAGGTCCTGGGATATCCGAAATCAGTAAATGTGGAGGAACTGTTATGAGTAATAAAGAATTATCCGAAAGCTTAAAAGCACAGATCAATAACAGTGAGAACCTTCTTGTTGTCAATAATTTAAAGAAATACTTCCCCATAAAGTCCAGTTTTCTTAAAAAGACGGTCAACAATGTCCGTGCCGTGGACGGTGTATCCTTCACAATTAAACGGGGAACGACCATGGGACTTGTCGGTGAGTCTGGCTGTGGAAAATCCACAACCGGAAGAACACTGTTAAGACTTCAGGAAAAGACTGACGGAGAAGTATATTTTAACGGACAGGATATTTTCTCGCTGAATAAAAAAGAAATGCGGAAAATGCGTCCAAATATCCAGATCGTTTTTCAGGATCCATTCTCCAGCCTTTCACCAAGACTTCCTGTCGGTGAAATTATCGGTGAAGGTGTGAGAGAACATCATATTGTGCCAAAGGAAGAATTTAATGATTATATTACGAGAATTATGAAGGCCTGTGGTCTGCAGGAATATCACAAGGATCGTTACCCTCATGAATTCTCCGGCGGACAGCGCCAGAGAATCTGCATTGCCAGAGCTCTGGCAATGAATCCGGAATTTATCGTATGTGACGAACCGGTTTCGGCGCTGGACGTTTCCATTCAGGCACAGATTATTAACCTTTTGAGAAAGCTTCAGAAGGAATTTAACCTGACCTATCTGTTTATCTCTCATGACCTTTCGGTTGTGGAACATATTTCAGATACGGTTGGTGTGATGTATCTGGGTACGATGGTAGAGTATGGGGATACACAGCATATTTATTCTCATCCGCTGCATCCGTACACAAAGGCGCTGTTTTCAGCGATTCCTGTACCGGATCCGGACTACAAGATGAATCGTATTGTGCTTGAAGGAAGTATTCCGTCTCCGGCTAATCCGCCGGCAGGATGTAAATTCCATACCCGTTGTAAGGAATGTATGGAGATTTGTAAGCATGTATCTCCGGTTTACCGTGAGATCGAACCCAATCATTTTACGGCGTGCCATCTTTATAATACACCGGAAATGAATCAGGAATTTGAACAGAAGGGAAAGCATGAAGAAACGAAATAAAGAGAAATTTGTGGACGACGGGAGAGTTATTGCAAATATGAATGTGGACGGAATGCCGTGGTATTCCGGAAAGCCGGATCTTGAAACAAAGGAAATGAAGACGGCTCAGGATTTTCCCCAATCGGCATCCAGGCAGGAAGAAGTTAAATTGACTGGAAAGGAAAAATTTGCTATGATGCGGGGTGTGGTGGCTGCGTCTTTGCTTGTGACGTTTGTCTTTCTCGGCGGACTCGCTTTGTTTATTTTGTTTTGTTTATTGGTCTGGTTTAAATAAATCGTTTTTTATGTTGTAGAAATTCAATTCAATGAATTGTCCGGTTTTGAAACCTGGGTTAGGCTGCCGTATCAGAAAATGCCCGAAAATCTGATACGGCAGCTTTTTGCATTGTTCGGGAAGCACTTCCGAAAAAACTTCTGTATGATCGTACTCCTGCTGTTTTACAGAAGGTTACCAATTGAAAATAAGAAGTAAACGAAATAAATGTCACATTTTATCCGAAAAGCACGTCTTTATATATACAAAGCTATAGGAGGTATATGACTATGAAACGAATGAATCAGGAGGAAATTGTTTATGAAACATTTTATTTTATGTGTAGGCTTTTGAAAGAAAAAAGTGGAGTTTATAATAAATCCATTGCCATAGATCTGAATATTGATTTTAGTATTTTCAGCAAACTTTTAGGAGGAAAACGTCTGATTAATGATGGTTACAAGGATAAAATTTACAGTTATCTGATTCAGGATGATTTTTCTGTATATAGTCAGCCCTTAAAAAATCATATTTACAGACTTTTGAAAATAGATAAGAAAAGTGATATCTATAGACGAATCGACAGTATGTCTTATAAAACTTTACTTTACCAGCTGTTTTATGATGCGGAAAGTCTTTACGTCGTCGAGGATGACGGGCTTACCAAAATATTTATTCATTATCTTAGAAAGTATTTTGCTGCCTGTCTGGATAATCGGTCTTTAAATCCAAAGGCTTATAGACAGGTAAAAGATGATCATCTCAGAGAGATGGAACATCTGCTTAAACTGCCTGAGCGATCGATTATTGAAATCGGACTGATGGAGGACCATGCGTGGAAAAGCAGAACCTATATCCTGCTGTGTCCTGAGAAATGGGAGATTGGTGCCATTCTGTCTAAGAATCCGGATTTGGTAGAGCAGGCCAAATATTTTCTGATTATTCATTTAAAACCTGTACAGCGTCAGCGTTTTTATAATAGTCGAGCCTCCCGTTACCACAGCGACAGTGTGATTGAAGTGTCTAAGGTCGAGACGATTGAGTGGTCTAAAATGAGAGAGGAAGCCAGACGTTTGGCCAGACATATTATGAAAAAACTGACTTCCGGGGAGATTTATACGTAAGAATCTATGGGTTGTGTAATATCTGTGGGATATGGTATAATGATTGCACAATGTGCAATCCAAGCTGATTTCATCAGCTTGCCGCCACAAAGGTGGCGGATTATACCGGAAAGCCACGGCTTGAAAAGTAAATGCCCTAACGGGCGCTTCCTTTTCAGCGCCTGTGGTATAATAAACGCGTTAAAAGGAGGTACATATGCAGAACAAAAATAATTCTAAAGCCGGCGCTATTTGTACGCTGCTGGTTATTACGGCACTGGTTGTTGGTATTGTTATCGGTATTTTTATTGGAAGATCCATGAATACAGATCCCGTTCCTCCGCAGACGGATCATCAGTCACAGGCTGAAAGCCAGGATGAGCGTTCGTCGGAAAATCAATCTCAGAATACGTCTGATGCTTCAGAGCCTTTGGAGACCGTACCAGAGACATTAGAGAGCGGAAGCGGTACAGAGACTGCTTCAGTGGTGATCAGTGTGAATGGTCGTGATGTGACGATGGAGGCTGTCAATTATTATCTGTATACCACCAGGGATTACTATGTGGGACTTTACGGAGAAGAGCCATGGGGGCAGACCATGGAGGATGGCCGCACAGTTGCGGAGTTTGCAAAAGAAGAACTGTACAATCAGATTGTGGAAACTCAGATTTTGGCCAGCAAGGCCGGGGATTATGGTGTAGCTCTGACTGGCGAAATCAGTGCTCAGTATGCGGATGAAGCTCAGACTTACATTGATAATCTGGGACCGGAAATCTGTGAGCAGTTTGGTTTGAGTGCTGCAGGCATTCAGAAGGTTTATGAGGACGGCGGTATTCAGACAGAAGTTTATAATGCGATTATTGCTGATTTGACAGCCCAGATGAAGGAAGATGAGGCTTACAGCCAAATGTCAGATGAAGAATTTGACATGGCAGTCACCCAGGCTTACAGTGAACTGTACCAGAAGTGGCTGGGTGAGGCTCAGGTGCGTACAACGGAAATCTGGGACAGCATTGTCGTAGGTTCTGTTGGCTGATGGTGACACTATGAAATATGAACACATTGTGAAAGGGACGTTCCAGCAACGTCCCAATCGTTTTATTGCCATTGTTGAAGTGAATGGGCAAATCGTTAAAGCGCATGTGAAAAATACAGGGAGATGCAGGGAACTTTTGATTCCCGGTGCCCAGATTTACCTGGAAACGCACAATAATCCGGCCAGAAAAACTGCATTTTCACTGATCGGTGTGCAGCGGGGTGATTTGCTGATTAATATGGATTCCCAGATTCCCAACAGTGTGGCTGCCGAATATATTTTAAACAGTGGCTGTATTTTGAATTTAAAATCTCTTGTCCGGGAAAAAACTTATGGGGATTCCAGATTTGATTTATATTATGAAGCCGGACACGACCATAGCCGCAAAGGATTTATCGAGGTCAAAGGCGTGACCCTGGAACGGGACGGCGTAGCCTTGTTTCCGGATGCACCGACAAAAAGAGGGGTCAAGCATGTTTATGAGCTGATGAAGGCTCACAGGGACGGCTATGAGGCCAGTCTTTTTTTTATTATTCAAATGTCCGGTATTCGTTATTTTACACCGAACACACAGACGGATCCGGAATTTGCTCAGGCGCTTGTCAGCGCACAAAGCGAGGGCGTAAGGCTTCGTGCCTTTACCTGTGTGGTGACACCGGATACGATTACGCTGGAAAAAGAGATTCCCGTAAAGCTGTTCTGATTAAAAATTGCTGACACATAAAATATCGATTCGTAATGACAGAAGTCTTGCTTTATATTATAATAGTATCATAGCGCTGAAAGCTATTACCAATAAATATATGACAGAGTACATTGGATGGAGGGTATTTTTATGGCAGGAATTATTAAACGTTTTACCGACATTATGTCATCGAATTTAAATGCGCTTTTAGATCGGGCAGAGGATCCGGCAAAGATGATTGATCAGTATATGAGAGATCTGGAGTCTGATCTGGGAAAGGTCAAGGCAGAGACTGCGGCGGTGATGGCCGAGGAAACCAGAGCGAAGCGCCGGCTTGCTCAGTGTGACGAGGAAATCGGCAAGATGCAGGATTATGCCCGTCGTGCCATTACTGCGGGAAATGATCAGGATGCCCGTGCCTTTTTAGAGAAAAAGCAGGAGCTGGACGGACAGCGTGCCGCTTTGGCACAGGCACTTGCCCTGGCCGAAGAAAATGCCTCAAAGATGCGTCAGATGCACGATAAGCTTGTTTCTGATATTGCCAGCCTGCGCAGCCGCAGGGACGCCATTAAGGCAAAAGTTTCTGTGGCCAAAACACAGGAACGGCTTAATAAAATCGGAAGCAGCATTTCAGGTGCCGCTGACCGTCTTTCAGCCTTTGACCGTATGGAAGAAAAGGCTGATCGCATGCTGGATGAGGCCAATGCCATGGCACAGCTCAATGGGGCTGATGGCAAAGATGATGTGGAGGATCTAATGAGTAAGTATGACAGCCAGCCCTCTTCGGCAGTGGATGATGAGCTGGCGCGTCTGAAAGCCGAGATGGGGCTTTGACAGACAGGAGTTGACGAGAATTAACGGATATTGACTTAAAGGAGGTGCCTGGATGGGGCTTTTTGGCGGACAATTTGCAAATGTTGTCGAATGGAATGCGTTTGACGATGATATTTTGTTCTGGAAGTGGGATAACGATGAAATCAAGCGGGGAAGCCAGCTGGTGATCCGCCAGGGGCAGGATGCTATTTTTCTTTATAACGGTCGTGTGGAAGGCATTTTTACCGATGAAGGAAAGTATGATATTGAATCTGATATTGTGCCTTTTCTTTCTACACTCAAAGGCTTTAAGTTTGGTTTTAACAGCGGTATGCGCGCGGAAGTCCTCTTTATTAATACAAAGGAATTTACGGTAAAGTGGGGAACGAAAAGTGCAATAAACATACCTGCTCAGGGGCTGCCCGGCGGTATGCCTATTCGGGCTTTTGGAACTTTTAACTGTAAGATTTGTGATTATGACGTACTGATTGAAAAGATTGCCGGTGTGCGTAAAGTCTTTACAATGAATGATGTTCGGGACCGGGTGGTATCATTTCTGGATCAGCTGCTGATGAAGTGGATTGTGAAGGAAGGCCGGGATATGTTTAATCTGATGGCCAACGCTTATGATATTTCCAGAGGTATATGCACAGATATGGATATGGAGATGCGAAAAATTGGTATTGCCATGACTGGTTTTGTGATTTCCAGTTTTTCTTATCCGGAAAATGTTCAGGAAATGATTAATAAAGCTGCTTCACAGTCCATGGTGGGAGATATGAATCGCTATCAGCAGATGAATATGGCCGATGCTATGGGACGGGGGCACGGCGGCGGTATGGCTGCAGATATGGCCGGAATGCAGATGGGGATGATGATGGGTCAGCAGATGGCCAGTCAGATGGCATCTTCAATGAATGGTCAGAAATCGGGAAGCGTGAATATGCAAAAGTCAGGGGACATGAGCGGCGAGGGGCCATCGGGCCATCGCACAGACGCCGCTTCCGGCGGTATGAATTTCTGCCCGGAGTGCGGAACAAAAGTTACCGGTATGCGCTTCTGTCCAAACTGCGGCCGGAAATTGAGCTAATCTGTGACTAGATAAAGGAATGAAAAAATGAGCATTTATGAAACTTTAAATCCCGTACAGCAGGAAGCTGTGTATCATACAAGAGGTCCGGTTCTTATTCTGGCAGGTGCCGGTTCAGGAAAAACCAGGATTCTGACTCATAGAATCGCTTATCTGATCGATGCGGAGGATGTGAACCCGTGGAATATTCTGGCGATTACGTTTACCAATAAGGCAGCCGGAGAGATGCGGGAGCGTGTGGATCAGATTGTAGGCTATGGCTCAGAAAATATCTGGGTCAGCACCTTTCACTCAACCTGTGTACGTATACTTCGAAGACATATTGATAAAATCGGTTATGACAGGAATTTTACAATTTATGACACAGATGATCAGAAAACCGTTGTCAAGGAAATATGTAAAAGATTAAATATTGACACCAAGATTTATAAGGAGCGGTCGCTGATGTCGGCGATTTCTTCGGCAAAGGATGAGCTGATCGCGCCCGATGAGCTGCTTTTAAATGCTGCCGGTGATTATGCCAAAACAAGGGTTGCTCAGGTTTACAAGGAATATCAGAAAGTGCTTGCAGGCAATAATGCGCTGGATTTTGATGATCTGATCATGAAAACCGTGGAGCTTTTTGGTGCTCAGCCCGATGTTCTGGAATATTATCAGAATAGATTTAAATATATTATGGTGGATGAGTATCAGGATACGAATACAGCTCAGTTTAAGTTTGTCAGCCTTCTGGCTTCAAAATATAAAAATCTGTGTGTTGTAGGTGATGATGATCAGTCCATTTACAAATTCAGAGGGGCCAACATTTATAATATTCTTAACTTTGAAAAGGAATATCCGGATGCCAAAGTGATTAAACTGGAACAAAATTACCGTTCCACAAAAAATATTCTGGAAGCGGCCAACAGTGTGATCCGTAATAACAGTGGTCGTAAGTCTAAAACCTTATGGACCTCTAATGAGGTTGGAGAGCCCATTGATTTTGAGCAGTTTAACACAGAATATGAGGAAGCCGCGGGTATTGTGGACAGTATTGAGCAGCGGGTGAGAGACGGTGCCAAATACAGTGAATGTGCGGTGCTTTACAGAACCAATGCGCAGTCCCGTGTACTGGAAGAAAAGTTTGTTATTAAAGGGATTCCCTACAAGATTATTGGCGGACAGAATTTCTATGCCAGAAAAGAAATCAAGGATCTGCTTTGTTATCTGAAGACAATTGATAACGGACATGATGATCTGGCAGTCAGAAGAATTATAAATATCCCCAAAAGGGGAATCGGTGTGGCTTCTTTAAATAAGGTCAGCGACTATGCTCAGAGCAAGGGCCTTAGTTTGTTTGAGGCTATGACCTGTGCTTATGAGATTCCCGGACTTGGACGCGCTGCTCAAAAAATTGTGGGCTTTACCACAATGATTCAGGTTTTTCGGACAAAGCTGGCATACGTGTCCCTGGCTCAGTTGATGCAGGAAATTCTCGATGAAACCGGATATGTCAAAGAACTGGAAACCGATGGCAGTGAGGAAGCCCTTGGAAGAATCGAAAATATTGATGAGCTTGTGAATAAAATTATTGCTTTTGAGGAAGATAATGACGAGGCATCTTTAAGCGAATTTCTGGAAGAAGTTTCCCTTGTAGCTGATATTGATAATCTGGAATCTTCCAATGAAAAGGTTGTTTTGATGACCCTTCACAGTGCCAAAGGGCTGGAATTTCCCTATGTGTATCTGGCCGGTATGGAGGATGGCTTATTTCCCAGCTATATGACCATTGTCAGCGATGACGCCCTGGAGGTTGAGGAAGAACGGCGTCTGGCTTATGTGGGTATTACCCGTGCCATGAAGCATTTGACGCTGACCTATGCAAAAAGCCGTATGGTGCGTGGCGTAACTCAATATAATAAGGTATCCAGATTTGTCAAAGAAATTCCTTCGCGGCTGATTTCCATGCGCGGCGTGTTTGAGAAAGAAAAACCGGTGGAACGGTTTGTCAGCTTTTCTTCCAGTCTTAAGCCCTATGGTGAAAGCTTTGTGGGAAATGCCGGAGAAAACGCTGTCCCTTCAGGTCGTTCCAAACTGGATGAATTGCTGAAAAATCAGAAAATATTTAAGGGCAGTGATTTGTTTGAAAAAAAGACGGCGCCGGTTTTGGAAGCTTTGGATTATGCTCAGGGGGATCGGGTTGTGCACATGAAATTCGGCGAAGGGACAGTTGTGAAAATCGAGGATAACGGCAAAGGCGACGAGGTTACGGTGAATTTTGATAAAGCCGGGATAAAAAAGATGATGGCGGCTTTTGCAAAGCTAAAGCCATTGTAATTTTAAATATATAATGGTATACTCTAATCAAATAAATATACGGAAAGGATGTTGAGATATGAACAAGTTGGAAGAAATGCTGAGTGTGGCAAAGATCTCTGAACTGCTTCAGAAAAGAGAGCAGGATAAGGCAAAGGAAGATAAGAAAAAAACAACGATTATCGTGATTGCCGTAATTGCAGGACTGGCTGCTATGGCAGCAATTATCTATGCGGTATATAAGTACCTGACAGCAGATGATTATGATGACTTCGAAGACGATTTTGATGATGACTTTGAAGATGATTTTGACGATGATGATTTCGAGGATGAAGATATAGAGGATGAGGACCCGGAAACAGAAGAATAAGATGAATTTGTTTCCGGTTAAATGTAAACTGGCATTAAAAGGCTTCTGGCCCACAAAAGTGTGGGTCAGAGGCCTTTTTTATATGGAGAATACATAAAAAAGATACCATAGTGAAAAATGAAGCCTTTTATGGTGTATAAAACCATACTATGATTTCAGTAGAATCGAATGTTATGCTCAGGGAGATGTTCGGTTTATAGAGAATAGACGTCAGGATTTATGTAGAATTAAAATCAGGGTTATCCTGGATAAAGGAGGAAAATAATGATAGATCAGGAAATGAATTATGTAATGGACGATTATCAGAAGAAATCGCTGTTTGCCAGCTTTCTTCCGGGAATTGGCGGTGAACACGGTATACCCTTGTGGTGTTACTATATTAACCGTGGGCAGGCTATCTCCTGTTTTGGTGTTCAGGATAAGGATCATTCCATTATGGAATTTTATCCGGCACATCAGGCTTATGAGCGCACATCCACAATGGGATTCCGTACATTTTTGAAAATTAACGGCACTTACAAAGAAGCGTTTTTTGATCCCTGCCAGAAGCAGAAAATGGTTGTTGGGATGAACAGCCTTAAAATTGAGGAGCATACCGATGACTATAAAATTGAGGTAGAGTATGAGACTCTGCCAGGTGAACCACTGGCCGGTCTGATGCGGTGCGTTACCATTACAAATACAACAGGGGCGGATATGAATCTGGAAGTTATCGACGGTATGGCCGAGGTGATTCCTTATGGTGTGAACGGTGATTCCATGAAATCTATGGGGCAGACAACCAAAGCGTGGATGCAGGTACTAGATCTTGACAGACGTCAGCCTAAATTTAAGGTACGCGTAAGCATGGAAGATACAGCTCAGGTATCAAAGATCACGAATGTCCATTTTGCCCTTGGGCGAGAACAGGGCGGCAGTGAACTTTTACCTGTTATTGTGGACCGAAATGTGTTATTTCAATTTGACAGCACACTGCTTCGGGCCTATGGTTTTATGGAAAACAGCGTGGATGCGCTCATGTCCATGGAACAGTCTGTAAGCAATGATGTGCCGACCAGCTTTTTTGGACTGGCAAAAACATTAAAGGCCGGAGCGTCTGTGACTCTTTATGAACTTTATGGTATGTCCGCAGATGATGCTGCCTATGACCGTCTTTTAAAGAATTTTGGAGAAGATGACTGGTTTGAGAATAAAAAGGCAATGGCTAAATCCATGGCAGAGGTGATTACCCGGCGTATTGCAACAAAGACAGGGGATGCCATCTTTGATGCTTACTGCCGTATGTGCTATCTGGATAATCTGTTAAGAGGCGGATATCCTGTAAAATTAGGTAAAAATCAGGTGTTTTATCTGTATTCAAGAAAACATGGAGATATGGAGAGAGACTATAATTTCTTTTCCATGCTTCCGGAATATTATTCCCAGGGAAACGGCAACTTCCGTGATGTCAATCAGAATCGGCGCAGCGATATTCTTTATTCGACCTTTGTGGGTGACGGCAGTATTAAAACCTTTTATAATGCCCTTCAGATTAATGGTTATAACCCTCTGGGAATCGAAAAAATCACCTACAGACTTAAGACCGAGAGCGAACCGGGCGTAAAGGCGCTGGAAGCATGTAAGGATATTGCAGGTCTTGATTTTATCAAAGAGGGGGAATTTACACCTGGCCAGTTGTATAAAGCCCTCGAGGATGCCGGTGTATGCCAGAAAGAAGCTCTTTTTGAACAGGTTCTTGATGCCTGCGAGCATATGGATACAACCAATTACGGCGAGGGGTACTGGTGTGATCACTGGACATATAATCTGGATCTTGTGGATGCGTATCTGTCTGTTTATCCGGAAAATAAGGAACAGCTTTTATATCATGATCACAGTTATTTATTTACACAGGCAAGAAAACAGATTCTGCCAAGAGTTAAGCGATATACAGTGACTGACAACGGTGTGCGTCAGTATAATTATCTGAAAGATAATGTGGATACATCTAAGCCTGAAAACCGCTATCTTAAAACGGAAGAAGGCATCCTGGTACGCACCAACCTTATTGCCAAAATGTTTACTTTAACTGTCAATAAGATGTCTGCTCTTGATCCTTATGGAATGGGTATTGAAATGGAAGGCGGAAAGCCTGGCTGGTATGACGCCTTAAACGGCCTCCCAGGACTTTTAGGCTCATCCATGGCTGAAACTTATGAAACTTACCGTATGGTTTGCTGGCTGTTATCTGCCATCGATGAATTTGATCAGTCTGTGGATATGCCGGCCGAGGTCGATGCGCTGGCCCGCGCCCTGGCTTTAGCCTGCAATTGCCACATGGAAGAAATGGATTCTGACGGACAAGCATATGGTTTGTGGACAGATTTGAATGATGCCAAGGAGGCTTTCTGGGAAAAAACAGCCAAAACCATTTCCGGAACATACGTGAGCTGGAACAAAGAAATGCAGAAAACACTTCTCGGGCTTTTTGAGGTTGTTCTGAGAAAAGGTATAGAAAAGGCTCAGCGTATTGGCGGTCCGGTTTGCCCAACCTATTTTTATTATGAAGTGACACAATACGAAAAGATTGAACAGGGCCTGATGCCCTGCCAGTTCCAGGTACACCGGACGCCGGATTTTCTTGAAGGATCTGTGCATATGCTGAAGCTGGACCGTTTTGCAGATCAAAAGCAGAAGGTTTATGACCATGTGAGAAACAGTCGTCTTTATGATCAGAAGCTGAAAATGTATAAGGTTAATGCTTCCTTGTCCGAAGCTTCCTTTGAACTGGGGAGAGCCTGTGCCTTTACGCCGGGATGGCTGGAAAATGAATCGGTATGGCTTCATATGGAATACAAATATTTGCTGGAGCTTCTTAAATCTGGTATGTATGAAAAATTTGCCGATGATTTTCATGATGCGGCTGTACCATTTCTGGAAGAAGCGGTTTATGGAAGAAGCCTACTGGAAAATTCTTCCTTTATTGCCAGCAGTGCCAATCCAAATCAAAAGATTCACGGCAAAGGCTTTGTGGCCCGTTTAAGCGGTTCTACTGCAGAATTCCTTCAGATCTGGCAGCTGATGATGTTTGGTCCTGCGCCTTTTGTCATGAAGGATGGACAGCTTACGCTGAACCTTCAGCCTTGTGTACCGTCCTACCTTGTGGGCGAGGAGAAGGAAATTGAAGCCACCTTTTTAGGCAGTGTTTATACCGTATATAAACTGGGTGATCTTTGTGAACTGATTCCTGGAAAATATCAGATTCATAAAATCAGCCTTGAAGATATCAATGGTGAAGTGACCCAGCTGACCCAAGTGACCGGAGATGTGGCCAGAGCTTTAAGAGACGGGACTTATGTAAAAATGACGGTGGAATGTGTGTAAAATTTTTATACCACTAAAAAAATGACACCTATTAAAAAAATGGAACATTACAACCTTAAGTCCAAGCAACTATAATCGAACTATAACTGATTAAGGATTATTTTTAAGGAGGATATGAAGAATGAAAGGAAAAATGACAGTACGTAAAATTTTTGCGGCTGCTTTGGCTGGAACAATGATCTTTTCTATGGCAGCCTGTGGAAGCACCGGTGAAGGTGAAGAGGGCGGCGCAGCTGATGCAGGCGTTGCAGAAACTTCTACAGAAAACGCTGAAGTTGCAGGTAATGCAGATGCCTCACAGAAACTGGTAATTTGGACACTGGCTGCAGACCTTCAGGACTTTGCTGATTACTACTGTGAAAAAAATCCGGATGTTTCCATTGAAACAGTTGTTATTGCACCTGCAGACTACCCGACAAAGGTTCAGACTGCCTTAAAAGGCGGCGCTGAAGATCCGGATATTATTGTAGCAGAGCCTCAGATGCTTGAAAACTTTATTGACGCCGGATTTTTTGAAGATCTGAATCAGGAACCTTACAATGCACAGCAGTATGCTGAAAACATGGTACCATATGTATGGGCTGCAGGACAGGATTCTGAAGGTATTCAGAGAGCGATTTCTTACCAGATCACACCATCCGCTATTTTCTATCGTCGTGATATTGCCCAGGCAGTTTACGGAACAGACGATCCGGCTGAAATCGGAAAGAAATTTGCAGATTACCAGACAATTCTTCAGACAGGCCAGGAAATGAAGGATGCCGGCTACAGAATCTTTGCTTCCACTGGTGAACTCGGATATTTTGCCGGAAGCGAACCATGGCTTGTTGACGGTAAACTGAATGTTTCTCAGAACCGTCTGGACTACATGGACGTTTGTGTAGAACTTTATAATCAGGATCTGACATGTTATGTTGATACATGGTCCACAACATGGTATCAGGCTATGAACGGTTCTATTCCTCTGGTTGATGAATCGGTCGATATGTGGGATGATGAAGCTGTTGCAGAAGCTGCCGAAGGTGCTGACACAACAGATGTATTTGCATTCGGACTTCCAAGCTGGGGCGTTTTGACACTCCGTGACAATGCACCGGATACATCAGGAAAATGGGGTGTTTGTACAGGTCCTACATATACATTCAGCGGCGGAACATTTATCGGTATTAACAGCAACTCCCAGGATAAAGAACTGGCATGGGATTTCATCACATTCTGTACAACAAACGAAGAAACACTTGACTGGTGGATTGAAAAATCCGAAGGTGATATCGTGTCCTGGCTGCCGACAATTGAAAAACATAAAGATGATGTTAATGAATACTATGGTGGTCAGAAACTGTATGAATTATTCTTAGGTCTTGCAGAACATATCGATTATTCAAGTATTACAAAATATGATACACAGTGTAATGATGCATGGAATGCTGCTATTGGTTCAATTCAGAGAGGCGAAATGAGCAAGGAAGATGCGATCAATAACTTCTATGATACAATCGAATCCACATATCCGGATATTACAGTTGAAAGATAAAGGAAGGAGATTGTGTCATGGCATCCCGAAAAAATGCTTCTGCTCCAAAAACCGTTAAATCTAAAAAACGTGATATTGATAAAACCGGATACTTGTTTGTAGCTCCCTTTGTGATTGTCTTTGTGATTTTTTCCTTATATCCTGTTTTCCGTACATTCTTCTTGAGTTTTACGGAATATCCAGGATATGGAGAAGCTGTATTTAATGGCCTGGAAAACTATTTCCGTGTATTTACGGATAAGTTTTTCTGGCGGGATTTATGGAATACAGTTAAAATCTGGGGCGTAAACATTGTGCTTCAGTTAGGTCTTGCCTTTCTTCTGACCATTGTATTTAGTGATATTAAATACAAGGTCAGAGGCCTGAGTATTTTCAGAGCACTGTTTTACCTGCCCAATCTGATTGCGGCAACATCCGTAGCGTTTTTATTCAAAACACTTCTGGACTGGAAATACGGTACAGTTAACCAGATTCTTGGTTCAAGTATCAACTGGCTTTCAGACACAGGTATTACCCCTTATGTGATTTCTGTGATTGGTGCATGGATGTGGTTTGGTAATTCATTTATCATGCTCATGGCCGGTGTACAGGGCATCTCTAAGGAATACTATGAGGCTGCAGCCATTGATGGTGCCGGCCGGTGGAAGGTATTTACAAAAATTACATTACCTCTGTTAAAACCGATTATGCTCTATGTTGGTATTACATCTTTAATCGGTGGTCTTCAGTTGTTCGATCTTCCGTTCCTGATGTGCGGCGGAACTGCGGGAAATCCTTCAGGAACAACACAGACTGTTGTTATGTACCTATACAAATTCGGTTTCCAGAACAACCAGGTGGGTTATGCTTCAGCAATCGCCTATACCCTGTTTGTCATTATCCTGATTGTTTCTGTCATCCAGTTTAAGGTGATGTACTCAGAGAAGAAAAAAGGAGGTAAGAAGAGATAATGGCATTTAAAATTAAAAAAGTAATTCTTTATGCGGCATTAATTTTACTGTCAGCCCTTTGTCTGTTTCCTTTTCTTTTAATGATCGTCAATGCGACTCGTACCGGAAGTGAGATTGTAAAATCTTTTACCCTCATTCCGGGCCGGGCCCTGGCCAATAACTGGAAAATTGTTTCAGGATATTTTAACCTTTTTAAGGGTATGTTTAACAGTTTAATCGTGGCTGTGCCAAGTACACTGCTGTCGGCCTATTTCTCATCTTTGACAGCATATGGACTGGCAAGATACAAGTTTAAGGGAAATAAATTACTGACAGTGATCATTATTATCTTTATGATGATTCCCGGACAGTTAAGCCTTATTGGTTTTTATGATTTAATGACAATGCTTAAACTGACAGATTCATATCTGCCTCTGATTATTCCTGCCATTGCGGCGCCTGGAACTGTTTTCTTCCTGAGACAGTACTGTGATGTTTCCATTCATCCTGCACTGGTTGAGGCTGCCCGTATTGATGGTGCCGGAGAATTACATATCTTTCATAAGATTATTCTTCCGATTATGTCTCCGGGTATTGCCACCATGTCCATCGGTGCCTTTATCGGAAGCTGGAATAACTACCTGATGCCTTTGGTATTACTTAATACACCGGAGAAGTTTACGCTTCCGGTTATGATTGCATCTCTGAACTCCTCTCAGGATATTTCCAGAAATCAGGGTGCTATTTATCTGGCTGTTGCAATTTCAGTTATTCCGATTTTGATCGTATTCGCATTCTGCTCAAAATATATTATCAGCAGTATTTCGGCCGGCGGCGTGAAGGAGTAACAGAACCAAAAGGTCATGGTTTTAAAGAATAATAAGAAAATTTTATAAAATTTATATAACCGACAGCAAAAATTTGCTATAATAAGCAAATGGGTGCTGTCGGTTTTTTGTTGTAAACCGATTGACGGGAATATGCGGATTGAAAGGAATATTGAATAATGAAAAAGAAAGTGCTTTTGATCACAGGGGTGACAGTACTTTGTGTATTGACAGGGATTATGGCTGCCATGAAAATGTGGAATAAGTCTCCTGTGGAGGAAGAACCAGTGACCCTAAAATGGTATATTAATTATTCATGGTTTACCACCGAATGGGGGCAGAATATTGTTTCTCAGAAAATATCCGAGGCCACAGGGGTTAATGTTGAATTCATTGTTCCTAAAGGGGAGGAAGGTGTAAAGCTGGATTCTATGATTAATTCGGACAGCCTGCCGGACCTTGTAACCCTTGGCTGGTGGGAGCCTCAGAATTATGAGATGATCGAAACAGATATGGTCTATGCACTTAATGAACTGGATGAACAGTATGATATGGGATTCATGGATGTGGCCAATCAAGACAGTGTGGCATGGTATACCCAGCCAGACGGGAATATTTACGGATATCCTAATTATTCATATACATATAAAGATTTTCTCAACGACAAGGTTCCTTCTCATCAGAATTTTCTTGTCCGGAAAGATATTTATGAGGCCATTGGAAGTCCGGATATGTCCACGCCGGAAGGCTTTTCCAATGCTGTCAGAAAAGCGGTTCAAATGTTTCCGCAGGTGGACGGAAAACCTTTGATTCCCATTGGAGCCGATGAGTTTACAGACAATGGATGCAATTCTTTTGATCTTTATCTGCAAAACTTTCTTGCTGTGCCTTTTGAGGCGGACGGACAGTATTATGATCGGAATACAGATGAGGAATATTTGCGATGGCTTAAAGTTTTCAGAGAGCTTGGTGAAGAAGGATATTTAAAAAATGAAATTTTTATTGACAAGCGGTCTCAGCAGGAGGAACGTATACTGTCCGGTCAGTATTTTTGCCTTTTTTATCAGAGTACAGATATAAAAAATCAGCAGAAACAAATCGCTTCTATTGATCCGGAGCGGATTTATATTGCCGTGGATGGTCCGAAAAATTCTTCGGGAGATGACCCGGTTTTGCCGGTTCAGGGAATTTGCGGATGGACACAGACTTATATATCCAAAAACTGCAGTATACCGGATAAAGCGCTTCAATTAATGACTTATCTGCTAAGTGAAGAAGGCAAAAAAATGGTTTATTTGGGTGAGGAGGGGACGATGTATACCACATCCGGGGATACCCAGATCATTCATCCGGAAATTCTTTCTCTGCTCAATACGGATCGTCCGGCTTATGATGCCCTTTACGGGGCAGATGATACATACTGGATGCTTCAGGATGTGGTCAGTCCCCTGAAATGGGTCAATACGGAGCCGGAGTGTATGAGACAGCTTAAGGAATGGACCTTGCCTTATGTGGCTTATACAGGCCAGTATGATCTGGATTTTGGTGAAGATACAGCTGCGGCAAAGCTTTATATAAATATGAAGCATCTGTGGGGGGATACACTGCCAAAATTGCTTCTGGCTAAAAGTGAGGCAGAATTTGATGCTGTTTTGCAGGACTATATTGTCAAAAGAAATCAGGCGGGGTATGCTGATTTTCAATCCATTGCCACGGAGAAAATCCGGATGAATAAGGAAAAGCTGGGGATAGATCAATGAGACGACTGAAAAGAAAATTTGATACATGCAGGCTGAATACAAAATTTACAATCGTGATTCTGGCGTTTCTGTCTGTGTTTTTACTTGCTTTTCTGGCCAGTTCTTTTAATAATACAAAGAAGATGATGCTTGATCAGAATAAAGAGGAGATTTCCCGGTGGATTAGCGAAGATATGGTTTCCATGGAAAAGCTGTCAGAACTTTGCTATATGTCTGCTCAGATTTTTCTGGAAGATAAAGAGCTTCAGGATTTTCTGGCACAGCTGAAGGCAGGGACAGCGCTTGACGGACTGGATTATATGGATTTTTATAAAAATCATGTGACGATCCTGGATGGCATGGTCAACAGCAATCCTTATCTTTACCAAATTAGGATTTATGCTCAGAATAATACTTTCCCGGAAATGATTCCCCTGCTGTATCATGGGGAACGTATGGCGCAGTTTCCATGGGCCCAAAACTATCAGTCTCAGACATGGCAGGTGGATTATCCGGATTATCTGATTTCAGACCAGGATGACAGTCACCTGATGTCTCTTGTCAGTGCAATGGAAGATGATTCCGGCAGTGTGGTCGGTGTTGTGGAGGCTGTTGTGGACATGGAGGATATGTTTCCTAGAATTTACGAATCCAGCCAGGGCAGCTGGAGCTGCTTTGTGTCTGATTTCGGACCGGTGTCATCTGTGGGAAATTCAGATATTTCCATGTGGGAAGATTATAAAAAGGATATTATCGGTCAGGCTAAAAAAATTGCTGAAGGAACGCCGATTCGTACCAGAATCGGCGGACGGCAGGTTTTAATGATGAAGCGGCATATAGATGCCTTTTCGGGAGATTATATATGCCTGCTGAATTTGGAAAAACAGTATGGACAGATGCTGCTGCAGCAGCTGCAGAACTTATTTATGATTATTCTTGTTTTTCTGTTTATAGCTGCAGTGATTAATAAAATTGTCAGTGCGCTGTTTAAGAATTTTTATATTATACTGGATGCAGTGAGAAAAGTTCAGACCGGCCGGCTGGATGAGCGTATTCCGGTAAAAGGGAATGATGAGATGGCTGAGATGGGAACTCAGATTAACTATATGCTGGATCGTATACAGCTGCTGATGCAGGAAAAGATCGATGGTGAAGTGCTTGTAAAAAATACGGAAATTAAGGCTTTGCAGAATCAGATTAATGCGCACTTTATTTATAATGTGCTGGAATCGATTAAGATGATGGCAGAGATTGACGAAAAATATGAGATTTCTGACTCTATTACAGCACTTGGGGAATTACTTCGTTATAATTTAAAATGGACATCCAGTAATGTCTCTATTCGTGAGGAAATTGCCTATATAAGAAACTATATTCGGCTTATGAACCTGCGGTATGATTTTACGATTATTTTATCCGTAAAAATTGATGCGGATCTATATAGCCAGCGGATTCCAAAAATGTCTTTGCAGCCGATTGTGGAAAATGCCATTCTTCACGGTATTGCCGAACTGGGCGAGGATGCCACGATTTATATCAAATCGGTTCGGGAAAATGATGATTTTGAGATTATGATTACCGATTCGGGTGTTGGGATGGATGAAGGGACAAGGGCCATGCTGCTGAGTAAGATTCAGGGAACAGCTGAAGAACAGAATCGGGAAGGTGGTAATGGCATTGGACTGAAAAATGTTAATTATCGGATGAAAATGCAGTTCGGGGAAAAGTACGGACTTAATATTTATTCTAAAGAAGGCTGTTATACAAAAATCAGTGTGCGCCTTCCGTTAAAATATGAGAAGGGTGGAAATTAAAATGCAGACCTTGCTGATTGTAGAAGATGAAAAATTGATACGTCATGGCATTGCGACAATGGCGTCCCGGAGTACGGTCAGTATTGGAGAAATTATAGAATGCAGAAACGGTGCAGAAGCGCTGGAAATTTTAAATTCCAGAAAAATTGACACAATGTTTATGGATATAAGAATGCCTAAAATGGATGGGATCGAACTGATTCACAGACTGGATGATTTGCCTGATCGACCGGATGTGGTTGTAATCAGCGGCTATGATGATTTCAGCTATGCAGTGGAAATGCTTAAACATGGTGTGTTTGATTATGTGTTAAAGCCTGTGAAGCGGGAAAAAATCGATGAGCTGCTTCGTAATATTGATAAAAAACAGCAGGAAAAGCAAAAAGATGTCAAAAAGGAGCTTCAGCTTTTGTACCGCCAGATGAAATTTGCCATGACATCTGACCGGACAGACGGCGATTCCCAGGCGATTCAGCATCAGTATGAGGCTGTTTTCGGGGATAAACCGTTTAGGATTATATACAGTCCGGCAACCGGGGATAATTGCACGAAAGAAATATACAGTGGAATCTGCCTGGAAAATATTAAAAATCAGGATGTTTTACTTATGACAGATGAAATTTATCATCAGTGGATATCAGAAAGCAAGGCGGCCTATTATGGAGTGAGCGAACTTTATGAAAGGTTTTCGGACTGCATGACAGCCTGTGAACAGGCTTATCAGGCCAGATTGGAGGCCTTTTGGAGATGCCGCAGTGATGGAATGGTTTATGAGGGGCAATCTTTCTGTGAGGCCGGTCATACATGGCAGGAGGACGAAGCTGATCTTTTTACAGATCAGTTTGTACGCCAACTGTCTACGAAGGATAAGGATCGGGCACTGCATCGTCTGAGCCGTTTGTTTTTTGAAGCAAAACATGGCCAATGCGGCATGGTGGCGGCACTAAAGGTTGTCACAGATATTCAGAGAAAAACCGTAGAAGCTTATCAGGCTGTGGTTCCGGAGGAAAAGCGTGAGCTGCTTCGGTACGAGGCGCCGTTGTCTTATTCTGATTCGGAAGTATTTGCTCAGGCAATGTTTCAATGGCTGGATGAGTTATCTCAGTGTTTAACAGAAGAATTTATCGGGGATCAGAGTAAAAGAAAAATACGAGAAGCAGTGGCGTATATTCATGAAAATTATCAGAAAGACCTGAATATGGCTCAGGTTTCCAATTATGTTTCCATGAATTATTCTCTGTTTTCCATTGCCTTTAAGGCGTATACAGGCGTTAATTTTGTCAATTATCTGAAAAATATACGGATAGAAGCCGCGAAAAAATTACTTCAGGAAACAGAGTGGAAGGTTTCAGACATTGGACGTACGGTGGGGTATGAAAATGATAAGCATTTTATGAAGATTTTCAAAAATATATGTGGTGTATCCCCTTCGGATTACAGAAAAATGTGCGACCATTAGAAATGCCAGCTGAAGAATCTGATCTCTGCCAGAAACTGGATTCCTTAAGGTATCTTTACTGGACTTATAGCAAAAAAAACGTATAATAAAGCCAAAGGAGGGAATCGAAGTGGATAAGCAAGAGAAAAAAGAAAATAAGCTGATACGGGCATATTACACCTGGCGAAGCTTTCCCAAAGATGTCAAAAGAACTCTAAGAGGCTTTGCATTTCAGGTATTACTAACTATCCTTTGGATTATCTGGGTTCCTGAACTATGGTTTTTTGGACTTTTTTGCATATGGGGAGTGCCGGAGATTTGGCATAAACTTATGAACTGGCATTAAAAAAATATGAAAGAAAAGGAAACTAGTAAATTAAAATACCATAAGAATTATACCGAATTCGGCGAACCTTATCAACTGGTTTTGCCATTAAATTTAGAAGGTTTGATTCCTGATGATGATTCTGTTCGACTTCTGAGCCACGAATTGGAGGATTTAGATTACAGTTTATTGTATCAGGCTTACTCTGCCAAAGGCAGAAATCCGGCAGCCGACCCCAAGACCATGTTCAAGATTCTTACCTATGCTTATTCGCAAAATATTTATTCTTCGAGAAAAATTGAAACTGCCTGCAAACGGGATATCAACTTTATGTGGCTGCTGGCCGGTCAGAAAGCTCCTGATCACAGCACGATCGCCCGTTTCCGTACTGGTTTTTTAGCAGATGCCTGTGAAAATCTTTTTTAGCAGATGATAAAACGATTGGAAGATTCCGGGGAACTGTCCAGGGAAACCGTATTTATTGACGGGATAAAACTGGAAGCTTGTGCAAACAAATATACTTTTGTATGGAAAAAATCTGTAGGAAAATGGAAAGAAAAAGTGTTTCAGAAGATACAGGATGCCATACAGATAACACAGCTTTTGTACATGGACGCGGGAAACGGGAAAGCAGAAACCAACGGTTTTTCGAACTTTTCCACAGGTTTCTTGAACGTCAGATCATTTATGACTGGCACACAGCAAGTTTTCAGGGTAGAAACAATTATTGTAAAACGGATCCCGATGCAACCTTTATGCACATGAAAGATGATCATATGAGAAATGCACAGTTAAAGCCAGGATATAATGTACAAATTGCAGTAGACAGTGAATATATCGTGGCAGCGGATATTTTTCAGGACCGGAATGATGTCTGGACACTGGTTCCTTTTTTAAAGACAATGGAAAGGAACCTGGGCTTCCGTTATCCGAGTGTGACAGCTGATTCCGGATATGAAAGCGAAGAAGCATATACGTATCTGAGAAGTGTCAAGCAGAAACCATACATAAAGCCACAGACTTATGAAAAATGGAAGAAGCGGAGTTTCAAACAGGATATCAGCAAACGTGAAAATATGGGATATGATGAAAAAACTGACACATACACTTGTCATGCCGGGAAAACATTGTTCCCTGTTTTTATCAAAAAGCAGAAAAGTAAAAGTGGCTATGAATCGGAAGTAACCGTTTACGAATGTGAAGACTGCACCAATTGTCCTTATAAAGAAAAATGCACCAAAGCAAAAGGAAATAAGCGGTTATATATATCAAAAAGTTTTCTGGAAAAACGACAGGAATCCTATGAAAATATCCTGAGTGAAACAGGGATTAAATACCGTATGAACCGTAGCATTCAAGTGGAAGGAGCTTCTTTTGCTTTGCATGGGCTATAACATCAATAAACTACATGCAAAAATCCGGAAGGATTCCTTCCGGATTTTTCTATGTATAGAGCGAGAGTATCGCAAAATCATCAAATTAGATGATTTTGCGACACCCTCTTGCATTTTTTCATATTCTCTAACTAGTTCACTTTCGATTGATTTTATTGTTTTTCCATCTTTACTTTTAATTATTAAGATTTCATCTTTGAAAGAATTGTTTGCAAAAACATCAAAACCATTATTTTTTAATGCATCAACTATGTTTTTTAATGTATTATAAAAATAGTCAAGCACATCTTTATCTTCACTGACCGCATCCCATGATGGGCAAAGTCAGTGGGATTTTTTTCGTCGCCTACCTCTGTCGCAGCGATTAGATTATCTTCGCATATGTTTTTCCAAGCGGCGCATCAAAGCCAAGTGACTGGTACATTTGCTCGTCACAGGGAGCACAGCAGACGGTCAAACTTGCAAGTCCCTGCTCACAGCTCCAATTCTGAGCGGCTTGAGCAAGCATCCTTGCTATGCCTTTTTTGCGGAACACGGGCTCCACATAAAAGTCCTCAAATACGCCTGTGTCCGTACAGGCAAAAGTGGAGAAGTGCTTAGCAACGCTGCACATACCAATTGCACGGTAGCCACGCTTGGCAATAAAGAAGGTAAGCTTGCCTTCTTTGATGGCTTGTTGAAGCTGTTTCTGCTTTTCTTCCGTTAGTAATTCTTCCTCGATGTCCTTTTTGAATCCGTTTTCCAATTTCTTGAGCTGCCAGTCCTCTGGATCAGCGAGGACTTCCACAGTAATCGGAATGTTTTCTACCGGGGGCAGGATCATAAGAGGTTCGCCCCACTCATCGGCGCCGTTCTCGATAAAGTCGACGCTTTCCCAGAAGTGTTGCCGCCGCTTATCGCCTCCATAGTTTAGTTCCGCATAGAGTGCACCGTGTTCCTTTGCCCAGTCCAGAAGTGCTCCGGCACAGTTTCGGCCGGTACCGACGCCCCGAAATTCCGGATAGACACAGAATTCCATGATAAAGCACTTTCCGTCCTCGGAAGTGAAGATTACCGGCATGGCAAAGCCGATATCCTGTCCATCCCGATGGAAGAACAGAAAAAAGCAGCGATCCTGCGGCCTGTCGTGAATCTTCATCATGTGCCCATGATATTCCGAACTGAGGAAGTATTCCAGATCTTCGCTGCCGTGATCTGGGAAGATATCCCGTTTGTGGTAGATGTGAAGCTGTTCCCAAAAAGTTGCAACATCGTTTTCCGTGACTGCTTCACGGATGGTAATTTGATTTTCCATTTTGTTTCCTCCAAAATTTGATTCGGGGGTTAGGAAGCGTGAACCCTCCATACACGATTTATCTTCATAATTAAACCACCCTTTCTGTAATAGATTTGTATTCAATCACCAAAATGGTGTTAATACCCTTTATTGTATCTCTTACTTTCGAAAAGTCATTTTAACCTCGTCCTTTTTATTTTTATCAAATCATCCCAAAGAACTTCAACGCTTCTGTAATCGCTGCTTCCTTTTCTGGCGGACATTTCGGCTGTCTGGCATTTTCAGACTTTGGCTTGTTATAGTTCTCACGCTCAATAATGCCATATTTCTGCTTGATCTGGGCGATATAGAGGGAAGAAACCTTCAATCCAGTCTGCTGCAATACACGTTCTTTGATTTGTCCGTATGTAGCGTCATTCTGGAACCCGGACATACCCATATCCTACAGCGAGAACTCCACACGAACCTTTTTCGAGTCGATTTCTCCTTTGGAAAGCAAGACAACAGTCTCCACATGCACGGTTCCCGGGAACATATCCACACAGCAAACCCGATCCACCTGGTATCCTTTTTCAAGGAGAATATCAAGATCCCTGGCCAGACTGGTTGGTTTGCAGGAAATATAAACCATATGATTTACACCATAGTCGATGATGCGTTCCAGTGCCTTTGGATGAATACCGTCTCTTGGGGGATCCAGTACAATGAAATCCGGACGTTCCTCAATGTCATCCAGTACTTTAAGCACATCTCCGGAAATAAAACGGCAGTTTGCCAGGTGATTAAGGGCTGCGTTTTCTCTGGCTGCCCCAACGGCTTCATCTACAATTTCCACGCCAATGACCTGTTTGGAAACAGGTGCCAGAATCTGTGCAATCGTTCCTGTGCCGCTGTACAGATCAAAAACCGTCATATCTTTTGTACTTCCTATATAGCTTCGGGCTGTCTCGTAAAGCACCTGAGCGCCTAAAGAGTTGGTCTGAAAAAAAGAAAAGGGGGTAATTTTAAACTTTAATCCCAGAATATTTTCATAAAAATAATCCTGGCCAAATAAAAGCCGGGTTTCATCACTTTGTACAACATCTGCCAGACTGTCATTAATAATATGAAGGAATCCTACAATTTTTCCCTCCAGAGAAAGATTTTTTAGCTGCTGAGTCAATTGAGAAAGGTCAGGATCTGCCTGGCTTGTCGTGACAAGGTTGACCAGTATTTCGCCGGTTGTCTGAGCACGGCGGACAAGTAAATGGCGCAGATAACCGGTATGACTCATTTTGTGGTAGTAAGGCTGCGGGTTTTGGGTAAAGTATTTCAGGACACAGTCCAAAATCAGAGTAAAATCTTTGTGAACAATTTTACAGTCATCTACTGTAAGGATGTCATAAGTGCTGCCTTTTTTGTGAAGTCCTAAGGTTAGGGGACCATCTTTGACGGCATCTCCAAAGGAAAATTCCATTTTGTTCCGATAACCCCACTGCAGAGGGCTGCTTTTTATGCCCTCAAACAGAAAATCCTGCTGATGGGCAGTAATTACAGGACTTAAAAGTGCCTGTACCTGTTTGGCCTTCATGTTCAGCTGCTGCGTATAATCCATGGTCTGGTACATGCATCCGCCGCAGGCCGGAAAGGTTTGACAGACCGGGGCTATGGTTTCCAGAGGGGATGGTTCAAGGATTTCCATAAGACGGCCTTCAACCCGTTCTCCACGTTTTTTGTTAATCATAAAACGGACCCTTTGTCCCGGAATACCGTTTTTTACGGTGACTACCGTATCCCCAACCGGGACACGGCCTTTATTAGGAAAATCCACTGATTCTATAATACCTTCGTAAATTTCACCTTTTTTCATAAATTATTAAATGCTCCTCTCAATGGTGTGTAAAAAAACAACTAAAGCAATCTTAACATAGGCGGAAAACAGTGGCAAGCCATGATTTATTTATAATCTTTACCAAAATTTAAGAATACTATTATAAATCCTTCTTTTTTTGTGCATATAATATGTGTTACAATAAATTAAACAGACTTTGAGTGGAAAACTTTTGGCTTTACAGACAGCCGGCAGTTACATCCGGCAGGTCTATATAAAATCGGAAAAGAAGGGTAGTTGGATAGTTTTATGAAAAAGACAGGTCAGCCCATTGCGTTATGGAAAATATGTGTGGGAATTGCGCTGACAATTCTTGGTATTATTTATTTTGAACGTATTATCAGTGTGATTGGCGGGTTATGGGGAATTATGCTTCCACTGGTCATCGGCGCTGTGATGGCTTATGTACTGAATATTATTCTTGTAAAGGCAGAGCGGCTGTATTGGCCCAATTCTCGGAATAAGTGGATAAATAAGACCAGACGTCCGGTCTGTATTCTTATATCTATCGGAATTATTGTGATTATCATTGTTTTACTGTTAAATGTAGTTATTCCGGAGCTGATCAGTGCCTTTGAGGTGATCGGGAAAAGTATTCCTATCTATGCGGAAAAGGTTCGGCTGTGGGCTCTGGATCACAGTGATCAGCTTCCCGCAGTGGAGCAGTGGCTGGAAAGTATGAAGATTGACTGGCCACAGCTTTTAAAAAATGCCGCTGCTTACGTGACCAGCGGACTGGGGGGGATTTTAAATTCAACAGTAGTCTTTGTAGGCGTTCTTGGCAAGGGCGTTGTTAATTTTGTCCTTGGTGCGATTTTTGCTGTATATATTCTTTTCAGCAAGGAATGGCTTGTCAGACAGTCTAAACGGCTTTTAAGGGTTTATTTTAATGAAAAGGTTGTCCAGAAGGTGAGACATGTTGTAGATGTGGGCCACCAGACTTTTAGAAATTTTATTATTGGCCAGTGTACGGAAGCGGTTATTTTAGGTTGCCTGTGTACCCTGGGGATGGTGCTTTTCCGTTTCCCTTATGCAGCCATGGTGGGAGCCTTAGTTGGTGCGACGGCACTGCTTCCGATTGTGGGCGCCTATATTGGAGCAGGTGTGGGTGCATTTATGATCTTAACAGAAGACCCTATGAAAGCAATTATGTTTCTTATTTTTATTCTGATTCTGCAGCAGCTGGAAGGCAACATTATTTATCCAAAGGTTGTCGGTTCCTCTATTGGTCTGCCCGGCATGTGGGTCCTGCTGGCTGTAGTTGTCGGTGGCGGCATCGGCGGTATCGGCGGCATTTTAATGGGTGTTCCTGCGCTGGCTACAGTATATAAGCTGTTGTCCCAGGATGTGACCTATAGAGAAGTTCAGTTGTCCCAGGGGCAGTCTGTGAAAAAACTGTCCATGGGTGATGGGCAAAATTTAAAGGATCATGTAAGTAATGCGGTGAATGCAGGGCGAGAGGCCTGGAAAAAAACCGGAGAGACTAAGCACGGAGATGAAAGTCATAAGTAAAAGAGCGTTATAAGTAAAAGAAAATCACAAGTAAAATCAGAAGTTAGATTAGAAGTGAAAGCAGAATAAAGGTCAGGCCTTATATTTTGGATTGCAGCTGCATCCAGAATATAAGGCTTTTTTTTTGCTTTTTTGAGTTATGCCTTACTTTATTTTAATCTTAACATAATCTTTATACAAGTACGGGAAATATTCACACTATTTTCATAAAAACAGTGCTAAGATGTGCAACAGACAAATCAAAGAAAAGGAGATCATAGTTATGATGGATTTATTAATGATTGCAATTCTGGTCATTTGTTTTGGATCAATGAAGCTGTTGGCTGATTTTTGCGAATACCAGATGAACAGGAAATGAAAGGGAGGTAAGATGTATGCCGATTTTAGGAACTGTTATTATTGTTGCTTTAATTGCACTGATTGCAGGGTATCTTCTTTATGCGCTGATTAATCCTGAAAAGTTTTAAAGTAATGTAAAATTTTATCACAGGAGGAAAACAAGAACAATGTTACAGATTATTTTAACGCTGGCTCTTTTTGTTATATTGATAATTCCACTGGGAACTTATCTGTATCATATTGCCACTTTCCAGCATACCTTTGCGGATCCGGTTTTTGACCGTGTTGATCGTGTTATTTATAAAATCAGCGGTATAGATCCACATAAAGGAATGAGCTGGAAAAAATATGCACTTATGTTATTATTGACCAATGCAGTTATGGTGTTTGTCGGATATCTGATTTTAAGAATTCAGATGCTTCCCATTTTCAATCCTAACGGGATCGGTGCCATGGAAGAGACGCTTTCATTTAATACGATGATATCCTTTATGACAAACACTAACTTACAGCATTATTCCGGTGAAAGCGGACTTTCCTATTTCAGCCAGATGGTTGTGATTATTTATATGATGTTTGTATCCGCAGCTACCGGCTTTGCCGCATGTGTGGCTTTTGTCAGAGGACTGGCCGGCAAAGGTAAGGATATGGGTAACTTCTTTGCGGATCTTGTTCGTATTATAACCCGTGTGCTGCTGCCGCTGTCACTGCTTGTAGGTCTGCTTCTTGTTTCTCAGGGGGTACCTCAGACTTTGGATGCCAATCAAACAGTAACCACGATCGAAGGGACATATCAGGACATTGCCATGGGTCCTATTGCTGCCCTTGAATCCATTAAGCATCTGGGGACAAACGGCGGCGGATTTTTGGGTGCCAATTCTTCCACACCGCTGGAAAATCCTACAATTATTTCAAATATGATAGAATTACTTTCCATGATGGTTATCCCTGGCGCCTGTGTGCTTATGTTTGGCAAAATGGTCAGAAACGGTAAAAAGAAAAACGAAGGCCGTACCATTTTTATCGCCATGTCCATTATTTTCCTTATTGGTCTGACGGTGTGTGTGGCCTCTGAATCGGCCGGAAACCCGGCGCTGGCTCAGGTGGGGCTGAATCAGGATATGGGAAGCATGGAAGGTAAGGAAGTAAGGTTTGGCGTTGCTCAGTCTGCACTGTTTACAACAGTCACAACGTCCTTTACTACAGGAACTGTAAATAACATGCATGATACCCTGACACCTTTGGGCGGTATGATACCCATGCTTCATATGATGTTGAATGTTGTTTTCGGCGGCGAGGGCGTTGGCCTGATGAATATGATTATGTATGCCATCCTGGCCGTCTTTATATGCGGCCTGATGATCGGGCG
The DNA here is from genome assembly GCA_905199445.1 of uncultured Lachnospiraceae bacterium. Taxonomy (GTDB): domain Bacteria; phylum Bacillota; class Clostridia; order Lachnospirales; family Lachnospiraceae; genus Catenibacillus. The sequence goes on along the minus strand of CAJKGK010000014.1, from coordinate 31,189 downwards.
TACACCTGAATATCTGGGCAAGAAAATCGAAGGCAGGGAAATGAAATTAACCGCATTATGTATTATTGTTCATCCCCTTTTAATTTTGGCCTTTACAGCAATTGCGGTTTCTACCCAGGCCGGTCTTGACGGGATTACAAATCCAGGATTTCATGGACTATCTCAGATCCTGTATGAATATGCCTCATCGGCGGCAAACAATGGTTCAGGATTTGAAGGTCTCGTGGATAACACATATTTTTGGAATATTACGGCCGGTCTTGCCATGTATTTCGGAAGATATATTTCCATTATACTTCAGCTTTGTGTGGCCGCATCACTGATGGCCAAACGCCGTGTAAGCGAATCTGTGGGCACATTGCGTACAGATACACCGACATTTACGATTGCCCTCGTGGTTGTTGTGTATATTTTCGCTGCCCTGACATTTTTCCCGGCACTGGCTCTTGGACCTGTTGCGGAACATTTGACACTTTGGGGCTAAGGAGGATAAGTCATTCATGAGTAAGCAGAGAAATAAAACCAAATTTATGACACCTGAGATTCTAAAGGATGCGGTGATTGGGGCTTTCAAAAAGCTTAATCCCCGTTATATGATGAAAAATCCGGTTATGTTTGTTGTTGAAATCGGATGTCTTGTAACACTGGTGCTTTCTGTTTATCCCGGTCTGTTTGGAATTGCCAATCCGGGAACTAATATGAGAGCCTACAATATTATTGTGACTATTATTTTGTTTATTACGGTATTATTTGCAAATTTTGCGGAAGCTGTAGCCGAGGGCCGTGGAAAGGCCCAGGCTGCCAGCCTGAAAAAAACGCAGAGAGATACAAGAGCTCGTGTTTTAATGAGCAATGGAAGTGAAAGAATTATTAGTTCCAGTGATCTGAAAAAAGGCGACATTGTTATGGTTCGTGCAGGCGAGCTTATTCCCAATGACGGTGAAGTCATTGAAGGTGTTGCTTCTGTTGATGAATCTGCCATTACCGGCGAATCCGCTCCGGTTGTCAGGGAAAGCGGCGGAGATTTTTGCTCCGTCACTGGTGGTACAACCGTTGTCAGTGACTGGCTGAAAATAAAAATTACCGCTTCTGCGGGAGAGAGCTTTCTGGATCGGATGATTGCTCTTGTAGAAGGTTCCTCACGTAAGAAAACACCCAATGAAGTTGCTTTGAATACATTACTTGTCAGTCTTACAATTATTTTTATGATTGTTATTGTAACCCTATATCCCATTGGCGTGTACAGCGGCGTTACCCTGGATGTTTCCACGTTGGTTGCTTTGGCAGTATGTCTGATTCCGACAACTATTGGAGGTTTGCTGTCTGCGATAGGTATTGCAGGTATGGATCGAGTGACAAGATTTAATGTGATTGCCATGTCCGGAAAGGCCGTAGAAGCCTGTGGTGATGTTGATACAATGATTCTTGATAAAACGGGAACAATTACATTTGGCAATCGTCTGGCGGCAGATTTTTATCCTGTAGGCCATGCTGACAAAAATGAATTAATCCGGTGTGCGGTTTTGTCCTCTCTGGAGGATCAAACACCGGAAGGCAAGTCTACGGTTGAACTGGGACACCGAATGGGCTGTGATGTGACGGCTGTCCAGGGGGCCGGATTTATTGAGTTTTCTGCTCAGACACGAATGAGCGGTGTGGATCTTTCTGACGGAACCATGATCCGTAAAGGTGCCAGCGAGGCTATTGCAGCTTATATAAAGGCATTGGGCGGAAAAATTCCCGATGACCTTGAAAAATGTGTGGCTGAAATTTCGCAACTGGGCGGTACGCCGCTGACCGTGTGCCGGAATAAAGAGATTCTTGGTGTGATTTATTTAAAAGATACGGTAAAACCGGGAATGAAAGAACGTTTTGAACGTCTCAGAGCGATTGGTATTAAAACCATTATGTGTACAGGGGATAATCCCCTGACTGCGGCAACAATTGCTTCCGAGGCCGGTGTGGATGACTTCATTGCGGAATGTAAGCCGGAAGATAAGATTAACGTTATTAAACGTGAACAAAATGAGGGAAAGATTGTTGCCATGACCGGCGACGGTACCAACGACGCCCCGGCGCTGGCTCAGGCCAATGTAGGTCTGGCAATGAACAGTGGTACAACCGCAGCAAAAGAGGCAGCCAATATGGTTGACCTTGATTCGGATCCAACAAAGATTCTTGAAGTGGTTGAAATCGGCAAGCAGCTTCTGATTACAAGAGGCAGCCTGACCACCTTTAGTATTGCCAATGATATTGCCAAATATTTTGCGATTATTCCGGCAATGTTTATGATGGTTATTCCACAGATGCAGGTTTTAAACATCATGAATCTGGCCACACCATTTAGTGCGATTTTATCCGCTTTAATCTTTAATGCCATTATTATTCCATGTCTGATTCCACTGGCGATGAAAGGCGTGAAGTATAAACCAATGAACAGCAGTAAAATGCTTCGCAGAAATATGTTAATTTATGGCCTTGGCGGTGTGATCACACCCTTTGTGGGGATCAAAATTATTGATCTGCTGATTCATCCGCTGCTTGCCCTGCTGGGCTTATAATATAGGAGGTTGCATATAATGAACTCAAAAGTAAAATCTGCATTAGGCAGCTTAAAAAGGGCCCTGTTAGTGTCCATTGTACTTATGGTGTTGTGTGGTCTGATTTATCCCCTTGTTTTGACCGGACTTTCCCAGTTGATTTTTCCTCATCAGGCCAACGGAAGTATGATTACAGCAGCAGACGGGACAGTGCTGGGATCAGAAATTGTGGGACAGGATTTTACCGATGACCGTTTTATGAAATGCCGTCCGTCCCAGTATCATTACAATACTTATACCTCAGACGGAAAATATAACAATGGTGAAGATTATGCCGGACTGTCTTCGGGCAGCGCCAACTACGGTCCCACAAATCCTGACTTACAGGCAAGGGTTGAAGCTGACATTCAGACATTTCTTGAAGCACATCCCGGTGTGTCCAGGGAAGATATTCCCACCGATCTTTTGACCGCTTCAGGATCTGGCCTGGATCCGCATATCAGTCCGGCTTCTGCACAGATTCAGATTCCCCAGTTAGCCGTTAATACCGGACTTTCCCAGGAACGTTTGCAGGAAATTGTAGCCCAACATACAACAGGAAAATTCCTGGGGATTTTTGGAGAAGAAACCGTTAATGTCCTCGGTGTGAACCTTGATATTGCCCAGGAACTGGGAATGATTGAACTGGCCAAATAAGCTGGATCATAAAAACAAAAATTCAGACAGGAGACGTGTTTGTATTGTCACAGACGATGGATTTTAATATAAAAGATGAGGATAACCGTCCGGATCCGGAGCTTTTGCTTAAAAAGCTTCAGATCCAGGCGGCATCGGAAAAGAAAAAAAGGGGAAGTCTGAAAATTTTTTTCGGCTATTCGGCGGGGGTGGGAAAAACCTATGCCATGCTGGAAGCCGCCCATGAGGCCAAGCAGGACGGCATTGATGTGGTAGCTGGGTATATTGAACCTCACGCCCGTCCGGAAACGATGAAGCTTATGGAAGGGCTTGAGCAGCTGCGCCCTTTATATGTTTCCTATAAAAATATTGTGCTTCATGAGCTGGATTTGGATGGGGCACTAAAACGCCGCCCTCAGCTGATTTTGGTGGATGAGCTGGCCCATACCAATGCCAAAGGCTGCCGCCATATCAAACGTTATCAGGATATAGAGGAGCTTTTAAAGGCAGGGATTGATGTTTATACAACCGTCAATGTTCAGCATCTGGAAAGTCTCAATGATATTGTGCAGTCGATCACAGGTGTTCAGGTCAGAGAGCGGATTCCGGATTTTGTTTTTGATCAGGCAGATGAAGTGGAGCTTGTTGATATTGAACCCAAAGAGCTTCTTGTCCGGCTTAGAGAAGGGAAAATTTACAAAACCCGTCAGGCCGGTCGGGCCATGGAAAATTTTTTTACTGTGGGCAATCTTACCGCATTAAGGGAGATTGCCTTAAGGCGTACTGCGGATCAGGTGAATCAGAAAACAGAAAAAATGAGGGCGGAAAACAAGGACAGCGAATTTTATACCGGTGAACATATTTTAGTCTGTCTGTCTCCTTCGCCGTCTAATGTGAAGGTGATCCGGGCCGGGGCCCGTATGGCTAAAGCCTTTAAGGGAAAATTTACGGCAGTTCATGTGGAGGTCCCTGGTTCTGATGGGATATCCGATGAGGATGACGCAAGGCTTCAGATGAATGAGCGGCTGGCTCAACAGCTGGGGGCAAAAGTTGTAACCTTGTACGGCGGTGATATTACAAAACAGATTGCCGAATATGCCCGGGTTTCAGGCGTCTCTAAAATTGTTCTCGGACGAAGCTACACAAAGCGCAGTTTTCTCAGGCAAAATATTAGCTTTTCACAACAGCTGACCCAGCTTGTGCCTAAAATGGAAGTTTATCTGATTCCGGATACTTATACTAAAAAGTATAAAGATACGCTGGGGATTAAGCAGAAAAAAAGGACTAAGCCAAAACCGGATATGCCTGCCCTGGCTATGGATGTTTTAGCCGTAGCCGGTGTGCTTACAGCCAGTACTTTGATTGCATTTTTATTTCAGGCAATGGGTTTTGATGAATCAAATATAATTACCGTCTATATTCTTGGGGTTTTGCTTACAGCTTTGCTGACAGTTAATCAGATCTGCAGTTTGATCGCGGCGGCTTTTTCTGTTTGCTGCTTTAATTTCTTTTTTACAGAACCTGTTTATACATTGATGGTATATAAACCCAGCTATATTGTAACCTTTGTGATTATGTTTATTTCAGGATTTATTACAGCAGTTTTGGCAAAAAAGGTGAAAAATTATGGGACACAGGCCGCAAAAAAGGCTTATCGAACGGATATACTTCTTGAAACAAGCCTGAAACTTCAAAAAGCCAGCGGACAGACGGCGCTGGCTCAGGTTCTTGCGGGGCAGCTTTACAAGCTTTTGGACAGAGATATTGTTTATTATTCCGCAGATCCCATGAAGACAAAGACACCCCTTAAGTTTGCCAGAGAAGCGGACAGCCATATCGAAGAATTGCTTACACCTGGGGAGTTGGGGGTTGCTGCCTGGGTTTATCAGAATAATAAACATGCCGGGGCGACCACAGGTACCCTTTCAGGCGCTAAAGGTCTTTATATTGCAGTGCGCAACGAGGAGAAAGCCTTTGGAGTTATAGGTATTTATATGGGGGACGGTACCCACATTTCAGCATTTGATGAAAGTATTATGCTGGCTATATTTTCCGAGGGCGCCCTGGCCATGGAAGCGGATTCTCTTTTAATTGAACACCAAAGGGAAAACAATTGTTCTGAATGAAAAAAGGAGTGAAGCTTCATGGATAAATTTGAGAAAACGCTGTATCTTGATCAGGCCATGCGGCAGAGCAAAGAAACGGCGATCAGCGCTGTATTTTCTATGGCTGTTGCGGCTGTGTCCATCGGTGGTGCTTCGGTTGTGGGAATACTTTTTAAAACCGTGGGATTTAAAGAAACCAATATTGTATTAATGTATTTAATCGGGGTCTTTCTGACGGCCTGCGTGACCAGAGGCTATTTCTGGGGGGTATTGTCGGCTGTGGGCGCCACTTTTGCTTTTAACTATTTTTTTACAGCACCTTATTATTCTTTAAATGTCTATGATCCAGGCTATATGATCACCTTTGCCTGTATGACGCTGACCTCATTGGTCACCACAACCCTTACATCCAGGGTTAAACAAAATGCCAGGAAAGCCCGGGATAAGGAACAGGAGACACTGGCATTATACCAGCTGACAAGTCGGCTGACAGAGGCCAAAGACCTGGAAGAAATTGCAGGGATTATTGTGACTGCGGCGGGGAACCGCTTTTTATGCGAGGCCGGCTGTCTTTGCTGTGATGAAGATGGAAAATGGAAGGATGATTTCATATGGCGGGCGTGTGACGGTACAATGACCAGACATGAAGTTTTGGATCGGGAAGGTATGGAGACTTTTTTTCTCCGGACTAAAGGGGACTGTGAAGAAAGTGGGGAATTTGTGGACTGGCCCATTAACGGAACGAATCATATTCTGGGAATTTTGCGCCTTCCCAGACAGGAAACAAAGTTACTGACAGAGCATCAGAAACGTTTTTTGCATTCTCTGATTGAGTGTGCATCGCTGGCCATGAGCCGGATTGTTTCCGTGAAATCTCAGATCCGTTCTCAGCAGGAAATTGTTCAGGAACGCTATCGGGCAAATTTGCTCAGGGCCATTTCTCATGACCTGAGGACACCTTTGTCGGGAATTATGGGGACCTCGGAAATGATACTGGATATGACGGCAAAAGAGGATCCAAGGTATGACATGACCAAGGGTATCCTGGAGGACGCCCAGTGGCTTCATTCTCTTGTGGAAAATATTTTAAGTCTGACAAAGCTTCAGGAGGGCCGTATGGTTTTGAATAAGCAGTATGAAGCCGTGGAGGAGATTATAGGAAGTGCCATTGAAAAAATGTCCAAACGGGCCGGAGATTATGAGATTAATGCCCATATTCCCCCGGAGGTTTTAATGGTGCCTATGGATGGCAAGCTGATCTTGCAGGTGTTGATTAATCTGTTGGATAATGCGGTAAAACATTCTAAGCCTGAGGATGAAATTCAGATTTATGTGGAAAAAGATGAGGTGCATCATCAGGCCATCTTCCAGGTGGCTGACCGGGGCGATGGGATTGCACAGGAGGATTTGCCTAATATTTTCCAGACTTTTTATACATCCCAGATCAAACCTGTTGATGCCAGAAAAGGGATCGGTCTGGGGCTGCCCATCTGCCAGTCCATTGTGCGGGCTCACGGGGGTGATATTAAAGCCGCCAACCGTACCGACGGACCGGGTGCTTGGTTTATATTTACCCTCCCTCTGGAAGATCAGGGGAATTTAAACAAAGCAATGAAGGAGGATCAATGATGCATCTGTACGGTGAAACGATTCTTGTGGTAGAGGATGATCCACAAATCAGAAATTTTATTGTGTATGCCCTTAAAAATGAAGGGTTTAAATGTGTGACCGCAGGCAGTGCTGTGGGGGCCATGGAGCGCCTTGTGTCAGATCCGGTGGATATGATGCTTCTGGATCTTGGGTTGCCGGATGCTGATGGTATGACGGTGATCGAAAAAGTGAGAACCTGGTCCCAGATCCCTGTGATCGTTGTTTCTGCAAGAGACCAGGATAAAGAAAAGGCAGCTGCTTTGGACCTGGGGGCAGATGATTATCTGACAAAGCCTTTTTCTGCCACTGAGCTGCTGGCCAGAATCCGTGTGGCTTTCCGGCATTTATACAGACAGGGAAATTCTGCTGGTCCGCAAACTGTTTTTACGGTAGGTGGGTTAAGCCTGGATTTGGAAAAACACCTGATGACTTTGGACGGTGAGGCACTGCATCTGACTCCCATGGAATTTAACCTGATGACCCTGTTTATGAAAAATGCCGGTAAAGTATTAACCAGTGCTTTTATCATTAAAGAAGTGTGGGGCGCCGGCTATGGTTCAGATACTCAGGCTTTAAGAGCCATGATGGCAGGCTTGCGGCGTAAAATTGAAAAAAATCCGGCAAAACCCCATTATATTATTACGGAAATCGGGGTTGGATATCGGATGGCAGATCAGTAATACAAAAATAAAGTGCTTCTGGCCGCTTATATGTCTATGGTCAGAAGCACTTTATTTTTGCAAAGGTTTAATTATTCATTGTAGCCGTTAGGATTGTTTGTCTGCCAGTGCCAGGAGTCTGCGCACATGTCATCGATATTGTACTGAGCCTGCCAGTCAAGTTCGTCTTTGGCCTTGGCTGAATCGGCATAGCAGGCATCAATATCCCCTGCACGTCTGGGTTTTATTTCGTAATTGATCGGGTGACCGCAGGCTTTTTCAAAAGCATGGACAACCTGAAGAACGCTGTAGCCGTTCCCTGTACCCAGATTGTAAACGCGCACATCCGGTGTGTCGTTAAATTTCTTCAGTGCCTTAACATGACCAACGGCCAGATCCACAACGTGGATATAATCCCGAACGCCGGTGCCGTCCGGTGTTTCATAGTCGTCTCCGAAAACACCCAGACAGGGCAGTTTGCCAATCGCTACCTGAGCCACATAAGGGAGGAGATTGTTGGGGATACCTTTGGGATCTTCTCCGATCAGGCCACTTTTATGCGCACCAATGGGGTTAAAGTAGCGCAGAAGAATTACATTCCACTGGGGATCAGCCGTATGAAGATCGGTAAGAATCTGTTCCAGCATCCATTTTGTCCAGCCATAAGGATTGGTCGGTGTACCTTTCGGGCAGTTTTCTGTGATGGGGATTTCTGCCGGGTCGCCGTAAACGGTGGCAGAGGAGCTGAAAATAATATTTTTAACACCGTGATTTCTCATGGCATCGCAAAGGTTGAGGGTACCTGTAATGTTATTTTCATAGTATTCAATTGGCTTAACCACAGATTCACCGACCGCTTTAAGACCTGCAAAATGAATAACCGCATCAATGGCTTCCCGGTCAAAAATATCGTTCATGGCCTGTTTATCTCTGATATCTGCCTTATAGAAGGTGAGACTGCGTCCGGTAATTTCCTGTACCCTTTCCAGTGCCTTTTCGCTGGCATTATACAGATTATCCACAACAACGACTTCATGGCCTTCATTTAAAAGTTCAACACATGTGTGGCTGCCGATATATCCGGCACCGCCTGTTACCAATATTCTCATGAGAAATACCTCCATAGTTGATTGTTGGGCCCTGAAATGAATCCGTACCAGGGCCTGTTTTAGTATATATTATTTCCGGGCATTAGTCCAGACGGGATGCGCCGTTACCGATTTCAGCGACGTAAAATTCTGCAGTAAGTCCCAGCTTTTCCTGATAAACGGACTGAAGTTTTTCCTTAAATTGTTCAACGGCATCTGTTTTTACAATGCTGACTGTACAGCCGCCAAAACCGCCGCCGGTGATTCTTGAACCGAGAACACCTGGAATGGCCCATGCCGTATCCACAAGTAAATCAATTTCCTCACAGGAAACCTTATAGTCGTCACGCAGAGAAATGTGAGATTCATTCATCAGATGGCCAAAGGCTTTGATATCATTGTTTTTTAAGGCTTCAACGGCCTTGATGGTTCGCTGATTTTCATAAACGGCATGTTTGGCCATGGCCCGCCGTCTGTCATCTTTGATGGTGTCTTTTAAAGTTTCAAATTCTGCTTCGCTAAGATCTCCCAGCGTCTGAATGGCGGTAACGGCCTGAAGCTCTTTTAGGGCCAGTTCACAGCTTTTACGGCGTTCATTGTAAGCTGAATCTACCAGACTGTGTTTAACTTTGCTGTTGGTGATCACAATCTGAGCATCTTCCAGAATAACCGGTGCATATTCAAATTCCAGGGTGCTTGTATCCAGGAAAATGGCATTGTCCTTTTTGCCCATGGCAACGGCAAACTGATCCATGATTCCACAGTTCATACCGTTAAAATTATTTTCCGAATACTGTCCGTAGAGTGCCAGATCGGTCATGGAAAGCTGATCAAAACCGAAAAGATCTTTAATGACAAGGGCTGTCAGCACTTCAAGAGATGCAGAGGAGGACAGGCCGGAGGCGTTGGGGATGGTTCCGTAAATAAGCAGGTCAACCCCCTGGCTGATGGTATGTCCGTGTTTTTCAAATGTCCAGAATACCCCTTTTGGATAATTTGTCCAATCTGAAGAAGATGAAGGCTCAAGTCCATCCAGCGATGCCTCGATGATGCCTGTGTGGGGAAAGTTCAAGGAATAAAAACGAAGTTTTTTGTCACTGCGTTTCCGGGCAATTCCGTAGGTTCCCAGGGTCAGCGCACAAGGAAATACATGACCGCCGTTATAGTCGGTATGTTCACCGATGAGATTGACACGGCCAGGCGCAAAATAGCTGCGGATATCTCCGTCTTTACCGAAAAGTTCTTCAAATTTTGCTTTCAGTTGATTTAACATAGGATCCGTCCTTTCGTAAAAAGTACAGCGGTAATTTTAGTCCGCTATGGCTTTATTTGTATTGATGATATATAATTATAATGGGACTTTAAATTTAAAACAACAAATATAGTGGTTAAAAATATAAATATATTGAGGTGTTTTATGCAGATTTATACCAATGATCATCGCAGGGAGCTAAAGGCTCACGGAGATTTTTCATTTCCGGTGAATATTACAGCGGAACAGCTGTCAAAGTATGAGCGCGGCGCTTTTTTATGGCACTGGCATCCGGAGATTGAGCTGACGCTGATTGAGCGGGGACAAATTGAATACAGGGTCAATGCGCAGAGCTATCTCTTAAAGGAAGGCGAGGGGCTTTTTTGTAACAGTAATACCCTTCATTCCGGACAGATGCGGGATGGGAATGACTGTACTTACCGAACGATTACTTTTCACCCGAGATTTATTTACGGTTATGAAAACAGCTGCCTTGAGTCGGATTATGTGAGTTTTATTACAGAAAATGACAGCTGGTGTGCCCTGAGGCTTTTGCCGTCTGTGGACTGGCAGCAAAGCATTCTGGAAGAAATAAAAAAGATTGTTCAGTTATGGGATGATCAGGTTTTGGGGAGTACTGGTTATGAAATGGACATTCATATCTCATTATGCCGAATCTGGCGGGACCTTTGGGATTATTTCAGAAAGCAGCCGAACGGAAATCAGACAAGTTGGGCCGGATTGGAACGTCTGCGGCAGATGATTGCCTTTATCCAGGAAAATTACGCACAGACGCTGACATTGGATATGATCGCCGATCATGTAGGGCTATGCAAAAGTGAGTGCTGCCGCTTTTTTAAAAAGCATATGCATATGACGATTTTCCAGTATCTTCTATATTATAGGGTTCAGCAGAGTCTGGTCTGGCTGCGCAGTGGAGAGAGTGTGACAAGGACGGCCCAGCTGACAGGTTTTTCTGACGCCTGTTACTTTGGTAAGGTATTCAAAGATTATATGGGCTGTACCCCTAAGGCATATCAGAAAAAGTCCGGGCATCCAAATCACATGCAATGATGGCATGGGTATATCCTGTTTTAGTCACACAATCCTCACAGAACATGGAAATCTCTCACACAATCCTCACAGTCTGCAGTCTATAATAAAAGCATAAAGAAAATATACAGATTCCCAATAAAAGAAATATTTAGGTTAGGTAAAATAGATACTTTTGAGGGATTTGAGAATAAAGGAGGATGACTGCGATGTTGAATCAGCAGTTTACATTAAATCATAATGAAGAAGCATTAAGAACGTTATGTGTTGATATTCGGGAACTGGTAGGTGCCGGAAAACTGGATGAAGCTCAGGCGTATGCCGGTTCGGCCATGGCTGTATTTCCCGATGCACCTCAGCCACATAATCTTTATGCGATTGTTCTTGAAGAAAAAGGCAATCATATTCAGGCCATGAAACATTTTAGAGCAGCCTGGACACTGGATCCGTCCTATATGCCTGCCAGACATAATATAGAGCAGTTTGATACTTTTGCCGGGGAGAGTAAATTTGCCTTTGATGAAGCAGATTGTATGCCTCACCAAAAACGCAGCAGACTGGAGGGTGAGCCCAAAGGTCTGGGACGCTTATTCAGAAAAATTAATGAAAATTTCTGTTAATGTGGTATATTGTAAAAATATTCTTGACAGAAAGATGAGAATCGTCCAAAATAGATAGCATCAGTTGAAGAGAGGTAAATCATGAATCTGGAAAAACTTTTTGATGCAATGGATGAGGAGATTGTGATTGTCAACAAAAGCGGCCGGATTGTTTTTTGCAATCAGGCTTATGCCGATCAAAAGGGGCGGTCGGGCAGGGATTTAAAAGGTCTGTGTGTGACCGAACTGTGTGAGGGACCATTGATTTTTTCCGTGCTTCAGACTGGGAATGCACGTTCACAGATTTATAAAGATGCCCGCTCTCAAGCGGGCTTTATTCGTATATATCCGATAAAGGATGGTGAGATCATCGCAGGTGCGGTTGCCGTGATTTCTTCGGGGCGTAAGGCCGGGCAATTTTGGACTTTTTTAAAAATGTCTGCTCAAAAGGATGTATCTTCTGATCTTAGACTGCATGGAATTAACGGGACTCGATACCGCTTTGACCATATAATCAGAGAAAGTCCGGCTTCGGTGCAGTGTGTTGAGACTGCAAAAAAACTGGCTGACTCCCAGTTATCTGTACTGATTCAGGGTGAGCGGGGCTGCGGAAAAGATCTTTATGCGCAGGCGATTCATAATGAAAGTTCCAGAAAAGATGGGGTTTTTGTGCCTGTTCACTGTGATGGACTGGATGATGAGGGGTTGTCAGAACGGATTTTTGGCAGCCATCGGATGCCCGGGGCTATGGAAATGGCCGATAAAGGGACACTGTTTTTTAATGAAATATCTGCGATGGGACCAAAGGTTCAGGAAAAGTTATCCAAAACACTGGGCAGCCAGTGTCTTGTGCGGGCTGACGGCAGCAGTACCGGGATTAATGTGAGGATTTTATGTGCCAGCAGCGTTGATTTAATGGATTGTGTCAGAGCCGGAAGCTTCAGACAGGATCTGTACTACCAGGTTGCTGCCGCAGCCCTTGTTATCTCACCGCTTAGAGAACGCAAAGATGATATACGGGCATTTGTTGAACAATGGGTCAGCCGCCGCAGAGAAAAAGGCGGGAATGTTGTCAGGGTTTCAGACAGAGCACTTAAAGCCCTGGAGCATTATCTGTGGCCGGGAAATGAGCGGCAACTTCAAAAGATGCTGGAATATGCCGCTTTGACCGTGGAGAATGGCTGTATTGATATTTATAATTTTCCTTATGCGGTTGTGGGAGAGCTGGCGGAGCAAAGGTCGGAGTTTTTAGCTGCAGGATGGGATATTTACACACCCGGTCATGGAACCTTGGCTGAGGCTGTTCGTGCTTATGAGCAGGAGATTATCCGTAAAACCGTGGATTATTACGGCACGGATGTGAGCGGCAAGCGGCTGGCGGCCAATCAGCTTGGAATATCACTGGCAACGCTGTATAATAAAATGGAGAAATAAATTGAATGAATCAATGGAATAAAGAATACAAAAAATACCCTGGAATACATCATTTGAAGTACCCCAGGGTATTTTACTGTTGACGGATTGTCACAGCCAGAATTATTCAGCTGTTGTTTCAGAAGCTTCTGTATTTTCAGTGGCTTCAGTTGTATCAGCAGCATCTGTGTCAGCAGCAGCTTCAGTTGTATCAGCAGCGTCTGTATCTTCGGCAGCTTCAGTTGTATCAGCAGCAGCATCTGTTGTTACAACACTTTCTGTTTCTGGTGCCTTTGTTTCTCCGGAATTGGAAGAACATGCTGTTAAAGCACCCATAGCTAAAACTAATACACATACCATTGCGAATAATCTAAATTTTTTCATTTTAATATCACTCCTTTTATTTTTTCGCAAATGTCTGAGTTATGTAATAAAATTTTCATAACTTTTTTGCAAGACACATCATAAGAGATAATTGTGTCTATTTTGTGTCCAAATTATAAAAAAATAAAATCAAAACTTACGAAAAACTTACGAAAACGAAAATCAGACATAAACTCCTTGCAAAATTCAAAGAAAGGAATAATTCTTAATATCGCATATTTACCCAATTAATTCAAGGATTATTTGTATTATTATTCGATAAATTTGTACATTTAGCGAATAACGAAAATCTTCGAAAATCTTTTTGTTAAAAATATGTGAATTTCGTAAAAAATATCAGGAATGGCCGAAATTCTGTAAAGTTTATTTAAAAATTTCTAAAAATTCAGAAAAATACCTGAATAAATGTATCCATAGCCGGTCCCAGTTTTTCCTGGGGAATTGAAGCATAGCCTAGAATTAATGTGGAATGAAATTTTTCTCCGGTATAAAGATTGCCTGCGGTAAGATAATCATCCGTGGAAAACAGGTGCATCCCGTGGTCCGCAGCGATTTTGATAAGTTCGCGGGTGCTGCGACCATCTTTAAAGGTGATTAAAAGGTGGAGGCCACTGTTTTCACCGTTAATTTCTATTTTTTCCATATATGGTTCCAGAGCTTTTAAAATAAAGTCTCGTTTGGCTTTGTAAATATTTCTCATACGATTAAGATGGCGCTGAAACAGCCCTCGGGTGATGAACTGAGTCAGCTGCTTTTGCTCGGTTCGGGGGACTGTGTTGGAATAAAAGAAATATTGTTTTTTATAGATGCTCAGTAACGTTTGTGGCAGAACAATATAGCTGATTCGGATGGATGGGGCGATAGCCTTGGAAAACGTACCCAGATAAATGACCTTTCCGGCGGTATCAATACCCTGAAGGCTTGGGATCGGGCGGCCTTTATAACGAAACTCACTGTCGTAGTCATCCTCTATAATATAGCGTCTGGAATCCTCCAGGGCCCAGCGCAAAATCTCCTGGCGCCGTTTGATCGGCATGACGATGCCAAGGGGAAAGTGGTGGGACGGCGTAATATAGGCGACATCGGCATCGCTTTGGCAAAGCGCCTCTGTATTCATGCCGTGACGGTCCAGAGGGATGGCGCGAATGGGACAGCCAATGGCGGAAAGGATGCGCCCGGCCTGCATATAAGAGTAGGCCTCCAGGGCAAAAATTGTATGTCGGCCAAGCAGCTGGGTCAGTAAAAGGAGAAGATAATCAATACCGGCACCTACAATGATCTGATCCGGTGTACACACGACCCCTCTGGACTGGTGCAGGTAGGAGGCAATGGCCTGGCGGAAATCCAGGTCCCCCTGAGGATGCCCTGTTTCGAATAAATGAAGATTCCGATCATCATATAAAATATCTCTCATGGTTTTACGCCATGAACCATAGGGAAAATGAGACAAATCAACCCCATAGGGAGAAAAGTCATAGGGCCAGCCAGGCTTTTTTTCGGCTGCAGAAGAAATAGGCGCGTTTTCGGACAGCTTTGGAATGGCCCCAAGGTTTGTGGAAATATCGCACACAAAATACCCCCGCTTTGGAAAGGCCTGAATATAGCCTTCATCAATCAGCTGGCCGTAGGCCATGTCTACAGTATTACGGCTGACTGACAGGTGGGCACCCAGTTTTCTTGTTGAGGCCAGTTTGGTTCCGCAGGAAAGTCGGCCGCCCTCGATTTCGCTGCGGATATATTTATAAATCTGCGTGTAAACAGGAACTTTAGATGTGGGATCAATACTTAAGGTAAATATAAACATTAAGACACCTTCTTTCTGTAAATGGCCGATGCCCCTTCGGGTACCTGGGACAAAGGGCCTTGTAGTTATGGTAACATATCCGATACATATTGGGGAAAATAATTTATGGTTCGTTAAGAAATTCTTTATTTGAAGGACATCATAAGTTCATAGTTGGCGCATATAATAAAGGGCAGGACAGGAGGTAATCATAATGAATTTTGAAGTTTACAGTGAAGAAAGTAACGTAATTGAATACAGTGAATATACAGCGATGATCCATAAAATTGAACAAAACGAGGAGAATCATCAAAGCCACCCGGGCAATCAGCGCAGAATTTATTTTAACAGGGATATAAATTACCTGGTCGATGGATCCGGGCAGGAAGGGGTTAACATCGATCGCTACTCTATAAATATCTATGATCATGATGTAAATCGAATGGTGCTGGATAAACGCAGCTTAAGGGACGGAACTGTTTACCGGCAGTATACATATTTGTCTTTGAACCAGTATTCTAAATTGATGGGCGGTGACACAGACTGGATGCGCAGCAGTGATCAGCCTTTGATTCGGGAACTGTATCTGCAGCTGACCATTAACCGTCTGACACCTGGTGTTGTGGTGGATTTCCACCGGTCGGTGTATCGGTTGGGCTATACGGGAGATCACCTGATATTTGATACAGCCATTGATTCTACCTATGAAATCATTCCGGAGAAGCTTTTGGATCGGGATCTTCAAATGAAAAGTCGTCTGGAACCTAACACGGTTGTTATGACATATCGTCAGGAGATGGGTATTCCCAAGGTTTTGCGTCATATGCTGGGCCTTTCCCAGTCTGTGGGGCAGGGTCTATAAGGCCAGCAGAAATATTTACACAGAAAAAGTATGACGCATAGGAATCATATATAAAAAAACAATATAATTTTCTATATATAAGTTTACAAAAACATTTATAAAATTCATTGACTTTCCATACGATGATCGTTAAGATAGTTATATAACAAATTCTACGATAATGAATGGAGTGTATCAGGTATGGAAGGTTTTACATTTACTGAAAAAGTGGAACGATGGGGCGTTTTTGAGGCTGCGGTAAAGGGTTTTGCCGACGGCAATCCTTTTGAGGATTATGAGATTACTGGTACTTTTGTTTCAAAGGATGAAACAAAAACAGTGACCGGTTTTTATGATGGGGACGGCGTGTATAAAGTTCGTTTTATGCCAGGGTTTGCACAGCCTTATCATTTTGAAATTTCAGGCAGTTTTTCAGATGAAATTTATACCGGAGACTTTGATGTTGATCCTGCAGGAGAAAACAATCATGGCCCGGTGAGGGTGGCCCCCAGGTGCAGGCTGGCTTACGAGGACGGTACTCCTTATATTAGCCTTGGGACAACCTGCTATGTATGGCCCCTGCAGGAGGAACGTGTACAGAAGGATACCATAGAAACACTGGCGAACAGCCCGTTTAATAAGATTCGGTTCTGTGTTTTCCCAAAACATTATATTCATAATTTCCACGATCCAATCTCATTTCCTTACGAGGGAACACCCTGTGATGCCAGCGGACTTAATGAAGACAATTTTGTAATGTTTGGTGCCGCAGAAATTATGGAAGGAAATAACTGGGATTTCAGACGGTTTAATGTTAAACATTTTCAGCACATGGATGACTGCATCCAAAAACTGATGGATCTGGGTATAGAAGCCGATATTATTTTGCTTCACCCCTATGACCGCTGGGGATTTTCCAAAATGGGCACAGAAAACGAGAATTTTTATTTAAAATATGCAGTGAATCGTTTTGCGGCTTACCGTAATGTATGGTGGTCCATGGCCAATGAATATGATTTGTTTTTCCATAAAACAATTGCCGACTGGGAGAGCAATGCTGCGGTTGTATGCCAGTATGATCCGTACAGACATTTACGTTCCATTCACAATTGTACCAACATTTATGATTTCAGCAGAGCGTGGATTACACACTGCAGTATCCAGCGTACAGATGTATATCAGTCGGCGGAACTTACCGACAAATGGCAGATGCAGTATGGCAAACCGGTCGTGATCGATGAGATGAACTATGAAGGCAATATTGATCAGGCCTGGGGCAATATCAGTGGCCAGGAAATGACACGGCGGTTCTGGGAATGTGCGCTTCGTGGCGGCCATCCAGGGCACGGGGAAACGTACATGCATCCCCAGGATATTCTCTGGTGGTCTCATGGGGGAAAGCTTCACGGCGACAGTCCGGAACGCATTGCCTTTCTTGCTGACATTCTCAAGGAGGTTCCAGGTGCTTATCTGCATCCGGAACGTCAGATGTGGGATGAACTGCTTTCCCTAAGTGATGACGGCAATTATTCTCTTCGTTATTACAGTTATTTCCGTCCAGGGTTCCGAAGGTTTAAGATGCCCGAAGGCTATGAATATGATGTGGATGTGATTGATACCTGGAATATGACCATTGAACACAGGGGGACTTTTTCCGGGAATTTTAAGATTGACATGCCGGGCCGGGAATATATGGCGATTCGCATGATTCGCAGAAAGACTGAGAAAGTCTAAATCGATACAGGAGAAAACGACATATGCAGAAATTAAAAGTATCAGAAAACAAGCGTTATTTTGTGTTGGAAGACGGGACGCCTTTTGTGTGGCTGGCCGATACGGCATGGACCATGCCCCAGCGTATGAAGTGGGATGATGCGGATTATTATATGCAGACCCGAAAAAGTCAGGGATTTACAGTGCTTCAGATCGTTGCCCTGGATCCGGAGCGGGATGTGCAGATGAGAAATCCTTCCGGTAATAAGGCACTCATCAATGATGATTTAAATCAGCCCAATGAAAAATATTTTGAGTACCTGGACTGGATTTTAGATCAGGCAGAATCCTACGGTTTTTATGTATTGCTCCTTCCGGTATGGGGACAGCTTGTGGTTGGCGATGACTGGGGCGGTGGCACTTATGAAAAAACAGTCACTCTGGAAAATGCTTTTGCCTATGGGGAATGGATCGGACGACGTTATGGTCACAGAAACAATGTGGTCTGGTGTCTTGGCGGTGACCGACAGCCGATCCATAAAGGTGTGGATTATCGTCCTGTATGGCGTGAAATGGCCGAAGGACTGGCTAAAGGTATTACAGGCATCCGCCCTAAATACAATGAAGATCATTCGGTATGGGATCAGCTTCTGATAACCTATCATGCCTGTCATGAGATGGAAACCGGTGAGTGCTCCACATTTTCTTACTGGACGGATGAGGATCGATGGATTCGTTTTATTATGCTTCAGTCCGGCCATGGCACGAAACCGAAAAATTATGAACTTGTGCGTAAAGCGTACGAGAGAGAACGTACCATGCCTGTCTGGGACGGAGAACCGGCCTATGAAATGATGCCTACAGCCTGGCCTCCAAAAGACGGGGCGGTTCATGGCTGCCATATGGTAAGAAAAAGGGCGTACTGGAGTCTGTTGTCTGGTGCATTTGGTCATACATATGGCCATGCCTCGGTATGGTGCAGTGTTGCCCAGAAGGAACGCAATGGTTTTACACCTGTGGACTGGTTTGATGCAATCCATTCTGAGGGCAGCGCTCAGATGAAGGTTCTCAGAGATTTTATGGAAAGTATGAAGCTTTGGATGTCTGTTCCATGTCAGGAGCGGGTCTGTATGCACGGCCCGGATGAGCTGGATTACCATATTCAGGCCAGCGTTCATAACAACGGACGCTATGTGTGTGCTTATCTGCCCTGTGGAGGTACGGTAACACTGGATTTAAAAGGTTTGAAAAAGGATTATTATATATGGTGGATGAATCCCGTCAATGGCAGTTTTGAAAGTTCAATGGCATCTGATCGGCAGGCTTTGGTTTTTGAGCCGGTGAAGGCTTTGCCAGATGCGGATGGCTGTGTGACACTGACGGCACCGGTAAGGGATGGCGATAATGACTGGGTGTTGATTTTACATGAAGATGGTGAACATCCGCCGGTTGGATGTGGTGATTATGGTGAAAACCCGGATATTGCCAATGCAAAAAAAATATTTAACTGGTAGAATGAATCCGTTCAAGACGGGCTTTTAGGCCTTTTTGAAAAAAAGTCATCCGGAATTATGTGTAATCATAATTCCGGATGACTTTTTTTTGATTCATGTTGCACCCGGATGTCGAAAAGTGTTATAATTGCAGTATGTATGGAAAAAAACAGGATAGCATATTTAATTTCAGAGCCGTCCGGGGCTTTCCAAATAAATTAGTAAAGACGCAGGTGATAAAGATTGAAGGAAAAGATTAATTTGTTATCCAGAGGGATATTTGAATATGACAGGCCTGAGATTACAGTCTCGGAAGAAAAAATACAGATACAGGCTCAGACAGGTGAGCTGTACGGAGGCTCTTTTGAAATTAACAGTGTCAACGGATTTCCGATCAAGGCCATGATCTTTTCTTCAAACCACAGGGTACAGTGTCAGGAGGGTTCGGTGATTGGTGCGCACTGTGTTGTGAATTATATATTTGATGCCAAAGATGTTCAGGCTGGCACAACGATTCAGGGGAGTTTTTGCATTGTGAGCAATGGCGGTGAACTGAATGTTCCTTATGAGATGACTGTCTGCAAACCTTATTTTAATACAAGTATTGGTACGGTTCGGGATATGCGTCAATTTACGGAGTTGGCCAGGATAAACTGGCATGAGGCACTGAAGTGTTTTCGATCTCCGGATTTTACCAGAGTCCTTCTTGTGAATAAAAAACATGAGATGATTTATAATCAGCTGATGAAAAGTCGTAACCAAAATATTGCCATGGAAGAATTTCTCTGTGCCCTTCGACGGAAAAAACCGGTGGAAATTTCTGTGGAACAGACAAAAATTTATCATGAAAATCTTACAGAGGCTTTAAGCGCCTGTCTGGTATTGGAAAAGGATACATGGGGCTATCAGAAGATTTCCGTGTCAGTGACAGGAAGCTTTATACAGGTTTATAAAAAAGAATTAACCACAGAAGATTTCTTGGGCAGTACCTATGAGCTGGAATATGTCATCGATCCGGCCACCTTTGCTACAGGCAATAATTATGGGAAGATTACGATACAGACGTTGACAAAGACTATAGAAATTCCCGTAAATTGTATGAAAGCAGCCAGAGAAAATCAGTCTGCCCTCCGGCGTTCCGTAAAGACAAGTACTTATGATCTTTTTTCGGATTTTTTAAAGCTGCGCATGAATCGGATTTCTAAAGAACAGTGGATCAGGCAGACAAGGGAAGCTGTGGACTGCTGCCGCAATAACAGCACAGATAAGCTTTATGAACTGTTTGAACTGCATTTTTCACTGCTGGCCGGTGAAATCCATAATGCCGCGGCTATCATTGAAGCCAATGAAAAAAAGGCTATGGAGCTGCGCCGCCAGTCGGTGCTTTATTATGATTATTTTCTTTATCTGACCGCACTGTACCGGCAGGAACCGGCGCATACAAAATTTGTGTTAGATACAATTCAGTCTGATTATAACCGTCAGTATAATGACTGGCAGCTTTTGTGGTGTTTTTTGGATTTGGCATCAAGACTGCCCTATGGTCGGCGCTTTGCCTATATTAAAGCCCAGTTTGTTAAGGGATGCAACAGTTCACTGCTTTACTGGGAGGCTATTTCGGCGCTTAATCAAGAACCGGCGCTGCTTCGGGACTTTTCTGATTTTGAGATTGCGCTGATGGCTTGGGGAATGCACCATGAATGTCTTAAGCCCGAGGTGATTTATCAGTTTGCTCAGCTGGCGTCCCGCAGCAGAAGCTGTGAGCCTCTTGCACTGAAAACATTGATGGAACTTTGTGAGATCTATGAAAACAAGGAGATTTTACAGGCTGTATGTACCATGCTGATCCGCGGGAAAAAGACGGATGTACGCTATAACCGCTGGTATGCTTTAGCTATTAAGTCATCCCTGAGAATTCCCGGGATTTATGAATATTATATGTATTCGCTTGACGAGGATCATGTGGATAGCCTGCCCTATGGTATTTTACTTTACTTTAAGCTGGATAATCATATGCCTGATGCCAAAAAGGCTTTTATTTATCATTATGTGATCCGGCATCGGGAGATACAGCCCTCGGTTTATGCTGGCTATGAGCCGATGATGAAAGCCTTTGCGTTTAAGCAGCTTAAGGAAGGGAAGATCAGCCGGCATCTGGCTGCTTTGTACAAACACTTTATAACACCGGAGAATTTGACCCCAGAGCTGGCTGCCGTGCTGCCGCAGGTGCTGTTTAAATATGAAGTGCTCTGCGATCAGCCTCAGATGAATGGTGTGGCCGTGGTTCACCGTGAAACCGGCCGGGAGGTGTGGTATCCGCTGGTGGATGGTGCGGCTTATGTGGATATTTATATGGATGAATACCATCTTGTATTTACAGACAGGGAAGGCAGCCGCTACTGTAGTCAGGTGACGTATACCATGGATCCGCTGATGGATCATTCAGTATTGATGGAGGCGTGTTTCAGGCTGAATCCCAATCAGCCGATGGTGCTTTTGCACTGCAGCGAGCAGGCGATTAAATATCAGCGCAGTGATCCTGGCTCCATTGACATTTATCAGCGCATTTTAAAGCTGGAGGATATCCGTGTGGGATATCGTAAAAATGTTGTTAAGAATCTTCTTGATTTTTATTATGATACTTATGAAGGGGAAACCCTGGAAAAGCATCTCATGCGTCTGGATATTGACCTGATGGGAGAGACCCAGCGTAATGACATGATTGAATATTATATCCAGAGAGGTCTTTTTGAAAAAGCCGTTAAGGCTGTTAAAATGTATGGATACAGAGGTATTAAAGACGAACGTCTCATGCGTCTGGCTTCCAGATGGCTTCGTAGCAATGGGCTTGTCGAGGAGTCTTTAATGACCCAGGTTTGCTGCTATGTTTTCAGACATGGTAAATATGATCAGGCCATTCTGGAATATCTGGTCAGCTATTATAATGGTCCCACAGCCCGACTTTATGAAATCTGGAAAGCGGCCGGCGATTTTGAGGTCAATGCCTCAAAGCTGGAAGAAAAGCTGGTGTGTCAGATTTTGTTTACGGAAAACTTTATTGCCGGAGCCGGGGATGTTTTTGACCGGTATTATCACGGCAAACCGAGGGAACGTATTGTTCGGGCCTATCTGGCATTTGTAAGCTACAGATATTTGCTGTGGGATCAGGAGACAGAGGACAGATTTTTCGGTTATGTGGAAATCGAGCTGGATCAGTTAAAGCAGGTTTATGACGTATGTGCACTGGCGCTTTTAAAATATTATGCGGCCAGCGGTTCGGCCAGAGAAGGCCATGACGGATGGATTCAGACAACGCTGAGTCTTTTTATGGAGCGGGGGATTGTACTGCCGTTTTTTACGGCACTGGCTCAGGTGGCCAGTCTGCCTGCGGAAATGCTTGGGCGGGTTTATGTCCAGTATGCCGCACATCCAGGCAGCCAGGTGACAATTGTCTATGAACGCCATGAAAAAGGAGAAGATGCGGCGCGTACGGTTTCTGAGGAGATGCAAAATATGTTTGGCGGTCTGTTTGTTAAGGCGTTTACCATGTTTTCCAATGAGGAAATCTCGTACTATTTTGTGGAACATACAGCCATGGGCGACCGGATCAGTGGTCGAAAGACGGCAGAGACGGACCAGGTATTATCCGGTCATCCGAAGTGTGGTAAAGACTGGATCAATCAGATGCTGATGCTCTGGCAGGATCAGCAGGTGCCTGAACTTAAAGATAAAATTGAAGCTTATGAAGCACAGCGCTATATATCAAGGAAGCTGTTTACGTTATTGCAATAGAGGTGGGAGTATGGAAGAAAGTTACGCAAACCTGTGTGTCGGCTATGATCTGGGAAACACATATTCCCGGATTTATTGCTGCGATATAGATAAAACTGATAAAAAAAAGATGACTGCCATTCACCTGCCCTCAGACTTGGAAAATGAAGAAATCCCGACAAAGCTTTTATACCATCCAGGCAAGGATGCGTGGAAGCTGGCAGTCTCTGCTGCGGATGATCTGATTTTTAAGACGCAGGAGGCCGGAGAGTGGCTTGTACTGGAAAATTTTGTGGATCAATATGATACTGAGCCTGAAATTACGGTCGGTGGCCAGTCCTTCCGAAAAAAAGGACTGGTTTTGAAAATGATTCTTTTGTCCCTGGAGCTGATTAAACGTCAGTATCCTCACAGTGGTGTATCCTGGCTGACGATCACGTCAAAAACGGTGTCCAAAAAGATGATTAAGGATTTGCTGGTAGTTCATAAAAAACTGGATATACCGGTGGATCATGTAAAAGTTCAAAGTCATATTGCCTCCTATGAAAATTTTGTCCTGTGTCAGAGTGACAGCATTTATAAGAAAGATGTGGGCTTATTTGAGTATAATGAGGATGGTTTAAGTTACTGCCATTTGTCCATCACAAAGGATTACAGACCCTATGTGGTGACTGCGGATGAGGTTCCTTTAAATGCTTATTTAAGCGGTGAGGATGCGGGAAAACTTTCCCCGGTAGAATTGGACCGGAGATTTTTGGAAGTGGCGAAGGTGGTCTTGAATAAAAAGGCTATTTCAACCATCTATTTTACGGGAAAAGCGTTTGACACCGGTTGGATGAATATGTCTTTAAAGTATATATGTAATCTGCGAAAAGGTTATATTGGCCATAATCTGTTTGTAACCGGGGCCTGTCACAACAGTGTGATTGAGGCTATGGGTCAGAAAAATAAAGATTTTGTGGCTTTGAACGAGGAAATTATCCCTAACAATGTATTTCTTGTGGAAAATCAGGGACGGGAACGCAAAGTCTGCGATCTGGCTGAGGCAGGCAGTGAGTGGTATAGTATAAAAAATAATGGGGATTTTATCCTGGACGGCACTCAGACCATTACCCTTCATGTGAAAAACTTTATGTCTGTCCGGGAGCGGCTCATTCCCGTTACGCTGGAAGGACTGCCGGACAGACCAAATAAAACAACCAGAATTCATATGCATCTGGAATTTGAGGATGCCAATATATGTAATGTGGTGATCCGCGACGAGGGCTTTGGGATGTTGTTTCCATCCACAGGTCGAGTATGGAAGCAGAGATTAAATATTTCTGAATATGAATCACCTCTGGATTACAGAGAACGGGGGCGGCTGATTCTTGAAAACAAAAAGACTCAGAAAATCCCTTATTATTTTGGAATGTCAGGCATCCATATTTATTCGGTACAGGAACTGTGTTATTATATTTATCAGAATATTTATTCGGTCAGCAGGGAAACCTTTGGGGATGATCTTTTACAGTGGCTGGAAAACAGTATGCAGGAGCCGGCACTGGTGCGGGGGCTTAAAAATCTTTTAAAAGCCAATAAACCGGTCAAGGAGCTGGTGCGCTATCTGATGAACACGGTGGATTATTATTCTGCGGGTGAGTGCCGGCAGCTGATGCTGACCATGGATGAGCTGGAACGGCAAAATCCGACAGAACGTAAAAAGATGAAGGCCGATAACCTGGTGAATTTTTGCCAGTATACAGAGGCGATTCGTATTTACAGCAGTGTGATTTATGATATGGAACATTCTGCTGGCGATGCAGTTTCTGTGACATTTAAGGGGAATACCTGGCATAACCTGGGAACCGCCTATATGCGTGTAATGAATTATTCTGCAGCCGTGGCGTGTTATAAAAAAGCATGGCCTCTGAATATGAAGGAGGAATCCGTAAAATGTCTGCTTTGGGCCGCAAAACTGGCGGGAGATGAAACAAGCTTTTTTGAGGCAGTGGAGCAGGGCCATGTATCAGAGGCGGAGGTTCAGGCTGTGCTGGATGAATATGAGAAAGTTCAAGCTGCAGCTGTCAGTCCCTCAAATGACCGCTATGAGGCGGCCAAAAAATTGAATCATGCATCCGGTCAGCCGGATTACCCTCAGAAAATGAAGGCATATCTCAATGAACTCAAAGGCTGGTACAGAGGCGAAGGAAACTTTACAAAAGGGTATTGACAAAGTCTGTAATTGTGGATAAGATATAGAAAATGTATAAACAAATGTAAGGATAAAGAGGAGTAAAAATCCGGCCTTCCCAGAGAGAACCGTTCACCGGCTGAAAGACGGTTTGAAGAAGCAGATTTTGAAGGTAGCTTTTGAACAGTATTTCTAAACAGTCCGTTTGGCATCCCATAAAGCCATGGGGATGCAGACGGCTTTATAGGAAATAACGGGCAGTTCCGTTAAAGACTGAAGAGATATGAAAATAAATCTGTATTTTCATAATAAAGGTGGTACCGCGAGCTTTCGCCCTTTACTAAGGGCGGAAGCTTTTTTTGGCGATAAAACCCTGACCACAGGCATAGCGTAAAGGAGTTGAGGTGATGACTGTTTTAGCGGTTATACTTATTGCCGTGGCTGTTGCCCTTGCCGTTGTAAGCCGTATGCTGTCCCAAAAGCAGACTCAGGCGATTCGCAGACTTCGAGAGCAAATGTCCAGGCCGTCTGGGGATTCAAAGCCCGATGGCTTAAGGGCCGATGACGATGATGACTGGTGGGATCAGCAGGAGGCTGCCATGGATGAGGATTATATGAGAATTGTTCGTGGTGTTGCTTCTTCGGTTCGGGCAATCGCGGCCACAGTTTTTGTGCTGGCGCTTATCCTGTTGGTTACGGCGCTTCTATAAGGCCTGGAATGGACAGTTTAAACTGAAATACAACCGGGAATAGCGGTGAATTAGTTAGGAGGAAAAATATGAATCTGGAAAAAACTTATAACCCTTCGGCCATTGAGGGGAAGCTTTATGAAAGATGGCTGAATAAAAAATATTTTCACACAGAGGTAGACCGTAGTAAAAAACCATTTACCATTGTGATGCCGCCGCCGAACATTACAGGTAAGCTCCATATGGGTCATGCCCTGGACAATACAATGCAGGATATTTTAATCCGTTTTAAACGGATGCAGGGCTATAGTGCTTTGTGGCAGCCGGGAACAGACCATGCCAGTATCGCCACAGAAGTTAAGATTATTGAAGCCCTTAAAGAAGAAGGTATTGATAAGGCCGATCTGGGGCGGGAAAAATTTCTGGAACGGGCATGGGAATGGAAAAAAGAATATGGCGGCCGTATTATCAGCCAGTTAAAGAAACTGGGTTCTTCCTGTGACTGGGACAGAGAGCGTTTTACAATGGACGAAGGCTGTTCAAAAGCTGTGGAGGAAGTTTTTGTTAATCTTTATAAAAAAGGTTATATTTATAAAGGAAACCGTATTGTCAACTGGTGTCCTGTTTGCCAGACAACAATTTCTGATGCGGAGGTTGAATATGAGGATCAGGCCGGACATTTCTGGCATATTAATTATCCGGTTGTAGGTTCAGATGAAATGGTTGAGATTGCTACAACCCGTCCTGAAACGATGTTGGGAGATACGGCTGTGGCTGTTCATCCAGATGATGAACGTTATCAGCATTTAATCGGCAAAAAGGTACTGCTTCCTATCGTGAACAAGGAGATTCCGGTTGTTGCTGACAGCTATGTGGATATGGAATTTGGTACAGGCGTTGTAAAGATCACCCCGGCACATGACCCTAATGACTTTGAAGTGGGAAGACGTCACAACCTGCCCCAGATTAACGTGATGAATGATGATGCCACGATCAATGAAAACGGCGGAAAATTTGCAGGAATGGACCGCTATGAAGCCAGAAAAGCTATTGTTGCAGAACTTGATGCGCTGGGGCTGTTGGTTCGTGTGGAAGATCATGCCCACAATGTAGGTACGCATGACCGCTGCAAGACAACCGTTGAACCGATGATCAAGCAGCAGTGGTTTGTAAAGATGGAAGAACTGGCCAAACCGGCTATTGATGCTTTAAAGAATGGCGATTTGAAATTTGTTCCGGAGCGCTTCGACAAAACTTATCTTCACTGGCTGGAAAATATTCGGGACTGGTGTATTTCCAGACAGTTATGGTGGGGCCATCGTATCCCGGCTTACTATTGTCCTGAGTGTGGTGAAATTGTTGTGGCCAAAACAGAGGATGCGCCGACAAGCTGTCCAAAATGCGGCTGTGCGCATATGAACCAGGACGAAGACACGCTGGATACATGGTTTTCATCTGCGCTGTGGCCATTTTCCACACTGGGCTGGCCGGAAAAAACAGAGGAACTGGACTATTTCTATCCAACCAATGTCCTTGTAACCGGATATGACATTATTTTCTTCTGGGTTATCCGTATGGTATTTTCCGGGCTGGAGCATGTGGGCAAGGTGCCGTTTGATACGGTTTTAATCCATGGTCTTGTTCGTGACTCTCAGGGCCGTAAGATGAGTAAGTCCCTCGGCAATGGGATTGATCCTCTGGAAGTGATTGATAAATACGGTGCAGATGCTCTGAGATTTACCCTTGTCACAGGAAATGCACCGGGCAATGATATGCGTTTTTACTGGGAACGTGTGGAAGCCAGCCGTAATTTTGCCAATAAGGTATGGAATGCCTCCCGGTTTATGCTTATGAATTTTGAACAGGCCAGCGAAGCCGGTATTACCATCGATCATGTACAGCTTTCTGATCTGACTCAGGCTGATCAGTGGATCTTGTCAAAGGCCAATACATTGGCTAAAGATGTAACAGAAAATATGGATCGCTATGAACTGGGGATTGCTGTTTCGAAGCTTTATGATTTTATTTGGGAAGAATTCTGTGACTGGTACATCGAGATGGTAAAACCACGTCTGTACAATAATGAAGATACCACAAAGGCTGCAGCGCTGTGGACATTAAAAACTGTACTGATTCAGGCATTAAAGCTGCTCCACCCTTATATGCCGTTTATTACAGAAGAAATTTTCTGCAATGTACAGAGTGAGGAAGAATCTATTATGATTTCATCCTGGCCGGAATACAAGGCTGAATGGAATTTTGAAGCCGATGAAAATGCAGTAGAAACGATCAAAGCGGCTGTCCGCGGCATCCGAAATGTTCGCGCCGGAATGAATGTACCTCCAAGCAAAAAGGCCAAAGTGGTTGTTGTATCTGAAAATGAAGCAGTGAGAGAAATTTTTGCTACAAGCCGGGTCTTTTTCGCCACACTGGCCTATGCCAGCGAGGTCGCGGTTCAGTCTGATAAAAACGGTATTGGTGATGATGCAGTGTCCGCAGTGATTCATGATGCGGTGATCTACATGCCTTTTGCAGAGCTTGTTGATATTGAAAAAGAAATTGAGCGGCTCACAAAGGAAAAGGAAAAGCTGGGCAAAGAAATTGCAAGATGTACAGGTATGCTTGGCAATCCGAACTTTGTAAACAAAGCGCCTGAAGCCAAAATTGCAGCAGAAAAAGAAAAGCTGGAAAAGTATACAAACATGTTGGAACAGGTTGAAGAAAGACTGGCAGCGCTTAAATAATCAGGGGCTGAAAGTGATTTGATGTATTTGCCAGGCGGATTGTGTTGAATAAATTCAATATGTGGATTTTTATATTTTTTATCGGCGGTCAAAATTTGACCGCCGGTTTTTTGTATAGGTGTTTCACGGGATATGATGCTATGAAGTTTTATTTTTCTTTCTTCAATAATTGTTTATAGCTCAAATCAATACCCAGTGCGCCTAGGGGCGCCGTAATCAGAATTGCAAGAACCGCAACCGACAAAACAATTGGACCACAGGGAAGTCCCATCGCAAGGGGGACGGAACCGATAGCAGCCTGTACAGTGGCTTTAGGAACATAGGCGAGCATACAGAAAAAACGTTCTTTCCATGTGAACGATGTTTTTATCAGACAGAGTGCAACACCTGCACAGCGGAAGATCAGGGCAATGAAAATCATCAGCACTGCTGCGATGCCGGCGTTTAGGGTGTAACGAATATCAACTGCGGCACCAACCAGTACAAATAAAAGGACTTCAGCGGCCAGCCATAGCTTGCCAAACTTTTCAGATAGCCGTTTGGATACAAAGGCCACGCTTTTGATTTTAATTACACACGCCATACTTATGATTGCCAGCAAGCCAGATACTGACACAAAGTCTTTCATCCATGTTTCAACCGCCATAAGCAGAAATGACATTCCCAATACAATAATCACTTTCATGCTGTTTCGGACATAGTGTTTATGGGCATAGGCTGTTTCAAAAAATAAACTGAGTAAATAACCTGTAATTGCGCCCAACAAAATTCCTAAAATAATGGAGATAGGGATACTTATGAAATCCATAAAATTGGCATGACCACCCTGTGCCATGCTGGTAAAAGTGGAAAACAGTACAATCACAAAAATATCGTCGCAGGAAGCGCCTGCCATTATAAGCTGGGGGATGCTTTGGGCAGTTCCATATTTTGCGTCGATTAACTGAACCATGCGGGGGATAACGACTGCCGGAGAAACTGCACCTAATACTGCACCCATAACAGCAGCTTCGATTCTGGTGATATCCAAAATGGATGGTGCCAAAAGGATGTATGCCAGAATCTCACAGCTCGCGGGAATACAGGCCATCATGACGGCGGGGCGTCCCACCCTTTTTAAATCAGTCAGATTAAGGGAAAGTCCGGCTTTCAGTAAAATAATAATAAGGGCCATTTGCCGGAGTTGGGCAGATATGGACAGAATAGACGGGTCCAGCAGGTCAAGAACATAAGGTCCCAGTATGATGCCGGTTATGAGCATACCGATAATACGGGGGAGTTTGAGTCGCTGACAAATGGCAGCCATTGACAGACCTACAAGAAAAATGAACGCTAGTGATGTTAACATAAATTTTCTTCCCCTTCTTTAAACATAAAACATGCCCGGTCATGGGAATAGATGATACCGATCGCCTGTAAATAGGCGTAGATGATGGTTGAACCGATAAATTTCATGCCCCGCTTTTTCAGATCCTTTGAGATCGTATCGGATAAAGGTGATGTTGTCTGATTGACCTCATAAATGATTTTATGATCCGAAAAATGCCATATATAGTCCGAAAAGGATGACCATTCGTTTTGAATATTTCTGAAAATCCGGGCATTATGAATGGCTGCTTCGATTTTTCTGCGGTTTCGTATGATTCCAGGATTTTGCAGCAGTTCACAGATCTTATCCTCATTATAGTTACAGATTTTATCTAAATCATAATGGTCAAATGCTTCCCTGAAATTTTCCCTTTTGGACAAAATCGTTTCCCATGCAAGGCCGGCCTGAAATGGTTCTAAAATTAAAAATTCAAACAGGGTTTGATCGTCATAGGCCGGTACACCCCATTCTTCATCGTGGTATTTAACATAGAGGGGATTTTTAAGATTACACCATTGACATCTTGATTGTTCCATTGCATCCTCCTTGTGAGATTGGAATTTTTATTCATATTATAACAGCCGGATGGGACGTCTGCAAGTGTGAGAACACAACAACATGATGGATATAAAATGAGGGGATAAATGATTGATGAATTAAAGTCTTTTATAGTATAATAAAAAAAGATTCTAAGGTGTATATGGAGGATTAGGTATTATGGAACAAATATGGAAAGACTTATATGATTCGGCCAGGGCGGTGCTGGCCCCTCGTCAGGTTTCGGAAATGATTGAGGTCGGTGGTGTGGCGGCAGCAGTTGAAGGATTGTCCGGGAAAATTTACGCAGGTATTTGCGTGGACAGTGCCTGCAGTCTTGGTGTCTGCGCGGAGAGAAATGCGATCTTTAATATGATTACCAATGGGGAGAGCGGTCTTAAACGGGTGATTGCCATTAACTGGGAGGGCAGGGCCATGGCGCCGTGCGGTTCCTGCCGTGAACTGATGGCACAGCTTATGCCGGAGTCCTACAAGGATGTTGAAATTATGATGGACTATGAAAATAACCGGGTTATGACTCTGGGCGAACTGACACCTCAGTGGTGGTTTTGATTGATGAATAATCAAAGGCAGGTGAATGAAACATGGATATTCTTGTTTCATTCACCTGTTTTTACTGCTGAATCTGTGGTTTGTT
>CAJKGK010000013.1 GCA_905199445.1 uncultured Lachnospiraceae bacterium | reverse complement strand
AAAATGACGCCGGCGATCATTTTATTTGCCGTGATTCTTGTGGTTGTGGCCTGCCTGACAAAAGTACTTGGCTGCGGCCTGGGTGCCAAATTATGCCATTTTACAAACAGAGAGGCCGTACAGATCGGAACCGGAATGATTTCCCGTGGTGAGGTGGCTCTGATTGTGGCCAGCAAGGGCGATGCGGTAGGGCTGATGTCTGCGAATTTTATGGGACCTGTTGTTATCGTGGTTGTAGCGACAACCATTATTGCGCCTATTTTTCTGAGATTTGTATTTAAGTCGAAAAAAGACGAACCCGGGGAAGACATCGGACAGTCTGATCTGGTTAAGAGCTATGAGGAGCTGGATAAGTATCATCAGGATTAATACAGACGGCGGAGACTGAAGCATAGAAAAAGTTATCAACATAGAAAAAATTATTAATAAATTAAATCAGGCGGAATATTCGTGTGTATGCAAAACTAGAATATTATAAGTATTTGATTTGTAAAGCGAGTGAAATATTTATGAGAAAAAAGTTTGCATGGCTGCTGGTATTTTGCCTGATTTTTTCTTCTCCTGCAGTTTGTCTGCGTGCGGTGGGCGGGACACCTGCAGACGTGGAGACTAAAAGTCATGAAACGACGGATCATCCTCCGGATTTGGGACTCACATCCAAGGCCTGTATACTGATGGAGGCATCTACAGGCAATGTGATTTATGCGCAGAATCCGGATGAGCGGCTTAGTCCGGCCAGCATTACAAAAATAATGACGTTGATTTTAATTTTTGAGGCACTGGATGAGGGAAAAATCAGTCTTGCCGATGAGGTTGTCACCAGTGCCTATGCAAAATCCATGGGCGGTTCTCAGGTTTTTCTTGAGGAAGGGGAGAAGCAGACCGTTGAAACACTGATTAAATGTATTGTTGTGGCCTCGGGAAATGATGCTTCGGTGGCTATGGCCGAATACCTGTGCGGCAGTGAAACGGAATTTGTGAATCAGATGAACCAAAAAGCACAAAAGCTGGGAATGACCAATACCCATTTTGAGGATTGCTGCGGGCTTACCGAATCAGCCAATCACTACACATCGGCCAGAGATGTGGCCTTGATGTCCAGGGAATTGTCGGTGAAGTATCCTCAGATTCATCAGTATTCCACCATTTGGATGGAAGATATTACCCATGTAACCAACAAGGGAAGTACGACGTTTGGTCTGGCAAATACAAATAAACTTTTAAAGCAATATGAAGGCTGTACAGGCTTGAAGACGGGGTCCACAAGTGTTGCGAAATATTGTCTCAGCGCTACGGCACAGCGTAATGACATTGAACTGATTGCAGTAATCATGGCAGCTCCAGACTATAAAACCCGGTTTTCAGAAGCTGCGGCTCTTCTGAACTATGGTTTTGCCAGTTGTACGCTGTATCGTGATGAACATCCGCCCGTGCTTCCCAAAACACCGGTTTTAAACGGTGTACAGGAGATGGTGGGGGGTTGTTATGACGGTTGTTTTTCTTATTTGAGTACAACCGGTGAAAGTTTTGAGACAATGGAGAAGCAGCTGGTATTTAAGGAAAATCTGGAGGCACCTGTGACTGCGGGAGATCAAATTGGGGAACTGATCTATATTTTGGGCAAAAAAGAAATCGGAAGAATTCCCATTGTGGCTTCAGAAGATGTAGCCAGAGCCGGTTATATGGATTATATGAAGAAGGCGGCTGCAAAACTGCTGAAAATTTCTGAAAACAGAGGTGCGGATTAAAATCTGGATTGCTGTCAAAAGAAATTAATGGTAAAATAAAAATATATACGCAGTACAAAGGGGGATAAAACCAATGAATCTGGAGTTGGGATTACAGTTATTTACAGTACGAAATTATTTGAGAGATGATCTGGAAGCAGGCCTAAAGCGTTTTGGCGAAATGGGCTTTAAAAATGTGGAATTTGCTTCTTATGATCCGGAGGCGCTTTTAGGTGAAAAAAAAGAAATTCAAAAGCTGTCTGCTTCCGAAATGAATGCAATGATGAAACGACTGGGCATGAAATTGATCAGTTTCTCTGTGCCGGCGCCAAATGATGTGCAAAAATTGTTGGCGACGGACTTTAATTGGGAAGGGGCGGCTCAATATGCTGCCGAAACCGGCTGCGTTGGTCTTTCTATTGCGATGATGTTTTTCAGAAACCGGTCAGAGGTGATGGCATTTGCCCGGTATTGCAATGATGTTGCCGCGATCTGCAGAAACTATGGAGTAAAGTTTATTTATCATAATCATTTTCAGGAATTTCAAAAATTCGACGGTAAATATGCACTGGATATTTTTTTGGAAAATACAGATCCGGAATGGGTGAAGGTGGAGCTGGATACGTTTTGGGTCAGAAGAGGCGGACAGGATCCGGTGGAATACATGGAAAAGATTGGAAACCGGTGCATTCTGATTCATCAGAAGGATCTGAATAAAGCATGTGCCAATATTAATCTGGTGGAAGATACATCTGAAATGATCGGGCAGGAAAGTTTTGATCGTGCAAAACCAGATGATTTTATAGAGGTTGGACAGGGAATTTTGGATGTCTCTGGAATTATTAAGAAGGCCAGAGATATTGGAAGTGCAGCGTATTTGATTATTGAGCAGGATTATTCCAGGCTGGATCCAGTGGCCAGTGCCCAGCTCAGTTATGATTATATTAAAAAGTTTTTTTGAAAAATTTTTTTAGAAAAAGCGGTTTATGTAAAAAAGCCTTTCATCCGTCCAAGGCTGGCGGCATGAAAGGCTTTTTTATTTGACCAGTCTTGTGTGACCATGCTATAATAAACAAATACAGTCTAAAATAATCTTTGTCGGCAAAGGTTTGAAATAAAGGTGGTATTTATGGCGATTCCTGTAAAGCTGCAGGTGTTTGAGGGGCCGTTGGATTTGCTTCTCCATCTGATTGATATAAATAAAATTGATATTTACGATATTCCTATTTCTCTGATTACGGATCAGTATCTGGCATACATTCATCAGATGGAAAAGCAGGATATGGAGATCATGAGTGAATTTCTTGTGATGGCTGCCACTTTGCTAAAAATCAAATCCAAAATGCTGCTGCCTGTGGAGAAGAAGACGGATGAGGAGATTGCAGACGGAGAGGATCCCCGTCAGGAATTGGTGGAACGGCTTCTTGAATATAAGATGTATAAGTATGCGGCCGAAGAACTTAAGGATATGCAGTTGGATGCCGGACGGGCGGTATTTAAGCCAATGACTTTGCCGGAGGGGTTAAAGTATGAGGAACCCCCGGTAGATTTAAAACAGCTTGTGGGAGACATGACGCTGGAGAAGCTTCATGGGATTTTTAAGTCCATAATCCGACGGCAGAATGACCGAATCGACCCGATTCGAAGCAAATACGGGAAAATCGAGAAAGAGGAAATCAGTCTTGCAGATAAGATGGCACAGATTGAGGCGTACGGACAAGAACACCGGAAATTTAGTTTCAGGGGGCTTCTGGAACGGCAAAGAACAAGGACGAATACCATCGTGACCTTTCTGGCTGTTCTTGAACTTATGAAAAGCGGAAAAATACAGATCGTACAGGATCATCTGTTTGATGATATACAAATTAACATGGTGGAGGACGCAGATGGAAACAGAAACGATGGATATAGCCAAGACAAAGGCAGTGCTTGAGTCACTGCTGTTTACCATGGGAAAGGCCGTCCCGCTTAAAAATCTGGCAGATGTTGTGGGGCATGATGAGGAAACGGTGCGCAGGATTCTTCATCAGATGATGGATACCTATGAAGCCGAAAAAAGAGGCATCCATATTATTGAATTGGAAGATGCTTTCCAGATGTGTACCAATCCGGAATATTATGATTATATTGTGCGTCTGACCCATCAGCCAAAAAAGCATACGATGTCTGATGTGATGCTGGAAACCCTTTCTATTATTGCCTATAAGCAGCCGGTTACCAGGTCCATGATCGAACAGATTAGAGGCGTAAGCAGCGACCATGCCATTAATAAACTGATTGAATATCATCTTGTGTGTGAGGTGGGACGTTTGGATGCGCCGGGTAAGCCTATTTTATTTGGGACAACAGAAGAATTTTTAAGAACCTTTGGGGTTAAATCTCAGGATCAGCTCCCTGTGATTGATCCGGCAAAGGTGGCTGAATTTAAGTCAGAGGCCGAAGCAGAGGCTGCACTTAAAATTCAAACATGACTTCAGAATATTTTCCATATTTTTCGTCAATACTTCATATATCACACGATGAGACAGATTTGTTTTGAAAGGAAGTATGGATGATTAAAAAGCATCAGGAAAAAACAAGATTTTTGTTAGGCTTATGCTGTATTGTCATGAGCTGTGTTTTGCTGAATCAAGTCTATGAACCGGAAAAGGACAGACATGCCGTGTACCTTCTGGCCAATGAAAATATAGGTGACACTGAGGAACCGGTTTCTCTTTACAGTAAAAATGCACTTCTGATCCGTTTATCGGATCATCAGGTATTATGGGAATCCGGCAGCAAAGAGATGATTTATCCAGCCTCTATGACAAAGATGATGACAGCTATACTGGCGATTGAGGCCGTGGATGATCTTAATACACAGGTCACCCTGCCCTCAGATATATTTGCCCCCTTAAGACAGGCGAATGCCTCCATGGCAGGTTTTCTTCCGGGAGAGACGGCCACGGTGAAAGATCTTTTATACGGAACACTGCTGCCTTCCGGGGCCGAAGCGGCTCAGACGCTGGCTTTATATGTGAGCGGCAACGAGGAGGCATTTGTGGAGCTGATGAATGAAAAGGCCAGACGCCTTGGCATGAAGCACACACATTTTGTCAACGTTACCGGCCTTCATGATGACCGTCATGTGACAACACTTGAGGATATGGCGCTGCTGATGGACTATGCGCTGGATCAGGACATGTTTAAAAAAATACTGACATCCAAAACCTATACAACAGCACCTACAGGTTTTCATGATGAAGGACTGACTTTTGAGAGTACGATTTTTTCCAGACAAGAGGCATCACAGTCGGAATGGGGGATTTTGGAAGGAGGAAAAACCGGGTATACCCAGGAGGCAGGACTGTGCCTTGCCAGTCTCGCAAAAATCCGTGATCAGGAATACATTCTGCTCACTGCAGGTGCCTGCGGGGATCCTACGACAAAGCCATATCATATTTTAGATGCTGTGACTGTCTACAGCCATATACAATAGATTTACTCTGGCGACAGGGTATGACACAAACGGAGGAAAGTTTATGCTGACAATTAAACCAATGACAAAAGAACTTAAATCAGAAACTCTGGACATGATTGTTGATTTTTATTCGGGACCGGCGGTGGATCATCAGGTCGAAAGAAAAGTTCTGGAACAGACTTTTGAGGATGCTATCAGCGGGAAGTATCCCCTGGAAGGCTATCTGCTTTATGATGATGAAAAACTGGCGGGATTTGCTTATATGTCCTGGTATTATGCCTGTGAAGTCGGCGGGCTTAATGTTATGTTTGAGGAGCTGTATTTAAGTGAGCATACGAGGGGCAAGGGCTATGGTTCCCAGTTTATAAATGCCATGTTTGAAAAATTTAAGGGGGCCAGACGGTTTAGGCTGGAAGTTACAAAAGAAAATAAGGACGCACTGCGGCTGTATAAGCGGCTGGGTTTTGATTATATTGGCTATGATCAGATGATCAAGGATATATAAACCCAGAGTTTAAATCCAGAGTTAAGGCTCGGAATTTTTTTGCTTGATCAGGGGCTGTTGATGATAACTGCGGAGATGACCGGATCCCATGTCGCCTCCGCAGTTTTTTGCTTTGGAGGTTCATGTGCCTGGGGCAGTTTATATGACCAGTTCTATCAAACCGATTAAAATAAGCAAAAGTGCCGATACCTGATCCAGACAGGCACCCGTTTGGGCTGTTTTAAGCCGGGTGCCCAGGCGGCTGCTGATATGCATGCATATAAATGAACACAAGGCACAAAATATGCCCATATAAAACCATGGAATGCCAAGAATGCCTGCACCCAGTGCAGGGGGGATGACATTAACAGCCAGCATCAGCCCCAGTGCAAAGGCGGCTTTCGGAGACAGGACAGACAGTTGTTTTGAATCACTTGCTTTTGGTGTCCTTTTAAGCAGGCAGTAAATACCGAAAATCAAAATAATCAAGGCGCCTGCCGTGCCGGCCGCTGAAGTAAGCCTGTCGGGAAAAACGAGGGACATACCTGCTGTGGCGGCAGCGATGAGGCCGGATATGGAAGATATGATCATATTATATTTGACAGGAATGGATTTTTTACGTATTCCCAACTGCATTCCAATGGCAAAGTTATCCAGATTTACGGCGATGCTCATAAAAAAAGCAATAAATAACGACATTGTATCACCTCAATATTACAATATTCGCGGTCCTTATCGAGGGTGAATGACTGACGACGTGTTCTAAGGGGCAAAGACGGGTCATAGGATGATAGAAAAAATGTAAGGCTGAGGGAATATGAAAAAAATATATGGCAGGTATACGGCACTGATACTGGCAGGAATCATATTTGTTTGGGGAATTTTGGAAAAATCTCCGGTTATGGCCGGGAACGGCGATGGGGAGACATCTTTGGATTTATATGCAAAAGCAGCAGTTTTAATAGACGGAGACAGCGGAAGACTTCTTTACGGAAAAAATGAAGATCAGGTGCTGCCCATGGCCAGCACAACAAAAATTATGACACTGATTGTTGCCCTGGAAAACGGCGACATGGATGATCTGGTGAATGTGTCAGCCTATGCGGCGTCTATGCCGGATGTACAGCTGGGAATCCGGGAAGGGGAGCGCTACCGGCTAAAGGATTTATGCTATTCTCTGATGCTGGAATCCCACAATGATACAGCGGTTGCCATCGCAGAGCATATCGGCGGCAGTGTGGAAAAATTTGCGGAGATGATGAACGATAAAGCCAGGGCGCTGGGCTGTGATGATACATATTTCATAACTCCCAACGGACTTGATGCTTCGGACGAAAATAAATGTCATTCCACAACGGCCTTTGATCTGGCGACAATTTTAAGCTATGCCATTAAAAATAAGGATTTTCTGGAAATTACCCGTACCCCTTCTCACAGTTTTGGTGATTTAAGCGGGCATCGTTCTTTTACAGTCAATAACAAAAATGCGCTTTTGACGATGACGGATGAGGCCATATCAGGAAAAACCGGCTTTACAGGCAGTGCAGGATACTGTTATG
The DNA here is from genome assembly GCA_905199445.1 of uncultured Lachnospiraceae bacterium. GTDB lineage: Bacteria > Bacillota > Clostridia > Lachnospirales > Lachnospiraceae > Catenibacillus. The sequence goes on along the minus strand of CAJKGK010000013.1, from coordinate 78,479 downwards.
CGGGAGCGGTAAAGAGTGAAGGGCGAACCTTTGTTATAGCTCTTTTGGGCTGTGGATGGCCGCCCAATAAAACATGGAAATGGAAAGATGCCATGACGCTTATTAATTACGGCAAGGAAAATTACCAGCTTCGGGATGTGGGATTTACAAACAGAGCCTTTGAGCCGGTACAGGTGATTGGCGGTCAGTCAGAGCGGGCGTGGGTGGAGTGCAAGGCCCAAACTGTCAAGCTGCTTTTGGGCCGCCATGAAACCTTTGAAATCGGGATTCATCTGGTAACCCAGGTACAGGCACCTGTGACAGCCGGGGCGCTGGCCGGAAGTGTGGAATATAAAATTAATGATCGGGTATTGTATCGTTTCCCGGTCGTTTTTAAAGACAATGTGGGTATGTGTGATTATCAATATTATCTGAATCGGGTCATGGAACTGTGGCTGGTGAAACAAAGTGTGATAAAATCTTAACAAAATAGAAATTTTCGACAAAATTCCCTTGAAAAAATTAGATAAAAGCGATAGAATAAACTCGGCAGAGAATTTGATTTATTTAATAAAATTTTATTTTGATGGAGGGCTAAAAATGAGCAATTTTAAGCAACTGTCAGCAAGAGAAAGAATTAACCAGCTTCTTGATGACAACAGTTTTGTGGAAATTGGTGCTTTGGTTCATGCAAGAAGCACAGATTTCAACATGACAGCAGTAGAAACCCCGGCTGACGGCGTAATTACAGGCTACGGCATCATTGACGGTAATCTGGTTTATGTATACAGCCAGGATGCATCCGTGCTGGGCGGGGCAATCGGTGAAATGCATGCCAAAAAAATATCAAAGATTTATGATCTGGCTTTAAAGGTAGGTGCACCGGTCATCGGTCTTGTAGACTGCGCAGGTATGCGTCTTCAGGAAGCCACAGATGCCCTGAATGCTTTTGGCGAGCTGTATTTTAAACAGACAATGGCATCCGGCGTTATTCCTCAGGTGACAGCGATTCTGGGAACCTGCGGCGGCGGTGTAGCCATGATTCCTGCCATGACAGATTTCACTTTGATGACTAAAGAAAATTCTCGTATGTTTGTAAATACACCGAACGCACTGGACGGAAATGAAATTTCCAGATGTGATACTTCATCTGCTGAGTATCAGGCAAAAACATCCGGTGCTGTTGATTATGTCGGAGAATCGGATGAAGATGTAATTTCCAAAATCCGCGACCTTATTTCTCTGCTTCCGGCCAATAACGACGATGTGAGTGTCTATCCAGAATGTACAGATGATTTAAACAGAGAAAATGAAGTCCTTGCCTCTGTTAAGGACACAGCATATATTTTAAGTGATATTTCCGATCAGGGATATTTCTTTGAGTGTAAGGCCGATTATGCCAGAGAGATGGTAACAGCTTTTATTAAATTAAATGGAATGACTGTTGGTGCGGTTGCAAACCGTACCGAGATTCTTGATGAAAACGGTGAAGTGTCTGAAACTTTTGAGGCAGTTCTGACAACAGCAGGTGCACGTAAAGCCGAAAAATTTGTTCAGTTCTGTGATGCATTTTCTATTCCTGTGCTGACACTGGTCAACGTAAAAGGATACAAAGCCACAAAGCATGAGGAACTGACCATTGCAAGAGCCTGTGCAAAGCTTACGTATGCTTTTGCCAATGCCACGGTTCCAAAGGTATCTGTGATTATTGATCAGGCCTATGGCAGCGCTTATCTGGCCATGAACAGCCGTCATATCGGTGCAGACGTTGTGTACGCTTATCCTCAGGCTCAGATCGGCATGATGAATGCGCAGTCTGCAGTGAAGATCATGTATGCAGATGAACTTAAGGGTGCAGCAGATGCAGCAGCACTTATTTCTGAAAAGGCCGCTGAGTACGAAGCACTTCAGACAAGTCCGATGTCTGCGGCAAGACGCGGCTATGTCGATGATATTATTGAACCCGCAGCTACACGTAAGCGTGTAATCGCTGCTTTTGAAATGTTATATACAAAAAGAGAGGATCGTCCTGACAAAAAACACGGCACGATTTAAGAGAGAGGTGAATGTTCTTTGAAAAAGATAATTGCTTTAATATGCATGTTTACCTGCATTTTATCACTGGCCGCGTGCACAAAGTCGGATACGACGCCAACCTATACAACTCAGTTTAGTGAAGACGATGTAAAAACCAGCGCAGAGGGGATGCTTGAGCAGCTGACTTCCCTTGATGATGCATCAATCGAGGAATTACTGAACACAAAAAATGAAAAGCTTGCAGAAAGTAATGAAGAAGCTTTGGCGATCAAGGCCAGCTACCGTTCCTGGTATGACTCCAAAGAAGACCTGGGAAGCTATGTTTCTGCAGACAGCTTCGAGATGACTGCAACAGAGGACGGTCTCACAGCGGTTATTGATGCACAGTTTGAAAAACGCCAGGCAACTTTTACTGTGAATTATACAGATGAAGGTATGATGGAAAGTTTTAACATCGAGCCAGTCTACAGCCTTGGCGAAAACATGGCTAAGGCAGGGATGAATACAGTGATCGGTATGGGGACTGTATTTATTGTTTTAATCTTTATTGCATTTATTATCAGCCTGTTTAAGTACATCAACAAGGCAGAACGTGCCTTTGCTGAAAGAAAAGCACGTAAAGAGAAGGCTGTGGCAGATGCAAGCGTGGAAGCCGCAGTGCCGGCTGCGGCGCAGACTCAGGAAGAGGAAGTGGATGATCTTGAACTGGTCGCTGTAATTACAGCAGCCGTTGCCGCATCCATGAATACATCCGTAGATAATCTTGTGGTACGTTCGATCCGCAGAAAACGTACGAATCAATGGTAATAGGCCAAATTTTAGGAGGATATCAGCATGAAAAATTATGTAATTACTGTAAATGGTACAAGTTATGAAGTTTCCGTTGAAGAAGTGGGCGCGTCCGCTTCCACAGCAGCAGCCGCACCTGCACCAAAGGCTGCACCTGCACCCAAAGCCGCACCTGCACCGAAGGCTGCACCTGCAGCAGCCGGATCTGTAGCCGTGAATGCTCCGATGCCAGGAAAGATTCTTGCAGTTAAGGCAGCAGCCGGATCCGCAGTAAAGAAAGGTGACGTGCTTCTGATTCTTGAAGCTATGAAAATGGAAAATGAAATTGTTGCTCCTTCCGATGGTACGGTTGCTAGTATTAATGTAGCAGTTGGCGACTCTGTAGAAGCTGGCGCAGTATTGGCTACATTAAACTAGGATTTTCACTGATGTGTAAATTCCCGAAATCATTTATGGGAGGTTAAAAAATGGATTACATTACAGATACACTTGGAAATCTGATTCACCAGTCCGCATTTTTTAATTTGACCGTTGGAAACTTTATCATGATTCTTGTAGCCTGTGCATTTCTTTATCTTGCTATAAAGAAGGGCTATGAACCACTGCTTTTGGTTCCAATTGCGTTTGGTATGCTTCTGGTTAATCTGTATCCGGATATTATGAAAACTGTAGAAGAAGCTGCTGCTGACGGCAGCGCATCAGCTGGTCTTTTGCATTACTTCTACTTAGGCGATGAATGGGGGATGTGGCCGTCACTGATTTTCCTCGGTGTCGGTGCAATGACAGACTTCGGTCCGCTGATTGCCAATCCTAAGAGCTTTATTCTTGGTGCGGCTGCTCAGTTCGGTGTATTCTTTGCCTATATTGTGGCTATTTTACTTGGATTCAGCAATGAAGCTGCAGCTGCTGTATCCATTATCGGCGGAGCCGATGGCCCTACATCAATTTATCTGGCAGGAAAGCTGGGACAGACAGATCTGATGGGCCCCATCGCCGTGGCGGCATATTCTTACATGTCCCTTGTGCCGATTATTCAGCCGCCGATCATGAAGTTACTGACAACAAAAAAAGAACGTGCGATCAAGATGGAACAGCTCCGTCCAGTGTCCAAACTGGAAAAAATTCTGTTCCCGATCATTGTTGCTATTGTTGTTATTCTTATCCTTCCTTCGACAGCACCGCTGATTGGTATGCTTATGCTTGGTAACCTGTTTAAAGAATCCGGTGTTGTTAAACAGCTGGCAGAGACAGCTTCCAATGCGATGATGTATATTATTGTTATTTTACTTGGTACATCTGTAGGTGCAACAACAAGTGCTGAAGCTTTCTTAAACTGGACAACAATTAAAATCGTTCTTCTGGGTCTGGTTGCATTTGCCATTGCCACAGCATCCGGTGTACTTTTCGGTAAGGTTATGTGTAAGTTAAGCGGCGGAAAGATCAATCCTTTGATTGGTTCAGCCGGCGTATCTGCAGTGCCTATGTCAGCGCGTGTATCTCAGAAGGTCGGAGCAGAAGAAGATCCGACAAACTTCTTATTGATGCACGCTATGGGACCAAACGTTGCCGGTGTTATCGGTACAGCCGTTGCAGCCGGAGCATTTATGGCAATTTTCGGTGTTTGATAAACAGTTAATTAGGAGGAAAGATCATGTCAGAACAAATTAAAAAACCAGTGGGCATCACTGAGACAATCTTACGTGACGCACATCAGTCCTTGATTGCAACACGTATGTCTACTGAACAGATGCTTCCAATCATTGATAAAATGGATAAAGTTGGTTATCATTCCGTAGAGTGCTGGGGTGGAGCTACATTTGATGCATCTCTGCGTTTCCTTAAAGAAGATCCATGGGAAAGGCTTCGCAAATTAAGAGATGGATTTAAAAATACAAAACTTCAGATGCTGTTCCGTGGACAGAATATCCTGGGATACAGCCATTATGCTGATGATGTTGTTGAATATTTTGTTCAGAAATCCATTGCCAATGGTATTGATATCATTCGTATTTTTGATGCATTAAATGATTTAAGAAATCTGGAAACAGCAGTAAAAGCGACAAGAAAAGAAGGCGGACATGCTCAGATCGCATTAAGCTATACGCTTGGTGACGCTTATACGCTGGATTACTGGAAAGATATTGCAAAGAGAATTGAAGATATGGGTGCACACTCCATCTGTATCAAGGATATGGCAGGCCTTCTTGTTCCGTACAAGGCAACAGAACTGGTAACCGCCCTGAAATCAGCAACAAAGCTTCCGATTCAGATCCATACCCATTATACAAGCGGTGTGGCTTCCATGACATACATGAAAGCAGTTGAGGCCGGTGCCGATGTGATTGATACAGCAATGTCTCCGTTCTCCATGGGTACAAGCCAGCCGGCGACAGAGGTGATGGTTGAGACCTTTAAGGGAACACCATATGACACAGGTCTGGATCAGAATCTTCTTGCTGAAATTGCGGATTATTTCCGGCCGATGAGAGAGGAAGCGCTTTCCACAGGACTGATGAATCCCAAAGTTCTGGGTGTGAATATTAAGACTTTAATGTATCAGGTTCCAGGTGGTATGCTTTCCAATCTTGTATCTCAGCTGAAGGATGCCCATGCCGAAGATAAATACGAGCAGGTGCTGGAAGAAATTCCCAGAGTCCGCAAAGACTTTGGTGAACCGCCTCTGGTTACACCTTCATCTCAGATCGTGGGCACACAGGCTGTATTAAACGTACTTATGGGCGAGCGTTATAAGATGATCACAAAAGAGAGCAAGGCTCTGCTTCACGGTGAATATGGTCAGACCGTTAAACCGTTTAATCCTGAAGTTCAGAAAAAGGCCTGCGGCGATGATCAGCCGATTACATGCCGTCCTGCCGACCTGATTAAGCCACAGCTTAAGGATATTGAAGCAAAGATGTCTCAGTGGAAACAGCAGGATGAAGACGTACTGACCTATGCTCTGTTCCCACAGGTTGCCGAGGAATTCTTTAAATATAGAGAGGCTCAGCAGACAAAGATTGATCCAACGGCTGCGGATACTAAAAACGGTGTTTATCCGGTATAATGCCATAGAACTGAATAAGATCGGAATTTTTAAGCTGCGACAGTACGGCAGACGCCGTCTGCCGCAGCTTTTGGATATTTTTTGAATTAAAAGGTTAAAAAAATGAAAAAAATAAAAATCAGATGTTTGATATTATTGCTGACTGCCATGGCGATTGAACTGTTTATTTTTAATTTCCGTAGCTTTGAATCCATGACCTTTTCGGACATGGATACATTTTCTATGGCAGCCGCTGACCAGACCCCTCTGAAAAAAGGGCAGGATATAACTTTTTCACAAGACAGCGACGGGGTCCTTATACTTGATCAGATACATGAGACTGTACATAATCTTTATTTAAATGTGACTTGTACCCAGGATCCATCCCGGCTGCTGACGGTGTGTGTGCAGGCCAGGGACGAGGGGAATAATCAATACTACAGTCTGCCGGAAATGAAAATTACGCCCCACGACGAGCGCAGCAAATATATTAAAATGAATTTAAGCGGAAAAGCCGAAAGTATTAAAATAACATTTAAAGATACAGCGGGAAAGACACTGACAGTCCATGATGTTGGTCTGAACCGGTACAGACCCCTGGATTTTTCTGTTTTAAGGCTGGCTGCCATTTTTTTGGGACTTCTTGCAATTTATGCTTTTCGTCCAGGTTCATCCATATATACAATTCCATATGCCATGGAAAGTCACGGACAGCGTGTTTTCATAACAATACTGCTGTTTGCCCAGCTGGCTGCAGCTGCGGGCGTGACACTGGGAAATCCCGATTACTGTAATCCCCGCTGGGTTCACCATTCCCAGTACCATCAGCTGGCTGTGGCTTTGAGTGAAGGCCATTTTGATTTAGATATCCAGCCATCGCCGGAGCTGCTTCAGATGGAAAATCCTTATGATAAATACGAAAGAGATGCAAAAAATGTGGATTTTCAGTGGGATACAGCGTTCTATGACGGAAAATATTATTCTTATTTTGGAATTTTACCGGTACTTGTCTATTACCTGCCATATTATCTGATAACCGGACAGGCGTTTTTTACGGTTGTGGGAATTGTGATTAACAGTGCATTTATAATTGCCGGTGTGTTTTTCCTTTTACATGTCCTTGTTAAAAAATATTTTAAAAATGTTTCCCTGGGACTTTTTGTGATGCTTGAGTGTATGCTTCTTCTTGGCAGCGGCTTTTTACTTATTGTAAATCCACCCAGCTTTTATAATATGCCGGTGTCCATGGCCGTGGCATTGACCTTGTGGGGGCTGTATTTTTGGGTTAGGGCAGTAAAGGATGAGACTTTTATAGACAGGCGGTTTTTGGCGGCCGGAGCGGTTTGTATGGCTTTAGTTGCTGCTTGCAGGCCACAGGTTGTAGCGGGCAGTTTTCTTATTATTCCTATTTTTTGGAAGCCCTTTAAAGCCTGCCTCAAAAAATCCAAAAAAGAGGCTGTTGTTCATCTGGTTACTGCAGCTATCCCTTATGTGATTGTAGCGGCCTTACTGATGTACTATAATTTCGCCCGTTTTGGCTCCCCCTTTGATTTTGGGGCTAATTACAATTTAACAACGAATGATATGACTCATCGGGGATTTCATATAGATCGTCTGCCTTTTGGGTTATTTACGTATCTGTTTCAGCCGATAAATCTTGTCGGGCGCTTCCCGTTTATGTCCTCTGTACGTCTGTCAACATCTTATCAGGGAGCAACCATTGCAGAAACTATGTACGGCGGTTTTTTATGGTTTAATTTGATCACACTTGCGCTGCTTTTCTGGGGAAATGTGAAAATGCTTTTGAAGAAAAAGGGACTGTCATCTGTCTGTCTTTTATCCCTTGTACTGGCGTTGATTATTATTTGTGCAGATGTGGAGATGGCGGGGATTCTTCAGCGTTATGGCTGTGATTTTGGTTTGTTTTTAACCCTTCCGTCTGTTTTGGTGGCGCTGGGACTTCACGAGAAGGCAGTGCTTTATGACGAAGGTAAGGGGCATGGACAGAAGGGAAATGCTCAGAAGGTTTATAATAAGGGCAGATTTAAAGTCCGGGGCCTGCAGAAACTGTTTTTAAAGGTTCTGGTTTGGGGATTTGGACTTACCTGCCTGGTAAATATTTTGTGGCTGATGGCCAAGTAGGGAAGAAGGAGAGGTTTTTATGGATAAAATTGCAGTTTTAATTCCCTGTTATAATGAGGCAAAGACAATCGCTAAAGTGGTGAAAGATTTTAAGGCAGCGCTGCCGGAGGCCACGATCTATGTGTATGATAATAATTCAACGGATCATACGGATGTGATTGCAAAAGAAGCAGGGGCGATTGTCCGATATGAGACGCAGCAGGGCAAAGGAGCCGTGATCCGGTCCATGTTTAGAGATATTGATGCCCGGTGTTATCTGATGATTGACGGGGATGATACCTATCCGGCGAAAAATGCAGCCCAGATGGTTAAGCCTGTGCTTTCGGGAAATGCAGATATGGTTGTGGGCGATCGTCTTTCTTCAACGTATTTTACGGAAAATAAACGGCGTTTTCATAACACAGGCAATAAAACCGTTCGGGGCCTTATTAACTTTTTATTTAAAAATGATGTACGTGATATTATGACCGGCTACAGAGCTTTTAGTTATTTATTTGTAAAGACATTTCCTGTTTTATCCCGGGGTTTTGAAATTGAAACGGAAATGACGATTCATGCTCTGGATAAAAATATGCATATAGAAAATGTTGTCGTGGATTACAGAGACCGCCCGGAGGGATCGGAATCCAAACTCAATACGGTCAGTGACGGCATTAAAGTCCTTCGGACAATTTTCCGCCTGTTTAAAAATTACAGGCCCATGATGTTTTTTGGAACCATTGCTTTTATCCTGTTTTTGCTGTCTTTGGGGTTTTTTATTCCGGTAATGATCGAGTATGTTCAGACCGGACTGGTGCCAAAGTTTCCGACGCTGATTGTCAGCGGCTTTGCGGCCATTGCGGCCATACAGTCTTATTTTAGCGGCCTGATTTTAAATGTACTTAAAGCACATAGCAGACAGCAGTTTGAGCTTTCTTTGAATCAGTTTAAAAATGATTATTTTGAGAAAATTCAAAAAGATACAGAGGCACTTTAAACTGTGTTTCCGGTTGACTTTTATGCAAAAATAGTATAAAATTTCAATATTGACGCATCCACTTTAACGTGGCTACGTGCTAATGTGGTTGAAGCTTATCAGCCGATAAATACAGGAGCAAGGAGTAGAGGAAAAATGAAAAAAGTAATGAGTTTATTCATGGCCGGCATACTTGCCGTGTCTATAATGGCCGCATGCGGTTCGGATGGCGGCAGCCAGGGCAGTGGTGTGTCCGGCGGCAAGGAGACAAACGAACAGACGGCCGATAACAGTGCAGAGGTGTCATCTGTGGAAAGTGAAGCTGCTGCAGGCGCGGACACAGAAGATGTGCTTGAAATTGGTGTGATTCAGTATACGCAGCATGCATCCCTTGACGATGCTTATCAGGGCTTTGTAGACGGATTGGCCGAGGCCGGCTATGTGGATGGTAAAAATATTCACATTAACTTCCAGAATGCTTCCGGGGATCCGAGTAACTGTCAGTCTATCTGCAGTGTGTTTAAAAACAACAATACGGACCTTGTACTGGCGATTGCCACCAATGCTGCCCAGTCTGCGGTCAATGTATTTGGAGGATCGGAAACGCCGGTGTTATTTACCTGCGTCACAGATGCGGTGGGGGCCGGACTCGTTGAGAGCAACGACGCACCGGGAGCAAATGTGACAGGAACCATCGATATGCCTGTGATTGGGGATCAGATCAGTGTGATCAAAGATATTTTACCGGATGCGAAGAAACTGGGAATTGTTTATACTTCCAGTGAGGCAAACTCGGAAATTCAGGCAGAGGAAGCTCAGAAGGCTGCACAGGAGCTGGGGTTTGATGTGACTGTATCCACATCTTCCAGTACCAATGATATTCAGCAGGTCATCGCTTCTGTAGCCCCTGCCGTAGATGCCATCTATATTCCGTCTGATAATGGCTTTGCCAGTGCTATGGCGACAGTTCATGGTGTTGCTGTGGATAACGGTGTGCCGGTATTTTGTGCCGTGGAGGCCATGATTGAGGAAGGCGGAATTGCAACGACTGCGATTAATTATTATGATCTTGGAAAACAGACGGCTGCACAGGCTGTACGTATTATCAACGGTGAGAATCCGGCAGACATTCCGGTGGAAAGTCAGACAGACTGTGGTCTTGTGATTAATAAGACATTTGCAGACGAGCTGGGAATTACGATTCCGGATTCCATACTGGAAAAAGCCGGTACAGTATATTAATTGTTAAAAGGCAAAGGATGAAATAAAATGGGTTTATCTGCGTGGGTAGGAATACTGCAGGATGCAGTCATTCAGGGAATACTGTGGGGCATTATGGTTCTGGGCGTTTATATGACCTACAGAGTTTTAAATTATGCCGATCTGACGGTGGATGGAAGCTTTACATTGGGCGGGGCCATATCGGCTGTATATATTGCCGCCGGTGTTAATCCACTGCTGTCTGTATTTCTTGCAACGATGGGCGGCATGCTTGCTGGCCTGGTTACGGGAATTTTACATACTAAATTTAAGATTCCTGATCTTTTGGCCGGAATTTTGTGTCAGTTCGGCCTGTATTCCATTAACCTGAGAGTGATGGGAAAGGCCAATTTGGGCCTATTAAACATGGATACCGTATTTACCGGGCTTCAGGATCTGGGAATACCTGAAACTGCCAGTAAAATGCTTGTAGGACTTGTTTTTGCAGTTGTTTTAATTATTCTGATTTACTGTTTTTTCGGAACTGAAATCGGATGTGCTCTGCGTGCCACGGGTAATAACCCGGATATGGTGAAAGCCATGGGGGCCAATACAAAAACTATGGTGATTTTAGGTCTTGTCGTGGGCAATGGCCTGGTGGCGATGTCCGGTGGCCTTGTTGCTCAGTATAACGGCTATGCTGATATTAATATGGGTGTCGGCACGATTGTCATCGGCCTTGCCGCAGTCATTATCGGCGAGGTAATCTTTAGCAAACGTACATATTTTCACCGGCTGGCCGGTGCGGTGATTGGATCCATTGTATACAGGATCATTGTGGCAATCGTACTTCAAGTGAGCATGAGTCTGGATATTGGCTTTAAGATTACAACGGATGATATGAAGCTGCTGACGGCTATTATTGTTGTCATTGCGCTTGTGTCTCCCACATTTAAAACCTGGCTTGTGTCCAGAGGCAGTAAGGGGGATGCATAATGCTGGATATTATTAATGTAAACAAATCATTTAATATCGGGACACCGGTCCAGAAGGATGCCTTAAACGGCCTGAATCTCCATCTGGATAAAGGTGATTTTGTGACCGTGATCGGGGGCAACGGTGCCGGAAAATCTACAATGCTCAACGCCATTGCCGGTGTATTTCCCATCGAAAAAGGAAGCATACGGATTGATGGACATGATGTGACCAAAGCAGCGGAATATAAAAGAGCCAAGTATATTGGTCGTGTGTTTCAGGATCCGCTAAAGGGCACTGCTGGGGATATGTGGATCGAAGAAAACCTGGCAATGGCTTTAAGACGGGGCAAAAACCGCAGTTTTCGGTGGGGAATCAGCAACAAGGAAAGAGCGCTGTTTGTAGATCTTTTAAAACCTTTGGATCTGGGGCTGGAATCCCGTTTAAATGCCAAGGTGGGGCTGCTTTCGGGCGGACAGCGTCAGGCGCTCACACTTCTGATGGCTACGATAAAGGAGCCAAAGCTGCTTTTGCTGGATGAGCATACGGCGGCGTTGGACCCCAAAACGGCAAAACGTGTGCTTGATATGACCAATGAAATTGTAGAGCGCAGTAACCTGACGACAATGATGATTACCCATAACATGAAAGATGCGATTAAATACGGCAATCGACTGATTATGATGAACAATGGGCAAATCATTTTTGATATTGCAGGGGAAGAAAAGAAACAGCTGGAAGTCGGCGATCTTCTGAAGAAATTTGAGGAGGTCAGCGGTGGCGAGTTCGCCAATGACCGTATGATGCTGGCACAGTAATAACGGTGCATAGGTGCTGCCTGCCGATGGGGGATTCCTTTCGGCGGGCGGCTTTTTTGCTTCAGGACGCTGTCTTTTACTTGGAAAAGGGACGTCAGAGGAGAAATTGATATGCATGGAGGAAGTTTTATGTTAAATATTGCAGTTTGCGATGATTTCAAAATGTCGGTGAAGCAGCTTAAGATGCTGATTGATCAGTACAGGGAGACCAGAGGTCTGGGAATTCTTGTCACAGAGTTTGACAGTGGAGAGGCACTTTGCAGCTGTACGCAAACCTTTGATATGATTTTTTTGGATATTGACATGGGCGGCATGAATGGCATTGAAGCAGCCAGAGAAATCCGAAAAAGAGATAAAAAAGTCAAAATTATTTATGTGACCAGCTACAGAGAATATGTGGGCGGAGCCTTCGCCGTTCATGCGTTTTCCTATTTATTAAAGCCTGTGGATACAAAGCAAATTTTTAAGGTATTGGATGAGGCTATTGAATATTCGGCTCAGGAAGAGACAGAAGATATTTTAGACTTTGTATCTGATGAGGGAAATATCCATCTTGCGCTGAGGGATATTTATTATTTTGAGTATGAGAGCCGGCGGATTCGGATGGTGACGCAGGGGCATGCGTACTGGCTGCGTCAGAAAATGTCAGAGCTTTCTTTGCGCATGGCAGCCTGGGACTTTGTCATGCCTCACAAAAGTTTTTGCGTGAATTTGTACCATGTGAAATCGGTTCGTGGTTATGAGGTTTTTATGAATAATGGGGATGTGCTTCCGCTGTCTCAGAAAAAAGCCGTGGAGTTCCGTCAGGAGCTGAATGGATATATGGCCAGAAGGATGAGGGGAACAGATGCTTGAACAGATAATAAACTGGATGATTACCGGTGTGGATCTGGCGGTGATTGCCGGCTGCTATTGGTACTATCTGGCCGGAATTCGCAGAACAATTTACAGGAAATGGTGGATATATGTGGTTGCCCTGGTTTTGCTTTCGGTGAGCCTTTTGATTGTACAGCCTTATTTTGATGATGTGGGCCGTTGTATTCTTTGCATTGGGGGCACAATTTTACTGGGACAGTTTTTGTTTGACCGGGGGCTGAGGGCTGCTTTTTATCAGACCATGATTTCTGTGTTTATTTTTCTAGGACAGTATCTGGCCATTTTTATTGTGATCGCCCTGTGGGATGCCTATTTTATCCAGACAAATAATATGTATATTTATGCAGTTTTGTTGTATGGCGTGAAATGGACTGTAGAATATCTGATGTCATGGACACTGACCCATCTGGTTAAGCTCCGGGGGAATGCGGATGCCGGGAAAAAGCAACTGGCCGGATTATTTCTGGTGCCGGCCATAAGTTTGGCTATGGTATTTTCCATGCTGCTTATGGGTAATCTTTATATATTCCTATATGGCTATGGACTGTTGATTTTTAATCTGATATTGATTGTGGGGCTAAATATTTACTGTCTTTATATTTATTATAATATATCCAAGACCCAGAAATTAAAATTAAAGCTGGCAGTATACGAATCGGTGAACCAAATGCAGCTGAAATACTATGAATCTTTGGAAGAAAAATATACCATGTCACGTAAAGTGATTCACGATATCCGAAATCATATCAATGCCATTGAAGGCTTGTATGCAAATAATGAAAACGAGGCGGCCAGAGATTATGTTTCAAATATTCATCATATGCTTAATGAATTGGGACAAAAGTATTATACGTCAAACAGAATGCTTAATATCATACTGAACGAGAAAGAACAAAAGGCAAAGGCTGCGGGAATGACAGTGGTAATGGATATTCGGGAGGCTGGCTTTGATTTTATGAATGATCTGGATCTCACAACGATTTTTGGAAATCTTTTAGATAATGCCATCGAATCCGGTGGGGATCGGCTGGTGGTTCGAATGAATAAGTTTAATGATTTTATGGTTATTGACATATCGAATACGTTGGGATACAAAGAGAAGATACCAAAAACAAACGGTCGGACCGGCAAACATCATACAGGACGATGGAAAACGGGGCATATGGGCCTGGGACTTTCCAATGTGAAAAATACCCTGGATCGTTATGATGCCAACTATTCCTTTAAAAAACAGGACCATTGGTATACTGTGAATATTTCTGTGCCCGTGCCTGAGGCCGGACAGCGTATATAAAATGATGCTGTGTGTTTGAGACTGTGTAAAATCGAAGATATCTGGAAGGTGATTGTTTAATGGAAGGCTATAAAATAAGATTGGTGTTTTTGACTGGTATTTGTCTGCTGCTGCTCGGTGCTGTATCCTGCAAAGGCGATTTAAGTACATCCTCCAATTTTTCTGAAGATGAGGTAAATGCAGCGGCCTTGTCGGTGATTGCGCTTTTGAATGAAGGGGATTATGACCGTCTTTATGACATGGGGGATGCGGTATTTCAGACGCTGCCTGTGTCTGATCTTGAAGCGGGTGCCCGGTTTTATGTGGATCCTGCGGGTGCCTTTGAAAGGATACGGATAATGGAAACCGCTGAGAAAGAATCGGTGAAGGCAGATACGGTTTATGCAGTGGTGGTGGTCTGTGCTGAGTATGAAGCGGGGAAAATTCAATATATAATAACTTTTGATCAGGATCTTCGCCTGGCCGGGCTTCAGATTAGCGGAGTCAATCTGTCTTTGGATACATAATGGAAAAAATACTTACGTTTTACGTACCTGCATTGAGCTTCTTTCCTCAAGATGTTATACTGAGACTATAAAAATTTCTGCATAGAAGCGTGCCCCTGTTCAATGAAGTCCGGCAGCGGGTAATAAAGGGGGAGTCAAGATGTCTGATTATACGGAGCGTATTGCAAAAGTGGTTGAAGAGGTGAAAAAAGCGGTTACAGGAAAGGACGAATGCATACGAAAAGCGATGATGGCCATACTGGCCGGGGGGCATATTCTTATGGATGATATTCCTGGGGTAGGAAAAACAACGATGGCCCTGGCTTTTTCAAAGGCAATGGCTTTGAAACAGAAGCGTGTGCAGTTTACGCCGGATGTACTGCCCAGTGATGTCACCGGCTTTTTTATGTTTCAGCAGGAAAACGGGCGGATGCGCTATATGGCAGGGCCAGTGATGACCAATTTATTTTTGGCGGATGAAATTAATCGTACATCTCCCAAAACCCAGTCCGCACTTTTACAGGTGATGGAGGAGGGCGCTGTAACCATTGACGGCCAGACCATGAAGGTCCCTGATCCGTTTATTGTGATCGCTACACAAAATCCTGCAGGTTCTGCAGGGACACAGCTGCTTCCGGATTCACAGCTGGATCGTTTTATGATTTGTCTGAGTCTGGGATATCCGGATATAAAAAGTGAAATAAAAATTATTAAACGAAGACATACGGCGAATCCTCTGGATCGTGTGGAAGCTGTGATGGATGATACGATGCTTCGGCAGCTTCAGCGACAGACGGAAAAAATATATATTCATGATGCGGTATATGAATACATCGCCCATCTGGTTGGAGCAACCAGAACCCATGACATGGTACGCCTTGGTGTCAGCCCAAGAGGAACACTGGCTTTGTGCAAAATGTCCCAGGGAGCGGCCATGCTTGCCGGGCGGGATTATGTGATTCCTGACGATGTATCCGGGGTGTTTAAGGATGTGGCTGCACATCGCCTGATCCTGGATCCCAGAGCTGCGGTAAGCAGCCTTGGGGCGTCTCAGATTCTGGATGAAATTTTAGGGACCGTGGCCAAGCCGGTACCAAGGTGAAGGGCCTATGAAAAATTTTCTGATCTATATATTTGGAATGTTATTTACGCTGTACATTATGATTATGTATGTAACGCCTCAGCTTTTTTTCCTATTTGCTGTCCAGGCAGCTGTTTTTGTTTTTCTTTTTTTTATATGTGTGGTTATGCGTCTGGGAATAAAGGTTCATTTACAGACAGAAACGAAAACCGTATATACGAATAATGAACTTCCGCTGATTCTTAAGGTGGAAAATCCGCTGCCCTTTCCTGTAAGTGGTATAAGGGTCAAAGTCACATGTAAAAACAGTTTTGGAGGTCCTGACTTTTCCCAATGGATTTATGTGTATGCAGACGCCCGCACTCAGGCTACGGTCCGTTTTTTTCTGGAATCTTGCTGGTGTGGTCTGCTTCGGGTGGAGATTAAGAAGATTGCCGTCAGTGATTTTCTTCATGTTTTCAGATTCTCATATAAAATCCGGGAATCGGTTCAGGTACCAGTTTATCCCAGGATTACTCCAGTATCTTTTGAAGTCAGCCCGAAGGTTCGGGAATTTATGGGGGAAAATGATAGTTATTCCAGAGAAAAGGAAGGTGACGATCCATCGGAGGTATTTGATATCCGTCCCATGCGCCCCGGAGATCGAATGCAGCAGGTTCACTGGAAGCTGACTGCAAGGACGGGTGAGATGATGGTCAAAGTTTTTTCCAGATCACTGGGTTATCCAGTTGTTGTTTTTCTTAATTTCGGCCTCAGGACAAAGGTTGGTCAGAACAAAAAAGAAATCAGCCCGGCTGCACAGCTGTCCGGGATAATTACTGCCGGCCTGTCTGTCTGTCAAGGGCTTGTCACTGCCGGCTGTTTTCATTATTGTGCGTGGTTTGATCAAAAGATGCAAATGATTCGATTCCCTGTGGAATCAGAAAAAGATGTGCTTACATTGTCTGCCCGACTGTTGGGGGCACAACCCTGTGAGATGTGCCATACAGAGCGTGACCTTTATGGCAAAGCTTTCGGGGCGGATAGTTTTTGTACCTTTCTGGCAGTCAGAAGTACAGGCGAGATATTTAAAGACGGCCGACTTTTTCAGTCGTTTGCTTTACAGGAAGATAAGTCCTGGATATTTACAGGGAATGAAGTGTGGCATATTTAAAAAGTGAACCTTTGGATGATCTCGTCAATCGTTTTATAAAATCCGGACAGGATAATATAACGGAGAATAGTGTATGAGAAAAAAAGATTTATCAAAGCATATGTCAGGGATTTATTTCCTTGAAAAAACTTCATATGAAGATTCAAAGCAGCGGCATTTAAAAATTTCTTTTGTCCTGCCTGGAACGGTGTGTATGTATATTTTCGTGGTTACAACTGTGGGGATGTTTATGGATGCTGTACAGTTTTCATGGAATCTAAAAACTGTATTGATTTGGGCGGCTCTGGGCTGCATGCTCCCCGGGATTTTTTGCCTTCACAAAAAAGGCTTTTGGGTGGGAATGACCCTTCTTACAGCAATAAGTATTGGATTTTGGCTAAACAGCGATGGGCAGATATGGGCCGGCGTCCTGGACGTCTATGAGCGGATTGGTGATTTGATTCATGTATATTACAGCGGTGCTTCCAGGAATTTTAACTTATCCGGAAATGTGAGCGATAACTTTCTGATTGCCTTTGTGCTGTTGCTTTGTATTTATGAAGGGGTATTTATTCTTGGATTGAAACGAAGTCTGGGCGGGGCGATTCCCGGGATTGCCGTTGGCACAGGCTGTCTGCTTGTGGGGCAGGTACCGCAGCTTTTGTGGCTGTATCTTTTTATTTTTACGCTGCTTGTATTTTTAAGTGCCAATTACACCAATACTCATTTTGGAAGTGTCAGTATGCAGGAACTTTGGATGCGGCATTTTTATATTCGTGGGAAACAGTCGGTATTGGATCGAATCAGTCTGTCCGGAGCCATAAGTCTGATCGTGATTCTTCTTCTGGGGATATGTGCGGCTGCGGCTGTTGTTCGGTTTGTGCCGCTGCCGGATAAGACCCGCCTTAGCGGATGGCAGTCGGATATACGTGCCCTTTATACAACGCATTTAAACTTTTTTGAGGATGGGGGTATTTTTGAAGAACAAGACTCGGGCTGGTCAGGAAAAATCAGCGGCGGGGATTTAAATAATGCCAGTGGACTCAGTTATGACGGAAGTCCTCAGCTGAAGCTGGTGACGGACCATATTCCAGAAAATATATTATATATAAAGGGATATGTGGGAGATTTTTATGACAGTGGGCAGTGGAAAAACAGGACGGATGATAATTATGCTCAGCTGGTGAAAGATTTGGATGCTTTGGGATATGATCCGTGGTTCCCTCTGGAATTTACCGCAGATGTTTTGGCAGATACTCGCTTTCGTTCGATGGAAATTGAAAAGCTTGCGCTTTTTGGAGATTATTATTTTTCGCCTTATGGCGCCAGAATGCCAAAAGATGTGCGTGTGGATGATGATTTGTATGTGCGCAGCAGCGAAAAGGTCTATACGTTGGAATACAGTACCCGGTTTTATGAGTATTATCCAATGGAAAATAGGGGATTTTCGGAGAAATCTTCGGGTTTTCAGGAGGCAAATCGGTTGTATGCCCAGTATGTGACCCGGCGATATACTCGGCTTCCCGACGGTAAGCTTTCCTTGCTTCTGGAACTCTGTGAGGGAAAACGTATTGAAAATACGGCTCAGGCGGTGGATTATGTACGCCGTATTCTTTTTAATACATGTACGTATAGTTTGACCCCAGGCGCAGTGCCGGAAGGTAAGGATCCGGCTGAGTACTTTCTTTTTGAAAACAGGCAAGGCTATTGTATGCATTTTGCTACTGTCGGAACGCTTCTATTAAGAGGTCTTGGGATTCCCGCTCGCTATGTGGAAGGATATACGGCAATCCCTTCTGATTTTGAACCTGATGGCAGAGGGGGGGCAAAGGCCATTATATATGATCATCAGGCCCATGCCTGGTCGGAAGTCTTTGTGGATGGTTTTGGCTGGATTCCTGTGGATTTTACACCTGGTTATTATGATGGCGAAGTTTCCCAAAATCTGTCTGATGTTCCGGATTCGGATGCCCTGACGGGAGAAAGTACAAATCAGGAAACGAATCAGGAAAGTTTGTCGGCAGAGACTGATTCGACCAGTCCGATTACAAGGGATGAACAGACCCAGTCCGGAAATGGTGAAAGTAACAATGATGCGGATTCCAAAGAAACATCGGAGAAAAATCCGGTGATGGCTCTGGTTTTTGCAGCCGGACGTTTTTTGCTGTGGCCGCTGCTTATGATTCTTGCGGCTGCAGCTGCAGCCGTAGCTGTGATTTTGAGGCGAAGCATTATTTTTGGAAGAAAGCAGTCGGCTATGAGACAGCCGGATAACAAAAAAGCATTGCTGGCCGGGTATGATAATGTAATGGCGCTTTTAGCTTTTGCAGGCTTTGAACTGGGAAATTATGAAAATTCTGAGGCTTTTGTACAGGCCGTGACTGCTGAGCTGACGTGTATTCAGCCGCAGCAGCTAAGGTCGCTTCTTGGAGCGGCCCACAAGGCAGCCTTTGGTCCGGCCATGCCAGTGCCAAGTCGGAATCAGGAAGTATTGGAAATCTATGATGCATTAAGACATCATATATTAAAATCTCTGACATGGGCGAAGCGTTTATATTTTAAATATGTGAAATGTTTTTGATGTATTTTAAGCTGCATAGAAAATTGACGGATGACAGGGGATATTGGTCAAGTGCTTGCAGGATTGATGGAATAGGGGTATAATCATTTCATGAGAATTCAGGAAAGTACAAATAGAATATTAGGAGTGAACATATATTGAGAAAAGTAAAAATTTTTGGTGACAGTACCTGCGATCTGCCAAAGGATTTGCTGGATAAATACGAAATCGGAGTTATGAATCTGCCTGTATTCATTGGAGATCGCCAATGCAGGGACGGGATTGATGCAACACCGGAGGATATTTATAATTACTATGAGACAACTGGAAAGATGTGCCGCACAAGTGCGCCTAATGCCAATGACTACATAGAACTATGGAAACCTTGGATTGATGACGGTTATGATGTGATTCATTTTCATATCAGTTCCGATATTTCAGGAACCTATAATTCGGCACGGCTGGCGGCTCAGGAGCTGGGCCATGCATGGCCCGTGGATTCCAGAGTTTTATCCACAGGAATCGGTTTGCTGATGCTGGAGGCCTGTGATTTGAGAGATGAAGGAAAGACGGCCGATCAGATTGTAGATATCATTAATGAACGTAAAGAAAAATATCAGACAAGCTTTCTTGTGGATGTGGTTGAGTATTTATGGAAAGGAGGACGGTGCAGCAGTGTCGCAGCCCTTGGGGCCAATATCCTTAAGCTTAAACCAAGAATCGATTTGGTTGATGGTAAGATGGTTTCTACAAAAAAATACAGAGGAAAAACAGAAAAGTGTTTTGCAGCTTATGCGGATGACCTGCTTAAAGGGCGCAATGATATTAAGCTGGATCGTATTTTTGTTACTCATTCGGGAATTGATCAGAAAATTATCGATCTGGCTGTCAATAAAATCAGAGAACACCAGCCTGATGTGAAAGAAATTATTGTTACAAGAGCCGGATGCACCATTTCCTGTCACTGCGGACCGGGAACTCTTGGTATACTGTTTTTATATAAGTAGGCTGTTTTATTTGACAAAATTGGTTTTCTTATATATAATTTACAGGAAATGTGGCGAATGCCCAATGCAAAAAAGATAAAGGTTAAGGTGAATAATATGAGTTTAGTGCAGGATTGGGAAAAAGTTGTTACCCAGTATAGCAAGGACGCAGCGTCTCAGCAGAAATTCTGGACCAATTATTATATGAAGGAAAAAAGCGTTTATGAGCAGCTGCTGACAGAGCCTGTGGAAGTTGTCACAGGTACAGTAAAGGAATTGGCTGAGAAGTATGGAATGGAGCCAGTGCTTTTCTTAGGTTTTCTGGATGGTATTAATGAGAGTATTAAGGAACCGAATCCTATTGAAGAACTGGAAGAAGATTCCGTAGTGACAATGGACATTGATCTTGAAAAATTATATTATAACATGGTTGAAGCCAGAGCAGAGTGGCTGTATCAGCTGCCTCAGTGGGATAATCTTCTGCCGGCAGAGCGCCGCAAGGAGCTGTATAAGGCTCAGAAAAGCTCCACAACGGTTGTCAAGGGCAAAAAGATTGGTAGAAACGATCCATGCCCATGCGGCAGCGGCAAAAAGTATAAGTTCTGCTGTGGAAAATAATAACAGAAGCTGAAATAAGAGAAAATGTAAAATGCGCCGATTTACCGGAAGTGTCCGGTATCGGCGCATTTTTACTGCTTATAAGTTTTTAGAACAATAAAGTTTAAGATCAATACTGTCAGAATATACAGCCATCATAATGTTTAAGCATATTCTGATCCGGGCGTTCCAAAAGACTGGTGCATACAAAATCCTTCATGGGTTCTACAAAGGGGAAGGTATTTCTGGTAGCCCAGGAAGGAACTGTCCATGCGGGCGGATTGGTGATCATGGCTTCAGTCCATGCGGAATTGTTTTTAAACCACATTTCACATACTCTGTGCCAGCGGTGGAAAAAGATATTATCTTCACTGATGTCTACAAATTCTGGTCCGCCGCCGTCTGGAAGCGGAATGGGTGGATACTGCTTATCATAGGCTTTATGTGAGAAAAAACGGAGGAGACCGGGAAGCTTTGTGGCTTCAGGGGCAAATGTGTTTAGAAACCACGCCTCACCATCCTGTTCAGACACACCCTTTGGATACGAAAACATATAAACAAAGCGAATAAATGCACCGTCCGCATGGTTCATGGACTGTCCGAAAAAGTCTTCTGTAGGTTCGGCGGGGATATTGGCAATGGCTACGGTCATGGCATTTTCTACAGGTTCCGGAGTCATGCCTAAAAGTCCCCTGAGGCTTCTTCGGCCTTCTACATCAAGTCCCAGATTTTCGTGAACCCGGTAATTAAAAAACCAAGTTTTTCCATTCCTCTGGCTGGCGGCATGACCCGGTACATGACATATCGGGTCAGCCAGGGCTCCTGAGCCATAACCTCCGGACAGTGGTGGTGGACGAACCAGCGTTCCATTGCGGGAATGTTGTCGATATCATTAATGTGGTGAATAATCAATGTTTTATTCATAGTTGACATTACGCATCCTCCTGATTGTATTTAATAAATTCAATTAAAATGCCGTTTAAATCACGGATAAACAAAACTTCATTGCCATCCATTTGACTTTCAAGGGCAATGTCCACATGATGTTTTGAAAAATGTTTCTTTAATGCCTGCATATCTGTCACCTCAAAGGCGATATGCTTGGTCCCTACGGTCTGCAAATCACTGTTAGGGGTCAGACGTTCAGGCGGTAACGGTTTTGGACTTTCATATTCAAACAGTTCGAGTTGGAAATCATCAAGCTGGATAAAACAGATTCGGGTTTTTAAGGGCTGGATGAATCCATTATCACAGATAAGCTTAAAGCCCAGCACTTTTTCATACCACTTCAGAGATTCCTCCATGTTGTAAACACTGATACCTGTATGAATCGGTTTAATTAATGTGGACACAAAAAACACCTCCTGCTATATTAAATATCGGCTTATGACTTGAGCCGATGCTTCATATTGTTGTATAATCATTGTAAACCTTACCCTTATGGTAAGGTCAAGTCTTATTTATATGACTAAAAAATTTCTGCAAATGTGATTATTTCTGTAATGAAGCGCTATTTGCAGACAGGGATACTTTTGTGAATCAAGAGAAATTAATAAAGGATGGAGATTGAGATGGAAGAATATCTGACCATCGGGGAGGTCGCCCGAATTAAGAATATCAGCACAAAATCTCTCAGATATTACGAGAAAATAGGGATTCTCAAACCGGCTGTGATTAATGGGGAAACCGGATATCGGTATTATAAAAATGAGCAGATGCTGGCTGTAGATATGATTAAATTTTTACTGATTTTAGATATTCCACTGAAAAATTGGCATAACTATATGGATGGTGAGGGACAGTTTGACTTGAAAGGATTAATTAATGACGGACAGCAGAGGGCCTGTGAAAAGATTGCACAGCTTCAGACATGCTTAAACCGGCTTAAGCTGGCAGCGCGAGGCTTGGAGGGAACAGAAAAATTCAGGGACTGTGATGATTTTTATATACGAATGATACCGGAAAGAAACATTTTATGTATGCCTTTGGAAAATCAATCTACTTCGGTGGAATTTCATAAAAAATTAAGCTGTCTTTTTGATCTGGCAGAAAAGTATGGAATTTCGGCCAATTATCCTTCGGGACTTTTGGCGGATATTTGCGGGGATAAAATGACCGGTTATGTGTATGTGGAAATTTATGAGCGCTTTCCTTCCTCACCTTACTACCGGGCAATCAGAGGTGGAGATTATATCTGCCTGAAGTGCCCGCCGAAAAGTATTTATGATATTAGACGGCTGAATCCGGTCTATTGTCAGTCTCATGATCGGTTTACGGTTATGGAGGCTGATTGTATTTCTTCCCCTTTATACTTTCAGGAATATCCGGTGGAACTTCAGTTCCCGAAGGATTAAGGATGACTGGAAAGAAAAGTGTACAAAACAGTTGCTTTGTACACTTTTTTTACATTTTCCAGAACGATATAATGACAGTAAATGGAAATATAATAGTGGAGGAGGAAGATCGTATGTTTAGAATTGCCAATGTACGGTGTAATCATCTTATCAACCCCATCGGGATTGACTGCGAACATCCTGAATTTTCCTGGAATCTTGTGGATTCAAAGGGGCAAATGTTTCAGAAGGCCTATCGAATCCAGGTTTATGACGGAGAAAAAATGGTATGGGATTCTGGGCGGGTAGAGGAAGCGCAGTGTATGTCTTCTGTCTATTTGGGAGACTCCCTTTTGCCGGCAACGGTTTATGAGTATAAGATTACTGTGTGGGATACAAAGGAGCGGACAGCGGTTAGTGACCGAGCCTTTTTTGAGACCGGGCTGATGACGCGTTTTACAAAGCATCAGTGGCAGGGCAGCTGGATTGGAACTCAATGCCAGAATCGGGAGAGCGGCGATGAAGAAAAACGGAAAAATAAGGACATGGGAAAAATTCTGCTGGATATGATGAATGGCAAAAATGTAAATTTTGAGCCGGATCGTAAGCTGGACCCCTGCTTCGTTTTTAGAAAACGCTTTGAAATGCCTGAGGATGTAAAGCCTGAAAAAGCCAGAATTTATATGACAGCCCATGGTATTTACCGTTTGAAAGTTAATGGCTGGTATGTGTCTGATGAATTGTTTGCGCCAGGTTTTACCAACTATTATAGATATCTTGAATATCAAACTTATGATGTAACGCCTTATCTTCGACCTGGAGATAACGAAATATCCTTTATTCTGGCAGATGGCTGGTTTAAGGGGAAATTTGGGATTCTGGGGTTGGGTGATAATTATGGAAGTCGGCTTTGTGCTTTGATGGAAATGGCTGTATTTATGACAGATGGAACCTGTATTACGCTTCATTCGGATGAAAGCTTTGAATATGTACAAAGTCCTTATGTTTATTCAGATCTTCTGATTGGAGAAAAATACGATACCCGTCTGGAGGCATTGGCAGAAGATGATAAAAATTGGCGTTGTTGTCAGATTGTGAAAGATTTTGTGTGTGATCATTCTAAAGATCAGGAGAATAAATACAGGTTTGCTTCGGATGTGGACCGGCTTTACGGATGTGTAACCCAAACAGTGAAATCTCTTGATATTTTAAAACCAATAGATATTTTTAAAACACCAAAGGGAGAGCTTGTGGTGGATTTCGGACAAAATATGGTTGGACATGTCCGTATCTATGTCAGGGGTGAGGCTGGATGCGAAATCAAGATTGAACATACAGAAGTTCTGGATAAAGACGGAAACTTTATTAACTGTGTGGATGGCTTCAATCGGGATCAGACCGATATATATATTTTAAAAGGCAAAGCGTTGGAAGTTTATGAACCTGAATTTACCTTTCATGGATTCCGATATGTTCGCATTACCGGGTGGCCAGGGAAGCTTAGGAAAACGGATATTCTGGGTGTTGTGGTTGGTACGGATTGTGAAATAACAGGCAGTTTTCAGACTTCGGATCCGCGTTTGAATCAGCTTCAGTCCAATATTTTATGGAGTCAGAGAGGCAATATTCTTTCCATTCCCACAGACTGTCCTCAGCGGGAGCGGGCGGGCTGGACTGGAGATGTGTGGGTTTATGGGAAAACCTGCTGTTTTAATCAGGATATGCTGACCTTTTTTAAAAAATGGTTAACTAATATACGTACAGAGCAGTTTGAAAATGGGCTGATTCCAATTGTTATTCCCTATATCCGTGCATACGAGGAGCTTCAGATTCCTACTTTTGGTACTCATACATCGGCCGGTTGGGGAGATGTTATTGTGGCGCTCCCCTGGTATCTGTATGAGTTTTACGGAGATCGTTCCGTTTTGGAGGAAAATTTTGAATCTATGAAAAGATGGGTGGAATATGTTCGACATGAGGTTGAAAGCGGCGTCCATCCAGATTTTGGTACAGATGCAAAAAGCCTTGAAATCCAAAAATATTTATGGAACACGAATTTTCATTTTGGGGATTGGCTGTACCCCAGCTGCTGCAATGAAGATGGAAAAACAGATATGTACCGATCTGCAAATACAACCAAAGAATATGTTGCTACAGCAGTTTATGCCAATACGACGAAAATCTTTTCAAAAATATGCCGGGTTTTAGGAAAAGAAGGTTTGGCTGATGCGTATGAACAGTTAAATCAAAAAATTCGATATGCTTTTGAAGCGGCTTATGTTTCTGAGGATGGCCGCATTGCCAATGATGTTCAGGGGTTATATGTCATGGCATTGGCTATGGATATGATCAGAGAAGACAGTCGGCAAAAACTGGCAGACCGTTTGGCGCTGCTGATTAAAAATAATGGCGGATGTTTGGATACCGGCTTTATGTCCATCGGTTTTCTCATGGATACGCTGTGTGCCTGCGGTAAAAAGGATACGGCGAAGCTGCTTTTATATCAGGAGCGTTGTCCCTCCTGGCTGTATGAGGTCAAAATGGGGGCAACAACCATGTGGGAGACATGGAATGCCGTTTTTGAAGACGGTACAGTGACCAGACAGTCTTATAACCACTATGCTTTTGGCTGTATAAAACCTTAATGGGGCTTAAATGTCTGAAACCAGGGTATAGTGAGATCCAGATATCTCCGGATTTTGATTTTGATCTTAAATCTGTTTCGGGATCTTATAAAAGCTGCAGGGGTAAAATTGAAATATCATGGGAAAAGAAGAAAAACCAGGTTATGCTGTCTATCAGTATTCCAGCCAATATTCATGGATATTTACATATTCCTGCAGCGGGGATTGACCATGAATATATTGGGAACGGAAAGTTTATGCGTTATATTGAACTAAAATCATAAATCGCATTTGACTGGACTAAAATCCGGAGCCAAAAATTCCATTATAGATTTTTGACTCCGGATTTTTCATGTTTTTTTATGAAAACTTCGTTGGATATTCAGGCAGATATAGGGTGACAACAGTTCCGCTGTCATTATTGATAATCATGTTGGCATGTCCATTGTAAATATAGCTGAGACGCTGGCGAATATTGGAAAGACCGATGTGGCGGCCACGATCGTTAAGCTGCCTGGTTAGTTCTCCCGGGTTATTTAAAAGATCAAGCTTTTCTTCGGGAATTCCTTTGCCGTTATCTCGAACACGGATGATAATCTGGTTACTGGCATTGTTGATGGAGACTGTAATTGTTCCAAAAATTTCGCCGGTTTCCTCATCAATGAGTCCGTGAAACAGACAGTTTTCCACTAATGGTTGAATAAGATTTTTGGGAATCGGATGATTAAGCATGGAATCAGGGACTTGCCAGATTAGATTGGCGTGATTATCATACCGTTTATTTTCTATGATCCAGTACTGATTAACAATATCCATTTCTTGAGCAACGGTATCGGTGACGTCAATGTCTTTGACTCGGAGACAGTTTTGTAAAATTTTAATGAGGGCAGAATTGATAGAAATAATATCTTCATATTTTTTTCTGCGAGCCAGAGAATTGATGATACTCATGGTATTGTAAATAAAGTGAGAATCGATTTGTGCAATGAGCAGATTATACTTCATTTTCTGTTCATTTGATTCGTATTCCACGATAGATTGAATCTGCCTGTTTAAACTGTCCAGCATATGATTATAAATTATGGATAATTCTCCGATTTCATCATTGGTGCAGACATTGGAGCGTACATCTAAATGTCCGTCGGATACCCTGTTCATGGTTGTACTCAACGTGTGGATCGGAGAAATTATTTTGTAAATGAGGGGGACCATGAATAAAATGGTGATTAGGCATAAAATACTACATAGCAGTAATGTGATAAAAAAATGTTCCCAGAAGGTGGCAGTCAGGGAAAGGTGATCAATAAATGTAATGGAATGCCAGAAACTTTTTGGAATTACGCAGTTAAAATAATAACCGGCTTCATCATGGATATAATTCTGCTGAGGTAAAAACAATTCCCTATAGGTCGAGTCATCGGAAAGCAGCTGGTCAATGTGGCCGCTGTCACGGTTTTCATAGAAAATATTTCCCTGTTCGTCCGTAATCACACAGCCGTTAAAAAGATTGGAAGACAGTGTATCTACGGTTTGAATCATGGAGTTGACATTAAAAAATACAGATAACGTATAGTTTTTTGTACCGATATAATGGTTGGATACATAGGCCATGGTGTAAAATTCTGTTTGTTGTCTGACAGAATAGATGGAGGAATAGCCTTTGCTGTAGGCACTGCGCTGCAGGTTTTTATACCAAGGGGTTTCAAGAAGGACAAAATCCCGGTCACTTAAATTAATGATGGATGTGTAGGCGGTTCCGTTGCCTTCATCTAAAATAACACCACGGATACTGCTTATAGAAGATGTCAGGTTATTGATGACCAGACAGACCCGGTTATAATATTGATCATTTGGGTGATGATGATAATCGTCCAAAGCCTGATGAAGCTGAGATGAATTTTGGATGAATCCGCTGAGATCGGCCATGGTTGTGACGGCAGTATTAATCTGATTGGCAATTTCAGCATTTGTGGCCGATGCTTTGCTGATGGCCGAATTTTTCAGCCGGGGCCATAAAATGAAATAGGACAAAAAAACAGTGATAATGAGACTGATGATTTCTAAAACCAATATAGTTTTAATTATTTTTCGTACAATTTTTGAACTACGGTATTTTTGAAGTAATTTCATGGTTTAGTTTCCTCTTTTATGCTGATTAGGGTAATACCCGGCAAGTTGATAGAATACCTGGCTGAAGTACTGGCTGGTTTTATATCCCACTCGGTCTGAAACCTCATAAATTTTATAATTGCCTGTGGACAGAAGTTTTTTTGCCTCGCTAATACGGAGTTCAGTAATAAATTCATTGATGGTTTTTTCTGTTTCTTTTTTAAAAAGGGTACTGAGCCTGCCGCTGCTAAGGCCTACGGCATCCGCAATAATGCTGATTTTCAGATCGGGATCGCTGAAATTTTTCTGAATATAATCAATGGCATTGATTATAACCGGCGGATAATGACGGTTTCTCGTACAGTGGCTGACAAAAGACAGTCTGGGAAGTTCTTTCGAAAGCCATTGACGCAGCTGATCCGGTGAAGAAAGTAGTGGCTGCTGTGGTTTGGTGGCAGTTTCCAATACATTACACTTTTCACAGATCTGTTGATAGGAAAATGCACAGATATGCTCAAAAAGTTCCGAGGAAAAATAATTTTGAAGCATATCGCATATTTTATCGATATTTTCATTGATTTGGATGTTTTCATACATCGCCGGTTCCCGATTGTCCAGGTGGGTGGCTGGTCTGACACCAAATCCGGATATATGATCCACGAGGTCTCTGATTTTCTTTTCCAGCGCATCGGTGATTGTCTCCTGACTGCGGCAAAGACTGCTGCGTATGGCGGTTAATTTTTCGGATATATATTCAGGAGATATTTCTGTTTTCAGAATGTAATCTCTGGCCCCCAGACGAAGCGCTTCCTTTGCATAGTCAAATTCATTGTAAGCGCTTAAAATTATAAATTCTGCGGAAGGGCAGATGTGCTTGATGGATTTAATCATGGTCAGGCCGTCCATAATGGGCATTTTAATATCACTGATGACCAGTTGAGGGTGATATTGTTCGAATTTACGCAGTCCCTGCTTGCCATTGATGGCCTCAGCTATGATGTGAAATCCTGCAGCCTTCCAGTCAATAATTGTCATTAGATCTTCACGGATCAGTTTTTCATCTTCAACAATCATAAGTGTGATTTCTGGCATATTTTTTCGCTCCTTTTTCATTGAAACTTATACATATTATACATGATTTTGAAGAATTTTGTATGTTTTTTGGTTTAGTCGTAAGAAAAGTATACAAAATATAAGTTTTGTATGGTTTTCTTTAATAAATAAAATTTTTATAATAAGATTAATTCAAACGAAAGAAGGGGGAACAGACAATGGATCAACAAAAACTGACCAAAAAAGAAATGGTCAGCGTCCGAGGTGTGAATAAATCTTTTGGTTCTACAAGGGCATTAGATGAAGTGGATTTATACGTGAGCCAGGGAGAAATTCACGGGTTAATCGGGGAGAACGGATCGGGCAAATCCACACTGTCGTCCATCATCGCCGGTGTATACAGATGTGATAGTGGCGTGCTTTTTTTAAAGGGTCACCCTTATATGCCTGAAGATACATTAGACGCCAATGCTCGAGGGGTTTGTATGCTTTTACAGGAACAGGGAACTTTTGATGCCATTTCGGTTGCTGCCAATATTTTTGTGGGGAAAGAAAAACAGTTTTCTAAAAATGGTATCATGGATCTGAAAAAAATGTATAAAGCAGCAAAAGCTGCACTGGGTCTGATTGGTGCCGGACATATTAATGAACGTATGCTTACAGGAAGGCTTACTTTTGAAGATCGCAAATTAGTGGAAATTGCCAGGGCCATGGAAAAGAATCCGGATGTTTTGATTGTGGATGAAACAACAACAGCGTTGAGTCGCTATGGCAGGGAGCTTTTATATAGACTGATGGAGAATATGAAGCATCAGGGTAAGAGTGTTATTTTTATTTCTCATGATATTGCGGAAGTAAAAAATGTTTGCGATTGTCTGACTGTACTTAGAGACGGAAAACTGATTGAAACGCTTGATAAAAAGGATTTTAGTGATGAAAAAATTCGCAGGCTTATGGTTGGAAGGGAAGTCTCGGAAAATTTCTATAGAAATGATTTTAAAGCAACACGTACAGACCAGGTTGCGATTGAACTGAGAAATGTCAGTTATGGTATTTTAAAGGATGTGAGCATGAAGCTTTATCGTGGTGAGATTGTAGGGCTTGGTGGGCTCACAGACTGCGGTATGCATGATGTGGGAAGATTAATGTTTGGTTTGTTGGAGCCAGACAGAGGTTGCGTATGCTTCGGAGATGGACGAAAAATTAAGAATCCGGTGATTGCCATGAAAAATAAGGTGGGTTATGTGGCGAAAAACAGAGACAAAGAGGCACTGATGTTGGGCGCCAGTATAAAAGACAATATCTGTGCGCCGTCTTTAAAAAAGCTGGAAAGATATGGATTGATTACAAACAAGATGGAACGTGCCTTTGTGGACCGGTGGGCCAAAGCCTTGAGTATAAAAATGAACAGTATTGATCAATATGTAATGTATCTGTCAGGCGGAAATAAGCAGAAAGTATCTGTGGCACGCTGGGTTGGCTTTGATGCGGAGATTTTTATATTTGACTGTCCCACCAGAGGTATTGATATTGGTGTTAAGGCTGCTATTTATGAGCTGATGATGGAATTGAAAGCCCAGGGAAAGGCTATTTTAATGATTTCAGAAGAACTGATGGAAATTATCGGTATGAGTGATCGGACAATAATTATAAAGGATGGTCAAATTACCGGTGAGTTTAAGCGCGATGACCGGATGACGGAAGATCAGTTGATTGAGTACATTATTTAGGGGAGGTGGAAGAAATGAAAAAGAATTTATTGGATATACAAAAGCTTCTCTATAATTATCTTCCTTTTATTGGGCTTATTGTGGTTGTTGTGTTTTTTCAGATTGTCAGTGGTGGACGGCTTTTGTCGGTTAAAAATATGGGTTCCATGGTCAATGAGGTTTTCATTGTTATGTTGGGAACAACGGGAATGGTCTTTTTACTATCTCAGGGTATTTTGGATTTTTCCATTGCTGCCAATGTTGCCCTCTCATGTGCGGTTGCTGCCAAGGCCGCTGCAATTTATCCTCTACTGGCATTGCCGGCTGGGATAATCTGTGGTATTTTAATCGGTCTTGTGTGTGGTCTTGTGCATGGTGTGTTTAAGGTTACATCATTTATTGCAACTCTGGCTGTAAAATTTGTAGTCAGTGGTATTGTAATTTGGGTGCTTGGCAGCGGTTCTCTGAGTGTGCCATACAAAATGCTTCAGTGGGACAGCGTTCCTTTGCGAATTGGGCTGATGATATTTTTTATTGTTCTAGGTTATATTCTATTTGAAAAAACAAGAATTGGTAAGGAATGTAAAATTGTGGGATCAAATCCGGAATTTGCTGTTCAGAGTGGCATTTCGGTGACAAAAGTAAAAATTCGGGGCTTTATAATCATGGGTTTTATGGCTGGTGTTGTAGCATTTTTCTGTTTGATTCGTTCAGCAACAGCCTCATCCTCCACAGGCGCAGGCTTTGAAGTGAACACATTAAATGCTTTGCTTTTGGGCGGTATGCCGTTAACCGGAGGAACTACGGCAAAATATAGAAGTGCGGTGATTGGCAGTTTAATTATGGCGGTACTGTCTATCGGCATGAACATGTGGGGGCTGGGGGTTTTGACCCAGCAGGTCGTCAAAGGGATTGTTTTTCTTGTGGCAATCAGCATGACCTTTGACAGAAAGAATATGGTTGTTATAAAATAATTATTATAAAGGAGAAGTTTAAAATGTTAAGAAAAAAATTATTGGCAATGGGACTGGCAATAGTGATGGCGGCAACAGGACTTACGGCCTGTACCTCAGAAACAGACACAAAAGGAGATAATGGTGCTCAGACGGAAGACAGACAAGATGGCAGTGGGAATATGACGATATCAGAGGCAGGAGAGAAAACTGAGGCATCAGCCGATGATGTGGATGGTGAGACATCTTTTAAAATCGGCTATCCCACAGCGCCTACATATAATGCGGTCATGTCTGCTATGCATAAAAACAGAGAGGCTGTGGCGCGGGCTGCCGGTGGGGAGCTTGTGACAGAGGTCTTTGATTTTACACCTGAGGGTACGGTCAATGCAGTAGAAAAACTGATTCAGGCCGGGTGTGACGGCGTATTTGTAACACCTATGGCAGAATCTGTACTTCCCAGTATTGTATCGCTTTGTGAGGATGCCGGAGTGTATTTTGTGATCAGTATGCGTTCCATAAGTGATCCGGAGGTTAAAGAAATTGTGGAAGCTTCTGACTATTATGCAGGTATGGTTTATGAGGATGAGGTTTCTGCTGGTTACGCTATGGGGCAGGCATTGGCTCAGGCTGGCGGAAAAGAATATGCGATTATTTCTACAGCTGTAGGTGATACAACGGGTGCTTTGAGAGAACAGGGACTGAATCAGGCTGCTGAGGAATTCGGCCTGACACAGGTCGCTGAGGTGAGGGCACTGGCTCAGGCTGGTGATGGTGCAAAAGCTGTTGAAAGTTTTATTGCCTCTTATCCGGACTTAAGCGGTATTATACGTGTCGCATCCACAGCGACCGGAGATGTCAATGCTATTGCCACAGCGATTGAGAATGCGGGAAAGGCGGGCGAAGTCAAGTATATTACTGTAGATACTGAGGATGGATCTGAAGCTTTCTTTGAAACCGGGACTATTACGGCTACCCTGAGTGATCTTTTGGTAATGGATTCTGTATTGGCGTCATCCCTGCTTGTTAATGCTATTTTAGAAACCCCGGTTGCTCAGGAGACTCCGGAAATTGTGCTTAAATATTCACTTGTAGAAAATAGTGAACAGCTGGAACAGTTTTATGAATATATTGCCTGTGATACACCGATTTATACGGATGAAGAAATAAAAAGCCTTTTGTTAAAAACAACCAATCCCAATCTTACGCTGGAAGATTTGCAGGAAATGGCTGATAATTTTAGTGTTAGTGAAGTGGCGGAAAGAAAGCAGGCCCAGGCAGAGTAGATTGGGTTAGCATAAAAAGGAGAAAAATGATGTCAAATAAAATCTGGAAAATTGCCGGTGTATTTGTTATCCCTGTACTGCTGTTTATCATCTTCTGGATTCTTGCGCCGGGATTTGGACTACATAGTCTGTATGTTATTGTTTCCCAGTCTGTGATTCCTGTAATTATGGGGCTTGGTATGGCATTTGGTATGGCTGCAGGTATTTTTGATTTAAGTACCGGTTCAAGAGTGATTGTTTGTGCGGCTTTTGGCGGATTTTTATCCCAGTATTTCGGACTGGCCGGATTAATTGCTGGAAGCCTGATTGCGGGTCTGCTCGTTGGTGCAGTTATGGGGCTTTGCCACAATCTATTTCGTATTCCGTCCCTTGTACTTTCCCTGGGATTTGTAATGCTTCTTGAAGTGCTTACTTATACGGTGATGGGCAGCCACAGCTTTATTCAGATTTCCGGTGATATTGCCTTTTTGGGGAAAGCACCCTATAATTACATGGTTTGTCTTGTCATGATGATAATTTTTTATATGATTTATTATCGAACACAATTTTGTTATCACGTTCGGGTCGTGGGTAACAATGAGTTGCTGGCAAAAAATATGGGAATTAAACCTGGCCGGATAAATTTTGGATGTTATCTGGTGGGAGGAATTTTTCTGGGTGTTGTTGGTGTACTTCAGATCAGCTACTCCAATTCGGTCACCGGTGCTATTAATATGAGCAGTCTTTCCATGGTATTTCAGCCAATGATGGGCGTGATGATCGGTATGGAACTGCTTGCTTTGATTGATAATCTGGCCTTGAATATTCTGATCGGAGAGCTATGCATTAGCATTATATTTACCGGATTGATTGCTCTTGGCCTTCCTTCTACAATGCAGGATGTTATACTGGGGTTGTTTATGATTATTGTTATGGCGGTTTCTGCTAATCGGGAAAAGGCTGAACATATTTTCAGAAAATATCGTAAAGGTCTGGAAGGCAGTAGTGTTTCTTAAAAATGGATATGGTATTCTATGCGGGACAGAATTTCACAAATTACTGAAATTGCTGTCCCGTTTATTTTTAATCTGTTTTTCTTTGAAAAAGTTCCCGCATTTTTTCCTGAAGCCGTTTTCGTTCACTGGCATTATCTTTTAAAATGAAATTGCCATTTTCGTACAGAATTTCAGACCCTTCCCTGGCGTCGATGGGGAGTTGTTTGCGCTTAATTGTAATCATCCGTTGGCTTTTATCCTCACAAATGGCATCATCGCCTTCAAAACGATCAATAATCATTCATGTACCCCTCCTTTTTAGAACAATATATCGTGATGATCATGTGTGTCAATGATACTTTAATTTTATGATACCAGAGTCAAAAGTGCAAGTTTAAAAAAATATAATCCAATCGTTAATTTTTTCTAAACAGCGTTGAGCTTTAAAAGGAGATATGTTACTATAAATCATAACAGTACTGCCCGACGGGCGTGTGGATTTTTGGGGACAGGGAGGTTTTATGTATGTTAAATTGGGGAATCATCGGCACCGGTGGTATTGCCACTAAATTTGCGGATACATTAAATGCGATGACGGATGATGTGTGTGCTTACGGCGTGGCTTCCAGAAATTATGGAAATGCTTATCATTTTGCAAAGGCACATCATGTCCGGCAGGCTTATGAATCTTATGAGCGTATGCTTTCGGATGACCAGATTCAGGCTATCTATATTGCCACGCCGCATCCTTGCCATGTGGAGCATGCGGCTGCGGCCATGAAAGCCGGCAAGCATGTGCTGTGTGAAAAGCCTGTGGCTATGAATGCCAATCAGGTTCAGTACCTGATTGATGTGGCCTATGACCATAATGTGTTTTTTATGGAAAACATGGTTACCCGTTTTTTGCCGACAACCCATCAGGTGCGTCAGTGGATTAATGATGGTGAGATTGGCGAGGTGCGTTTTGTGGAAGGTCATTTTGGATTTCCTGCGCAGGGCTTTCCAAAGAGCCGATGGTTTAATAAGGACCTGGGCGGCGGTGCCCTGTTGGATGTGGGGATCTATCCTGTTAATTATGCGACCATGATTTTGGGATATGATATTGAGGATATTCAGACCATGGCTTATATCGGTGAAGCTGGAACGGATGAACATCATACCATTACATTATCCTACAGAGGCGGACGGCGGCTGGCTTCACTTAGTGCTTCGGTTGTGTCTGATACAGGCAATGGTGCGGTGATTTCCGGTGAGTATGGTAAAATTGTGATCGATCATTTTACGGCCGGTCAAAGGGTTGTTTTGTATAGAAATTTTAAAGAACCCGAAGTGGCCTTTTTCCCTCACGAGGTTAATGGATTCGAATATTCTATTCGTGAGGCGGCAGCCTGCATTAAGGACAAAGAACTGGAAAGCAGCCGCCTTCCCTGGGTGGTCACCCTGGAAAATATGCGGATTATGGATCGGATTCGTAAAATGTGGGGATTGAAGTATCCGTGTGAGTGAATAATTTAAGCCGCCGTGAAGCGGCCATGAAAGGAATGTTGGAATGTTTGGTTATGTCACTGCAAATGAACCTGAACTTAAAATGAAGGAATACTATAAATATAAAGCCTATTATTGCGGCCTGTGCAGGACATTAAAGCAAAAATATGGCTTTCTGGGGCAGCTGACACTGACCTATGATATGACTTTTCTTGTTATGCTGCTGACCAGTCTGTATGAATGTGAGACAAAAAGGGAAGCGCACCGATGTAAGGTGCATCCTGTAAAAAAACAGCAGATGCTGATGAATGAATTCAGTGAATATGCGGCAGATATGAATATTATCCTTGTATATCATCATCTTGTGGATGACTGGAAAGATGAGGGCAGCCGGGCCGGTCAGTTTGGCTCGGCTATTTTGCGAAAAACCTATCGTCGTCTGCGAAAAAAGTATCCCCAGAAATGTCGGGCGATCAGCTATTGGCTGAAGCAGCTTCACATGATGGAAGAAAAAAATGAAACAAGTATTGATAAGGTTGCCGGATGTTTTGGAAAAATTATGGAGACACTGCTTGTCTATAAAAAGGACGGCTGGGATCTGTCTTTACGGCGCATCGGATTTTTTTTGGGGAAATTTATATATATTATGGATGCCTTTGATGACCTTGAAAAGGATCAGGCTTCAGGCAGCTATAATCCCCTTAAAGAGATCTGCGGTCACGAAAATTTCACAGAAGAATGTAAATACATGTTGAATATGATGATGGCAGAGTGTACAATAGAATTTGAAAAATTGCCCTGCGTGGAGGATGCTGAGATTTTAAGAAACATACTTTACGCCGGTGTATGGAAAAAATTTGATAAAATACAGAGAGGAAGTCATTAATGATATCAGATCCATATAGTGTGCTTGGGGTCTCCCCCAATGCATCGGACGACGAAATTAAAAAAGCATACCGTAACATGAGCAGAAAGTATCATCCGGATTCCTACGCAGATAACCCTTTATCTGATCTGGCAGAGGAGAAGTTTAAGGAGGTACAGGAGGCTTATAAGCAGATTATGGATGAGCGGGAGCGGGGAGGCTCTTATTCCGGCGGAGGATATGGCGGTTCTTATGGCGGTTCCTACAGTTCCTCCGGTTCAAACAGTGTGGAACTGACGGCTGTTTATAATTTTATCTCTAATGGACGATACCGGGATGCTCTGAATGCGCTTAACGGCATTCCAAATCGGGATGCCCGCTGGTATTATTACAGTGCAGTAGCCAATGCAGGAATCGGCAATAATCTTCAGGCTATGAACGATGCAAACCGGGCAGCGTCTATGGAACCCCAAAATCCGGAGTATCGAAACCTGGTTAATCAGCTGCAGTGGCGGACCAACCGCTATCAGGGCGGTGGGATGGATTATGGACGTCCCCAGTCAACCTGCGGGACGGGCAACATGTGCTGTGATTTATGTGTGGCCGACCAGCTGTGTGAATGTATGGGAGGCGATCTTTGTTCATGCATGTAAGTTCAAAAAAGATGGCTTTTTTGGGACTTTTGCTGGCTGTAGCCATGGTGTTGACGCTGCTGGGGGGATACTTTGAACCGGCAACACTGTTTTTCATGGCTGCAGCGGCTTTTTGTACAGGGATTGCCGTCCGGGAGTGTAGTTTGGGGCCAGGCGCAGCCTTCCTTTTTGCAGGCATTTGTCTGGCACTGATCATTGCGCCGAACAAACTGTATTGTCTGACCTATGGCGCTATGAGCCTATATATCTATGTGCGGGAACTGGCTTTTGAAAAGATTGCTGCAGCCCCTGCTATGCAGAGGCGTACTTTTGTTTTCTGGTGTATCCGTTATGCGGTCTTTAATGTCATGTATATTCCGACACTGATTTTTTTGCCTAAACTTATATACCCGGGGAAAATGTCATTGTGGCTCTTACTGATATTTGCGGTGGCCGGACAGTTTGTTCTGCTGATCTATGATAAAGCTTATGAATATTTCCAGGCGGTTGTGTGGAATAAACTAAGAAGACAGCTGAAACTGTAAATTTTGATTTTGATGAAGAATCTATTGATGAAGAAAGCCCTCCAGGCTGTAAAACGATAAAGACAGATCGTTGTTTACAGTATGGAGGGCTTTTTGCTGTGATATGTCTGGCGGCGTACGTTTTATTTTTGCAGCATTTGCAGATCTTTAAAAAATCCTGGATATGAAATATCCACACAGGCGGCATCTTTGATTTGAGTGATTCCATCGCTGGCCAAAGCGGCAATTGCAAAGGCCATGGCAATGCGGTGGTCAAGGGAAGGGTCGATGCAGGCCCCGTGGAGCGGGCGTCCGCCATGGATGATCATGCCGTCATCGGTGGGGATAATATCTGCCCCCATGGCTTTCAGATGATTGACACACAGGTCGATTCGGTTGGATTCCTTCACTTTGAGCTCCTGAGCATCCCGAATGATTGTTGTGCCCCGGGCAAAGCAGGCTAAAACTGCAATCACCGGGATTTCATCGATCAGTGTGGGGATCAGATCTCCTTCAATCGTTGTTCCCTGTAAATTGGACGTGTGGATTGTAAGATCGGCAACTGATTCGCTGCCCCAGGTACGGATGTTTTCAATGGTTATATCGGCATTCATGGCCTGACAGACACGGAGAATGCCATTACGGGTTGGATTAATGCCCACATTTTTTATAGTGATTTCAGAACCTGGAACGATCAGGCCTGCAGCGATAAAATAGGCGGCAGAGGAAATGTCGCCAGGGACAAATATATCCCGGGCATACAGGTTTGATACGGGATGTATGGTGATGGCGGCGTGGTCTGTAATCTTGGTGGTGATTTGACTTCCCAGTGCAGTAAGCATAAGCTCGGTATGGTTTCTGGACAGGGTTGGTTCGATGACTGTAGTTGGACTGTCGGCATATAGTCCGGCCAGTAAAATTGCGGATTTCACCTGGGCCGAGGCTACCGGAGACTGCCATGTGATGCCGTGAAGGGGACGACCGGTGATTTTTAAAGGTGCACAGTCATTATTTTTCAGACTTTCGATACTGGCCCCCATTTTAGTGAGTGGCTCTATGATTCGCCTCATGGGACGTTTTTGAATGGAGGCATCGCCATTTAGAGTGGTGACAAAGGGCTGAGCGGCCAGAATTCCGGAAATTAACCGGGTTGTTGTGCCGCTGTTGCCCGTATCCAGCATATGCTTTGCCGGTGTCAGGCCATGGAGACCACGGCCGTGAATTTTAACAGTTTCATTGCTGTTTTCGATCTCAATGCCCATGGCTCTAAAACAGGAAATGGTGGACAGACAGTCTGCACCCTGTAAAAAACCATGGACTGTGGTTGTCCCTTTGGCAAGGGCGCCAAACATGATGCTTCTGTGAGAAATAGATTTATCCCCTGGAACGGTAAATGTTCCGTGAAGGGGACCTGCCTTTTGTATATGTATCATAATGATGTTCCTTTCCGCTTTAATGTGAAGTTTTTACTTTGGTTCATGGACAACGTAATGGAAACGTCTTAAAAGCTGGACGGCTTTGTCTGAAGCTGCGTCTTCGTAAAATTCGATTTTAAGCACGCCTTCTTCAAATTCCCGGTTGTGGATAATTCCAATATTTTTAATGCTGATACCGTTGGTTGCCAGAATAGTGGCAATGGTAGCAATGGCTCCGGATTCATCGATAATATCCACATAAATATCATAGAGCGGGCGAATGCTTCCTTTGGCTCCGGATTTTGGAATGGCATTGCGGTATGCTTTGGCCCGATCAAAATAATCCAGCAGATAGGTTTCATCATTTTCTCTGATGGCGGTTTCAATCTGTCGGAGGCTGTGAATGTAGTTATCCAGAACAAGAAGGATGTTTTCGCTGTTTTCACCGCAGATCTGCTGCCACATCACAGGTGATGAGGAGGCGATTCGGGTAATATCCTTGAAACCGCCGGCGGCCAGCATACGCATGCGTTCGTCGGAATCATCGGATTCTTTGACTAAATTGACAAGGGTATAGGCGATAATATGGGGCAGATGACTGATGGCCGCTGTAATATAATCGTGATGACCTGCGTCTAAAACGACTGGCAGCGCTGCCAGGGACTTTACAAGAGCCACCAGCCGGTCAATATCTGACCGGTCATTGTTTGCAGTAGGCGTTATGATATAATAGGCATTTTCCAGCAGCCGGTCGCTGGCGCTGGCATATCCGCTTTTTTCCGAACCGGTCATTGGATGTCCGCCGATAAACTGCCGGGTCAGCTCAAGACTTTCTACGGCCTTATGAATCTGATTTTTCACACTGCCCACATCTGTGAGAATACAGCCGGGGGAAATGATATTTTTTAATATATGTAAATAATGAATATTAATATGAACAGGCGCACATAAAAATATAAAATCGCACCGGGCAAAACCCTGTGAAACAGTGTCATGGGCCTGATTTAAAGTACCATCGGCCAGGGCCTGGGTAAGATTTTCTCTGTTGGCATCGCAGGCTATGATACTGTAATCCGGATGCACCCGGCGAATTGTCTTGGCAATGGAACCGCCGATGAGTCCAAGTCCGATGAAGCCTATTGTTTGGGACATCAAGCTCCCTCCTTAATCATAAAATATAGTAAAGATAAAGATGTAGTATAGATAACTTATCACCAACCGGAATAAAAAGCAAGGATAACTGAAGGGTTTTGTGATTTTGTTTTGAGAAAATTGTATAATTCATATAAAACTATTGAAAAATTCTGAAATATTTAGTAAAATATAGCCATGGTTTTAAAAATCAATCTTAACAGTATTGGAGGAATACGACATGAAGGTTTACAAGACTCAGGACATACGTAACGTTGCTATTTTAGGACACGGCGGCTGTGGTAAGACAACTTTGGCAGAGGCCATGGCATTTGCAGCCGGCGTAACAACTCGTCAGGGCAAGGTTGATGACGGTAACACACTCAGTGATTACGATAAAGAAGAAATTAAGAGAAAGTTTTCAATCAGCACCTCCATTATTCCCATTGAATGGGATTACTGGAAAATTAACCTGCTTGATACACCGGGATACATGGATTTTGTCGGTGAGGTAGAGGAGGCATTGTCCGCAGCCGATGCAGCCATAATTGTTGTTTCCGCCAAAGCCGGTGTGGAAGCCGGTACAATCAAGGCATGGAATAACTGTGAAAAGTTTGGAATCCCCAGGGCGATCTTTGTCACGGACATGGATGATGAACATGCGGATTATATGAAGGTTGTCAATGATCTAAAGGCGCTTTACGGCAAAAAGGTTGCGCCGTTCCATTTGCCTATTAAAGAAAACGGCAAGTTTACCGGCGCTGTCAATGTGGTAAAGATGGAAGGCCGTCAGTTTGCCCCAGATGGTAAGTGGGAACCCAGAGATATTCCGGATGATGTAAAGCCTGAACTGGAAGAATGCCGTGAGGCTCTTCTTGAGGCTGTTGCAGAGACGAATGAGGAACTGATGGAAAAGTATTTCGGCGGAGAAGAATTTACGCTTGATGAGATTATTGATGCTTTGCGTATGAATGTCAATGAAGGCAGTGTTGTTCCTGTACAGTGCGGTTCCGGTCTGTTGGGCTACGGTGTTGCCAACCTGATCACAACCTGTGTGGAATTTCTTCCTTCTCCAATGCGTGATCATATTAAGATTTTCGGAAAAGACCCGAGAACAGATAAGGAATATAATGTAGATTATGACTCCAGACGGCCGTTTTCTGCTTATGTGTTTAAAACAATCGTGGACCCGTTTATCGGCAGATTCTCTCTTGTAAAAGTCAGCTCCGGTGAACTTAAAAATAATATGACCGTCTATAATTATGATAAAGATACAGAGGAAAAACTTTCCAAGCTTTATATTCTCCGCGGCAAGGAAACCATCGAGGTATCTGAGCTTAAAGCCGGTGATATCGGAGCCATTGCAAAGCTGACCAATACGTCGACAGGTGATACATTATCCCTGAAAAACGATCCTCTGGTGATTGATCGTTTTGAAATGTCCGCACCTTATACATACAAACGTTATATTACAAAGAACAAGGGCGATGAGGATAAGGTATCTCAGGCGTTGGCCAAGATGATGGAAGAGGATCTTACACTGAAAACATTTAATGATAAAGATAATCATCAGCTGCTGCTTTACGGTATCGGAGACCAGCATCTGGATGTGGTCGTCAGCAAGCTTCTGGCAAAATACAAAGTTGAAATCGAATTGGTGAAACCGCGTATTCCTTACAGAGAAACAATTAAAAAGAAGGTTTCTGTCCGTGAAAAATATAAAAAACAGTCCGGCGGACATGGACAGTATGGTGATGTTGCCATGGAATTTGAACCTTCCGGGGATTTGGAAACACCTTATGTGTTTGAAGAGCGGGTTGTAGGCGGTGCTGTTCCGAAGAACTATTTCCCGGCTGTGGAAAAGGGGGTTGCAGAGTCTGTTGTTAAAGGGCCGATGGCCGGTTATCCGGTTGTGGGTGTGAAAGCGACACTGTTTGACGGTTCTTATCATCCGGTGGATTCTTCGGAAATGGCCTTTAAGACCGCTGCCCGTCAGGCCTTTAAAGCTGCTTTTGTTCAGGCTCAGCCGGTGCTTTTAGAGCCGATTGCTTCATTGTCTGTTTATGTACCGGATTCTTATACCGGAGATATTATGGGAGACCTGAATAAACGCCGGGGGCGTGTCCTTGGAATGAATCCTGCGGATAGCGGTCGTACAGAAATTATTGCGGATATTCCTATGGCTCAGCTCTATGGTTATTCCACTGATCTGCGCTCTATGACCGGCGGCCGCGGTGATTTTGCATATTCTTTTAACCGCTATGAACAGGCGCCATCAGATGTTCAGGCCAAAGTCATTGAAGAAAATGCCAAAGAAAATGAATAATCAGTTTTAAAAAATGATCCGATAAAGAAAGTGCGGTTGGGTGCGTACGATGGATGCACCCAACCGCACTTTTTAAAATGGCTGTAAATTTTGATATCTTAATATAGTTATATATGGCAGCCAAATATATTCAGATTGCTAAAAATAGCAGGGTGTATTATCATGAGGTTAGCTGTTTTTACAGCATAGCGATCATA
The DNA here is from genome assembly GCA_905199445.1 of uncultured Lachnospiraceae bacterium. Lineage (GTDB taxonomy): Bacteria > Bacillota > Clostridia > Lachnospirales > Lachnospiraceae > Catenibacillus. The sequence continues at coordinate 35,914 of CAJKGK010000013.1, read as the reverse complement.
AGTGTTGTTTACTGGAGGAAAAATAAGTGAAATTTGATTACCAATGGGTGAAAGACCCAACGATATTTGCCGTGAACCGGCTTGCTGCACATTCTGACCATAAATTTTTTAAAGATGATCAGAAAAAATGGGAGGATTTCAGGTATTCTTTAAACGGACTCTGGTATTTTAACTGGGCCAGAAGCTACCATGAATCCATTAAAGGATTTGAGGCTGCAGATTATGACTGTCATGGATGGGGGACGATTCATGTGCCTGGGCATATGCAGCTTCAGGGTCATGACGTCCCCCATTATGTGAATGTTGTTTATCCATGGGACGGGCATGAGGATATTATGCCCGGAGAAATTCCTGAAAATTTTAATCCTGTGGGCTGCTATGTGCGCTATGTGCGTATCCCACTGTCGATGAAGGGACATCCTGTCTATATTTCTTTTCAGGGGGTAGAAAGCGCCTTTGCGTTATTTGTCAATGGTGATTTTGTCGGCTACAGCGAGGACAGCTTTACACCGTCAGAATTTGAGCTGACGCCTTATTTACAGGACGGAGAAAATAAAATCAGTGTGCTGGTCTTTAAATGGTCTTCGGGAAGCTGGCTGGAAGATCAGGATTTCTGGCGTTTTTCCGGTATTTTCAGAGATGTATATCTGTATACGGTTCCAGATGTTCATATCAGGGATCTGTTTGTCCATACATGGTTAAATGAAAATTTTGATCAGGCGGACGTGTCTGTGGATCTCAAATTAGGAAAACCGGAAACGAATGGAACGTGTAAAGCGGATCTGAGCCAATGTACAAAAATCAGTGCCATTTTAAAAAATCCTGCAGGAGAAACTGTGGCCAAAGATGTGTGGATGCCTGCACAGGAAGGCAGCCTGGTTCAGAGAGAAAACGCTGAGAATGGTGACGGAAGGGTCCGACTTTCCATGCATGTGGCTGCACCTGCACTGTGGAGTGCAGAAATTCCCAATTTATATGAGCTGTGTATGACGGTTTACGGCAGCCAGGGTCTTGTGGAGGAGTATGTGACCCAATACGTGGGACTGCGCCGGTTTGAATTAAAGGACGGTCTGATGAAAATTAATGGAAAGCGGATTGTATTTAATGGTGTGAACCGCCATGAATTTTCTCATATTCACGGGCGGGCAGTCACAGAAGAGGAAATGCTTTGGGATATCCGGACAATGAAGCAGCATAACATTAATGCTGTCCGAACCTCTCATTATCCCAATGCCACCCGCTTTTATGAACTGTGTGATCTATATGGGCTGTATGTGATTGATGAGACAAATATGGAAAGTCATGGTACATGGGCTCATCCAGGAGTATTTGAAAACGGTCGTTTTGTGGGCAGTAAATTTACAATACCGGATAACCGTCCCCAGTGGCTGGAAATTATTTTGGATCGTGCCCGTTCCATGGTTGAAAGAGATAAAAACCATCCCTGTGTGCTGATCTGGTCCTGCGGGAATGAATCTTTTGGCGGAGAAAATATATATAAGATGAGCCAAATGTTTAAGTCGATGGATCCAGACCGGCTTGTGCATTATGAGGGCGTTTTCAATGATCGCCGCTTCCCGGATACCAGCGATATGGAGAGTCAGATGTATACGCCGGCAGCCAAAATTCAGGAATTTATCGGTAAGCATCCGGAGAAACCGTTTATTTGCTGCGAATATACCCATGCTATGGGGAATTCCAATGGGGCCATGTACAAATATACAGATCTGGCCCGACAGCAGCCGTTGTATCAGGGCGGTTTTATATGGGATTTCATTGATCAGTCTATTTTAAAGAAAGACCGTTACGGAGAAGATTTTCTCGCCTACGGCGGAGACTGGTCAGATCGTCCGACAAATTACAATTTCTGTGTCAATGGCATTATTTTTGGTGACCGTACATTGTCACCGAAAATGGCTGAGGTTAAATATAATTACCGCAGTATTTATGTGACTGCAGACGAAAAAAATATTCATATTGAAAATGATTATCTGTTTACAGATACCGGACAGTTTGACTGTATCTGTACCCTGATGAGGGAAGGGGTAACGGTTGAGCAGACAAAGCTGTGGACCAGTATTGAGCCAGGAGAAAAAGGTGATATTGCATGGCCATTTGCAGTTTTGGAGGACGGCCGGGAGTATGCCCTTACCGTAAGTTTTGTCCTTCGTGAGGATACCTTATGGGCAAAGGCCGGGCATGAAGTGGCTTTTGGCCAATATGTATTCACAGCCGGACAAAATGACTGCGGCGGAGAAGAACAGCAATGTCATAACGGCGGTCAGGTCAAGCTTATGGAAACTCCATGGACATTGGTGGACAGTCCATTTAATACAGGCATTAAAAAACCTGGCTTTGATGTGATTATTTCCAGGGAAAAGGGTGTGATTGTATCCATAAAGGTAGGCGGCCGTGAGCTGGTATCAGATATTCCAAAGCCCAGCTTTTGGCGGGCTCCTACGGATAATGACAGCGGATGCATGATGCCGTTTGAATACGGTCAGTGGAAGCTGGCATCTCTTTACCAGAAAATGAAATCTTATGCGGTTTCCCAAAATGACGGTGATTTTGTAATCACAGCCGTTCATCTGCTGGCTACACAACCGGAGACTGAGCTAAAAACCATCTATACTTTTAGCCGGGATGGGCGGATGCATGTTGAGATGGCTTTTGAAGGTGCTGATGGTCTTTCACCGATGCCTGAATTTGGCATGATTTTCAAAATTCCTGCGGATTATGATTATACAAAATGGTATGGCAGGGGACCGGAAGAAAATTATATGGACAGAAACATGGGCTGTAAGCTGGGAATTTACAGCAAACGGGTTGAAGAACATATTTCTCCGTATGTGATTCCTCAGGAATGCGGCAATCATACCGGTGTCCGGTATATGGATGTCTGTGATGCCTCCGGTACAGGACTGCGTTTTTCAGGACACAGTCTTGACGTGAATGTTTTGCCGTATACACCCCATGAACTTGAATGCGCGGCACATTGGTATGAACTGCCCAGGCGGCATTTTACGGTCATCAGAGTGCTGCAGGCGCAGATGGGTGTAGGTGGTGACAACAGCTGGGGAGCTAAAACCCATCCAGAGTATCAGCTGCCATCCCATTGTCCGAGACATTTCGAATTTGAAATTGAGCCGCTGTATGGAGGAGTCGTAGATTGAATACAATAGAAATCAGAAGTCATCTGACGAAAAAGCAATGGATGCGTTCCTGGAAAGAAAAGGTTGTGGAAGATACAAAAGAAAATCGTCGGGCGTATCATTCTTCCAATTGTTTTTATGGGCAATTTTTTAATGACAGTGAATTTAAACTATATCATCACAAGGAATTTGAAGGCAACGGGCTGAATACATTTTTCTTCGGAAAAGTTGAGAAAAGTGCGGACGGCTGTGTGATTACCGGGACCTTTAAAAAGAAGTCAACAGCCAATATATTTCTTATTTTTGCGGCCATACTGACAGGAATTACTTCTGCAGTCATGCTGTTTAACGGGAATATGCAGCTGTTTATCGCCCCGGCCGTCCTGTTTGTGATTGTGCTGCTGTGTTATTTTATTGTTCCTGCCAGCAGCCGGGAATTGCTTACAGGTATCCTTAAAGATATTTCTTTTACAGAACCTGAAAAAAAACAGACTGTTCCTGACGCCCAAAATGAAAACAGGGACCAAAAAGAAATCGCAGATCAGAAGAAAGAGGACAAAAATCCATGAAAATCCATGAATTTGCACAGATCATGGCAGAAAAAGCAGAGAATATGATTGCCAGACGCTATGGAATAACCACAGTTACAAGGGAAGGCAGCGAAGCGATGCCGTTGCTTCATATTGTGAACCGGGATTTTGATCTGGATCAGACTGTAGGGGCCCTGGGACCTTACGAAGATTTTGAAGCCCATGGAGAAAGTGAACCGGATACCTATGCCAGAGCACTGGCTTTTGAAGTTGAGTATGCGCTTTTTGAGTCCCTTAAGACTAATCAGGATATTTCCCGGTATTTAAATTTTGAACGTGCGGGGGAACTTTTACATACCCAGCTTTTGGATGTTCAGAGAAGTGCCCCGCTGCTGGAGGGCGGTGTGATTGGCCGTCAGGTGGATGCCTACAGTGTCCTGACGGTTTATATTCATGACGGTTCTGTTAAGACAATGGTGAATCAGGCACTGCTTGAGGCCTGGCAGATGACTATGGGCGGTGTTTTTATGAAGGCCGCCCAAAATCACTAAATGGTATTGACAAACCGGTTTATTCTGAGTAGAATAAAAAACAGCTAAAATGGCAAAGACAAGGATAAGGAGTATTAAGAACCCCTCATTTTTCAGAAAGCTGCCGGGTGATGCGAGGCAGCAGATGATGTTCCCAACTCGCCTTTGAGTCTCCGGGCTGAAGTTTATGTAGGTTCGGACGGTTGATTCCCGTTACAGAATATGAGTGCGCTAAAAACCGGCTTGTAAAGGCTGGTGAAACAGCGAATTAGAGTGGTACCACGACAGGAAGCCCTTTCGTCTCTAAATGTGACGAAGGGGCTTTATTTATTTAAGAAAGGAAGATATACGTATGGCAACGCCCTATAATCACAAAGCCATTGAAAAAAAATGGCGTGAAATCTGGGAAAAGAACCCGGTAAATGTTAATGACGGTAAAAAACCTAAATATTATTGTCTGGATATGTTTCCATACCCTTCAGGAAACGGACTTCATGTGGGTCACTGGAGAGGTTATGTGATTTCCGATGTATGGAGCCGTTATAAAATGTTAAACGGCTACTATGTGATCCATCCAATGGGTTGGGATGCATTTGGTCTTCCTGCGGAAAACTATGCCATCAAAATGGGTGTACATCCGGAAAAATCTACAGCTGAAAATATTGCGAACATTAAACGTCAGATTCAGGAAATTGCGTCCATCTATGACTGGGACATGGAAGTCAACACAACAGATCCTAAATTTTATAAATGGACACAGTGGATTTTTGTACAGATGTTTAAAGCCGGTCTGGCTTATGAAAAAGAGATGCCCATTAACTGGTGTCCTTCCTGCAAAACAGGTCTGGCCAATGAAGAAGTTGTCAATGGAAAATGTGAGCGCTGTGGTGCTGATGTGACAAAGAAAAATCTGAAACAGTGGATGTTAAAGATTACAAAATATGCAGATCGTCTGTTAAATGACCTGGATAAGCTGGAATGGCCGGAAAAGGTTAAGAAGATGCAGACAGACTGGATCGGAAAATCTTATGGTGCTGAAATCGATTTTGCCGTGGATGGCTCTGATCGGAAGATCACTGTATATACAACAAGACCGGATACTTTATATGGCGCTACCTTTATGGTACTGGCACCGGAACATGCGATGGCAAAAGATCTGGCTACGGATGAGACAAGAGCAGATGTTGAAGATTATATTTATAAAACATCGCTCAGATCTTCTGTTGACCGTCTTCAGGATAAGGAAAAAACCGGTGTATTTACGGGAAGCTATGCCATTAATCCGTTAAATAATGCCAAGGTGCCGATCTGGCTTTCCGATTATGTACTGGCGGATTATGGTACAGGTGCGATTATGTGTGTTCCTGCCCATGATGACCGTGACTTTGAATTTGCCAAAAAGTTTAATATTCCGATGATACAGGTAATTTCTCCGGACGGCAAGGAGATCGAAAATATGACTCAGGCTTATACGGAATCCGGTGTTGTGATTAATTCCGGTGAATGGACAGGGATGGATTCTGCCAAGCTTAAGGCTGAAGCACCGGAAATTATCGAAAAACAGGGTATTGGTAAAAAGACAACCAACTACAAGCTTCGTGACTGGGTATTTTCCAGACAGCGTTACTGGGGAGAGCCGATTCCGATTATTCATTGTCCCCACTGTGGCTGTGTGCCTGTGCCTGAAGACCAGCTGCCGTTATTACTTCCTGAGGTTGAAAGCTATCAGCCCACAGGAACCGGCGAATCACCGCTGGCAGATATTGAGGAGTGGGTAAATACAACCTGTCCGGTCTGCGGTGCGCCGGCAAAGAGAGAGACAAATACCATGCCTCAGTGGGCAGGTTCTTCCTGGTATTTCCTCCGTTATGTGGACAGTAAAAATGATGATGCGCTTGTATCCCGTGAAAAAGCAGATAAGTATCTGCCGGTTGATATGTATATCGGTGGTGTGGAACATGCGGTGCTGCATCTGCTTTATTCCAGATTCTATACAAAATTCCTGTATGATATCGGGGTTGTGGATTTTGATGAGCCATTCCATAAGCTGTTTAATCAGGGGATGATCACCGGAAAGAATGGTATCAAGATGAGCAAATCCAAGGGGAATGTTGTTTCTCCGGATGATCTTGTACGTGATTACGGCTGCGATTCCCTGCGATTGTATGAGCTGTTTGTGGGACCGCCAGAACTGGATTCAGAATGGGACGACCGGGGTATTGACGGTGTTTACCGTTTCCTTAACCGTTTCTGGAATATGGTGATGGATAATAAAGATAAGGATGTAAAGGCTACAAAGCATATGATCCGAATCCGCAATAAGATGATTTATGATATTTCCACCCGTTTGGAACAGTTTAGCCTGAATACGGTTATTTCCGGATTTATGGAGTATAACAACAAGCTTATCGATCTGGCTAAAAAAGAGGGCGGTATTGACAGAGAAACTTTGGAAACCGCGGCTATACTTATTGCACCGTTTGCACCCCATATGGGTGAGGAGTTGTGGCAGCAGCTGGGCCATACCACAAGTGTCTTTGACAATCAGTGGCCTGTGGCTGATGAAGCGGCCATGAAGGATGATGAAGTCAATATTGCTGTCCAGGTCAACGGAAAAATGCGTGTTGTTATTCAGCTTCCTGCGGATGTTTCTAAGGATGATGCCATCAAGGCTGCAAAGGAAGCGTTGGGTGACCGTCTGTCCGGAAATATTGTGAAGGAAATTTATGTTCCTGGAAAGATTGTCAATATTGTGGCAAAATAGAACAGCGATTTTTGGAGGTCCGGTATGAAGCATTTGGAATTTCGTATGGAACGTCCGAATCTGGTGGCTGTGGGTGATGCGGTTACGGTCAGTGAATCTGTGCTTAAAACCCTTCAGGGGAAGATGTATTATTACACCATAGACCCGGCTGTCGCCATGTCCGGCAACATTCCGGCCAAGGAAAAATTGAATATCCTGCACGGTGTTGTCACACAGATTGATGATCATGGAAGTCTGTGGACAGTCCACTGTGAATTTGAGGATTAAGTGAAAAATGTGTATTTTGACTGTTTTGAGTGCAGGCAGTTAAAATACACATTTTTATTGGTATATTCCCGATTTTATTGAGAATGTAAATTATCCTTTAAAATTTTTACAAATATATTTATTTTTTTTAATATTTGTACTATAATTTTATTATAATATCAGGGTTATAAGGTCATGCATGTCCATGCCTGTATGGTCTTGTGATCCTGAAATCCTATGAAAATTTTATAAACGGGGGAGTTTTACTTATGGCGAAGAAATCCTATGAGATGGATATGTGCCGGGGACCGCTGGTTGGTAAAATGTTGTTATTTGCGGTTCCGCTGATGCTGTCCGGTATTTTGCAGCTGCTATTTAATGCGGCGGATATTGTCGTTGTGGGCCGGTATGTCGGCAGTCAGGCGCTGGCGGCTGTGGGGTCCACAGGATCTCTTATTAATCTGATTGTTAATCTGTTCATCGGTTTATCTATTGGCACCAATGTATTGGTTGCCAGACATTACGGTGCAAAAGAATATGATGATGTCCATAAAACGGTTCATACTTCCATTCTGGCAAGCTTGATCTGTGGGTTTATCCTTATTTTTGTAGGTCTGTTTTTGGCTGTGCCTATGCTGGAAATGATGGGAACACCGGATGATGTGATTGATCTGGCGTCGTTGTACCTGAGAATTTATTTTATCGGTATGCCGGTAAATATGCTGTATAATTTCGGATCTGCCATTTTAAGAGCCGTGGGAGATACCCGCCGGCCACTGTATTTTCTTATTATTGCGGGGATTATCAATGTACTGTTAAATCTGTTTTTTGTGATTGTTGTAGGCATTGGCGTGGCTGGTGTTGCCCTTGCAACGATTTCATCACAGGCGATATCGGCCATCCTCGTGGTTGTATGTCTTATGAGAAATGAAGGCGCCATTCATTTGTCTTTAAAAATGCTGAGAATTCACAAAAAGAAGCTGCTTCATATGATTCAGATCGGACTTCCGGCCGGACTGCAGGGGGCGATTTTTTCGATATCTAATGTTCTGATTCAGTCATCGGTGAACTCTTTTGGCTCTGTTGCTATGGCGGGCAATGCTGCAGCCTCCAACATCGAGGGCTTTGTTTATATTGCCATGAACTCCTTTTATCAGACCTCTTTAAGCTTTACAAGCCAGAATGCAGGTGCGGGCAATTATAAGCGGATCCGTAAGGTGCTGGGGCTGGCATTATTGATGGTCACAGTGACAGGTTTGGTTCTCGGCAGCGGAGCCCTGATTTTTGGGCATCAGCTCCTTGGCATTTATTCCACTGATGAAAGTGTGATCAGCTATGGTCTTATGCGCATGAGCATTATATGTATTCCTTATTTTTTATGTGGCTTAATGGATGTGACTGTAGGCTCTCTTCGAGGTCTGGGCTATTCCATAATGCCTATGATTGTTTCCCTGGCCGGAGCCTGCGGACTGAGAATTGTCTGGATTTTTACAATTTTTCAGTTTAGCCGGACTTTACAGACGCTGTATATTTCTTATCCGGTTTCATGGTTTTTGACGGCAGCCGTCCATCTGATCTGTTTTATGGTTGTTATCCGCAAAGCTCAGCAAAGGGCTGAGGCCGACGGTATGGCGGCAGGAAGATAAAAAACGAGACAGTTCCATACAAATCCAAAGTTTTAATGCGAAAAGTCAGGATTTGTGCGGAATTGTCTCGTTTTCATATTGCTGAAGTTAAAATCGGTATGCACCGGTGGTCTGTTTTTTAGAAGCTTCCACTTTTTTACTTAACGGAACGCTGTAATGCTTCAAACATCTGGCGTTGTTGGGGCGTCAGCATGGATTTTAGCTGCTCAATCAGCTGGGAATTGTCGGTCTTTTCTATAATATTTTGATCTAATGGGCCGGCATTGTCTATGAATCCCGACTGTCTGGCAGCATTCATAACCTGATTTATCATTTCCGGTGTAATATTATTAAGCATTTCCGGGTTGAAATTTTTCAGCAGCTCGGGAGGAATTTTAGACAGCAAATCTTGGGCCTGAGCCTGATTGTCACCGGTATTTCCGGTGTGACTAAGGGCATTTTGCATGGTGCGAAATTCTGGAGAATTTTCCAGGGCTTTGAACTTTTCGTAAAATTTTCCCATTTTCATCATATTTAAAATCCTGTCAATGGACTGAGCCTCAGCGCCGTCGCAGTATTTGCGGAGATCCTGGAGCATTTCCTGGGTGTCAGGTCTGTGTCCGCCGATGCTGCAGGCCTGCAGCGGCTGGGATTGGTTCATATAGGCCAGAGTATTGCGCAGTTCCATTATTTTTGCCAGAACTGCAGCCGTTTTTGCGGCAGAAGGCTCCATATAAGCCGTGGCTGCTTTAAGAACCTGGGACATCCCGTTAAATGTCTGTTCATCCAGTTTTGTAAGTTTAATTGGGCGGCTGATATGCCTCACATCCTTTGCGTTTCTCTTTGATTACTATCAGTATATGCCCTGTCATTGAAAACTAACACACACAAACTGCATATGATATAGTAACATTAAAACTTTGGAGGAATTAAAAATGATGGCTGATCAGGAAAAACAAAGTAAAAGCCGGTGCAGATTTTCTAAAATGCCTGTCTGTATGCAGGAAGTTAAAAAAGAAGGGCAAACGATGGAGGGGGATAGTTTGATTATCGAAAACAATACGATTTATGAAATTGATCTTGACTGTATAAAGAAAAAGCGGGGGATTCAAAGATAAAATTCTTTTGAGACAATAAAATAGGGGAGGCTGTGATTGGGATAATCACAGCCTCCCCGCCGGCTTAAAGGCTCTGACAAAGACTTTAAACCGGCCTGCAGTCAGTCGCTCTTAGGCTGGTGGAGAAATATCAGATGCTGTCAGATCAGAATCCGCCGCAGCAGCAAAGAATTAAAAGAATAGGGATGATACATCCGCAGTCATCGCCCCGGCCGAAACCACATCCGCCGTTATTGCCGTTGTTGTTTCCCCATCCACCGCAGCAGAACAGAAGAATCAGGATCCATAACCAGGAATTGTTACCTCCGCATGTTTCCACTCCACATCCACAATCATTGTTGCAGCAGCCAGTAGCAGCTAAATCACTCATAATTGAGCCTCCTAATTTGTTTTTGCTTATGCTTTATATTATGCAGCAGCCAGGATGTGTGACATTGAATTTGAAAAAATTTTTTCTGAGTCTGTTTTTTTATTTGCCCGATGAGACCAGGATGGCTATAATGAATATAGAGTTTAAGGAAAAGGAGTTTTGCATCATGGATTTATTTGGAAAGAAAATGGTGGATATTGTCCATGAACTGATGAAGCGGTACGTGATGGAGGGGGATTTTGTTGTGGATGCCACGGCTGGCAACGGATTGGATACCGCATATCTTTGCCGCCTGGTTGGTGATTCTGGTCGGGTATATGCCTTTGATATTCAGGAGGCCGCCATCGATCACACAAGAAAACGGCTGGAAGCAGAGGGGCTGGAGGACAGGGCTACACTTTGCCTGTGTTCGCATGACCGTATGTGCCAGGTGCTTGAGTCAGATCAGATTAAACAGATTGGGGCCTTTTGTTTTAATCTGGGTTATCTCCCTGATGGAGATCCTTCTATTATTACGAATACAGATACAACTTGCCGCGCACTTTTGGCTGCCCTGGAACTTTTAAAACCTGGCGGTGTGGGAACTGTTCTTTCCTATTATGGACATTGTGGCGGGCCAGAGGAAAAAGAAAATGTCGATAAATTGTTACATGAACTGCCGGCCAGAAAGTATGAAGTTATGAAGGTGGAAAACCACAACAGACGACGGGAACCGCCGATTTTATATATGATTCAAAGGCTGAGATAAATTTTTATGGCGGCCCCGATAATGTGACAAATAATTCAATCAATCTGTGGTAAAATATGTAATGCATTGCAAAAAAAGATATTACATATGGAGGGACAGTTTATATGATGGTTGAAGAAACTTATAAGATGACGGAACTGGGGTATTCATTAAAGGAGTATCGAATACGGAATAACATTACTCAGCAGGAGCTGGCGGATTTGATCGGAGTAAGCACAAATACCATTCATTTATGGGAGACAAAGATGTGCAGGCCATCCATGGGTTCTTTGCTGATTTTGTCGGATATACTCAAAGAACCGCTGCTGGAAATTATTACTAAATCCAAAAAGATTTACAAATAATAGAATTTACTATAGATTTCATCCTTTTTGTGCTATATAATAGAGGACATGATATTTTTTGAAAGGATGAACGTAAGATGAAAGAACCTGTACTGGTGATTATGGCAGCCGGAATGGGCAGCCGTTACGGCGGATTAAAGCAGATTGATCCCCTTAATGCGCAGGGAGATCTGATCATAGATTTTTCCATTTATGATGCCTGGAAGGCAGGCTTTAAGAAAGTTATATTTATCATTAAAAAAGAGCTGGAAAAAGATTTCAGAGAAAAAATCGGAAACAAGATTGAAAAATATATGGAAGTGGCCTATATTTATCAGGAGCTTTCCAATATTCCCGAAGGCTATACGCTTCCTGAAAATCGTGTGAAACCATGGGGAACAGGCCATGCGATTTTATGCTGCCTGAATGAGATTGAAGGGCCCTTCGCAGTTATTAACGCGGATGACTATTATGGAAGCCATGCATTTGCTGCGATTTACGATTATTTGATGAACCATCCGGATGATGAACTGTATCGTTATGCCATGGTTGGCTACCGGGTGGAAAATACACTTACTGATTATGGGCATGTTTCAAGAGGTGTGTGTGAAACCGATGCACAGTCCATGCTTCTTGGCATTCACGAGCGGACCCATATCGAAAAAAGGGATGGTCATGGCGAATATACGGAAGATGAAGGGAAAACATGGATTAAGATTCCCGAAGCAAGTACGGTATCCATGAATATGTGGGGGTTTAATTTAAGCCTGATGGAAGAACTTAAAAAACGTTTCAGTACATTCCTTGATGAGGCGCTTGTAAAAAATCCGGAAAAAAGCGAATATTTTCTCCCCGGTGTTGTTGGGCAGCTGCTTGAGGAAGGCAAGGCAACTGTTAAGGTGCTGCCCAGTGAGGACCGTTGGTATGGAGTGACCTATAAAGAAGATAAACCTGTTGTGACACAGGCCATTGCAGACATGAAAGCTGCCGGAAAGTATCCGCAGATTTTATGGCCCTGATGATGGAACCAAAGAGTGAAACGCAGGATCCTTTGATCCTGGCATTATAAAAAATAAAGTCCTGACAGCGCAGAATCCTGTTTAAAGGAAAGATCTGTGCTGCCGGGACTTTTGTGTCTGACGCTAACTTAGAAGCCGGGCCGCGTTGATCATCCCCCAGCCCTGCTGGCTTTTGGGAAGGCCTAAATCATCACAGCTTTCCCGCAACTTTATTTTAACCTCCTTGTTGGTCATGGACGGATATTTTTCCAGAAGCAGGGCAATGCAGCCGGAGACAATGGGGGTAGACATGGAAGTGCCGCTGCGGCTTGTATAGGAGAACTGGCGTCCAATAGTTTTGCCGCAGCAGGATATAATATTAGATCCAGGCGCTACCACATCCGGCTTTTGAATGCATTCCCGTGTGGGTCCCCGACCGGAATAATTGCTGATTTTTTCGCCGTGGATATAAATATGATGATGATCGTCTGCGGCGCCTACAGTGATGACTTTGCGGCTGATTCCCGGCGCCGTGACCGTCATCGGTGCCGGACCGTTGTTTCCGGCGGCCGCCACCACAACAAGACCGGCGTCCCAGGCTTCATTGACACCCTGAACAAGAATGGAGTCTTCGGAAACGATACCTTTTGCATCGGTGCCCACGGAGATATTCAGAATCCTGATTTTATAAAGTTTACGGTTTTCGATGACCCAGCGGATGGCTTCAAGGATAGAAGGAATATTTCCATTGCCTGCGGAATCTAAAATTTTTCCCACAATCAGATGGCTGTTGGGGGCAACGCCGCAGTATTTTTTGTGGGAGGCATATCCATTTCCAGAACAGATTCCGCATATATGAGTGCCGTGGCCATTGTCGTCATAGGGTAATGTTTGCAGCCTGGTGCCATTGCCGCAAGAACCGACAAAATCTCTGAAGGCTGCAATACGTCTGATTGGTTTTGTAAAATCTCCATGGGTAAAAATACCTGTATCTAAAACAGCAATGCCTACGCCGCTGCCTGTATAAGGGGCAGCGTGAGGGTCATTTCTGTGAATCAGAGAATTAACAATATTCATGATCAACGAGACTCTTTTCTTATTATTTTATGCACCATTGTTTATAAAGGTCAATTTCCCGGAGGTATAAAGGCAGAGATATAAACCAAATGGCTGGAGATATAAACGCTTGAAATCTAAATTTAAATAGTATACAATAATACACATAAACATCCTAAGGAAAGCCGTATTGGACACAAGATCAGTAGACTTGTGCTCCTGTGAGAGGACATATGTTTTTTTGCGGCACGTCAGTTTTGGATAGAACTCAGGAGGAAAAAGTATGGATAAAATTAAAATGACTACGCCCCTTGTAGAGATGGACGGCGATGAGATGACACGTATTTTATGGAAGTATATTAAAGATGAACTTTTGCTGCCTTATATTGATTTGAATACAGAATACTACGATCTGGGGTTGGAACATCGTAATGAAACCGATGATCAGGTCACTGTGGATTCGGCTAATGCCACAAAAAAATACGGTGTAGCTGTCAAATGTGCCACGATCACGCCTAATGCGGCCAGGGTGAAAGAATATGATTTAAAGGAAATGTGGAAAAGCCCCAACGGAACAATTCGTGCCATTCTTGATGGTACGGTTTTTAGAGCCCCCATTGTTGTTAAGGGAATTGAACCTTGCGTGAAAAACTGGAAAAAGCCAATTACCATTGCCAGACATGCTTACGGAGATGTTTATAAGGGTTCAGAAATGAAGATTCCGGGCGCAGGTAAAGTTGAACTTGTATACACAGATGTAAACGGCCAGGAAACAAGAGCATTGGTTCATGATTTCACAGGGGCAGGCATCGTACAGGGAATGCATAATGTCAATGCATCCATTGAAAGTTTTGCCCGCAGCTGTTTTAATTATGCCCTTGATACAAAACAGGATCTGTGGTTTGCCACAAAAGATACGATTTCCAAAAAATATGACCATACTTTTAAAGACTTATTCCAGGAGATTTACGATAAGGAATATGATCAAAAATTTAAGGCTGCAGGCATTGAGTATTTTTATACACTCATCGATGACGCTGTGGCTCGGGTGATGAAATCTGAAGGCGGATATATCTGGGCATGCAAAAACTATGACGGCGATGTAATGAGTGATATGGTGTCCTCGGCTTTTGGCTCTCTGGCAATGATGACAAGCGTTCTTGTTTCACCGGATGGTTATTATGAATATGAGGCTGCCCATGGTACAGTTCAGCGTCATTATTATAAACATCTGGCCGGTGAGGAAACTTCCACCAATTCTGTTGCTACGATCTTTGCCTGGACAGGGGCATTAAGAAAACGGGGTGAACTGGACGGCAACGCGGCACTTATGGCATTTGCAGACCGCTTGGAAAAGGCGACGCTGGATACCATTGAAGCTGGAAAAATGACAAAGGATCTGGCGCTTATAACAACACTTACGGATGTGACTGTGCTGAACAGCCTGGATTTTATTAAGGCCATCCGTGCAACTTATGAGTCCCTATGCTAAGGTTATTGACACTCTGATAATTTAATATAAAAAAGAAAATGAATGAATTTAAAGGCAATATTGCAAAATGTTGCCTTTTTTCATATTTTTATATTGACAGCAAAGATGTAATTGTATACAATTATACCATATCGCACAGCGGTCATGGCCTGTGCAGTCTTTTCAGAGAAAGAAGGAAGTCATTTATGGATAATCCAAATATTGTCATGAACCCTCATAATAACCTGCTCACCTTTGAGGAACATCTTTATGCGCTTCAGGATGTGGAGGAGCCCAATGTTTACAGAAATCTTTTCCCATATAATGAGATTCCCAAAATTGTATTCAATCAGCGTGTTGTTCCTATGAATATGCCTGAGGAGATCTGGATTACGGATACAACCTTCCGTGACGGCCAGCAGTCCCGAACGCCATATACAACAGAGCAGATCGTTCGTCTATATGATTATATGCATCGTCTGGGCGGCCCTAAAGGGATTATCCGTCAATGTGAGTTTTTCCTTTACAGTGAAAAGGACCGGGCCGCTGCTTATCAGTGTATGGAGCGGGGCTATGAGTTCCCTGAAGTTACTGCCTGGATCAGGGCAAATAAAAAGGACTTTGAATTTGTCAAAGAAATGGGGATTAAGGAAACCGGCATATTGGTCAGTTGCTCGGACTACCATATTTTCTATAAAATGAAGATGTCCAGACGTCAGGCTATGGATCATTATTTAAGTGTTGTCAGAGAATGTCTTGAAACCGGTGTCCGCCCCAGATGCCATCTGGAAGATATTACCCGTTCCGATATTTATGGGTTTGTGATTCCATTTTGTCTGGAGTTGGAAAAACTGGGCAGAGCGTACGGGATTCCGGTAAAAATCAGAGCCTGTGACACCATGGGCTTTGGGGTTAATTTTACCGGTGCAGCCATTCCCAGATCTGTTCCGGGTATCATATACGGTCTGCATACCCATGCCGGCGTCCCTTCATCGATGATCGAATGGCATGGACATAATGATTTTTATAAGGCTGTCACAAACTCTACAACAGCCTGGCTTTACGGGGCAAGCGGTGTCAACTGTTCTTTATTCGGAATCGGAGAACGTACAGGAAATACGCCTCTGGAGGCCATGGTCTTTGAATATGCCCAGCTTAAAGGAACGCTGGACGGCATGGATACAACGGCAATTACGGAAATGGCTGAGTATTATGAAAAGGAAATTGGTTATCGTGTTCCCTCAAGAACCCCCTTTGTAGGAAAAAATTTTAATGTGACTCGGGCCGGTATTCATGCGGACGGACTTTTGAAAAACGAAGAAATTTATAATATTTTTGACACTGAAAAGTTTTTGAATCGTCCGGTTTTAGTTGCTGTATCCAACACATCGGGACTGGCGGGCATTGCACACTGGATCAATACCTATTACCGCCTGAAAGGGGATAAGGCGATTGATAAGTCTAATCCTATTGTGGCCTGTGTCAAAGCGTGGGTCGATGAGGAATATGCCGGCGGCCGTGTGACAGTAATTACGGATGAAGAACTGATTCAGGCCATTGACCGGGCCTGTGATCAGTGCCATATTCAGTTTGAACATTAAATATAGAAAATCCTCCTTAATCCATTATGTACGGGTGAGGGGGATTTTTTTGCTGTACATTTTGTATAAACAGACTTTGGAAATATATAAAAAAAATACGAAATCATAAAAATTTGAATGTAAACAGAAAAAAAATCTATGTTTTTACCGTCATATATTATATATACTAGACCCATCAACAGAGCAGAAGAGAAAAGTGCTCAAAAGAAGGGAGAACGTAGATATGAACAAGAAATTAGCTTTAATGACAATGGCTGCGGTTATTGGTATGACAGCAACAGCCTGTGGCGGTTCCGGAGATAAGCCTGCATCAACAACAGGAGACAAAGAGCCAGTGCAGGAGGCACAGAGCTCAGCGGATACAGGTGCTGCAAAAGATGATGCCACAACAGAGGTTGCAAATAAAGATAAACCATTGGTTTGGTTTAACCGTCAGCCGTCCAACAGCTCCACAGGAGAGTTGGATATGACAGCACTTAGCTTCAATGATCAAACTTATTATGTTGGTTTTGATGCGAACCAGGGTGCCGAACTTCAGGGGACCATGGTTAAAGACTATATTGAAGCGCATATTGATGAAATCGACCGCAACGGTGATGGTGTTATTGGTTATGTTTTAGCTATCGGCGATATTGGCCATAACGATTCCATTGCCCGTACAAGAGGTGTGCGTAAAGCATTGGGAACAGGTGTTGAAAAAGACGGCGATATTGACAGTGCACCGGTAGGTACAAACTCCGATGGTTCCGCAACAATCGTACAGGACGGTTCCCTTGAAGTTAACGGAAAAACATACGTTGTTCGGGAATTAGCTTCTCAGGAAATGAAAAACTCCGCAGGTGCCACATGGGATGCTGCAACCGCAGGTAATGCTATCGGAACATGGTCCTCATCTTTTGGAGAGGATATCGATGTTGTTGTATCCAATAATGATGGTATGGGGATGTCTATGTTTAATGCCTGGTCAAAGGATAATAAGGTGCCAACCTTTGGTTATGATGCCAATAACGATGCTGTGGCAGCTATTGCCGACGGTTACGGCGGAACAATCAGCCAGCATGCGGATGTTCAGGCTTATCTTACACTGCGTGTGCTTAGAAATGCACTGGACGGTGTTGATGTAGATACAGGTATCGGTACAGCAGATGAGGCTGGAAATGTTTTAAGTGAAGATGTTTATGTATATAAAGAGGACGAACGTTCTTATTACGCACTCAATGTTGCTGTAACTGCTGATAACTATACGGATTTTACAGATTCCACAAAGGTTTTCGAGCCGGTTTCCAAACAGCTTGATGAAAGCACTCATGCTAAGAAGAAAGTATGGCTGAACATCTACAATGCAGCAGATAACTTCTTAAGCTCCACCTATCAGCCGTTGCTTGAAAAATATGATGATCTGCTTAATTTAGACGTTGACTATATCGGTGGTGACGGCCAGACAGAATCCAATATCACAAACCGGTTAGGCAATCCGGGCCAGTACGATGCATTTGCAATTAATATGGTAAAAACAGATAATGCAGCATCTTATACATCCCTGTTAAGTCAGTAATATTTGTTGAAACAAGAAAAGGCGTCGGGGAGTTTTCTCCCCGATGACTTTTTGCTGAAAGTGTTTAAATATATACAGGAGTGGAAATCATGGAAGATAAGAAATCAGATATTGTCTTATCAATACGTGGGATGAGTAAATCCTTTGGCCGCAACAGAGTTTTGGACCATATTAACCTGGATCTGCGGCGGGGAACTGTTATGGGCCTTATGGGTGAAAACGGTGCCGGAAAATCTACAATGATGAAGTGTCTTTTCGGGACTTATCAGAAAGATGAAGGCAACATTACACTTGATGGCCGTGAAGTCAGTTTCTCAGGGCCTAAAGATGCCCTTGAAAATGGAATTGCCATGGTACACCAGGAGCTGAACCAGTGTCTGGAGAGAAATGTTGTTGACAATTTATTTCTGGGCCGTTACCCGGTAAATTCCATGGGCGTTATTGATGAAGGCAGGATGAAAAAAGAGGCATCTGAGCTTTTCAGAAAGCTGGGAATGACTGTAGATCTGAATCAGCCTATGCGGCAGATGTCTGTATCCCAGCGTCAGATGTGTGAAATTGCCAAGGCGATTTCCTATAATTCAAAAGTTATTGTTCTGGACGAACCAACATCTTCTCTGACGGTACAGGAAGTTGACAAACTGTTTGAGATGATGAGAATGCTCAAGGAGCAGGGGATTGCGCTTATTTATATTTCTCATAAAATGGATGAAATATTTGAGATCTGTGATGAAATTTCCGTACTTCGGGATGGCAATCTTGTTATGACTAAAAAATCAGAAGATACAAATATGGATGAATTGATTGCAGCCATGGTTGGCCGTTCTCTGGAAAATCGTTTTCCTCCGGTTGACAATACACCAAAGGATGTGATTCTTTCTATTCAACATTTGTCTACAAAATATGAACCCTATCTTCAGGATATTACATTTGATGTCCGGGAAGGTGAAATTTTCGGATTGTATGGTCTGGTCGGCGCAGGCCGGACAGAACTTCTTGAGACGATTTTCGGTGTGCGTACAAGAGCCGCAGGCCGGGTTTACTTTAATAACCGCCTGATGAATTTTGGAAGCGCAAAAGAGGCCATGGATCATGGATTTGCGATGATTACCGAGGAGCGTAAGGCAAACGGACTGTTTTTGAAAGGGGATTTAACCTTTAATACAACCATTGCCAACTTAAGCCAATACAAATCCGGGCTGGCACTTTCCGATTCCAAAATGGTTAAGGCGACTGCCAAAGAAATTAAAATCATGCATACAAAGTGTATGGGACCGGAGGATATGATTTCAAGTTTGTCCGGAGGTAATCAGCAGAAGGTTATTTTCGGTAAATGGCTGGAACGCAGCCCTCAGGTATTTATGATGGATGAACCTACGAGAGGAATCGATGTAGGTGCCAAATATGAGATTTATGAACTGATTATTAATATGGCAAAACAAGGAAAAACAATTATTGTTGTATCTTCCGAAATGCCGGAAATTTTGGGTATTACCAACAGAATCGGCGTAATGTCCAACGGACATTTATCCGGCATTGTCAATACAAAAGAGACAAACCAGGAAGAGCTTTTAAGGCTCAGTGCAAAATACCTATAATGAGGGAGATTGGTGGATATGGCTATTGAAAACAGGAAAATCCTTTCAGCTGAACAGGAACTGAAGCTGCGTCAGCCTATTGAGGATTATGTGGGTAAAATTCAGTCCAGGATTGACAGCCTCCGTGTGGATGGGACAGACCGTGTGGTTGCGCTGCAAAATATGATTGACAGCACAAAACGGGATAAAACCCTGACAAAAGGTGAGCGGGAGCAAAGAATTGCTGATCTGAAAAAGGGTGTTAAGAAGGCAAAGGCTGTTGAAGAAAAAAATAAAGGTGAAATATCAAAATTAATTTCCGATGCGGAAACCTATTTAAAAGCGCATTTTAAAAAAGATTATTATAATGCTGTAAAAGCAAGCTGCGTTCAGGAAAAGGCGCTTGCAAAAGAACAGTACCGCAAAAATGTGGAAAATCTTGAAAAAGAACACAAGCAAACATTGGCAAAACTTTCGGATCATAAAGAAATCAAAGATGAAAAGTATGTTTATAAAAACCGATTGTTTGACGCTAAAATGCAGCTTGAAAAAGAGCTGGCACGGATTAAGGACAGAAAACATGAAGCTTATACATATAAATATCATTTAATTGATCTGCTGCGTATGTCCAAGTTTACATTTTTGGAAACAAGGGCTCAGAAATGGGAAAATTATAAATATACATTTAATCGCCGCAATTTCCTTTTGCGTAACGGACTGTATATTGCGATTGTCCTGATTTTTATTATGCTGTGTATTCTGGCACCGACGTTAAAAGGTGTGCCTTTGCTGACATACAATAATGTTTTGAATATTCTTCAGCAGGCCTCTCCGAGAATGTTTTTGGCTCTTGGTGTTGCCGGTCTGATTCTCCTTACAGGTACAGACCTTTCCATCGGCCGTATGGTTGGTATGGGTATGACCGCAGCGACCATTATTATGCATCAGGGTGTGAATACAGGTTCAGTTTTCGGACATGTGTTTGATTTTACCGGTATGCCAATCGGTGTCAGAGTTATCCTGGCGCTTGTTGTATGTATTGTTTTGTGTACATTTTTCACGGCTATTGCCGGATTTTTCACGGCGAAATTTAAAATGCATCCGTTTATTTCCACAATGGCAAACATGCTGGTTATTTTCGGGCTTGTAACCTATGCCACAAAGGGTGTATCTTTCGGTGCGATTGAATCATCAATCCCCGGGATGATTATTCCTAAGATTAATGGCTTCCCGACAATTATTCTCTGGGCAGTCGCTGCGATTATCATTGTATGGTTTATATGGAACAAAACCACATTCGGCAAAAATCTGTATGCTGTAGGCGGTAACCCGGAAGCAGCTGCCGTATCCGGTATTTCTGTATTTGGTGTAACCGTTGGGGCCTTTGTTCTGGCCGGTATTCTTTACGGTTTTGGCTCATGGCTTGAATGTGCAAGAATGGTTGGTTCCGGTTCTGCTGCATATGGTCAGGGCTGGGAAATGGATGCCATCGCTGCCTGCGTTGTTGGTGGTGTATCCTTTACAGGTGGAATCGGAAAAATTTCCGGTGTTGTTGTGGGTGTGTTTATCTTTACAGCACTGACATATTCTCTGACAATCCTTGGTATTGATACAAACCTTCAGTTCGTATTCTCAGGTATCATTATTCTTGTTGCAGTAACCCTTGACTGTCTGAAATATGTACAGAAGAAATAATTGAAATTGGTATTAAAAAGAAGTTATATGGTATAAGATGAAAAAGGCCGGCGGATCACCGGCCTTTTTTGTGTATTTTTCACACTGAAAATATTTATATTTACTTTTATTTGTGCATTGGGTATAATTAAAGAAAATAAAAATATTTGGGGAAATAAATATGGATACATATACTGTACTTTTGGTGGATGACGAGGAAGAAGTGACTCAGGTCATTCTTAAAAAAATAAACTGGGAAGAACTGGGATTTTCTGTTATCGGCTATGCCAATAACGGTATAAAGGCATTGGAGTTGGTGGAAGAGTTTCAGCCGGATGTTGTGATGACAGATATTAAGATGCCTTATATGGATGGAATGGAACTTTCCCATCATATAAAAAGCGAATTCCCGACAACAAAAATTTTGATTTTTACGGGATTTGATGAATTTGAGTATGCAAAAGAGGCCATTCACCTGGAAATTGAGGAATATATTTTAAAACCCGTCAATTCTGTGGAATTAACTGCGGTTTTTGCCAGACTTAAGGCGAAACTTGATCAGGAAATAAGCGAAAAAAGAAATGTGGAGACTTTGAAAAATTACTATCTGGAATCGCTGCCTCTATTGCGTTCCAATTTTTATGTCATGCTTGTTGAGGGACGAATTTCGGAGGAACGATTACCACAGTACCTCACAGATTATCAACTTACATTGACTGGGCCGTATTTTTGCTGCCTTGTGGTGCACACATCTGCCAGCCAGAGTCAGAGTAAGGAACTGATGAATCCGGTGCTTTTGGCGGCAGCAGTGCAAAAACAGGTGGAAGAGCGTTTTGAAAAACGATGGATGCCAAAAGTCTTTTCCTATCTGGGAGAAACTGTTTTGATTGCACGATTAAACAGTGAGCAGGAAGTTGCTGAGCTGACAGATGAATGTGATCGTTTTTGCAAATATGCCCGACGAATGATCGGGGCTGCAGTTACGATCGGCATTGGCCAGGTCTGTGACAAGGTTTTGGATTTGTCGGTTTCTTATAGGACTGCCAGGGAGGCTGTCACCTATAGAGCGATTTACGGCGCAGGCAGAGCTATTAATATAAAGGAAGTTTTACCTCAGGCGCAGGCGGCTGGGGAGGCGTCATCGGCCAATGATGCTGAACTGTCCCAGCTTTTAAAAATCATTCGTTTAAATGACAGTGATGATGTGATCAGGGGTGTGGATCAGTATTTAGCGCATCGGTCATTTCCTGAAAAATCTCTGCAGCAGCACTATATTGATGTGATGGAATTGGTGAGCACTCTGTGCCGTTTTTCTGTAAATAATGATATCCAGATATCGGATTTTTCGGGAGATATGAGAAAACTGTACAGTCATATTATGGAACTTGAACCCAGCGCTTTCAGAGAATGGCTGATCAAAGTTTCCCTGGATCTAAGAGAAGGGTTTTTTAATGCCAGAAGTCACTCCACGAAATCTTTTGTGGGCAGAGCCAAGGATTATGTGCACAATAATTACGCAGACGCCCAGCTTTCTCTGGATAGTATATGTGAAGTGCTTGGTTTATCGAATTCTTATTTTTCAACAATTTTTAAAAAGGAAACAGGGCTTTCATTTATCGGCTTTTTGACGGAATACCGATTAGATCTGGCAGCCAGAAAGCTGATTGAAACCAGTGAAAAAAGTTACAGCATAGCAAAGCAGGTTGGGTATGAAGATCCTAACTATTTTAGCTATGTATTTAAACGTCGTTTTGGGGTTTCGCCTTCAAAGTATAGAGCGGAGTATTTAAAAAAGTGAAAAACAAATATTTGGGATTTATAAAAAATTTAAAGCCTAAGGGCATACAGACAACAATTATGGTCACGTTTTCTGTAACTTCGATACTGATTCTCCTGATATTATGCGTAGGCATGTATTTAGGCTTTTATGCTGAATCCCGTAAAAACACCATACAGAGTACACAGAAAATGATGGAGCAAACTGAGGAAAGTCTGGAAAATTATTTGATGAATATGCGGCAGATTTCCGATGCCATCTATTATAATGTAATCAAAGAAAGCGACTTTTCAACTCAGATGAATGAGATTCAAAAGGGAATGAATCTTCTTTATGAGGCAAACAGGGACAGTCTGCGCAGTATTGCCATTTACAGCAATTTTGGAAGCCTTCTCGGGGCGGAACCGGTGGCCAGACAAAAGGAAGATCCGGATGTGACCGGGCAGGGATGGTATAAGCAGGCCATGTCGGAAATGGAGAATGTGCATTTTTCAACACCGCATATTCAGAATTTGTTTGACGATTCAACATTTCGATATTATTGGGTGATATCCTTAAGCCGGGTTGTTGAATTGACGGATAACGGGGATTCCAAACTGGGGGTCCTTTTAGTTGATATGGATTATTCGGCGATAGCCCGGATGATGAATCAGATTAATACATTAAATAATGGGCAGTATTACTACCTGTGTGATAATAACGGACAGATTATTTACCATATGCGCCAGACTCAGATCAGCAACGGGATTTTCCACGAGAACAGTCAGGTGGCGGCGGGCTGCAAGGAAGGGGTTTATGATGAGTATTTTGACGGTCAGTACCGCAAGGTTATTGTGAATAATATCAGTTATACCGGATGGAAGCTGGTGGGTGTAATTCCTTACAGAGCCTTTATTCATGGAATGTCAACCATTAAATATTTTATTGCTATTTTAATGCTGCTTATGGTGATGATGCTTGTATTTATTAATCGTGTTGTGGCTGTTCGAATCAGCAGACCGATTTTAAAATTAACGGATTCGGTTGTGGAATACGAGGCCGGACAAAAGCCGAAAATATATATCGGCGGTTCTTTGGAAATCCGGCATCTGGGATATTCGATACAAAATTCCTATGAAAAAATTGATTCTCTGATGAAGAAAATTACCATAGAGCAAAATGAACGGCGAAAAAGCGAGCTGGATGCTTTGCAGAGTCAGATTAATCCCCATTTTTTGTATAATGCCCTGGATTCTATTACATGGATGATCGAAGGAGAAAAAAATGATGAGGCTGTATTTATGATTTCTCAGCTGGCAAAGCTTTTCAGAATCAGTCTTTCCAAAGGGCGAACGATCATCAGTATCAAAGATGAGCTTCAACATGCTGAAAGCTATATGAATATACAGAAAATAAGGTATAAAAATGCCTTTTCAGTGGCCTTTGATGTGGATCCGGAAATTCATTCATACTGCACTGTTAAATTAATTTTGCAGCCAATCCTGGAAAACGCCATTAATTATGGTGTAAACGGAATGGATGACTGCGGTGAAATTAAAATTACAGGTGTGTTAAATGCCGGAAAAATTATTCTGTCTGTGGCGGATAATGGCATGGGTATGACCGCAGAAGAAGTCAGACTTTTGCTCACGGACAATCAGCGGGCGCATAAACATGGCTCCGGTGTCGGTCTTGTCAATGTGAACCGCCGTATTCAGATTCTATTCGGCAATGCCTATGGCCTGTTCATCGAGAGTGAGCCGGACGAAGGAACCACTGTATCGATTTGCATTCCGGCGATTCCCTTTACGGAGGAGAACAGAAAAATTCTTGAAAAAGGTTATCTTCTTGGAAAAGACGAATTCCCGGATGGGAAAATATGAGGAGCAGATGTATGAATCATAGCAGAAGGATGTTTATTCTGACGGAAGCTGCATTGGCAGCCATTGTTCTTGTACTGGCAGGAATGATGTTTTACGAACATAATAAGAAAGATGTTGATAAGATTTCGGTTATTGTGCAAAATTCTGATGATAATCAGTGGTCTGCCTTTAAATACGGCTTGAAAATGGCAGCCAGGGATTGGAATGTAGAGGCATTTGTTGTCAGTACCGGACCGAATCTCACGGCAAAGGAGCAGAAAACTCTGATTGAGCAGGAAATTGAAAACGGTGCTGACGGGGTAATTATTCAGCCAATAGCCGGTGAACCGTTGGAAGATTATCTGGACAAGGTTAAAAACAGGATACCGGTGATGCTGGTGGATGGTTTTGAAAATGAAGACTTTAAAACTAAAGGATTTGCGGTTGCCGGTCAGTGCGATTATGAGATGGGGACAGCTCTGGCTGAGGAATTATTAAAAGATTACAGTGGTTATGTATCAGGAAAAACGATGGGAATCGTTTCACTGTCATCCAATAGATCAGCAACTTTGCGAATGAGCGGTGTTAAAGATTTGCTGGAGCAGGCCGGTATAGAGCTTTTGTGGACTGTGTCGGAAAGCGATGGGGCGGTTCAGGCTATAGCCGGACAAAAAGAAGCGGATTTCATTATTGCGCTGGACAACGCCAGTTTGATTGCAGCAGGCAGCGCTGCCTCAGAAAATAATCTTCATGGTGCGCTTGTTTATGGAATCGGCAGTTCCACGGAAGCGGTTTATTATCTGGATCGGGGAAATGTACGCTGCCTGATTGTTCCTGACGGCTTTGATGAGGGGTATCAAAGCCTTGAGGAGCTGGTCAAAAGTCTTTCAAAGTATATTTACAAAATGAAAGATATTACGGTTTCCTATACGGTTCTTCGTAAGAATGAATTATTTACAAAGGAAAACCAGGAAATTATTTTTACGATGAGTCAATGAACATAACGTATATTTGTCAAATAAGGCCGGGGGGATGATGAAAATTAGAAAGATGATTGCTGTTATATTACTATTTTCCAGCGTACAGACACTGTGTGCCTGCGGTCATATCCATACGGATATACCGGAAAAAATTCATATCGGTGTGGCTTGCTATAATCAGAGCGACACCTTTTTGGCAGAGCTGCTGGAAAGTCTTAGAACACAGGCGGAAATGATATCGGAAGATGATTGCTCCATCATATTGACCATGCGTGATGCTGCAGGCTCTCAGAGAACACAGAATGATCAGGTCGAAGAACTTATTGATGCAGGCTGCAATGTGCTGTGCGTGAATCTGGTAGAGCGGGCGGATCCCTCGGATATTATTGATCTGGCCAGAGATCGCAATATCCCGATTATATTTTTTAACAGGGAACCTGTGACCGAAGATTTAATGCAGTGGGACGGACTATACTATGTGGGGGCAGATGCAAGACAGTCGGGGGTGATGCAGGGAGAACTGGCGGCTGAGTGTATCAAAGCCAATGATCAGATCGACAAAAATAAAGACGGAAAAATTCAGTATGTGGTGTTGGAAGGGGAACCCGGACATCAGGATTCGATTATACGGACAGAGAGTGCAGTGGAGACGATAAAAAGCAAAGGCATTGAGCTGGAAAAATTAAGCTATGGTATTGCGAACTGGAACCGAGCACAGGCCCAGAACCGGATGATCCAGATGCTGGGGCAGTATCATCATAAAATTGAATTGGTACTGGCCAATAATGACGATATGGCGCTGGGGGCGATTGATGCATACGAAAATATGAATTTTACCGAATCAGCTTTTCCGGTATTTTTTGGAATTGACGGTACTGTTGTGGGTCTTGAGGCCATTAAGGCACAAAAGCTGGATGGAACCGTATATAATGATAAGGAAGGACAGGCCAAAGCCATGCTGGAATTGGCCCGAACCCTTATATGTGGAGGCGATTTTGAAAATTTGGATTTGATCAATGGCAAATATATTTATCTGCCGTATATCAAGGTGGATTTATCCAATGTGAACGGTTTTATAGATGCGGACGAAAAGTAATATTAAATGTCAACCTATTATTAAAATAGGTTGACATTTTTCTTTGTATTGCGTACAATAGGTTTGACAAATAAAATGGCAATGGGTTTATTGCCTGTTTGGAGGATTTTATGGTAAGTAAAAAAGAAAATACGAAAACATTAAAAAATGAAAGAAAGGCGGCACTTCCTGTAACGATTCTTGTAATGTGTGCCGCCATGGCTGCGCTTACCGGAATTTGTTCCCAGATTCAGATTCCGCTGCCTATGATCCCTATAAATCTGGCACTGTTTGCTGTCCATTTATCCGGTATTTTGCTGGGACCGAAGTATGGTGCTGTCAGTATGCTTGTGTATGTGCTCATGGGATGTGCAGGACTGCCTGTTTTTGCAGGATTTAGCGGCGGCGTGGGTATCCTTTTTGGAAAAACCGGCGGATACATTCTGGGATATATTTTGGATGCGCTGATTGTGGGTGCACTGATCAAACGTTTTGGAGCTACGATTCCTAAAATGCTTTTGTCTATGACGGCCGGACTGTTTGTGTGTTATCTGTTTGGAACGGTGTGGTTTATGTGGATCAGCCATATGGGGCTGTGGACCAGTCTGATGTACTGCGTTTTTCCTTTTCTTGCCGGGGATATTGTGAAAATGGTTCTTGCAGCGTGGATTGGACGGCGTCTTCGCAAAGTGATCAGTTAATGGTGGATACAATAAAAAATTATTATTGTAAAAAAATTCCGGCACTCCTGTAAGAGACGCCGGAATTTTTTTTATTCTCCTTTGATCTGGAAGAATCCTTTTTTCCCTTTTTTAACCATAAAGGCCTGGTTTTCATTAAAGTCTTTTGAACCATAAACGGTATCAAAGGATGGAACCTTTATATCATTCACAGTTACGCCGCCCTGGTTGACAAGACGTCTGGCCTCTGAACGGGTAGGAGCCAGTTTGGTGTCCACAAGAATGGTAATGATGTCAATGCCTTTTTCCAGGTCAGCCATAGGATAAGTTTTAGTTGGAACACTGCCTGCGGCATCACCTGTTGTAAACAGAGACCGGGCAGCGGTCTGTGCTTTTTTGGCTTCTTCCTCGCCATGGACAATTTTGGTAATCTCATAAGCCAGAACTTCTTTAGCTTTATTGATCTGGGCACCTTCGAGAGCGCCTAAGCGGCGGACTTCTTCCATTGGCAGGAAAGTGAGCAGTCCCAGACATTCTTCCACTTTAACATCTTCGATATTACGCCAGTACTGGTAAAATTCGTATGGAGAAGTCTTGTTGGGATCCAGCCACACAGCACCTTTCTGTGTTTTTCCCATTTTTTTGCCGTCGCTTGTGGTAAGCAGTTTAAATGTCAGACCAAAAGCCGGTTTCTTTTCTTTGACACGGATTAAATTCACACCACCGATAATGTTGCTCCATTGATCGTTGCCGCCCATTTCCAGTGTACAGCCATAGCGGCGGTTCAGTTCAAGAAAATCATAGGACTGCATCAGCATGTAGTTGAATTCAAAAAAGGTTAAACCTTCTTCCATACGGGCTTTGTAACATTCAGCGGACAGCATTTTGTTGACTGAAAAATGAACGCCTACGTCTCTGAGAAAATCCACATAGTTTAAATCCAGAAGCCAGTCTGCATTGTTGGCCAGTATGGCTTTGTCATTGTCAAAAGTGATAAAGCGGGACAGCTGTTCCTTAAAACGCATGGCATTATAATCGATCTGTTCTTTGGTCATCATCTGACGCATGTCTGAGCGCATCGATGGATCTCCGATCATTGTTGTACCGCCGCCGAGTAAGGCAATAGGGCGATGACCGGCCTGCTGCATGTGCATCATGGCCATTACTGTAAGAAAATGTCCGGCTGTGAGACTGTCGGCTGTTGCGTCAAATCCGATATAAAATGTTACTTTTTCCTTTTCCAGAAGTTCGCGAACTTCTTTTTCATGGGTGCACTGTTCAATAAACCCACGTTCTACCAGTGTATCGTATACACTTGCCATTGATTATTCCTCCTTTTGCACATTAAAAAAGTCCGAATCATCATCCTGAAAGGACGAAGAATCAGACTTCGTGGTACCACCTTTAATTTACCGACACATTACTGTGACGGCCTTAATCCGCTTCAAACAAAGCGGTGCTATATAACGGTAGCTTCCGGCATAGCCTTGATCAGATAACAAAAAATATCTGATGTTCAGCCTGCGACTCCGGGATGTATTCAAAATCTGTCTTTTCCGCGCCTCTCATCAGCCGGCAGCTTTCTGTGGACAGTGTCAGAATTCTACTTGTTCCCTTCATGGTCGTGTGTATTTTTCAATTGCATTTAACATAACACAAAGTATTTTAAAATGCAAGCCCTAAATTCTTAATTTTGTTCCTTTGGTATCTCTGGCCGTAAGTTTGATTCGGGTTGCCATAATTTGCTGATCCTTATAGTGGATGCCGAAGCTGCCAATGTTATCCGTGATGTAGACGTTTTCAACCTGATCTTCACTGCCCAGCTTAATTCCCCGAACGCCGATGGCACCTTTTTTCTTTTCAGGAATTTCGGAGGACATAAAACGGATAAAATAACCGTGATGTGTCTGCAAAATAATTTGCTGATTGGCATCCGCTGCGGTAATATGAATAAGGCGGTCGTTTTCCATCAGCTTTGTAGCGGCAATGGAGCGTTTGGTTACATCAAATTCCGATCCGGCCACCTGTTTTAAATATCCTCCGGCAGTTGTAAAGAGCAGCCGGGAAGCGGTCACGGCGGTCAGACTGTTCACATAGACCATGAGCTCTGTGCTGCTGTCATAGTTGCACAGATTATCGGCCGGTGTTCCTTTGTCGCGGAAACGGCCGTAGGGAGCATCTTGAACTTTGATGGTGTGCATCCGTCCGCTGTCGGTGAAAATGCAGATTTTATCCGTGTTTAGACATGAAATCACATATTTATTTTCCCCGTCTGCGGCCTCGCGGTTTCTTTCATAGGTGGAAGGATCAATACATTTACAGTAGCCGAAACGATCCATCAAAAACACAACGGGCATTTCCTCGATTTTCTTTTCTTCATACACGGCTTCCTTGGCATTTTCAATTATCGTTCTTCTGGGGCGGGCATAAGCTTTTTTGATCTGATCCAGTTCTTTTTTGATGACCATGGACATGCTGGAATGATTTTCCAGAATATCTTCATAAGATGCAATATTTTTCAGGGTCTGATCGTATTCTTTTTCCAGGGCTTCAATTTCCAGACCGATCAGCTTATACAATCGCATTTCCAGAATTGCGGCAGCCTGATTTTCGGTAAAAAGCAGACGGGCAGCCGCTTTTTGGGAAGCCTTTGTCTTAAAACGGATACCGTCTGTAATACCATTTACAAGACATTCTTTGGCCTGGCGTATATTCTGGCTGCCTCTGAGAATTTCGATGATCAGATCAATGACATTACAGGCCTTGATCAGCCCTTCCTGAATTTCTTTTTTCTCCAGCTCTTTATTTAAAAGGGTACGATACTTTCTTGTTGTGAGATCATACTGGAAATCCAGAAAATATTCAATGATACTTTTAAGCCCCATGGTTTCAGGACGGCCATCGGCGACAGCCAGCATATTTACGCCAAAAGTGTCTTCCAGACGGGTCTTTTTGTAAAGCATATTGATCAGCTGATCTGTATCTGCATTTTTTTTCAGTTCCAGGACAATGCGTATGCCTTCCTTGGAAGACTGATTGGAAATATCCACAATATCTGTTGTCTTTTTTGACTCAACCAGTCCGTAAATATCATTGAGAAATTTACCGATATTGGCACCAATCATCGTATATGGGATTTCGCTGATGACAAGACGATCCCGTCCGCCTTTGCCTTTTTCGATTTCTACCTTGCCTCTGAGGCGGATTTTACCCTGGCCGGTTGTGTAAATTTCTTTCAGATCATCTTTATTGATGACAATGCCGCCGGTAGGAAAATCTGGTCCTTTTACATAGGCAAGCAGTTCTTCGCTGGTAAGCTGGCTGTTATCCATATAGGCCTTGACTGCATCGATTACCTCACCAAGATTATGGGGAGGAATACTGGTTGCCATGCCCACGGCAATTCCGTCAGATCCGTTGACCAGAAGATTTGGAATACGCACAGGCAGAACGGCGGGCTCTTTTTCTGTTTCGTCAAAGTTTGGTACAAAGTCTACCACATTTTTATCCAGGTCCGAAAGAAAGGCCTCCTGGGTCACCTTTGCCAGACGGGCTTCGGTATAACGCATGGCGGCAGCACCGTCCCCTTCGATGGAGCCGAAATTGCCGTGGCCATCCACAAGGGGAAGCCCTTTTTTAAAGTCCTGGGCCATGACAACAAGGGATTCATAGATGGAACTGTCCCCATGGGGATGATATTTACCCATCGTATCACCGACAATACGGGCACATTTGCGGTAAGGTTTGTCATATTTAATGCCCAGCTCATGCATATCGTAAAGTGTCCGGCGCTGAACCGGCTTTAGTCCGTCACGAACGTCGGGAAGCGCACGGGCGATAATAACGCTCATGGCATAATCGATGTATGATTTCTGCATAATATCTGAATATTCTGTTCGCAAAATTTGTTCTTCACTGTTCATAATCTCTATACTCCTTTAGGTCTTTTGGATCCTATGGTTTCGCGGTTTTGCCATTACACGTCCAGTTGGGCATCGTGGGCATGTTCGTAAATAAAGGTGCGCCGGGGACTGACATCGGTCCCCATCAGCATTTCTGTGACATCAGAAGCCATACGGGCGTCCTCGATTTCCACAAGCTTTAAAATTCTTGTTTCCGGATTCAGTGTGGTTTCCCAAAGCTGTTCGGCATCCATTTCACCAAGACCCTTATAGCGCTGGAGGGTAAAGGGGCCTTTGTGGGTTTTTCTGTATTTTTCCAGGGCTTTGTCGTCGTAGAGATATTCCTCCGGGCCTCTGGAAGGCATGGCCTTGTAAAGCGGCGGCATGGCGATATAAACATGGCCTTCATAGATCAGCTCCGGCATGAATCGGTAAAACAGAGTCAGCAGCAGTGTACAGATATGCGCGCCGTCCACATCCGCATCGGCCATGATAATAATTTTATGGTATCTGAGCTTGGAAATATCAAAGTCATTGCCATACCCCTCGGAGAATCCGCAGCCAAAAGCATTAATCATTGCTTTGATTTCGGCGTTGGCAAGAACTTTATCGATACTGGCTTTTTCTACGTTGAGAATCTTTCCGCGGATCGGTAAAATGGCCTGATAATTTCTGTTGCGGGCGGTTTTGGCGGAGCCGCCGGCGCTGTCGCCTTCTACGATAAAAATTTCACATTTTTCAGGATCCCGGCTTTCGCAGTTGGCCAGCTTGCCGTTGGAATCAAAGGAAAATTTCTGTTTGGTCAGGAGGTTCGTTTTGGCCCGTTCTTCACTTTTTCGAATTTTTGCGGCTTTTTCGGCGCAGGAGAGGACGCTTTTGAGTGTTTCCACATTTCGGTCAAAATATAGTACAATTTCATCTCCTGTAATTTTTCCTGCTGCTCTGGCAGCATCCTGATTATCCAGCTTTGTTTTTGTCTGACCTTCAAATCGGGGCGCGGGATGTTTGATGGAAACAACGGCGGTCATACCGTTGCGGATATCGGCGCCCGTAAAATTTGCATCCTTTTCCTTTAAGATGCCCAGCTCCCGGGCGTAATTGTTCATCACCGAGGTGAACATGGTTTTAAAGCCTGTAATATGTGTGCCGCCTTCGGCGTTATATATATTATTGCAGAAACCCAGAACGTTTTCGTGAAATTCATTGACATACTGGAAGGCGGCCTCCACGGTGATACCTTCGGATTCGCCTTTAAAATAAATGGGGTCGTGAATACATTCCTTTTTTTTGTTCAGATCGCGGACAAAACCAATAATACCTTCTTCTTCGTGAAATTCAATATGCTCAGCGGAATTTTCCCGTCGGTCTTCAAATATGATGGTCAGCTTTGGATTCAGGTAAGCGGTTTCATGAAGTCGGCTTTTGATTTCATCAGCCTTGAAGCGGGTTTTTTCAAAAATCTGATCATCGGGCAGAAACTGAATGCAGGTTCCGGTTTTTCTTGTGCGCCCTACGGTTGGGAGAAGACCGTCCTGAAGCTGAATTACCGGAATTCCTCTTTCGTAGCGGTCATGATGGATGAAACCTTCTCTGGAAATGCGCACATCCAGCCATGCAGACAGGGCATTGACAACAGAAGAACCGACGCCGTGAAGTCCGCCGCTTGTCTTATATGAAGAATCATCAAATTTTCCGCCTGCATGAAGTGTAGTAAATACAAGGCGTTCTGCTGAAACGCCTTTTTTATGCAGGCCTACAGGAACGCCGCGGCCGTTATCTATAATCGTAGCTGAACCGTCTTTTTCCAGATAGACTTCAATGAGATCGCAAAATCCTGCAAGGTGCTCATCGACAGAATTGTCAACGATTTCATAAATCAAATGGTTAAGCCCTTTTCTGGAAACGCTGCCGATATACATTCCAGGTCGTTTCCGGACGGCTTCAAGCCCTTCCAGCACGGAAATGCTGTCAGCATCATAAGTTGTTTTTGCCATAAAAAAATCTCCTTCTATAAATAAATGCATGGTATGACTTTTATACCAGCGGTATCGTTGCCTTTGCTGCTCTGTACAAAAAGTGCAGACTATCAGATAGTATAACATATCACATAAGCTGTCTGTGTGTAAACAATGTTTGAATAAAAAGAATATTTTTTGTTACATTTCACGATAACAGATATAAATGCATGAGGAATTTAACTGAGTGTATACTCAGTATACGATATTGAATCAAAGTTTTCAAGTGGATTTCGAATATTTGTTCGACTGTTGGAGGCGGGGAACGGCGGATCGTCTGAGAGAGCCGCTTTACTTTGCCTATTGGCTGTGTTATATTTATTATAAAAAATTTAATATTTTCTGGTGTCGACTTTTGTATGCCAGGGGGAAACAGGGAGGTTAAATATGGGCTTGGTGTATGTAATATTCTTTATTGTAAGTTTTGGTGCAT
The DNA here is from genome assembly GCA_905199445.1 of uncultured Lachnospiraceae bacterium. GTDB lineage: Bacteria > Bacillota > Clostridia > Lachnospirales > Lachnospiraceae > Catenibacillus. Next base: position 1,873 of record CAJKGK010000013.1, on the reverse strand, counting down.
CAATTATCGGCGCAATTTGCGGCATTGGCGGCGGTGTGATTATTAAGCCGGTTTTGGATGCTTTTGGAGTCCTGGATGTATCTACAATTGGCTTTTTATCAGGATGTACAGTGCTGATGATGTCCTGTTATTCGGTTGTGCGTTCAAAGCTTTCTGGGACTTCCGGTATTGAGCTTGGCATAGGTACACCTTTGGCGATCGGGGCAGCTGTAGGTGGTGTGGCCGGTAAGAGTATGTATCAGTGGGTGGCTTCTCTTTTTACCGATGCCAATACGGTTGGTGCGGTGCAGGCCATTGCTCTTGGAATCATTACAGTGGGCACTCTGATTTATACGGTAAAGAAAGATCGAATAAAAACTTACCATCTCAGAAATAAGGCGGTGTGCCTTTTGATCGGTTTTTTACTTGGAATTATGTCTTCTTTTCTGGGTATTGGCGGAGGCCCTATTAATCTTGTTGTTTTATTTTTCTTTTTTTCGATGTCTACAAAGGTTGCGGCTCAAAATTCACTGTATATTATTTTATTTTCTCAGGCGACAAGCTTTCTGCAGACGCTCATTACGCGCACAGTGCCGGATGTTTCCCTGCTTTTGCTGCTGGGAATGGTTGCTGCAGGATTGCTGGGCGGTATAGCCGGCCGAAGCATTAATAAAAAAATTGATGATAATGTAGTCAACAAATTATTTATTGCACTGATGGCTGTGATTATTTTGATCAATATTTATAATACAGTGAAATATCTGGGTTTGCTTCCAATTTAAATTGATGTGAGGTGAATGACAGATGAAGAAAATGTCAGTTCTTTTTAGCATGTGTCTGCTGGCTGTCGGTTTGACAGCCTGCGGCGGTTCAAAAAATCCACAGACGGAGGCTGTAAATGCCATTGAATCCCAGGTTGGGACAGGAGATACTTTGGATACATCTCAGAGCATGGAGGAAAGCACGGAGACGCTTCAAAGCCAGAAGGCGGAGAAAACCAGCGGGACAGAAAGTGCCGATGAAACATCCCTGGAAGAATCTGAAGGCTCTGAAGATGCCTATGCAGGTATTGGCATATGGAATGGGCAGACTTATTCCAGTGAGGCTGCAAATTTAACCTTTACTATGCCGGATTCCTGGAAGCTGGTTTCCGGGGCAACCCAAAAAGAGACGACTTCTCAGGAGTTTATGATCTGTGATAAGGATACAACGGAAAATCTTAGTTTTATGACGTATGATTTGGCGGCTGATCAGGCAGAAAGTGTAACGGCGCAGGATTATCTTGGTGTTATTAAGGAACAGCTGGCTGCGTCCGGAGAACAGATTTTTGATGAAAATATTACAGAGCAGGAGATTGGTGGCCTGATTTATTATGTATTAAAGACGTCTCTGGTGCAGAATGGTATTGATATTGCTCAGGAATATTATTGTCGTAAAGACGGAACGCAGATGTATATTCTGATTCTTACAGTTCCGGCCGACAATCGCTCTGGCGCAGATGCGTTAATGCATTCTATTCAAAAGATTAAATAGCATCAATATTCGAAGTTGTTTAAAAAATTTAAAAAAATATCAAAAAACACTTGCATTTTTGTCGGAGTAGTGTTATTATAATAACTGTCATCGGGGTGTAGCGAAGCTTGGTATCGCGCAACATTCGGGTTGTTGAGGCCGCAGGTTCAAATCCTGTCACTCCGATATTAAAACCGGAAGATCTTAGATCTTCCGGTTTTTTGTGTCTGTGAGCTGTGCGGCGGGAAAGTCCTATAAATTTGAAAGCTTTCTGTTTTAAAAACAAAAAATACCTTTAATCATCCAAAGATGAATAAAGGTATTTAAAGTAGCGGAAACTGGATTTGAACCAGCGACACCACGGGTATGAACCGTGTGCTCT
>CAJKGK010000012.1 GCA_905199445.1 uncultured Lachnospiraceae bacterium | reverse complement strand
GAAGAAGAGAAGCGGAGAGATGGAAGAAGTATTTGAATATGTAGTTTTGAAGGTACATACCTTTAGGGGAATCATACAGCGGCAGTATGACGGTCTCCAAAACCGTTCACGGGGGTTCGAATCCCTCTTCCCCTGCTTGCTTAAGTCAAAATCGTTAGATTTTGGCTTTTTTTATTGTCTGAATATGATTCAGATCAAAAACAATTCGGCCGCTGCGTGTTCTTAGACACCAGCGATACCGGCTTTGAGGCCGGCACTCCTTCCGGAACCGAATTGTTTCTATCATGCATTATACAATAATATTTCGTATTTTACAACTGCTTCTACTGTCCGCTGGGACCATCTTTTCTTGGAACTTCGTCCGGTATGATATCCGTTGCAACAGATTCTTTAGGCATACTGATTTCGGAAATGGAATGATCTGTTTGGATATTTTTTTCTCTGTTCATGTCTGATCGTTTAGAATTGTCTGAATAATATATCATATTATTTGCCTTTCTGTGAATGTTATAAGTATCTGAAATTTTAATCAGCATTAAAGCTGCTCTTTTTAGTATACCATCAGACAAGGAAAATATTTATTCCCTAAAAAAATTCATAATCGCTTTTTCATATAAACAGCTGTTTTTTATATAAGATTGGGCATGTCCGGCCTTATGCACAATAACCAGTTTTTTAGGAGCTGTACAGGCCTTATATAGCTTATAAACCATTTTTGTAGGAACAAAGTCATCCTGATCGCCATGAATAAAAAGAATAGGAACTTTGGATTTTGCAACGTTTTTAATGGGACTGATTTTCTTTATATCAAATTTTCCCATAAGTTTACATACTATATTATAGGTATAAAGCAAGGGAAAAGCCGGAAGATGGAACTCCTTCTTCAGTACATGAGACAGTTGCTCCCAACCGTCGCTGTAGCCGCAGTCTGCAATAATTCCTTTAACCTGACAGGGAAGTTTTGGGTCATCACAACAGGAAAGCACAGTTGCACTGCCCATGGAAACGCCGTGCAGATAAATTTTACAATCAGGACCAAACCTGCAAACCATTTCCTCACACCAGCGGATGCAGTCAAAATGATCGTGATAGCCAAAACCAATGTATTTGCCTTCACTTTGTCCATGGGCGCGCTGATCCGGCAGGCATACGATTCTGTTCTGAGCATAATAAAACGGGACGATTGGAGCAAAATCACCGGCTCCGTCTGAATGATAGCCGTGAATACAGAGCATGATCACCGGATTTGTAGGTGGGTCAGAGCGATGGTATGGATTGTAAATAACACCGTGGAGTTTTAAACCATCAGTGGAAGTCGTGTAAACATGTTCATGCCTGGTATGCTTCAGCCAGAGCCTGGACCGATGAATTCTGGGATCCTTCGGGAACTGCTCTTTGGTTGGCTCACCTCGGCCAAAGGCTTTTTTGAAAATCAGAAGACTGATGCCAAAGACGGACAGAGCGGCTGTTGATCCAACGGATAACAGGGTTTTTGACAGCTTTTTTTGGGGCTTAGAAAATTGATTAAGATTATTTTTCACATAAATCGCCTCCATTGTTACTTTGGAAATCGTTAGGATACCTTTATTATAAGTTAATGATGATGGCTTTGTAAATGCCATTTTGGAATGGTCAATAAAATTATTTTACGGGCTGATGATATTTTTATGCTGTTCAAGCAATGGCAGTGTTCCGGGTATATTTTCAGTAAAAATACAGATACTTGAAAGGACGGATTCATCTGTCACGGAAAAGAATTCTGAGTATGAGAGGTGCTGATTTATGAAGCAAAATGAAGAAAACGATATGGAAAAGATGCATCAAAATAAAGGCTGCGAAAAGGAAAAACTGGAAACACAGCAGCTGAAAAATGAGCAGATTGAAAACCAGGGACAAATTGTTCTGGATCAATCCAAGCATAAAATCCATTTACTGAGCATTATCGGGGAAATCGAAGGCCATGAAGTATCTTCTCCACAAACAAAAACAACCAAATATGAACACATTCTTCCACAGCTGGCAGCAATTGAGGATAATGATGAAATTGACGGTATCCTTGTATTGCTGAACACCGTAGGCGGCGACGTGGAAGCTGGTCTGGCAATTGCGGAGATGATTGCATCGGTGAGCAAACCAACGGTTTCGCTTGTTCTGGGGGGCAGTCACTCCATCGGCGTCCCTCTGGCCGTGTCTACAGACTATTCGTTTATTGTGGAAACAGGGACAATGCTGATCCATCCGGTTCGAATGAGCGGTATGATTATCGGAGTGCCTCAGACGTATGATTATTTTAAAAAGATTCAGGACAGGATTGTAGGCTTCATTGAAAAACATAGTAAGATAACAAAAAACAGGATTGAGGCATTAATGATGGAAACAGGGATGCTCACCAAAGATGTGGGAAGCATACTGGTTGGACGGGCAGCGGTTGAAGAAGGCCTGATCGATGAAATCGGAGGTATTCGTGATGCTTTGAAAAAACTTCATGAATTGATCGAAAGTTAAGGCAGCTTATTTTTGACAAACAGGGTAAAGTGTAGTAATATATTAAAAGAATAGCTAGCATTAAGATTAAAAAAGACGAGAGGATAAAGCCATTGGCAGCTGGCTGCCGATGGTCAAGAGGTGTGGGATATGAATTTACTACAGGCAATTTTTATGGGTTTGATTCAGGGGCTTACGGAATTCCTTCCAGTTAGCAGCTCCGGACATCTTGCGATCTTTCAGCAGCTTTTTAAGATGGAGACAGATACAGGTGTTCTATTTGAAGTGCTTCTTCATCTGGGAACGCTTGTGGCAGTGTGCGTCGTGTTCTGGAAGGATGTGCGGAATCTTGTTGTGCACGGTATCGGCTTAATCGTGGATCTTGCCGTAAATGGCTGGTCCTGGTTAATGAATACAATCAAGAAAGAAAACCGGCCTTATCGCAGGGTCATAAAAAATGCGTATCGTAAGTTTGCTGCCTTAATTATTGTGACAACGATTCCAACCGGTATAATCGGCATTGTATTTCGCGGCCCCATCGAAAAAGCGGGATCAACTCTGATTGTTCCGGGGATCTGTCTTGTGATTACGGCCATTGTACTTTTGTTGGTGGATGGTCGCCCTAACGGCAAAAAGAAAGCAAAGGCTACGAATTATAAAGATGCGGCACTCATCGGTGTGGCTCAGGGAATTGCCACGCTTCCAGGTATTTCACGTTCAGGTTCTACGATTGCGGCTTGCGTATTTTTAGGCCTTGACCGTTCATTTGCGGTGAAGTATTCATTTTTGGCATCAGTACCTGCAATTGTAGGTGCAAATATTCTTCAGCTGCCGCATTTAGGCGATTCGACAATTACAGGCGGTCTGATTGTTAATTATCTTGTAGGTATGCTTGTGGCAGGTGTGGTTGGTTTTGTGTGTATAAAGCTGATGATTAATGTTGTTAAGCGTGCTCGGTATGAATATTTTGCATACTACTGCGCGGCGCTTGGTATTGTTTCTATTGTCTGTTATTTCTTTATCAGATAGCAGCATACATAGGATATAAGGGGTTTATAAAATTGCGGAATGTTCCATTTTGTGCGGGGATGTTTCGCAATTTGTTTTGGAAAACATGATCTAAAAGGAGGATGATTCGATGGCTGCAAGGCAGACCGGAAGTGCGGTATCTGGCAACCGTAGAACAGCAAATAATAAAAATAATTCAAAAACCAATACTTCGGCATCCAGGAAAAAGACTGCTTCAGGGAAAAAACCAACCTCGAAGACATCGGCCGGAAAAAGAACGCAGACAAAATCTGCAGGTGGAGGCAGTCGGACAAGGAATAGCAAAAAAACCGGGCGGGATGTTGATTACAGACGGCAGAGCGGGATGTATGATGAAGTTCAGATGCTGATTGCTCTGGGAATTTCGGTCCTTCTGCTGTTAAGTATTTATGATTTGTGCGGTGTTGTGGGAGATTATGTTTCAAAATTTGTTTTTGGTGTCTTTGGATGGTTTGCCTACCTGCTGCCTTATCTGATTTTTTTTGGCAGTGCGTTTTATATATCGAACAGACACAACAGGATTGCGTTTATGCGTATTGCGGCATCTGTGCTTGTAGCAATATCTATTATGGCGTTTTTACAGATGCTTTTTAATCCTGGAGACAGTACGATGACCATACTGGATTATTATGATGACAGTTCTGTCTACAGAAGCGGTGGGGGGATTATCGGCGGGATTTTATGCAGTTTTCTTAATCCGTTAATCGGAACCGTTGCAACCTATGCTTTGATTATTATTCTGTTTTTCGTAGGTCTGGCTTTAATGGCAGAGAAGGCGGTGATTGCGGATGTGTGGCGAAAAATTCGTACAATGGCAGCGTCAGCGGCACAGCGCCATCGGCAGAAACGGGCACTGCTTGATGCGGCCAGAGAGGAAGCACGGCTTGAGGCTCTTGACAGGGAAGATGCAAAAACAGATACGGATTCAAACAAGATCATCAGTATTTCACGCCGCACAAAGATTACAGATGACATCGAAGATGAAGATGACTATGATGATCTGGATGAAGATGACCTGTTTTTATTAAAAAAGAAAAACAAAAAAAAGAAAAAAGCTGTTCGGGAGCCATCGGAATTTGGAGAGACCATACAGCCATTGGGCTTTGATTATAATATAGCTCAGCTTGACCAGGAAAAGGCTCAGATGCTTAGATACAATGGGGATCATGCGCAAGATGATCAAGAAGTCCCGGCGCCAGTTCTCAAGGATGAGGATGACCTGAAAAAAGAGATTATTTTAGATATTCCTCAGTTTACAGTGACACACATGGGCGATATTGACCGGGCGGGTAATTGTCAGGAAAACTCGGGTGAACCGTCTTTGACGCAAAACCGGGAAAATGAAAGACAGGATATCCGGAAAGAACAGGCTGGCCAGGAAATGCAGATTGGTCGTGAACTGGAAAGTGATATGGAAAATTTTGAATTTCAGCCGGATCCGGTTTATTTTGAACCGATGAATGTACCTGAAGACAAAGACCAGTTTGGGCAGACTGCAAAACTTCCCGATTTATCCCATTTACTGGATCGGGCACAGAAGGATGACGAAAATTTCCGGGCTGACAATGTACAGGAAATGCCATTGCCTCAAAACGATGAGATCCGTGAACGGAGCGTAGAGGAAAAATATACAAATCTGCCGGAGTATGAGCCTAAAACAGAGGCCATTTCTCCTGCGGAAGCTGTCCGCAGAGCTGCAAGAGCCTCCGATGCAGGTCCGGATCATCGCCATGGCGGTGAAAAAGCGGCCTGTGCGCCAGAACCAGTGACGGCTGAGGAAATTGTACCTCCGGTAAAAGAATATGTTTTTCCGCCTCTTGAGCTGCTAAAGCAGGGAAAACCGTCCAAAGTTTCAGCGGAAGGCGATCAGCAGCTTCGGGAAACTGCGATGAAGCTTCAGTCTACACTGGACAGTTTTGGAGTTAAGGTGCAGGTTACCAATGTCAGCTGCGGACCGTCCGTCACCCGTTATGAGCTTCAGCCGGAACAGGGGGTTAAGGTAAGTAAGATTGTGGCGCTTACAGATGATATCAAGCTGAATCTGGCTGTGGCCGATATTCGTATTGAAGCGCCTATTCCGGGAAAAGCGGCCGTGGGCATTGAGGTTCCTAATAAAGAAAATACAACAGTTATGCTTAGAGATTTACTCGAAAGTCAGGAATTTCAAAACAGTAAGTCCCTGATTGCTTTTGGTGCCGGACGGGATATTGGCGGACAGGTCATTGTGGCGGATATTGCCAAGATGCCTCACCTTTTAATTGCCGGAGCAACAGGTTCAGGTAAATCTGTATGTATCAATACGCTGATTATGAGTATTATTTATAAGGCCCGGCCGGAAGATGTGCGGATGATTATGATTGATCCAAAGGTTGTGGAGCTTAGTGTTTATAATGGGATTCCTCATCTTTTGATACCGGTCGTTACAGATCCTAAAAAAGCTGCAGGCGCCTTAAACTGGGCTGTGGCAGAGATGGAAACAAGATATAAAAAGTTTGCCCAGCTGAATGTCCGTGATATGAAAAGCTATAATGCAAAAATCGAGGCTTGTGAATATGAGAGCCAGGAACATCAGAAATTGCCGCAGATTGTGATTATTGTGGACGAGCTGGCAGATTTGATGATGGTGGCATCCAATGAGGTGGAGGATGCAATTTGTCGTCTGGCTCAGCTGGCCAGAGCTGCAGGTATTCATCTGGTGATTGCAACTCAGCGTCCTTCCGTTAATGTTATTACCGGTCTGATTAAGGCCAATATACCGTCAAGAATTGCTTTTTCCGTTTCCTCTGGTGTGGATTCCAGAACGATTATTGACATGAACGGTGCGGAAAAGCTTCTTGGAAAAGGTGATATGCTTTTCTACCCTACAGGCTACCAGAAGCCTGTGCGTGTGCAGGGCGCTTTCGTTTCGGATCAGGAAGTCAATGCAGTGGTTGAATTTCTTACAAAGGATCAGGATAAGCCTCAGTATAATGAAGAGATTGCAAACAGTATTAATTCCCCAAAAGCCGTACAGGGCGGTTCGGCTCCGGAACGGGATGTTTATTTTGTGGAAGCCGGAAAGTTTATTATAGAAAAGGAAAAGGCTTCAATTGGTATGCTTCAGCGGGTTTATAAAATCGGATTTAACCGGGCTGCCCGGATTATGGATCAGCTTTGTGACGCCGGTGTTGTGGGCCCGGAGGAAGGAACAAAACCAAGAAAAGTGCTGATGAGTGCTGAAGAGTTTGAAAGATATATTGAAGAATATGTTTAACTGAGGTAAGATAACATATAAAGTATACCTTTCTTATCCCAATATAAAATACAAGGAGGATTTTCAGATGAAAACAGATATCCAGATTGCACAGGAGGCTCAGATGATCCACATTAAAGATGTGGCCGCAAAACTGAATGTGACGGAAGATGACCTTGAACTTTACGGAAAATATAAGGCAAAGCTTAGTGATGAACTTTGGGAGCGGATTAAAGACCGTAAGGACGGAAAGCTTGTGCTTGTGACCGCGATTAACCCCACACCGGCCGGTGAGGGGAAGACCACTGTCAGTGTAGGACTGGGACAGGCACTGAACTATATCGGTAAAAAAGCAGTGGTTGCCTTGAGAGAACCGTCTTTAGGGCCATGTTTTGGTGTTAAAGGCGGGGCGGCAGGGGGCGGATATGCCCAGGTCGTTCCAATGGAAGATTTGAATCTTCATTTTACCGGTGATTTTCATGCAATTACATCGGCCAACAACCTTCTGGCCGCCATGCTTGATAATCATATTCAACAGGGTAATGCTTTAGGCATTGATCCAAAGCAGATTGTCTGGAAACGCTGTGTGGATATGAATGACCGTGTACTCAGAAATATTATTGTAGGCATGGGCGGAAAAATGGATGGTGTTGTCAGAGAAGATCATTTTGTTATTTCCGTGGCATCAGAAATTATGGCGATTTTATGCCTGGCCGATAATATGCATGACCTTAAAGACCGCCTGGGCCGGATAATCGTTGCCTATAATTATCAGGGTGAACCGGTGACTGCAAAGGATCTGAAAGCCGTAGGTTCCATGGCGGCACTTCTTAAAGATGCGATTAAGCCCAACATGATTCAGACATTGGAACATACGCCGGCCATTGTTCATGGCGGTCCTTTTGCCAATATTGCCCATGGCTGCAATAGTGTCAGAGCGACAAAGATGGCTTTAAAGCTGGCAGATATTGTTGTCACAGAAGCAGGCTTCGGTGCAGATTTAGGTGCAGAGAAATTCTTTGATATTAAATGTCGGATGTCTGGTTTAAAGCCTGATGCAGTTGTCCTCGTCGCCACGGTACGTGCCCTTAAGTATAACGGCGGCGTGGCTAAGGCTGACCTTGGACAGGAAAACGTGGAAGCTGTTAAAAAGGGGATCGTTAATCTTGAGAAGCATATTGAAAATCTTCAGAAATATAATGTACCAGTCATTGTAACCTTGAATGCTTTTGTCACAGATACACCGGCTGAACTGGATTATATTAAAACCTTCTGTGAGGAGCGGGGCTGTGAATTTGCACTTGCCCGTGTTTGGGAAAAAGGCGGCGAAGGCGGCGAAGCACTGGCCAGAAAGGTTGTTCAGACACTGGAAACAAAAGAAAGTCATTTTAAACCTTTGTATGATGACAGCCTGTCTCTGCGAGAAAAGATTGAGACGGTTGCCAGAGAAATTTATGGTGCAACCAGTGTCAGTTATGCCCCGGCTGCAGCCAAAGCTCTGGATAAGATCGAAGCCTTGGGATTGGGACATTTTCCTGTATGTATGGCAAAGACCCAATATTCATTGTCTGATAATGCAAAGCTTCTGGGACGACCTGAAGGATTTAATATTAATATCCGGGAAGCCTATGTTTCTGCGGGAGCTGGCTTTGTTGTGGCAATTACCGGTGCGATTATGACCATGCCGGGGCTTCCAAAGAAACCAGCGGCAGAGGGCATCGATGTGGATGAAAACGGCAAGATTACAGGCTTGTTCTGATCCCGTGATAAAGGAAGGAGTGATCCGATGGCTCGGATAATTGACGGAAAATTTATTTCAGCACAGATAAAAGAAGAGCTGAAGTCCCAGGTGGCGGCCTTGGCTGCACAGGGGAAAAATGTGACACTGGCGGTTATTCTTGTAGGAAATGACCCGGCTTCCTGTGTGTATGTTAAAAATAAAGAGAAGGCCTGTGAATATGTTGGTATTCGCTCTGTTGTACAAAGACTTCCGGAAGACACAACGCAGGAAGCGCTTTTGGCGGCTGTTGACAAACTGAATACAGATGAGACTGTGGATGGGATTCTTGTACAGCTTCCTCTGCCCGGGCACATTGATGAAGACTGTATTATCGATGCCATTGATCCGGCGAAAGATGTAGACGGTTTTCATCCTCAGAGTGTAGGGGCTTTAAGTATTGGGAAAGACGGCTTTGTTTCCTGTACGCCGGCAGGGATTATAGAGCTGCTGCACCGGAGTCATATAGAAATTGAGGGCAAAGAATGTGTTGTGGTTGGCCGCAGCAATATTGTGGGTAAGCCTATGGCTATGCTTATGCTTCGGGATAATGCCACGGTGACCATCTGCCATTCCAGGACGAAAAATTTGCGGGAAGTATGCAAAAGAGCAGATATTCTTGTCTGTGCCGTGGGCAGACCCCGGTTCTTTGACCAGAGCTTTGTCAAAGATCAGGCTGTGGTGATCGATGTGGGAATGCACAGAGATGAAAATAATCGTCTGTGCGGCGATGTGGATTTTGAATCTGTGGCCCCTGTAGCTTCGGCAATTACGCCGGTGCCAGGGGGGGTCGGTCCCATGACCATTGCCATGCTTATGTATAATTGTGTCAAAGCGGCGGTATCAAAGTATTAAAAAACAACGGATTAATTGCCGAACATAAGGAGGAACCCGATGAATATATTTTTCATATCCCTTGGATGTGATAAAAACCTGGTAGATTCCGAGGTTATGCTGGGATTATTGGCCGAAAAAGGCTATACACTGACAAATGATGAGACAAAAGCCGATGTGATTGTTGTAAATACATGCAGCTTTATTCATGATGCCAAGCAGGAGAGTATTAATACACTTCTGGAAATGGCTGAATATAAAAAAAGCGGTACTTTAAAAGTACTTGTGGCTACAGGCTGTCTGGCCCAGCGGTATAAGCAGGAAATTATCGATGAAATTCAGGAAGTGGACGCCGTGGTAGGGACAACCGGCTATGGTGATATCTGCGATGTTATTGAGGAGGTCCTTCAAGGCCAGAAGATTGTTGATCTGCATGATATCAATGAATTGCCGGCGGTAAAGACCAGACGTGTGCTGACAACCGGAGGCTACAGCAGCTATCTTAAGATTGCCGAGGGCTGTGATAAGCATTGTTCCTACTGCATTATACCCAAGATTAGAGGGGATTACCGAAGTGTTCCCATGGAGCAGGTCATTGCGGATGCCACATATTTGGCCGGTCAGGGGGTCAAAGAAATTAACATTGTAGCTCAGGAAACAACGATGTATGGGAAAGATCTTTACGGGCATAAGGCATTTCCTCAATTGCTGCACAGACTTTGTCAGATCGAGGGTATTGAGTGGTTTCGCATTCTTTACTGTTATCCGGAAGAAATTACGGATGAACTTATTGAAACTATAAAATCTGAGCCTAAAATCTGCCATTATCTGGATCTTCCCATCCAACATGCCAGTGACGGTATTTTAAAACGTATGGGCCGTCAGACGAATAAAACTCAGCTTGTGGAAATTATTCAAAAGCTGCGCCGTGAAATACCGGATATTGCGCTTAGAACAACGTTGATCACAGGCTTTCCTGGAGAAAGCGAAAGCCAACATAAAGAACTTATGGATTTTGTGGCGCAGATGCGTTTTGACCGTCTTGGCGTATTTACTTATTCACCAGAGGAAGACACACCGGCAGCCTTGATGCCGGATCAGATTGATGAGGAAGTCAAGGAAACCCGCCGGGATGCGCTAATGTCACTTCAGCATGATATTGCGGCAGAAATTTCCAGGTCCATGGTTGGCAGTAAATTAAAGGTTATTGTGGAAGGCAAGCTTCCGGAGGAAGGCATTTATATCGGGCGTACATATAAGGATGCACCGGATGTGGACGGCTATATTTTTATTTCCTCGGAGTGGGAGCTGATGTCCGGAGATTTTGTGACCGTACAGGTAACAGACTGCAATGAGTATGATTTGATAGGAGAAGTGACTGATGAATTTACCGAATAAATTGACCATATTAAGAGTGTTATTGATTCCGGTATTTGTGGTATTTCTGCTTGGTGCTGACATGATTGGCCCATGGTCGGTTTATGCGGCTCTGGCTGTTTTTGTTATTGCCAGTCTGACAGATTTACTGGATGGAAAAATCGCCAGAAAGTATAATCTGGTAACAAATTTCGGAAAGTTTATGGATCCCCTGGCAGATAAGCTTCTGGTGACATCGGCTTTGATCTGCTTTGTATCTATGGGAAGAATGCCGGCCTGGGTTGTACTCATTATTATTGCCCGGGAGTTTATTATCAGCGGTTTCAGGCTGGTGGCCTCGGATGCCGGCGTTGTTATTGCGGCCAGTTACTGGGGTAAAATAAAGACAACGGTTCAGATGATTACAATTATATTTATGCTTCCTGATTTCGGCGGAAGTACGGTTTATATAATTGAACAGATTTTAATATATCTTTCATTGATTCTGACCATTGTTTCCCTTGTTGACTATATTGTTAAAAATATCAGTGTACTGAAGGATGGAGGCAAAATCTGATGGTTGCTGAGCTGATTTCTGTGGGTACAGAAATTTTACTGGGGAATATTACCAACACAAACGCCAGTTATCTGGCGGAGCAGTGTGCGGCATTAGGACTGTCCTGCTATTATCAGGTAACGGTGGGAGATAACAGTAAACGGCTAAAAGACGCTTTAATCACGGCGCTTTCCCGGGCGGATATTGTGATATTAACCGGGGGACTGGGGCCTACAGACGATGACCTGACAAAAGAAACCGCAGCAGCAGTTTTTCATGCCCGCCTGGTTCAAGATGAACATACAAGACAAAGAATTGAAAATTATCTGAAAAAGGGTAATTATACAATTACAGAAAATAACTGGAAACAGGCATTGGTACCCGAAGGCTGCAAAATCGTGGACAATGATAACGGCACTGCTCCAGGATTGATTATGACCAACGATGAAGGGCAGAAGCTGATTTTATTGCCAGGCCCTCCCGGAGAACTTTATCCTATGTTTGAACATCAAATTCGGCCATATCTGGCTGGTTTGAATCCTCAGGTGATTTATTCACGGACCGTAAAAATTTCCGGAAAGGGAGAAAGTCTTGTGGCTGATGAGATCGATGATCTTTTGAAATCTCAGGAAAATCCTACGATTGCACCCTATGCAAAAACAGGCGAGGTGCATTTGCGAATCACGGCAAGGGCTGTGTCTGAAAAGGAAGCCAAAAAGATGATAAGGCCTGTAATCCGGGAATTAAAAAAGCGCTTTGGCGCAAATATTTTTACCACTAAAGATGATATGACTTTGGAAGGCCGTTTTGTGGAATTACTGCAAAAATATGGTTTAACGGTGGCCTGTGCGGAATCGTGTACCGGGGGACTTTTAACCGGAAGGCTGGTCAATGTGGCAGGAGCTTCGGATGTTTTAATGCAAAGTGCAGTGACCTATGCCAATGAAGCTAAGCGGGAAATTCTGGGGGTGCCAAAGCGGGTTTTGAAAAAATACGGAGCCGTGAGTCCTCAAACTGCCAAATATATGGCCGAGGGTGCGGCAAAATGGGCAAAGGCCGATGTGGCCCTTTCTGTAACCGGTATTGCCGGCCCGGGAGGCGGGACACCCCAAAAGCCTGTAGGGCTTGTTTATATTGGCTGTTGTATCAATGGACGTACAGAGGTTATTCAATGTCATTTTAACGGAAACCGTATGAAGGTGCGTGAGGCCGCTGTAGCGAAAGCACTGGATCTGGGCCGCAGATGTGTGATGAAATACGCCAAAAAGCCGTGAACATAATGATGGAGTGACAGAATGAGTAAAATAAAAAAATACCTGTTGGTCGTATGCTGCCTGCTGATGGCTGTGTTTCTTGGGGGATGTACGTCAAAACCTCTGCAGGTGGATACGGTGTTGACTGTGGATCAGGATTTTTCAGGGGAACGGCGGATGACCATTACCCTCACTGCCAGAGAGTTTAAAGGGCTGTTTAAATCAGATCTGGAAGCCTTAAAAACACTGCTCAATGACAACTGCCCAAAGGATATGACGGCCCAGGCCGTTGCCGGAGAAAAGGGCAGTGTGGAAATTTCCATGACCATTCCTTTTGTCAGCCATACCGAGTATTACGATAAAATACGAAAGATTTTTTCCAACAGCAGCAGCTATGATGCAGAGAATATGCCGACCACGTATTATGAATATTCGGACAGCCTTTTAAAAAAAGGTGTAACACTGGAGGAAAATTTTGCATCAAAAGATCTTGTTTTCTGGCTGCTGGATGTTTTATCTCAGGATATTCCCCAGATTCAGGGGAAAAGTCTGGATGAGGTGTTTATATCCGGAATAACGATTCTGAATTTCAACGGTGAGGAAATTGCCTGCGATGAACAGATTTGCTATTCCACAATGGAAGCCAGCGCTCTGGATCATTTGTCTGTAGAGACAACACTGAATGATGCCGGCAGCTATGATGCTGTCATTAATTTTTATGCCGGAACGTCGGTGGTTTCCCAAATGGGCGATAAACTGTCTTCTTTGCTGGGGGCGCTGGTGCCGGAAGGGGGCAGTTTTGCCTCAGAAAAAAATGATACAGGGATGGTTTATACCATCAGTTTCAGTGCGGTCAGTGCGTCTGATTATGTAGATAAAATGAATAAAGCCCTTCATTCCACGGATACTGTTTTTAAAGTGACACAGGAAAGCGGTGAGGGTGATACTCTGCAAGCTACAAAAAAGATTGTTGCCTATCTGGATGCTTCTTATTTTCTGGATTTTTCCAACGAAGCTTCCACAATGGAATATATTTTGAAAGCTTCGCCGGAACATTCTTTTGAAAATTGTGAAAGTGTGAACGGTTATATCCAAAGTTACAGCTTTGAAGATAATGAGGATTGGTGCAGCACAACTGTATCGGTGCGGCCGTCTGATGAGATTACGGTAACCCTGGGTTATACGGTGGATATTGACAAAATTGAAGTTACAACCAGAATGAAGAGTATTCATGATTTTGAAAGAATTCTGGAGTTTACGCTGACCGGAGAACAAATGGGAATTATCGGAGAGAGCTTTGAGTCGAAAATTAAAGAGCGCCTTGCTTCGGAATCCATGAGTTATGAAAAGGCGGCTGTTGGCACATCAACGGTTTTTTCTGTGACAATGAAGGCCGACAGTCCGGAAAGTTTAAGTCAGCTGACTGGTGCTTTTCTGGATGGTCCTGATAATGAAAGTAATTCGGGATTTACAGGAGGAAAGTCCAAGGAAAACAGGCTGAATAAAATCAGATATGAATATGTGGACAGCATTAATTTTTTCAATTTTCTCAGTGGTTCCCAGGCAACAAAGGGACTGTTTTACAGATTTGAATATCCATCTTCATTTAAAGCCCATTTTTCGGATAATAATAACTGTGAAAATGTCCTGGAAGACCATAATATTCTCACCTGTGTCACTTATAATAAGGTGATTGAGGTAAAATCTTATGCCGAGAAAGCCAATGTGGCAGGAATTATGCAAAGAGTACTTCTGTTTTTATCTTTGGCAGTGATGCTGCTGGTGATCTTACTGAATCTGGGCGGGATCATGCGGTGCATTAAAAAGCGGCAGCTGGATGCGGGAGAGCTGGAACTGTTTAGCCGGAAGGGGTATGCCTTTTTAACCGTTTTTGCCCTGAGTGGTGTTGTATTTGTTATTGCCCTGATTCGGCTGTTCTTTGGAATTTATTAAACAAAAAATCATGCCGGGAGACTGCTAGTTGGAAGCAGTCTCCTGGGCATGATTTTTTTCTTTTTTTCTGAAGTAAAAGTAAAAAATGCTGCATATAGTACAGCCTAAAAGGATACCGGCTAAAATCATCAGTGCACAGTGAAAGAAAAATGTATCTGGCAAAATGGTGATTACGGGATCAGTGGCGGCATCGAAAATCCAGTAATCATTGTCAAAGAAAATATGATGAAAGGTGACAAAGCTTTGTTCCCAATTCAGACTGATGACCATCCCAAGTCCAAGGGGAATGGCAATTGTCAGTATGGCGGTCAGTCCAAGGTAGAGGTGGTTTTGATATCGTCGCTGCCACAAAATGCCGGCCAGCCCTAAAATAAAGGTGAAAATACAGATATACTGTACAGCGACAAAAATTTCCTTGACTTCCTCAAAATGGATACGGCCGTTTTCGGACATAGTTAATGAGGGGAAATTTAAAGGATCATGATTAAACATGGAATTATAATCGATCAGTGCGTTATAATTCTCTTTAATCTGGGCGTTTGTGTAGCCTGACATTTCAGATATGGATAAATACTCCATGTCAAAATAATATAAAGGTCGGAAATTTAAGGTAAAAACAACTGAAAAAGAAATAATGAAAAGCACGATGACCAGTGATAAAATCAACTGTATGGCCAGCCGTCCGGCGGATATTTTTTTATTCAAAAAAAGCCCTTCTTTCAGAAAATTTATTTTTGACATCAGTGTCTTTTCTATTATATCATGCCAGGGGGGGATGGGAAAGAAAAAAGATTCGAATTTAATGATTTGCGGAACGGATTTGAGGGTTGATTCAAAAAAACAGATGTGCTATAATCTATCGTACTAAAGTATGAAAGTGAGGAGAATCCCATGAGTCTAGTATACAAAAGCACACGGGGCGGTGAAGGTGTCAGTGCATCCTACGCGATTTTGAAAGGTCTTGCAGATAACGGCGGGCTTTTTGTGCCGGATCATATTCCGGCGCTGGATGTTCCGGTTAAAAGACTGGCGTCTATGACGTATCAGGAAGTTGCCTATGAAGTCATGAAGCTGTATTTTACGGATTTTACGGAGCAGGAGCTTAAGGACTGTATCAATAAAGCCTATGATTCTAAGTTTGATACCAGTGAGATTGCGCCGCTGGCTTTGGCGGACGGGGCATATTATCTGGAACTGTTTCACGGCGCTACAATTGCGTTTAAGGATATGGCATTATCGATTCTGCCCCATCTGATGACAACGGCTGCAAGGAAAAATAATGTACATAATGAGATTGTTATTCTTACGGCAACTTCCGGAGATACGGGAAAAGCTGCTATGGCCGGTTTTGCAGATGTGGAAGGTACAAGAATCATTGTCTTTTATCCAAAGGACGGTGTCAGTCCTGTCCAGGAAAAACAGATGGTGACTCAGAAGGGAAAAAATACATTTGTTGTAGGTATTCATGGTAATTTTGATGATGCCCAGACCGGAGTTAAAAAGATGTTTGGTGATGCTGATCTTGCCGCTGAACTGGAGGCTGGAGGATTTCAGTTTTCATCGGCAAATTCCATTAATATCGGGCGGCTTGTGCCTCAGATTGTTTACTATGTTTATGCCTATGCAAAGTTGGTGGACAACGGGGAAATTAAGGATGGCGACAAGATGAATGTGGTTGTTCCCACAGGAAATTTCGGAAATATTCTAGCTGCTTACTATGCTAAAAATATGGGGCTGCCCATTGCCCACCTTATTTGTGCATCCAATGAAAATAAGGTTTTATATGATTTCTTTAAGACAGGCAGCTATGACAGAAACCGGGATTTTATTCTCACCAGTTCGCCGTCTATGGACATTTTAATATCCAGTAATCTGGAACGTTTGATCTATAAAATCTGCGGGGAGGATGCTGCAAAAAACAATGCCCTTATGGAAGCGCTTGCAGGCAGCGGGCGCTATGAAATTACACCGGAGATGAAGGAAAATCTGGAAGACTTTTATGGAAACTATGCGAATGAAAATGAAACGGCCGCTGCAATCCGCAGGCTTTATCAGGATACCGGCTATGTGATTGATACGCATACGGCTGTGGCCAGTGCTGTATATGAAAAGTACAGAGCCGATACCGGCGATCATACAAAAACAGTCATTGCTTCCACAGCCAGCCCGTTTAAGTTTGCCAGAAGCGTAATGACAGCCATTGACAGTGAATATGAAGGTACCGATGATTTTGATCTGATCGATAAACTTTCAAAAATTGCCAATGTACCAGTCCCAAAAGCGGTTGAAGAACTTCGTACGGCATCCGTGATTCATACAACACAGTGCTCGGTTGAGGATATGAAAGAAACCGTCAAACGCTGGTTGGGAATTTAATAATAATTTTAGTTATTAACATAGTTTTTTTGTAATTATAGGGCCTTCGGTTTTGTTGCTTTTGTAGCTTTACTGTGCTAAAATAAGTCTCCAAATGGATCTTGTATTCAGATGGAGACTTATTCACTTTTAGCCGGAGGTATGTATGTGCGGAAATATAACAGAAGACAGTTTAGAAATAAATGTTAGCCAATTTGATACATACAGCCAGGAAGAATTGGATGAAAAGATAGCCAGTCTCAGACTGGAGATTACTCAAAAAGAGAAAAGGGTGCAAATGCTGGGATTTCCCGGAACTTATAAACCTTTGGAGAAAGATATGATCTGTTATCCCAAAAAAGCATGGGTGGCATTGACCGTGACGGCATTGCTTACCGGTTTGGGTGCAGCGGCCACGGTATGGGGAATTCCTGACGAGTTTCTGCCATCGGTTTGGCGGGGGTTTTTCGGCTTGGCTGAATTGGGATGCGGCGCCGTTGCCTTTGATCAGATATGTAGATATAATCGTCAAAGGCGGGGGCAGGCCCAAAAAACGTGGGAGGCTGCGAATTGGAAGGCCTATGAAATTTTTAAAATCCGTGAAAATGAGCGGTTGATTTATGAGTTTAATACAAAAGAGCGGTTGCTTCAGGAAATTCGTACGGCTTATAAACAGCTCAAAATCCTGGAAGAACTTAAAAAAGGAAAAAATAAATAGAGATTTTACTCTATTTTTTAAAATACTATATTGTATTATAGAATAGTATGTGATAATATATATTCAACAGGAAAATATAGTAAGTCCATAGTTTTAGGAACGGCGTGTGGTGATTGGAAAATTCAGGATAGGAGGTGGAATAGGTGAATGCACAATTTAAAAAAGGCGCGTTGGAACTGTGTGTACTTTCTCTGCTGACAAGAAAAGACCGATACGGGTATGAACTGACTGAGACGATTTCAGGTCAGATGCAGATTGCCACAGGGACACTGTATCTGATTTTAAAGCGTCTGAAGGATGACGGTTATGTGGAAACCTATCTGGTGGAATCAGAGGGGGGACCGGCCAGAAAGTATTATCATCTCACTGAAAAGGGCTTTGAATATCAGGGAAATCTCAGGCTGGAGTGGTCAGCCTTTGTGGAAGCTGTTGGCCGGTTAATTGATGGAGATATGGAGGAGTAGAATATGACAAGAAGAGCGTATATGTATCGTCTTGAAAAAGGTTTGGAGTCTTTAAACAAAAAATTTGCCAATGATATTTTAAATGATTATGAGATTCATTTTCAAAATGGTTTGAATATGGGAAAAAGTGAAGAGGAAATATGCAGGGAATTAGGCGATGTGGATCAGCTGATTAAAGAATGTAAAGAGATGGCGGCCACGCATCCCGGATACGATCAGACCGAGATCGAGGTACATCGTGATCTGCCTGAGGTATCCAGTGATGATGCGGTATCCGATGATAATCAAGCAGCCCTGGATCATAAAGTATCCGACGATCAAGCAGAGGATGAGAAGAAAAGCTTTTTCGAAAATGGCAGAGACAGACAGTGGGAAAATGATGAGAAATTCCAGGGATATTCCGGCGAAATGAAAGATGATTGCCTGGCGGAAGGGCGCAGTGTCCGTCAGTTTAGTTTTTCAGGTGCAGAACTGGATACAAAAGTTATTGTGTCGGAGGACAGACAGCTTAAAGTATACCTTATGGGTGAAGGTAGCAGAGAATTTGAACTGGAAACCTATTTTCAGGGGGAGAGCTATTATGTTCAGGTTAAACGTAAACGCAAAGGTTTCTGGGCTTTTCTGGCTATGAGTGATGCAAAGGTTATTATAGAAATTCCAGGGGGTTTTAATCTGGCCCAGATCAAAACTGTGAGCGGGGATTTGGATGTTCAGGATGTATCCGTGAGTACATTAAGCCTGGGGACGACCAGCGGGGATCTGGCGGCTGTAAATATATTTGGCAGTAATCTGGAGATGAATACCGTCAGCGGTGATTTAGCGCTGAATAATATTCATATGGATTATATTTATCTGAAATCTGTCAGTGGTGACATATCCGGAAAAAGAATGTGCAGTGCAAAGATTGCCTCAGAATCCGTCAGCGGGGATGTGGGAATGAGTAAGACTTTTTTCAGAAAAGGGAAATTTACAACAAAAAGCGGTGACATTCGAATTCGTCTTGAACGTCAGGGACGGGATTTTGTAGCAAAAACCCGGACCATCAGCGGTGATGTCCGGGTTAAAGGTGATGTAGATGCTATAGATCTTCAGCAGAAAAATATTGATTTTTCTCAATGTATTCAGGTACAGGCCGGATCGATTTCCGGGGATATTTCGGTGAGTTAAGGTGTATATCTAAAGTTTTTTAATAGCCCAGGCTTTCACCCACAAGAATAACCTTAATTCGGTTTGGGATAAAGCTTCTGCGGGTAATCACAATTTGATCGCATATGCAGTCTGGACTCAGACAGTCTGCACACCGTCCCAGCTCTTTACAGGGTGTATTACAGTCCAGACGAACAGCATTTGGCGGGGCAGCGAAGTTTCGTATGCGCTTGATGGCACTATCCACATCAGGAACGATTTTATTCATGCCTGCAATGACAATGACATTTTCCGGCCCGTGGATCAAAGAGGCGACCCGGTTGCCCCGTCCGTCAATATTGATAAGCTGTCCGTCCAATGTGATGGCATTGGAACTCATAAAATAGTAATCACAGGTTGCGATTTTTCCGTAGATTTCTTTTTGCTCCTCAGGCGTTTGGGCTGCAAAGCGGTCATAGATCACACAATCTGATGCACGGATTGCGTCAATTAATCCGATTTCCTCCAGTGTCTGGGAACCGCCCCAGGCGACACTGCATTCCGGTGTGAGAAAGCGGCAGGCTTTTTCCAGGGCCTCGTCGCCATCTTTGGCGTAATAGGCTTCGATTTGTCTGAGATTGAATTTTTCAATCAGGGAATCCCCAAGATTTTCATAGTTTTTTTGTTTTGACGTCATAAAATTTCCTCCATATCATTCCCCCCTGGGCACTGCGGGGCGTTGTTGCTATTATACACCCTTGGAATCAGTCTGACAACGGCAGCGGAGAGAAATCAGGTGCCGGTCTGTGGAAAATTTTATAACAAGCAAAGCCATTTGAAGCCGCTGCCGTATTGGCAGGGCTCCAAATGGCTTTTTTTATCTGTCCCATTTCTCGCAGAGATCGCTTAATTCCTGAATAAATGCACGAAGATCTTTGTTGGCACCGCCTTCGTTATGGTCGATGACTGTCTTGAGCCGCTGCTGCATATCAATTAACTGCTGATATACAGGATTCATATGCCGTTTGCCGGTGGATTCGGCTGTCGTTTCAAGCCGTTTTTTGTTGCCCTCATTTAGGCATGTATTATTGGTCAGATCATATACGGATCCGTTATAGGGGGCGGTGGCCGTCAGCCCCAGGGTATTGGTCAGCCGATCGGCAAAAATCTGACAGACAAGATCTTCTCCGTGGTTGACAAATACGTGTTTCGGTGGTGTTTTAAAGCTTTGAATCCATTGGAGCAGGCCACGGTCATCGGCGTGACCGCTGATACCGGTAAGCTGGCAGATTTCCGCACGTACATGGATGTGTTCATCGAAAAGACGGACCTCTTTAGCTCCCTCTACAATGGAACGGCCAAGGGTTCCCACGGCCTGGTAACCTACAAAAAGAATCGTAGATTCTTTGCGCCACAGGTTATGTTTTAAATGATGGCGGATACGGCCGGCTTCACACATCCCACTGGCGGAGATAATGATTTTGGGCTGAGGATTTTCATTAATGGTAATGGAATCTGCACCGGTGATGGAAATCTTAAGATCCGGAAAATTAATGGGGTTAATTCCTTTCTGAATCAGTGCCATGGCTTCGTCATCAAAGTAATTGTAAATATTTTGAGTGAAAATCTGGGTAGATTCCACGGCCAGAGGGCTGTCTACATAAACCGGAAAATGATCATGCCCATGAATAAGTCCTGCATCTTTGATCTGTCGGATAAAATATAAAAGTTCCTGAGTTCGGCCCACGGCAAAGGAAGGAATGACAAGGTTTCCGCCCCGGTCCAGTGTACGTTGGATGATCGGCGTGAGCTGGGAAATATAGTCGATCCGTTTATCATGGCTTCGATCGCCATAGGTGGATTCCATAATCACATAATCTGCCTGTGTAGGATAAACCGGATCCTTGATAATGGGCTGGCCGGTATTTCCAATATCGCCGGAAAATACAATTGTCTGGGTTTGCCCGTTTTCCGTGACAACGATCTCTATACTTGCGGAGCCCAGTAAGTGGCCGGCATCGATAAAGCGAATGCGGACATCAGGATAAATCTGATACGTATCTTCATATTCACATGGAATAAACTGCTTTTGAATACGCAGGGCATCTTCCACAGTGTAAAGGGGGACATAGGCGGGCTTTCCTGCCCTTCGGGCTTTGCGGTTGCGCCATGTGGCTTCAAATTCCTGAATATGAGCAGAGTCCTGAAGCATAATGGAACACAGGCGGCAGGTGGCACCTGTGGCATAAATACTTCCGGTAAAGCCCATGGCACCAAGCAAAGGCAGTCGGCCAGAGTGGTCGATATGCGCATGGGTCAGCAAAACACAGTCAATTTCGTGGGCGTCCATGGGCATTTCACAGTTTTCATAGGTATCCGGTCCCTGTTCAAGACCACAGTCAATAAGAATATGATGGGCGCCGATTTCAAGCAGCGTACAGCTGCCGGTAACTTCATGGGCAGCACCTAAAAACATAAGCTTCATAGAATCACCTCTTTATTGTTATTATACTCCGGATGATCTGCTGAAACAATCATGTAAAGTAATTTAACGAAGATTTTACACAAATTTTATATAATCATGAAACGTATTTGACATTGGTCATGTAAAGTATGTGACTGTAAGGAAAAGAAAAAACAAATGCAAATTTTTAGGAGGAATTCAAAATGAAAAAAGCAATCGGTCTTGTACTTACAGCAGCAATGCTCATGGGACTTGCGGTAGGATGTGGGTCATCAAATAGTAATTCATCAACAACAGAAGCAACAGCAGGTGCAGCTGCATCTGAGGCAGCTGCTTCCACAGAGGACAAAGCAGCAGAATCTGAGGCCAAAACAGATGTCCAGTCATCAGAGGATTTAAGCGGGACAATTACCGCCGCAGGTTCTTCAGCACTGAAGCCGCTGGCAGATGATGCGGCAGATGCATTTTATGAACGATATCCGGATGTAGCGATTACAATCGATGCAGGCGGTTCCGGTGAAGGTCTGAAACAGGTTTCAGAAGGCACAGTTGATATTGGAAACTCCGATGTTGAGGCTTCTGAAAAATTAGATGAAGCTGCTGCAGCAGACCTGGTTGATCACAAGGTTTGTGTTGTGACAATGGCCCCTATTGTGAATCCGGATATTACAGAGGCTGGTGTGACAAGCCTGACAAAACAGCAGCTGATTGACATCTTTACAGGGAAAATTACAAACTGGAGCGAAGTCGGCGGACCGGATGAAGAAGTTGTTCTTGTAACTCGTCCGACATCTTCAGGAACCCGCGCAACATTCCAGAAATATGCGCTGGACGGCAATGAAGAAGCTTCCAATGCTTCTATGGAAACAGATGATTCTGGCGTACTCCTTCAGAATGTGAAAGATACAAAAGGCGCGATCGGTTATGTGGCTTTATCCTATCTGACAGGTGAAGATACAGGTGTATCCACACTGGCTATTGACGGTGTAGAACCTACACTGGAAAATACATACAATGGCACATATCCTGTATGGACATATGAACATATGTATACAAACGGCGAGCCAAATGAAGTTGTCAAAGCATTTCTTGATTTTGTAATGTCCGATGAATACGGGGCACAGATGGAAGATCTGGGATATGGTGTTTCTTCCAAAATGACAACAGAGCATTAAAAAATAACAAAATATTAAAAACGTAAAGCGGGGCGGGCATCCTTGGGTGTCCGCCTTCGTTAGAGGAAATAAAGGATCAGGAGGCTTTATGAATAAAACAAAAAGCAAAGGCATGTTTTTCAAAGAATATGGCTGGCGGGGACTGGCTGTGATATGCGGAATGTTTGTAATCGTCCTGACCATAGGAATCGGAGCATTTCTGGTTTACAAAGGGTCAGATACGTTTTTAAAATTCGGGCATTCCATATTTGAGTTTCTGGGTAGTGCAGACTGGAGTCCGGCAGATAATGCCCAGGGCGGTGGGCATGTTGGTGCCCTGATTTTTATTGCAGGTTCATTATGTGTATGCGGACTGGCCCTGTTGATTGCCACCCCTTTTGCCCTGGGATCGGCTATTTTTATTACAGAAATATCAAAAAAGTTTGGAGAACGTTTTTACAGACCCGTGGTGGAAATTTTTGCGGGCATCCCTTCCGTTGTCTATGGATGGGTGGGCCTGACAGTGCTTGTGCCTTTTATAAAAACGGTTTTTGACAGACAGGTGGGACACTCTATCCTTGCGGCAGGTATTGTGCTTGCTATTATGATTTTTCCCACAATTACAACAGTGAGTGCAGATGCCATCGGGGCTGTACCGGTAGAGTGCAGATATGCAGCTTATGGTCTGGGTTCTACAAGATGGCAGATGATCTATAAAATTGTGCTCCCAGCAGCCAGACCGGGAATTATTTCCGGTATTATTCTGGGGCTGGCCAGAGCCTTTGGTGAAGCGCTGGCGGTGGCCATGGTAATTGGACAGACAACGGCACTTCCCACAAGTATTTTTTCAACATCCAAAACCCTGACAACTGAGATTGCCTCTCAGATGGGCAATGCCATGGAGGGCGGAGAAATGAAATCCGCATTGTGGACAATGGCATTACTGCTGTTTTTGATTGCATTATTATTTATTTCCTTAATTCATCATTTTTCACATAAAGCGACAATCGATAAGGAGGACAAAAAATAAATGAATCGAAGAATTAAACGTGCCAACGGCGTTGATAAAGCAATGACCGTGATCTTTTACGGAATCGCTATTTTCTTTTTTGTACTTCTGATCGCCTTTGCAGGCAAGGTCATTATCGGCGGACTGGCCGGTGCAACCCCTGAGATGTTTGCCTTTTCAAGAAAAGGGAGCATTGGAAATCAGCTGTTTAACACAATTTATCTTGTATTGATAGCCTTGCTTGTATCTGTGCCTATCGGCGTTTTTGCAGGGATTTATCTGGCGATGTATGCCAAACAGGGTTTTGTTACAAAATTTTTAAGAATATGTATTGAAACTCTGTCATCATTACCGTCCATCGTTGTGGGCCTTTTTGGTTATCTTATTTTTCTTGTATTTATGGGTATGGGGAAAAGCCTTTTGGCCGGCGCCCTGTCGGTTTCCATATTGACGCTGCCCCTGATTACGACTACAACAGAGGATGCCATTAAAGGACTTCCCGACGGATATATTCAGGCCAGCTTAGGACTTGGAGCTACCCGATGGCAGACTATCTTTCGTGTACTTTTGCCTGCCTGTGTTCCCAGAATTATGACAGGTATTATTCTGGCAGCGGGCAGGGGTTTTGGCGAAGCCGCTGTACTTCTTTATACAACCGGTTCGGGAAGCAGCCTTAACTGGGGAAACTGGAATCTTACATCTCCCACATGCCCGCTGAATCTTTTAAGACCTGCTGAAACATTATCCATTCAGATCTGGAATCTGCAGACAAATGGCCAGGATCGGGCGCTGGCCAATCTTTCATCAGCTGTTTTAATGATTTTAGTATTGGCCTTCAGTATTGGTGCCAATGCGTGGAGTCATAGAATACGCAAAAAAAATTCCGGTGAAAAAAGTTAATGCCTGCAGGAAAAGTAAGTGAGCAGAAATGTTAAAGAAAGAGGATTAATCGAAAATGGAACATAAAACAAAATTTTCTGTTAAAAATTTAGACCTTTATTACGGCAATTTTAAAGCCTTAAATCATATTAATATGGATATTATGGAAAACGAAATTACGGCTTTTATTGGTCCCAGCGGCTGTGGAAAGTCCACATTTTTGAAAACACTAAACAGAATGAACGACCTGGTAGACGGCGTTAAAATCGAAGGGACAGTGACACTGGACGGGAAAAATATTTTTACGGAGCTGGATCCTATTTTACTCAGACACAAGGTGGGCATGGTTTTTCAGCAGCCTAATCCATTCCCGATGAGTATTTATGATAATATTGCCTATGGACCCAGAATTCATGGGACAAAGAAAAAACAGGTGCTGGATGAAATCGTGGAGCGCAGTCTCAGGCAGGCTTCCATCTGGGATGAACTTAAGGACAGACTGAAAAAAAATGCACTGGGGCTGTCCGGTGGGCAGCAGCAGCGGTTATGTATTGCCAGAACACTGGCCGTTGAGCCGGAGGTGATTTTAATGGATGAGCCTACATCCGCTCTTGACCCGATTTCTACATTGAAAATTGAAGATTTGGTTGCAGAGCTGAAGAAAAAGTATACAATTATTATTGTAACCCATAATATGCAGCAGGCCAGCCGTATTTCGGATAAAACGGCATTTTTCCTGACTGGCGATGTGATTGAGTATGGTCAGACTCAGCAGGTATTTAATGCGCCAAAGGAAAAGAAAACAGAAGAATATATTACCGGACGTTTTGGTTGATTGGGAGGATGTTATGACAAGAATTATTTATCAGGAAGAACTTAAGGTTTTAAATAAAGATGTAATTCATATGGGAGAAGTTCTCCAGGTTTCTATTGACAAGATGATTAAGGCTCTGAATTTAATGGATGCGGACCTGGCCAGAGAGATTATTGCAGATGATGATCAAATCGACGGCATTGAGTGCGGGATTGAGACCAAATGTATTAATCTGATTGCAAAACAGGCGCCCGTGGCAACAGATTTGAGAAAAATTTCTTCATATATGCGTATTATTTCCGATATTGAGCGTATAGCGGATCATTGCTGTGATATTTCCGAATATATACTGCTTTTGTCCGAGGAAAAAGAAATTCCTATGCCATCCTGGGTGGTGGAGATGATCACTGCCATGCGTCAGATGGTAGCAGAGGTGATCGAAGCCTTTGTGGATGAGGATGCCCAAAAGGCATATAATGTTATGAAGGCGGATGATGTTGTGGACGATTATTTCGGAAAAATCAAATCCGAACTGTGTATTGCCATGAAACATAATCCGGAGAGAATCAGCCAGTATGTGGATTATCTTATGATTATTAAATATCTGGAACGTATGGCTGACCACAGTACCAATATTGCAAAATGGATTACCTTTATGATTACAGGAAATCTTGAGCTGTAATTTACAAAATTTATAAACTTTAAAAACTTTACATAAACTTTACAATAATCCGGATTAATTTTTACAATCCCTATGTATACTATGAATATCATATTTTACAGGGAGAGAAAAGTTTATGTCAATGCAGGACGTTGAAATGATATTTAAGTTTGTCGGCGGTCTGGGAATGTTTTTGTACGGTATGAACATTATGGCAGATGGACTGCAGAAATCTGCAGGGCCGAAGATGAAGCGGCTTATGGGGATTCTGACCAATAACCGTCTGCTTGCCGTGCTGGTGGGAACACTGGTGACGGCAATTATCCAGAGTTCATCGGCTACAACCGTTATGGTGGTTGGTTTTGTCAATGCGGGAATTATGAATCTGGCCCAGGCTGTGGGCGTGATTATGGGTGCCAATGTGGGGACAACCGTAACCGCCTGGCTGGTATCTATGAGTGAATGGGGTGCCTTTTTGAAGCCAGAGTTTTTTGCACCGCTTTTAATCGGTGTCGGCGCCTTTATTATGCTGTTTGCAAAAAGGGATGGAAAAAAGCAGGCCGGAGAGATTCTGGTTGGTTTTGGAGTGCTGTTTATCGGGCTCAGCTTTATGTCAGGCGCAATCACACCATATAAAGATGCCCCGATTTTCTCTGAAGCGTTCAGAGTTTTGGGAAGTAATCCTTTCCTGGGAATTTTGGCCGGTCTGATTGTGACTGCGGTGATTCAGAGCTCCTCTGCCTCTGTGGGAATTTTACAAACCCTGGCAATCAATGGTCTTGTAACCTGGAATTCAGCGGTTTATATTACTCTGGGACAAAACATGGGGACATGTGTCACTGCGTTAATTTCCTGCGCAGGCACAAACAAAACAGCCAAACGGGCCGCAGTGATTCATTTTCTGTTTAATGCTATCGGTGCTGCGATTTTTGGGGTTCTTATGTTTGTAATTTTTCAGGTGGATCGAACTTTTGCGGCCAGCTCGATCAGCAGTGTGGAGATTTCCATTTTCCATTCGATTTTTAATATTACCAATACAATCATATTGTTCCCATTTGCCAATAAGCTGGTGAAACTGTCAGGTCTGTTGATTAAAGATAAGGACGAAGATGATAAGAACGAAGAATCTGAGGCCGGACTGACGCTGCGTCATCTGGACAGCCGTATTCTTGAAAACCCGGCGTTTGCTGTAGAAAATTCTGTATCCGAAGTTATTCATATGGGACAGATTACTTACGAAAATACAAAGCGCGCCTTTGAGGCCTGCCTGGAAAATGACGAGGATAAAATTGCCCAGGTCTATGCCCAGGAAAAAGATATTGACCAGATGGCAGGTATGATTTCTGATTATCTGGTAAAAATATCCAGTCTTTCTCTGACGGAGAAGCAGCATGAGCTGATCAATCACTTATTTTATACGGTCAGTGATATTGAGCGTATTGGCGACCATGCGGAAAACCTGGCGGAGCTGGCAAAGTTTAAAGTGAATAATAATATTGTATTTTCCGAAAAAGCCAATAAAGAACTGGAAGGAATTATGGAATATGTGACCAACAGTATTGTATATGCACTCAGAGCCCGAGAGGGAACAAAAATGGACGCAGTTCTTAAGGCAAAAGAATATGAGGAACAGGTGGACTATATTGAGGGTGAACTGAGAGAAAAGCATATAGAACGGCTTTCGGAAAATTTGTGTGCACCAAGGGCTGGAGTAGTTTTCTTGGATATTTTGAGCAATCTGGAACGTATCTCGGATCATGCGGATAATATTGCGGGATATGTAAAGAAAGAGCTTTAGAGATCCAAAGTCTGACTTTAAAGTCTGCTTTAAAACCTGCGGGTTTCAAAGACGAGGAGGTTAAAACGTTGGAAAAGACGATTTATTATATAGAGGATGATGCCAATATCCGGGAACTGGTCGTCTATGCCCTTAAGGCTTCTGGTTTCCAGACAATTGGCTTTGAAAACGCAAGAGATTTTTATCGTGGGATTAAAAGTGTGCTGCCGGATTTAATTCTTCTGGATGTGATGCTTCCCGATGAGGACGGAATTTCTGTTCTCCGGAAATTGAAAAAAGATGAGCGTTACAGTAAAATTCCGGTGATTATGCTGACCGCCAAAACTACAGAATATGATAAGGTTATTGGTTTGGATCAGGGCGCAGATGATTATGTCACAAAGCCCTTTGGCGTGATGGAACTGGTATCCAGGATCAAGGCGGTTTTGCGTCGGATGGGTGAACCGGCCAAGGAGGAGATTATTGAAATCGGAGATATCTGTCTGAATCGAGGAGAGCATCGTGTTACCGTTAAAGGTGAACCGGTGGATTTAACTTATAAGGAGTTTGAGCTTTTAGACTGTCTGATGAAAAATAAGGGAATTGTCATGACAAGAGAAAAACTGCTGGATACGGTATGGAATATGGATTATGAGTGTGAAAGCCGGACCGTAGATGTACATATCGGCCTCCTTCGGCAAAAGCTCGGAGCCTGTGGATCCATGATTGTGACCATTCGCGGCGTTGGTTATAAGCTGGAGAAAAAAGAATGAAAAAAAGAATTTTTAAAAATATGTGTATTTTGGCCGGGGGAATTTGTCTCCTGGCCTATACAATTATATTTCTTGTGTTTAATTTTGTTTTTACAGGCCAGACGGAACGGTATATTCGTAATCAGGCCTTTTATTTATCAAATGTTTTAAATCAGATCGATGAGGAAAAAAGAATTTCCTGTCTGGAAAGTATGAAGGATGAAAGCCCGGCCCGGGTCACATGGATTGATCAAAATGGAACCGTACTTTTTGACACAATGGAACAGGCCACGCAAATGGAAAACCATCGTTCTCGTCCGGAAGTTATGGATGCACTGGAATATGGTGCCTCGGCTCAGGTTCGGCATTCCACTACTCTGGAAGAGGAATCTTATTACTATGCCGTACTGCTGGACGATGGAACCGTGCTTCGGCTCAGCGCCAGTACAAAAAGTGTTTATGCGCTTTATATTTCCTATCTGCCTGTATTGGCGGTGATTTTGGCGGTTATGTTTGCTCTGATTACCTTTTTTGCTCACCGTATGACGGATAAAATCGTTCAGCCAATCAATAACCTGGATTTGATTAAGCCTGAAGGCAGCTGTCCCTATGAAGAACTTAAGCCTTTGCTTTCTCGAATTAAACGTCAGAATGAGGAGCGGCAGAAAAACGAAAAAATGCGTCAGGAATTTTCTGCCAATGTATCTCATGAACTGAAAACTCCGCTGACTTCTATATCCGGTTATGCGGAATTGATGGAAAATGGCATGGTACGTCCTGAGGATATTCCTGTATTTGCAGGCAAGATTTACAAAGAGGCCGGCCGTCTTATTGAACTGGTCAATGATATTATTAAAATTTCAAAGCTGGATGAGCGAAAAATCGGAATTGAAAAAGAAACGGTGGATCTTAAACAAATCGCCCTGGATGTATCGGAGCATCTGGAAAATGTACTTCAAAAATATAAGGTAACTATGAATGTGGCCGGGGGTCATGTCCTGACACAGGCTGTCCCCAGAATGATGGATGAGCTTTTTTATAATTTGTGTGAAAATGCGATTAAGTACAACAGACCAGGGGGGCAGGTTTATGTAACTTTAACGTCCGCAGAAGACGGCCATGCCCTGATTACCATCGAAGATACCGGTATCGGAATTCCAGAAGAACATCAGGAGCGGGTTTTTGAAAGATTTTACCGCGTGGATAAAAGCCATTCCAAACAGAGCGGCGGAACCGGACTGGGACTGGCGATTGTCAAACATGTTGTTGAGTATCATGACGGGCAAATACAGCTGGAAAGTCACGAAGGCAAGGGAACGAAGATTACGGTGACTTTATAGCTTTTTGCTTGTTTTTGCCGGCTTTTTATGCTATTCTGTTTAAAGTATCTTTTTAAGACAATGAAAGGCCGGTGTTATATGGCAAAATCATTATATATTGCTGAAAAGCCCAGCGTTGCCAGGGAATTTGCAAAAGCGTTGAAAATAAACGGAAAAAACAAAGACGGATATCTGGAATCCCAGGATGCTATAGTGACCTGGTGTGTGGGCCATCTGGTCACCATGAGCTATCCTGAAGTGTATGATCCCCGTTTTAAACGCTGGTCCTTGGAAACGCTGCCTTTTTTGCCCAAAGAATTTAAATATGAAGTCATTAAAAATGTAAAAAAGCAGTTTGATATTGTGGCCGGGCTTTTGAACCGTAAAGACGTGGATACTATTTATGTATGTACAGACTCCGGGCGGGAAGGCGAGTATATTTACCGACTTGTGGAGCAGATGGCCGGTGTGCATGGCAAGCGGCGGCGCCGTGTATGGATTGATTCCCAGACTGAGGAGGAAATACTGAGAGGAATCAGAGAGGCAAAGGATTTGTCTGAATATGATAATCTTTCAGCATCAGCTTATCTCAGAGCAAAGGAAGATTATTTGATGGGGATTAATTTTTCCAGGCTGCTGACGCTTAAATACGGTCAGTGTATTTCAAATTTTATGCATACCAAATATACGGTGCTGTCCGTAGGGCGCGTGATGACCTGTGTTCTCGGTATGGTTGTCCGCAGAGAGCGGGAAATCCGTTCCTTTGTAAAAACGCCTTTTTATCGTATCCTGGCAAAATTGGAACTTTCACATGGGGAATTTGAGGCTGAATGGCGGGCCGTAGAAGGCTCAAAATATTTTGCTTCTCCGCTGCTGTATAAGGAAAACGGTTTTAAAAAAGAAGCGGATGCAAAGACGCTGATGGATCAGCTTAAAAATGTTCGGCCTTTTGAAGCGGTTGTATATTCTGTTGAACGGAAAAAAGAAAATAAAAATCCGCCCCTTTTATATAATCTTGCAGAGCTTCAGAATGACTGCTCCAAAATGTTTAAAATCAGTCCGGATGAGACTTTAAAAATTGTTCAGGAGCTGTATGAAAAGAAACTGGTTACTTACCCCAGAACAGACGCCAGAGTACTGTCCACGGCGGTTGCCAAGGAAATTTATAAAAATATTTCAGGGCTTAAAAGCTGTGAGAATCTGTCTGGTTTTGTGTCGGAGGTTCTTAGTCAGGGGAATTATCAAACGATTGCCCAAACAAGGTATGTGAATGATAAGCAGATTACAGATCATTATGCGATTATTCCTACGGGTCAGGGGCTGGGCGCCTTAAAGTCTTTGCAGCCTTTGAAACAAAAGGTGTATGAGGTTATTGCCCGTCGGTTTTTAAGTATTTTTTATCCGCCTGCCCAATATCAGAAGGCGGCCCTTTGCGTGAGCATTGGGGATGAACGTTTTTTTGCCAGTTTTAAGGTGCTGGTGTCCGAAGGCTACCTGAAAGTTTCCGTAAAAAAAAGTACTGCTGAAGCAGCGTCAGAAAAAGAAGGGGAGGATATGAAATGTGATTTGCCCCTTCTGGAAGTTTTGAAACATCTGAAAAAAGGTGACCGTCTTTCCGTTGGTGATCTGCTGATTAAAGAAGGGGAAACCTCTCCGCCCAAACGCTATAATTCCGGATCCATGATTCTTGCCATGGAAAATGCAGGCCAATTAATCGAAGATGAGGATCTTCGGGCTCAGATCAAGGGCAGTGGGATCGGAACCAGTGCGACACGGGCAGAAATTTTGAAAAAGCTTGTGGCAATTAAATATTTAGCTTTGAACAAAAAAACTCAGATGATTACACCAACTCAGCTGGGAGAAAATGTCTATGATGTAGTGAATTATTCCATCCGTTCTCTTTTAAATCCGGAACTGACCGCCAGTTGGGAAAAGGGACTCAATTATGTGGCTCAGGGGACGATTACGCCGGATGAATATATGACTAAACTGGAAAATTTTATAATTTCCCGCACCAATGGCGTTTTAAATGTGAATAATCAATATGCTCTTAGAAATAAGTTTTATGAGACAGCGGGATTTTATAAACCACTTAAGAAATAATTTTTACATGAGGAAAGGGGATTTTATTATGGTACAGGTGACATTGGGAAAAACGGGGATTACAGTCAATAAAAATGGGTTTGGTGCCCTGCCGATTCAACGGATTGATACCCAATCTGCTGTGGATCTTATTGTCAGAGCCTATGAACACGGTATTCATTTTTTTGATACCGCCAGATTTTATACAGACAGCGAAGAAAAGCTGGGGGTAGCTCTTAAACATTTGTATGCCATGCATTCTGACGAATGCCCGACTTTTGGAGCATTCAGGGAAAAGATTTATATTGCCACAAAAACCGGGGCAACAACGGCTCAGGAATTCTGGGCAGATTTAAAGACAAGCCTTCATCATCTGGGAACGGATTATATTGATATCTATCAGTTTCATAATCCGGCATTTTGTCCAAAGCCAGGAGATGGCAGCGGCCTGTATGAAGCTATGCTGGAGGCAAAGATGCAGGGGAAAATCCGTCACATCGGAATAACCAACCACCGGCTGGCTGTGGCTTTTGAGGCGGTTGAATCCGGGCTGTATGAAACTTTGCAGTTTCCTTTTTGCTACCTGGCAACACAGAAGGATCTGGAGCTGGTTGAGGCCTGTAAAAATGCAGGCATGGGCTTTATTGCCATGAAAGC
The DNA here is from genome assembly GCA_905199445.1 of uncultured Lachnospiraceae bacterium. Lineage (GTDB taxonomy): Bacteria > Bacillota > Clostridia > Lachnospirales > Lachnospiraceae > Catenibacillus. The sequence continues at coordinate 54,209 of CAJKGK010000012.1, read as the reverse complement.
CTTGTCCGGCGGCCTGATTACCAATTCCAAAGCAGCCTACGCTTATCTGGCAGATTTTGAGCATGTTCTGCCAATCTGGGGCGTTCAAAGAGTCAATGAGCTGGATGAATTTATTTCCTATATTGATTGTCCGCCTGAAATGGACAGTGAACTTAGAGCTGTCATTGAGGCAGACCGAAAAGAACTTCTTGGAGATTTTTGCCGGGGCTGTGGTTACTGTATGCCATGCCCTGCAGGAATCGAGATTAATAACTGTGCCAGAATGTCCCTGCTGTTGCGCCGTTCCCCGGCACAGCTTCAGCTGACGCCTCAAGTTCAGGAAAAGATGAAAAAAATCCAGGACTGCCTTCACTGCAACCAATGCCGTGCAAAATGTCCATATGGCCTGGATACGCCTAAGCTGCTTGAGAAAAATTATGAAGACTATCAACGGGTGCTGGCCGGAGAAATCAGTGTCGGTTAACCCGGGGCTATGACTTAAGGAGGATTCATGCGACTTCGTTATCCTGATTATTACGAAAATTTTAAATGTCTCGGTGGGGATTGTCCGTCAACCTGCTGTACAGGCTGGGTCATTGAAATTGACGGCTCCACACGTAAAAAATACAGACGTCTGCGGCGGAATAAACATGTATCCAATGATTTTAAAATGCAGTTGTCTTACGGTATTGACTGGAAAAACAGCTGCCTGAATACCAGGGACGGGCATTGTGTATTTCTTGATGAAAAAGGGCTGTGTATCCTCCATGCCAATCTGGGAGAAAAGCAGCTGTGCCGAACGTGCAGACTTTACCCCAGACACAGGGAAGACTATGGTTCCCTGTGTGAAATCATGCTGAATATGTCCTGCCCTGAGGCTGCACGGCTGATTCTTACTGCAAAAGCACCGGCGCATTTTAAAATTCGTACTCGACACCGTGGTACTGGAAGGTTCATTCGGCGGAGAAAACATCAGGCCCTGGAGCAATGGCTGCTGATCTGTCTGGAAAATGTCCGGGAAATAATGTTTGAGATCCTTCTTGACCGACGGATTTCCCTAAAATTTCGGATTGCTGCCATTATGTTAATGGCTGATGATATTCAGAAATATTTGAATCGGGTTATTCTGCGCAGGAAGGGCAGTCAGGAAGCTGCAATCAGGATTGTGACCATTGGAGAAAAGTATAAAAAATATATGGTATCTCCCGGATTTGAGGCAAAGGTTTTGGCGTGTAAAACCGAGCCTGGCAGCGGTGTTCTTCTGATGATTCAATATCTGGACATGCTTCAGGGACTTTTAAATACCACCGGTGATGATTTGATGAATCACTATATGAACGATGCGATACAACTGTATATATCTGATCCGTCCAGAGCTAAGCTGAATGCTGATCTGGAACAGAAGGCAGAGCTGACGTCTGCCTTTGAGTGTTTTATGATTTATCAGCTGTATACAACGATGCTTGGTGCGATTTATGATGGTGATCTGCTCTCTAAAGTAAAGCTGGCTGTGTACAGCTATCTGGTTGTCAGAGAGCTGTGTCTGGCCACACATTTGAAAAATGATCGTTTGACGCTGGATGATCTTATTGAAATCGCTTATCATTTTGCCCGACAGATTGAACATTCGGACTACAATCTTGAGGCAGTGGAAAATATGCTGGCTGAGCATGAAATTTTTCAGACAAACCGAATGCTGGCTTGTGTGATTGAATAAAAATTATAAAAAGTGTTGAATTTTTCATTCAATATCGTATAATAAAACTGATTTACAGATTTTATTTGGAGGAAGTCATATGATTAAGGTTACAGTGTGGAATGAATATGTACAGGAACAGGAGCAGATTGGCGAAAAGGCACAGATGTTGTTTCCAGGGGATGCGCATGAAGAGGCCAGAAAATGGCTGACTGAAACAGCAAAAAAAATCAGAGAAGTTCACGGTGGAGCCATTCATGATACATTAAAAGCCCTTCTTGAGGAGGATGAGGAGATTCAGGTATGCCATGTATGTACCCTGGATATGGATGATGAGTGCGGTCTTTCTAAAGAAGTTTTAGATGATACAGATGTTCTTGTATGGTGGGCACATATTGCCCATGATCGGGTTCCAGATGAAATTGCAGAACGGGTGAGAGATTACGTGCTGCGCGGTATGGGATTTATTGCCCTTCATTCAGCGCATCCCAGCAAGCCGATGCAGAAAATTCTTGGTACAAGCGGAAGCCTCCAGTGGCGTGAGGGAGATTTTTGCCGTGTATGGAATGTATGCCCTACGCATCCGATTGCGCAGGGAATTCCGGCATCTTTTGATCTGGGGGAAGAGGAGATGTACGGGGAGTATTTTGATATTCCCAAACCGGATGATAATGTATTTATCAGCTGGTTTAGAGGCGGAGAGGTTTTCCGTTCCGGCTGTACATGGACAAGAGGGTATGGAAAAGTATTTTATTTCCAGCCGGGTCATGAGACAAACCGCTCCTATTTTAATACGTATGTGCGCCAGATTATCAGAAATGCTGTGAAGTGGGCCAAACCAACGGTAAGAGTAGCGGAACTTTCGTGCCCGCATGCACAAGTATCTCCGGAATCAAAATATCAGAAATAATTTCAGACTTGCAAAAAACTCATTGGGCAGGCTGTTTCTAAATGGAAACGCCTGCCCTATTTTATAGGCGGAACGGATTTAAAAATCCGGGAAAGGAAAAACAGATGAATAAAGAACTGATGGATATTTTGAAACAGATTACCGAGGAAGAACAGATGATTCTTTCTGGCCAGAAGGAAATTATACAGCAGATCTATACAAATCGCAGAGATTTTGTGGTGGACAGTGAAAAAATGCTGGAAAAAGGCAAGCTGATCGATATTCGTACCCATACCCGTTTTATACGATTTCCCAGGCATAAACATAATTATATTGAAATTATTTACATGTGCAGCGGACAGACAACCCATATTATTGATGATCATGATGAGGTTGTACTGAATAAGGGGGAACTTCTTTTTTTGAATCAGAACTGCTGTCATGAAATCCTGCCGGCCAGAGAAGAAGATATTGCGGTAAATTTTATTGTGCTTCCCCAGTTTTTTGATGAAGCTTTTAAAATGCTTGACGATGAAAATATTTTAAGGGATTTTATTATCAGTTCACTGACTCAGAAGCAGGATACGTCCAGTTATATGTTGTTTAAGGTATCCGATGTTCTGCCTGTTCAGAATCTTGTGGAGAACATGGTATGGTCACTGGTGTATGGACAGGCCAATAAGCGTCAGATTCATCAGACAACGATGGGGCTGCTGCTGCTTATGCTGATTAATGAATCAGATAAAATCCAGTATCAGGAAAACAATCGTTATGAACACCAGGGAATTTTGCAGGTGCTCAGATATATAGAAAGCCACTACAGGACAGCAACACTTCAGGAAATTGCCGATGAGATGAATCAGAGTCTTTATCAGCTGAGTAAGTTTATTAAGAGAAATACAGGACATACCTTTAAGGAGCTGCTCCAGACAAAGCGGCTTAGTCAGGCGGCTTACCTTCTAAATACGACAAAACTTTCAATTGCAGACATTATTTATAACGTAGGCTACGACAATACAAGTTATTTTCACAGGGTTTTTAAAGAAAAATATGGGATGACCCCGAAAGATTTCAGAAAAATAGAAAAATAAAAAGAATATTTTACGTCAATTTTGTCAATTAATCTCATGGATTTAGGGAAAATTGTCATTTTTGTCAATTATAATTTTAGTATGTCAAAAAGGTCAAGAGAATTTGATTGATATAACTCAATATTGGAGTATATAATGCATGTATCCGGAAAAATACACCGGAGAAGTAATTTCTGAGGGAGAGTTGGAGATGGAAAGGTTTAATTTTATTTTTATTGACAATAGAGAAAGGATGAAAGAATTTGTTGAGATGCTTGTTTCGAAATGTGGACCTGATTTTAAGGTTCAGGATTTTTCAAAACTGGAAATCACAGATGAATCCGAGGAAAGGTCCGCGCATATGGATGCCACAGACCATATGGTGCTTCATTCAGAGGAGATACGAAAAAAAGCAACAAAACTAATTCAGGACATGGGCGTTCCTGCAAATATTAAGGGGTATACATATCTGAGAGATGCCATAACGATTGCGGTACAAAATCCAGATGCGATTAATTCAATTACAAAAGTGCTGTATCCGGAAGTGGCGAAGATGAATCAGACAATTCCCAGTCGTGTGGAGCGGGCCATTCGCCATGCGATAGAGGTGGGCTGGAGCAGAGGGAATACGGAAACAGAATTAAAGGTGTTTGGCTATACTGTAAATTTATCTAAAGGAAAGCCTACGAACTCAGAATTTATTGCATTGCTGGCCGATCGAATCGGTCTGGAACAGACGGTGTAGTTGAATCCGTGAAATAAAAAATATTTTTCGATCATAGATGTATAATGGCTACAGACAGCAAATGAAACAGAATCGGGGGGAAACTGAAATGAAATGTGTTGTCTGTAACGCGCATATACAAGACGGTGGGGCCAGATGTCCGGTTTGCGGTTTTTATGTGATTCTTAATCTGGAGCCGGATGATGCCGGCTGGACGAAGGTAATTCGTGAAGTAATACCGGCTGTAGGTCAACCGGTTGGCCGGCAAAAAAATTATACAGGGGATATGATCACCGGGGGGCCCGTGTTCAATCAGCCAAAAGCTGTGCTGGATCATCTGGCACTTTTTTATAAAGCCTATGGGAACTTTAAAATGATTCCGGCGTATGGCGGTCACGGTGGTCACACAGGAAATATAAAACAACGGGAAACAGCCGCTTTGCGGTTATTTGAAACATTGAAAGCTTTTAATCGTTGTTCTGTGGAAAATCCGGGGGATTTTAACAGTCTTTGCAGACGTTTATCCACAGTATATCAGGACGGCTACGACAGCTGCAGACAGTGGCTTGTGGGACTGCTGTATATGAAAAAGAGCCGACAGTCTGTAATTTACGTAAAAAAAGCCCGACAAAAGTTTGTGCAGGCCTTTTATTCCGGCTATGAGCCTGCCGGATTGGGTCTGATCTTGACGGAATTGTTTGAACGGCCCCGGAATCTGTCATCGCGGAATCTGTCATCACTTTGGGTTCAGGTGAAAGAGAATACAAAGGCACGGGCAGCAGCGGGGAATGCGCTTTCAGCCTTATTGATGGGAATGGTCTGTTATCAGCAAAAAAACACTTCGGAGGCAGCCAAGTGGCTGAGGGCAGCCTGGTGCGGCGGTGCTGCCGATGCCGGATGGATGCTGGGAAGGCTTGAAAAACAACGTATACGTTCCCAAAACGAGATGAATACGGTGTGGATTTTGTATCGAATGGCCTGGCGGAGGGGCTGTCCAATGGCTGCTTCGGATATGCTGGATGTTTTTTGTATGGGATATGGTACAGTAAAAGATATACAGTCTGTGATTGTATGGTATGAGCATCAGGCACGCTCAGGGAATCTTAAAGCCATGCGTCGGCTGTCTGACCTGTATATAGATCCCAAAAGCAGGATGTATCATTTGCAAAAGGGGAGGTATTGGCTGCGTATGGTTTCAGATAAGGGTAAGACTGAGGACCAAACATGATCCTAATCTGATATTTTGCCACAAAACCATTGCTGTATAGGAGAAAAATAAGTATAATAGAGATATAAGTTACATCAAAGGAGGGTTATTCATATGAGGGTTAGAGCCATTATGCTGCCATATGAACGTCTCAGCTGTATTGAAGTTACAGATACCATCAAAAAAGCTATTGCGATTATTAATGAACATGAGCTGCTTTCGCTGCCGGTCGTAGACGGTCAAAACTTTGTAGGTGTATTGTCTAAGCAGTTTGTATTTGAATCTTATTTTGAATGCGATAACTGCAGCAAAGAGGAATTCCTTGAGAAAAAAGTACAGGAATTTATGAAGACAAAGATTGACACGATTTCCGGGGATGTGCGGATTGAAGAAGCAGCAGCCCAATTTATTACATCAAAGGTCAGATTTATCCCAATTACAGATGAGCAGAACCATCTGATGGGCATTGTAACTCAACAGGCTGTATTTAAACAATATCAGAAAATGTTTGGCCATAAACATAATTCACTGGTTGTTTACAGCTATGACAGCCGGGGAACGCTGGCTAAAATGTGTGAAGTGATTGCCAGGGCCGGCGGTGATATACGAAATATGCTGGTCATGCATACGGACGTGATGAATCTTGTTGAGATTTTCCTGAGAATCGATGCCGAAGATTTTGACAAGGTTGTTAAATCTCTTTTAAAGCATAAGTTTGATGTAAGAGACGTGAAATATGTTCAGGGAGACAGGGACTGATCCGGTCTGGATTAGGATATACACCATAGATATGGAAAATGGCAAATAAGGTTGTTACGATCTGCAAGTAACGACCTTATTTTTGTATGTGCCTTTGTGTATAATAAACATATGAATAACGTTAAGGGGAGCGTAACACATATGAATAAGTACTATTTAGCCGTGGATATCGGTGCTTCCAGCGGCCGTCATATTTTAGGATCTGTAAAGGACGGAAAGATCGTTTTAGAGGAGGTATACCGCTTTGAAAACGGAATGGCAAAAAAGAACGGTCATTTATGCTGGGACGTTCAGGGGCTTTTTGAAAGTATTATTGCCGGGCTGAAAAAATGTAAGGAAGTCGGAAAAATTCCTGTCAGCATGGGAATTGATACATGGGCCGTGGATTTTGTACTGCTTGATAAAAACAACAAAATTCTTGGTGATACAGTAGGGTACAGGGATGCCCGTACAAATGGTATGGATGCCAAGGTTTACGAGATCATTTCACCGGAAGCCCTGTATGCGCGGACAGGTATTCAAAAGCAGATTTTTAATACAATTTACCAGCTGATGGCGGTGAAACAAAATCATCCTGAGCAGATGGATGAAGCTGAGACCATGCTGCTGATTCCGGATTATTTTAATTTTCTCCTCACGGGAAATAAAAAAACGGAATACACAAATGCCACAACAACTCAGCTTGTAAGTCCGGCAACAAAAAACTGGGATTTTGAATTAATTGAAAAATTAGGTTATAAGAAAGAGATATTCGGAGAGATTTCTCTGCCAAAGACTGTTGTAGGCAGCTTTACAAAAGCCATTCAGGAACAGGTTGGTTTTGACTGCCAGGTTGTTCTTCCTGCAACTCATGATACCGGTTCGGCAGTTTTAAGTGTCCCGGCTAATGACGATGATTATCTTTATATCAGTTCAGGTACGTGGTCATTAATGGGAATTGAGCGCAGGGAAGCAGACTGTAGCATGGACAGTATGAAGGCAAATTTTACGAATGAAGGCGGTTATGATTATCGATTCAGATATTTAAAAAATATTATGGGGCTTTGGATGATCCAGTCTGTACGACATGAACTAAATGATGCATACAGTTTTGCCAGACTTTGTGAACTGGCAGAGCAATCCACGGATTTTGTGTCAAGAGTGGATGTGAATGATGAGGGCTTTCTGGCACCTGAAAATATGATAAAGGCGATTCAGGATTATTGTAAGAACACGAATCAGCCGGTACCCGAGTCGGTTGGAGAGATTGCCACTGTTGTTTATCAGAGTCTTGCAGACAGCTATAAGGATACGGTGAGAGAAATCGAGGCCATCACAGGACGTACATATTCCAGAATTCACATTGTCGGCGGTGGATCCAATGCGGACTATTTAAATGCGCTGACTGCAAAGGCAACAGGAAAAACCGTTCATGCCGGACCTACAGAGGCAACAGCCATCGGCAATATTGTTGCGCAGATGCTTAAAGCGCATGAATTTGCATCTCTTGAAGATGCACGCACATGTATTTTTAATTCGTTTCAGATCAAAACATTTGAATCAGACAATGTTTGAATGCAAAAGAGAGATTTTATAATCAGGGAGGATTTATCATGACAATCAAAGAAAGATATTTAGATGCAAAAGAAAGATATGCTGCACTGGGCGTGGATACAGATGCCGCGATTGAAACATTAAAAAATATTCCTATTTCCATGCATTGCTGGCAGGGCGATGATGTTTTAGGGTTTGAAGGCGCCAGTTCACTGACCGGCGGTATTCAGGCTACAGGAAATTATCCAGGAAGAGCCAGAACTCCGGAAGAATTAATGGCTGATATCGATCAGGCTTTAAGCCTGATTCCAGGTAAACACCGTATTAATCTTCATGCAAGTTATGCGATTTTTGAAGATGGAGAAAAGGTAGACAGAGATAAACTTGAACCAAAACATTTCAAAAAATGGGTAGAGTTTGCCAAAGAAAGAGGGCTGGGTCTTGACTTTAATCCGACTTACTTTTCCCATCCGCTGGCTTCTGAATTTACACTGTCAAGTCCGGATGAAACCATTCGTAAATTCTGGATTGACCATGGAAAAGCATGTATTAAAATTGCAGAATATTTTGCCACTGAGCTGGGAACCCCGTCACTTGTAAACATCTGGATTCCAGACGGCTTTAAGGATATCCCTGCGGATCGTATGGCGCCGAGAGCCCGCCTGAAAGACTCTCTGGATCAGATTTTATCTGTGGATTATGACAAGGCAAAGGTATATGTAGCTGTGGAATCCAAGGTGTTTGGAATCGGTATGGAATCTTATACCGTTGGTTCTCATGAGTTTTATATGAATTATGCTGCACAGAAAGGCATTTTGTGTCTCCTGGATAACGGCCATTATCATCCTACAGAGGTGGTATCTGACAAAATATCTTCCATGTTATTATTCTATGATAAACTGGCACTTCATGTTACACGTCCGGTGCGTTGGGACAGCGACCATGTTGTTATTTATGATGATGAAACAAAAGAAATTGCCAAGGAAATCGTAAGAAATGACGCTATTGACAGAGTGATTATCGGTCTTGACTTTTTTGATGCCAGCATTAACCGGATCAGCGCATGGGTTGTTGGGATGAGAAGCATGCAGAAAGCCTTACTCTATGCACTGCTTTCTCCGAATAAAAAACTGGCTCAGCTTCAGCACGAAGGCCGGATGACAGAAGTTATGATGCAGCAGGAAGAAATGAAGTTTTATCCGTTTGGTGATGTATGGAACTACTTCTGTGAAGTAAATAATGTTCCTGCAAAAGAAGACTGGTTTAAGGCTGTTCAGGATTATGAAAAGGATGTTCTTTCAAAGAGATAAAATATTGTGATACAGATTTATAAAAGGGATGTGTTCTGCCTCTGGACGGGGACAGAGCGCGTCCTTTTTGCGTGTCATAGGAAAGGAATGTCATCAAGTCCGTGCTTTTGTAAAATGTCTGTCAAATTTTGTCGTACGATTTTTAATGCGCAAATGAAAATGTCGATGTATAATAAATAATATCAAATCTTTTAGTCCTTTTGGATATTTCTTTTCTCTTTTTTGGGTTTAGTTTCTTATTTTCAATGGATCTCCATACTTTTCAATGAATGACCATACTTTTGACCAGAACCTTACGCCCATATTCCGTATATCTGACTACAAGATACTTGCAGAAATAGATCATCACTGTAAGCCGTATAGCCCTTTGGCTAAATCGAGGGATTTTCCGGCTGGATTTTGTAAGGGGAGGCATGTGTATGCTTGAAATCGGTTCCATCATTGACGGTAAATATAAAGTTTTGAATAAAATCGGACAGGGCGGGATGAGTATTGTATATCTGGCGATTAATGAACGGGCAAATAAAACATGGGCGATTAAAGAAATACGAAAGCAGGGTCTGCTGAATTATTCTCAGGTCCGGCAGAGACTGATTGCAGAAACAGATATATTAAAGCAGCTTAGCCATCCCTATTTGCCCAGTATTGTGGATGTTATTGATGATGGGGATACATTTCTTGTTGTCATGGATTATATCCAGGGGCGAGGACTTAATGTGGTGCTGCAGGACAGACTCAACAAAGAAGGACGTCCGATCCCTGTGGCAGAGGTTATTTCATGGGGACAACAGCTGTGTGAACTGCTTTGTTATCTGCATACCAGGCCTAAACCGATTATTTACAGGGATATGAAACCCTCAAACATTATGCTGCGGCCTGACGGTCAGATCTGTGTTGTGGATTTTGGTACGGCCCGTATTTTTAAATCTCAAACCCCTCAGGATACGGCCTGTCTCGGAACACCAGGCTATGCTGCGCCTGAGCAGTACGGCGGCAGCCCACAGTCTGGACCATGGACGGATATTTATAATTTAGGGGCGACGCTTCATCATTTGGTTACAGGCCGATCTCCTGTAGATTCTCCATTTCAATTTCCAAAGATTACGCAGTGCAGAAAGACTTTGATTCAGGAAACACCTAAGGCATTAAGAGCCCAGCTTTTAGGTCTGGAGACGGTTATTTGGAAAAGTACCCAATATGAGATCAGGGATCGATATTTGTCCAGCGGACAACTTCAGTATGATCTGGCGCATCTTGAAACTCTGGGACTGCCTTACAGAAAAGGTCTATGGCGAAAAATGGCGGCTTTTATGATTTTTGTCTTTTTATCTTTGACTCTTGGCTGTATTGCCGTATGGAGCCGGTACATGGAAGGCTATATCAGCAAAACCGGATATGCGTATTATATGGATAGTGCCCTTGTTTCGGAGGAAGGATATAAACTGGAAAATTACCGTAAGGCCATCGGGCTTGATCCTTTCAGGAAAGAAGCTTATCTGAAGGTATTAGAGATTTTCATGGAAGATTATAATTTTTCTGAAAAGGAGGAGACATGGCTGATAACTGTACTGAATTCCAGGGATTATGGCCGGTCACAAAGCAACAGACTTTGCCTGAGGCATAATCAAAGCGGATATGTAGAATTTTCCTATCGACTTGGGCTGGCCTATTATTACTATGCCGGAGGCGTCGGTGATCGGGCGGCGGCAGCCGGCTGGTTTAAAAACGTGGAAGGGGCTGATTTATCTATATTGGATTTTGGAGAAAATAATTTACATAAACAGGCATGGAAAGCCAGGGCCACTATTTTAGGACGAATCGGCAGCTACTATAAAAGTAAACTGGGCGTTGTTGACAAAGCCGGGGATTTGCAGATTTCTTACAAAGATTACTGGGATGATTTACTGGCGCTGTTTTATTCAGGTCTGGCGCTGAAGGATAATATGGTTACACAGCTGCGGCTTTATAATGAAATTGTTTATGAAATATTTACATGGACTGGAGAATTTAAAGATCAGGGAGGAATTACAAAGGCTGCCATGACTCAGATACTTAAAGATCTTACGTTTCAACTTGAGGAAACAGACAACGTACAGACAGAGGAAGAACTGGTTAAAGAACTGAAGCGTACAATTAAAGATGGCATAAAATTGGCTGAAAGGAATATTGAGGCTGTTTATGGGGAGGAGGAAGAATATGAGTCAGATTGAGTATGAGATAGGGCTGTATCACCACATTTTTATCTGTTGTACGGTTATATCCGGTATATGTTTGACCGTGGCCTGCATTTTAGCTGTAATATTGAAAATTCCCCGGGTTTTTGACCAATTAACAGGACGTAATGTAAAAACGGCTGTAAAATTCATTGTAAAGGGGATCATTCTATTTGTAATTTTGGGCGGGGCTATTTTATTGGGGGCACAGACGGTCAGTGTATTTGCCGCTTCTGTGACACAGCAGGAGGTAGGCGATATAAAAATCGGGGAATCTCAGATGGAGTATGGAGAAAAAACTCAGTCAAAAATTATTTTTGATCCCAATAATGTGCACAATGTTGTTTACTCAGGCACTCATGTAGATGGGTATGAGCCTCTGTTTTTTAGGGCCCGGATTGTCCAGGATGATAAAATGCAGGATTCTCAGACAGTGGCCGCTCAAATTACAGACCCTGCTCGCTGGTGTGTGTCGGTTTCAGGTACAAAAACTGTTTTGAACAGTGTATCTGTACAGTTTTATTCCGCAGAGATGTCTGTGGAAACACCAGGAATGTATATGGTTACAGGAGGTATCGTCTATGCGGCCCAGGATGTTGGTACGGCCCAAATCTGTCTGAGCTATGATAATTTCTGTGAAGCAGAGGCGTTGAACGTGAAGATCCAGGCCGACTGGTCGTTGACCGTAGAACCGAAAGAAATTAATATTGCTCTTGACACCATCCAATATGAAGAAAAATGCTATGACGGAAGTCCGGCGATCCAACTCAAAACCATTGGATTAAACGGATTGGTAAATTCGGATTCCGTTTATATTGACACGGACAAGCCTTTTATACTAATGTCGGCCGATGTATGCAAGGAGGGATCGGTTTTAAATCTCAATGAGGCGGAAGGGGGAAGGTGTCCTGTGCTGACGGGAGCAGATGCCGCTAAATATATATTAAACCTTGATAATTTATATGACTATCGATTAACGTGCATCACAAAGGAACGGCCGATTCGTGTAAATCTTGTGGATGTGGTCAGAGATTATTATGCGTCAAATCCGGATTTCCAGAAGATTGCCGTCCAAAATTGTGAATCTGTATTTACGGGAATTGTAGATCAGGAAAGGGATATTGTTTTAAATACCCTATTGTCCCAGTATATGCCTGTATTTACAACCGAGGCAATGCGGACTGAGGGGACGGGGCGTTATGATATTACTGCAGCCGTCCCTCGGGGGGATAAGCCGAAACAGCTTCATAATTATTGCTATGATTTTCAGGCGGATGAGACTGCTTGCGTAGGGTCTTTAATCATTTCCCCTCGACCGGTTGAACCATGGGAATATGAACTGGCGGAAGGATTTACGGTGAAATCACCTCAAAAAGAAGCTGAAATGGAAATCTGGGCTTCGCCGGAAAGTCAGGGGCCACCGGTTTTGTGTGCCAAAGATCCATGCAGCGGTTATACAGATCTGTATTTTTATGAGGATGCGCAATGTACCCGACAAGTCCGGACGTTTGCATTTACAAAAAATACATGTCTGTGGTTCAGACTTGTTTTTATACGAGATGGGGAGGTGACGGCACAGTCCCAGGCAGTAAAGCTGACTTGCTGCATTGACCGTGACACACATGCATATATCAATGTCAGCGCCAATGGACAGTGTACAGGTTTTGAGGATCAACTGGCCCATGAGCCGGATCTGAATATTTTTGGCAATCAGAAAAATGTTCAGGTGACCGTAGGTGCACGGGATCACCAAAGCGGTGTATACGCTGTTCAGTATTTGGTTATGGATTATGATGAATTTCAATTTTTGTCCAGAGATCAAATGAAAAGTTTTCTTGAAAGGCAGAATCAATGGATCAGCGTTTTAGATGCAAATGAAAAGAAGATTGATATTGATGAAAAACGTCAGATTATTTTTGTAAAAGCTATTGATTTGGTGGGAAATGTTTCCTATGCGTCTACAGAGGGCATTGTTGTGGATGGACAGGCCCCTGCGCATCCGGTACTTACAGTTAAAGATCCTGTAAAGAACCATATTTATAATAAGGATGTGGAAATATTATTTGATACATCGGATGTTTACGAGCATTCAGATTGTTTTTCTGGTATTGAGCAGGTTAAATTTCAATGTTTTCTAAAAAGCGAGAAAGGGCTGCAGGAGGCATGGAGCAAAGTGATTGCCGGAGCGGTAAAAAACAATCTGAAAACCAGTCAATTAAAAGAAAATGCTGAAAAATTCAGGGGAAGCCTGGTTATTCCTTATAAAGTGCTTGCCCCTCAAACGTCTGATCAGAGCTTCCATGTGACTGTTTTAGTTACAGTCAGAGATTACGGGGGAAACGAATCGGAAGGCAGCATAGAATTTGACTATGATTTTCAGGTGCCGGATGTAACGGTTACTTTCGACGGTCAGGCTGAAAACGGCTTTTATTTTAATACAAAGCGGCTTGTGACTATTGAAGTTTCTGACCCCTCTTTTACACCGGAAGGTGTAGAGTTTCACTGTACCGGACCTGAACCTGTACCTGCTTCAGAAGAAAAAGGTGGCTGGAATTACGCTGATGGCTGGAAAAATACGGCGCCAGGCGTTTATATAATGAAATTCTATTTTTGCACGGATGGCATTTATACCTTTGGACTTTGTGTCACTGATCTGGCAGGAAATCAGTGTAGTCTGGATGAACAGCTTAAAGACCACGAGAAGTATTTTGTGGTTGATTCTACCGCCCCCAGGATCATTGAGGCAGAGTTTTACAGTGTGTCCCAGGACAAAAAGTCTGATCGCAAACTGCCGTCTATGAAAGACCAACGATACTATTCCAATGAGAAAATTTGCGGAAAAATTATAATACAGGATCGAAATTTCTGCCATGAACTTATGTCTGAGTCCGGAAGCTGCGGATTGAAGATTTGCACCAATGCCTGTGATAACACTGGAGCAGCACTGGAGCCGGGATGGAAGCATCAGTGGCATCATATATCTGATGACTTATATATGGCAGAAATTCTATTCTCAGATGAAGCCAATTATACGTTCTCTATAGTCTATAAGGATCTGGCAGGTAATGATTTATCCCATCCCTACAGACCGGATCATTTTACGCTGGACTGGACGAAACCAAACGGCTGTATGGGGATTGACAAAGAGGAAGTTTTGTGGGATGGGAGTGTATCTTTGGATAATGAACGATTATTTTTTAACAGGAATATACAGGTTAGTTTTATGAGAACGGATGATTTTATTTCGGGAATAGAACAGATGGTTATGATGGAAAGTAAGAATTTACTGACCGAGGCACAGCTTGATTTGGCCTTTGCACAGGGGCTGTGGTCTGAAATACAGACGATACAGCTTGAAGCCGATCAAAGTGTTATTATATATGGAAGAATAGAAGACTGCTGCGGCAATTATACTTATATTCGTACGCCTATGCTGATTTTAGACAGCCATGTACCAGATTCCAGGATTGATATTCTGACACCAAAACCAGTCTATGATATTTACAGCGGTAATGTGAATGTGGAAATTAGTGCCTGGGATGGAGATACAGCCGTGGAAAACAAGCGCGCTGATGCCAGTCATACAGCCAATGGTTTGGAAATGACGGATGGGATTTCAGGTTTGTCATCTGTATATTATGAGATTAGAAATAATCAGAAAGTGACCCAGAAAGGTTTTCTCTTAAAACCTGGAGAAAAAGAAAAGCTCAGGTATACGAAAGAACAGATACAGATTGATGGATCATTAAATAACAGCAATGATATTCAGATTTACGTATGTATGAAGGATAAGGCAGGAAACTTTTCAGAGAAGGTGAAAAATATTTTAATTGACTGCACAAAACCTCAAATCAGAGTTTCTTTTGATTCCCAATTACCCAAAAATAACTGGTATTTCAAAGATGTCAGGACCGCGACTGTTGAAATCAGGGAGCAAAATTTTAGGCCGGATCTTGTGAAGATAGATGTCAACAGTTCCAATGGTATGAAACCAGTAATGACACAATGGACTGCCGGCGAAAAGGAGGGACAGTCTCAGATCCCGGATGTATACAGCTGCCGGATTATTTTTCAGGATAACGGGGAATATGACTTTTCTGTGTATTGTAAAGATATGGCTTTAAATGAAGCAGTTATTCCATACAAATCGGAACGTTTGATCATAGACAGACAAGCACCGGTGATTGATATTTGTTATGATCATCATAGTTCCCAGAGCCATTCGTATTATAATCATGCCAGGACAGCAACGATCACTGTTCATGAGCATTATTTTGATTCGAATGATGTTAAAATTCATGTGGTATCTTCTTTAGGCGGGCGTTATGCAGATGCTCCTGAATGTACCCCATGGACGGATAATGGAGATGTCCATACAACATCAATCACCTTTAATAATGAAGGAGATTATATATTAAAGATTTCATATGAAGATTTGGCAGGTAATCCCTCAAATTCCATTGAGCCACAATATTTTACATTGGATTTTACAGCACCTAAAATAGAATTTAAAAATATTGCTGACCAATCTGCCAATAGAGGATCCGTGGCTCCGATGATTGTTATATCAGATCTGAATTTTTTACCAGAATGTATGGCTGTCAGATTGACGGGGGCAGGCCGTGGATATATTCCGGTTGAGCAGATGATTTCAAGGGTAAATGGTCTTGGACAAACGCAGATTACGTTTAAAGACTTTGATCAGGACATGGATGACCTTTATACACTCACTGCATCGGCTGCAGATCAGGCCGGAAACAGGACTGTCAGTCATATTACCTTTTCCGTTAATCGCCATGGGTCAACTTATGTGATGGACGGACCGACCCGAAAACGCCTTGATTCAGGCTTTATAAATACACCATCGGATATGATCATTCATGAAATCAATGTGGATTCCCTGGAATTTATAGAATTGACCTGCAGTGTGAATGGGGAAGTCAAAAAAATGATACCTGACAGGGATTATACGGTTAAAATGGAAAATGATCAGGGAAAGTGGAAAAAATATACATATACAATTGCAGCGGCCTGTTTTGAAACACAAGGTACTTACTGCATAAACATTTATTCCAGGGACAGGGCAGATAATGTAAATATGAATCAGATGAAAGGAAAACCCATTGAATTCATCATTGATCATACACCGCCGGTCATTAGCGTGTCCAATCTGGAGGATCGGGGGCGGTATAAAGAAAAGCTGCATGAATTTACGGTTCAAATAAAGGATTATACGGTTTTGGACAAAGCCGTGGTTGATATAGATGGTGTAAAGACGGTCTATACCGGAGCAGATCTGGAGCAGCCTGTAAGGATTTCTATGAAGGCACAAAATCAGTATCAGCATATCCGTATTACGGCATGGGATATGGCGGGAAACAAGAATGAAACGAAAGAAGTGACTGTTCTTGTTACCCCCAGCAGCTGGATTTTATTTTTTATGAATAAACCCCTGTTTTATCTGACCTTAATGACCGCATTGGCCATCATTGGCGGGATTGTTTTTATAGGTGTAAAATTATGGCGTGTTGGAATAATACGTAAATAAAAGATAGTTGCTTTTTCTATAACATCCGATATAATTGAGAGTGAAGTCAAGTTATTGCAGAGCAATAACGGGGCCTTATCAATGAAAAATTAAAAGAGGTGTTTAATATGTTTGAGGAATTATCAATCGATCATTTATACGATTTAAATGAAACAATTGCTGCTAAACTTTTTGATGGACTCACTTATCCCTGGGAGGCACTGCCTAAAATCGGAGATTTTATCATACAGCTCGGCAATAGCCTTCCAGAGAGTGAATATGAAAAGGTCGGAGAAGATGTGTGGATTGCTAAAGATGCCACAGTATTTGCGTCCGCTTATATTCACGGACCGGCAATTATCGGCAGGGGCGCCGAAATCAGACATTGTGCGTTTATTCGTGGAAATGCCATCGTAGGTGAAGGGGCTGTTGTGGGTAATTCTACTGAATTAAAAAATGTAGTTCTTTTTAATAAGGTTCAGGTGCCTCACTATAATTATGTGGGAGATTCTATATTGGGCTATAAGGCGCATATGGGCGCCGGTTCTATCACATCGAATGTAAAATCAGATAAAACCCTGGTAGATGTTGTTGTACAGGGAGAGCGGATGCATACAGGACTGAAAAAGTTCGGGGCTATGCTTGGGGATCATGTGGAAATCGGATGTAACACAGTGATGAATCCTGGAACTGTAATCGGGCGCAGCAGCAATGTATATCCTACATCAATGGTTCGTGGCTTTATTCCCGCAAAAAGTATTTATAAAAAACAGGGCGAGGTTGTTCTCAAGAAATAATGACCAAAAGCATTTAAGGAGACGAACATGAAAAGAATTTCCACGGCTCATATGTTGCTGCTTTTGGTTATTGTTCTAAATTACGGACTTTCCTTGATTTTAGACCTTTTTAATATTCATTTGACCACAGGCAGTGCTATGGTTCTCAGCCAGCTTTCTATGCTGGTGCCATTGGCGGGGTATTGCATAATTTACAGACAAAATCCGCTGAAACTCATCCGGTTCAGAAAAACAAACATTGCGACAATGATACTGGCTGTTTTTGTGATTGTCTTTTCCTATCCGGTTGTGGCGTTCTTAAATATGATATCCATGTTGTTTGTGGATAATGCAGTTGCCCCAATGGTGAATGAAATTTCATCCTATGGTTTGGGGACAATGGTAGCTTTGATGGCATTTATGCCGGCGATTGTGGAAGAAACAGTATTCAGGGGAATGGTTTATAATACATACAGTCGGCGAAATCCACTTGCCGGAATTTTTCTCAGTGCCCTGGTGTTTGGTATGATGCACATGAACTTTAATCAAATGCCATATGCCATGTATCTTGGGATTGTTATGGCATTCATGCTGGAGGCCAGCGATTCAATCGTGATTCCTATGATGATGCATTTTACGCTCAACGGTGCCTCTGCCGTGATGTCTTACGGAATGTTGGGAATGTCAGAAAAATTGGGGGAATCGGAGCTGACTGTCAGGGGGATGTCTTCAGATCTTTTATTGCCTGCCCTCGGGGCAATGTCAGTGTTTGCCCTGATTTCCCTTCTTATAGTAGCTGCCTTGATTTATGGCACTTTTAGGCTCAATGAACGCCCTCCCAGGGTGGTGTTGGCTCCAAAAGCAGAAACCATTATGGTAGAGGGGATGAATGGAAAAATCCGTAAAAATGCCATGATAGATATCGCACTTGTGATTTTTCTTGTATTTACCCTTATCAGGTGTATCATGAACATATGATGTGTTCAACGATTTTGTGGATTATGTCAATAGACATTATCTTTTTCAAACATAACTTACAAAAGGTTGCTAAATTCGATAAAAAATATAAAAAATACTGGACGAATGAGACTAAAAGTGAGACAATACTATCAGGTATGATTATATTTTAACAATCATACACCTTACGATAAGGGGTATTTTTAAACTACATATTGAAAGGAGTCTCAAAATGATTTATTCACACGAAGTAGAAATGATGTGTCCTGTTGCACAGGGCGTAAACCATGGGGCTGCTCCAATCCCAGAAGAAGCAAAATGGGTAAAGGCAAAGGAAATTAAAGATATTTCCGGTTTAACACACGGTATTGGCTGGTGTGCACCACAGCAGGGTACATGTAAACTTACTCTGAACGTTAAGGATGGTATTATCCAGGAAGCATTGGTTGAGACAATCGGATGTTCCGGTATGACACACTCCGCAGCTATGGCAGCAGAAATCCTTCCGGGAAGAACTCTTCTTGAAGCATTAAATACAGACCTTGTATGTGATGCGATTAATACTGCAATGAGAGAATTGTTCCTTCAGATTGTATACGGAAGATCTCAGTCTGCATTTTCCGAAGATGGTCTTCCAATCGGTGCAGGTCTTGAAGATTTAGGAAAAGGACTTCGTTCTCAGGTTGGTACAATGTATGGTACATTAAAGAAAGGCCCACGTTACCTTGAGATGGCTGAAGGTTATGTAACAGGTATTGCGTTAAATGAAGAAGATGAAATTATCGGATACCAGTACATCAGCTTCGGCAAGATGATGGATTTCATTAAAAACGGTGATGATGCCAACACAGCACTTGAAAAAGCTAAAGGTCAGTACGGCCGTGTTGAGGACGCTGTGAAGATTATCGACCCAAGAAAACAGTAATTCGTCAGGAGGTAGAGGAAATGGCTTTATTTGAATCATATGAAAGAAGAATTGATAAGATCAATGCTGTATTAAACAGCTATGGCATTGCTTCCATCGAAGAAGCAGAAAAGATTACAAAAGATGCCGGTCTTGATGTATATAACCAGATTAAAAAAATCCAGCCAATCTGCTTTGAAAATGCTTGCTGGGCTTATATTGTAGGTGCAGCAATCGCCATCAAAAAAGGTTGTAAAAGAGCAGCTGATGCAGCTGCAGCTATCGGTGAAGGCCTTCAGGCATTCTGTATCCCAGGTTCTGTTGCAGATCAGCGTAAAGTAGGTCTTGGACATGGTAATTTAGGAAAAATGCTTCTTGAAGAAGAAACAGACTGTTTCTGTTTCCTTGCAGGACATGAATCCTTTGCAGCAGCAGAAGGTGCCATTGGTATCGCTGAAAAAGCAAACAAGGTTCGTCAGAAACCGCTGCGTGTTATCCTTAATGGTTTAGGAAAAGACGCTGCTCAGATCATCGCCAGAATTAATGGTTTTACTTATGTGGAAACAGAATATGACTATTATACAGGTGAATTAAAAGAAGTTTTCAGAAAAGCTTACTCCAACGGACCTCGTGCAAAGGTTAACTGCTACGGTGCTAACGATGTTCGTGAAGGTGTTGCAATCATGTGGAAAGAGGGCGTAGATGTTTCCATTACAGGTAACTCTACAAACCCGACAAGATTCCAGCATCCGGTTGCAGGTACATATAAGAAGGAATGTATCGAAGCTGGAAAGAAATACTTTTCAGTAGCATCCGGCGGTGGTACAGGACGTACACTTCATCCGGATAATATGGCAGCTGGTCCGGCTTCTTATGGTATGACAGATACATTAGGACGTATGCATTCTGACGCTCAGTTTGCAGGTTCTTCTTCTGTACCTGCTCATGTAGAAATGATGGGTCTGATCGGCGCAGGCAACAACCCAATGGTTGGTATGACCGTTGCTGTAGCTGTTTCCATTGAAGAAGCAGCGAAAGAAGGCAAATTCTAATAATATAGAGGCAAAAAATTTTGATTTTAAGGGGCTTCTTAAGTCGTAATTCGGCTTGAGGAGTCCTGTTTTTCTTCTTTAAAAGACTCTGGGATGAATGAACGTAAAAGACAGCGTGTCATTGCACTGGTGCAAACAACTTATTATAAACTGCGAAAAATGATGAGTTATGGAGAAGGAGGCTAACCGTATGAATTTGTATATTGCTGACATGCACTTGGGGCATGAAAATGTATTGAAGTTTGACAACAGACCATTCCTGTCTGTATCTGAAATGGACAAGGTACTGATTGAAAATTGGAACAGCAGGGTATCAACTGACGATGATGTCTATCTTTTGGGGGATGTATGTTATCGCTCTGAGCATAGCTCAGCTTGGTATCTGAAACAACTGAAGGGCAGAAAACATCTGATTCAAGGAAATCATGATGGGGAACTTATGAAAGATTCTGAAGCTATGGCGTGTATCGACTCTGTGGATAAGATGCTATTTGTAAAGGACTGTGGAGAACGCATTGTTCTGTGCCACTTCCCTATTGCAGAATGGAATGGTTTTTATAAAGGCGCTTACCATATCTACGGTCACATTCATAACAGGACAGATGGGGCGTATCAGTACATGCGTACATTGGAGAGAGCATTAAATGCAGGATGTATGCTGAATGGTTATCAACCGGTGACGTTTAAGGAACTGATAGAAAATAATAAATTTTACAAAAATAACTTGAGATAAATTTAGAAGCGAGGCAATGCATGCGATCGGGGATCTAAGAAAAAAAGGAATGCTACAGGGAAGCAGCAAAAGAAGGCAAATTCTAATTAAATTTTATTAAAATTAAATCCTGTAATCCTTATAAGTATAGTAAAATCAAGGATTACAGGATTTTTTGTGATTTAAATTAATGAGTGGATAAAGCGAAGCATACGTACAGCCTGCCGAAAACATTAAGACTGCTTAGAAACCGCGATATTCCCCAGCCATGTCCATAATGTGACCGGCTTACCATTGTCCATGGCCAGATGCCCATCGATATCTGTAAAGCAATCATCATTATACACATTAACCCATACAGCGTGTTTAAAGGTTTCAGGCGGAAATTTGAATTTATTTCCATATTCCTTAAAGATGTTATTTGAGCGATCATAATATGTAAAATGAATATTTTCTGCGCCGGCATTGATCAGTTTATGATACAATGGCAGTGAGGTCTGTGCAGGATTGACCAGTTCGTCGTCTTTATCATGGATAAACCAGATGGGCAGTGCTTTAAGCTGTGAAATCATAGTATCGGTAATGTTTTCCTCATAGAAAGCTTCACAGGCAGGAAAGGCTGCTGCAAAGAAGCCGGGATAGTCGATGATCATGCGCACGGTCATGAAACCGCCGTTGGAACAGCCCCCGATAAATATTTTGTCTGTATCAATATAATCGCAGTGCTGCCGTATAAATTCATCGATACATTCTTTTAACGGTTTTGTGTAAATGCTGATATTGGAATGGCCCAACTGTTCAATACCGTCATCCATCCATACTGTAGGACATTGGGGCACAAGAATCCATGCCTTACCGCCCAGCTTTTTCTGGATTTCCGGGGATGATAAGTGAACAACCTTATTTCCGGTATAGGCAATCTTGGGATCGGTACCGCCTTCTCCGGCACCATGGAGCCATATCACTAACGGGTATTTGTCTGATAAATTTTCTGGTGTAAAATAACCATAGTTTAGTTTTAATTCTCCGGTAGTATGTTCAGAATTAGCCCAACCTTTGAGCTGAGGGCAGATATCTCCCAGACAGGTGTCAAAGATTACAGACGAAGGATGATTTTGAGACGACAGGTTTGACAAAGTGATTTTATAATCATTGATGACATATGCGCTGCTGAGCATAGTTCCTTCTGTTCTTTTGCCAAGCATACTACTTTCCAGCTCTAAAGCTGCATGGTTTCCGTTATCACACCAAAGACCATCACTGTCGCAGGGATAGATTTTTGTAACCTTTTGATAGCCTTGTGAAGGATAAGGTTCTTCGTCAGGCTTGAGGAAATTTTTGGTATAAATAAGATCACCGGTAACTTTTGATTTCCTCTCCACATAAACTTCCAGAGTTTCTGGATGAAGCTGGGATATGCCGATGCCATCAGGAAGCTGTATAATAAGTTTTGTGACATAAGGCCCCATATCGGTGATTGTTGTAAATGTTTTGTACGTATACATATGAAATCCCCCAATAAAATTTATATAATATTTTAGTTTTATTTTAATATCCAGCAGACTATTTTTCAAGTACTGCGGATAAAATAGTAGCTAAAAAATACAAAATACTCAGGTTTAATCATGCACAGATGATGTACGGACGATATTGTAAAAAAATATGGCAGCAAAAATCCCCTCTCCAGGCGGCAAGTTTTTTTGCTCTGGTCTGCCTGGAGGGGGGTAAAAAATTTACAGAATGTTTTCTTTCAGCCATGCACAGTCTTCGGCGATACATTTATCATGTTCATCATAGAAACCTTCCCGCTCAACAACCCAGAATGCTTCAAAGTCCTGTTCGTCCAGCGCTTTTTTGATTTCTTTCCAGTCCATATTGGATTCTAAGGCGCCCATTTTACATTGAACATCAAAACGACCGGAATCGTCCGCTTCGGCTGCTTTTGTAAAGTCATCGAGAATTTTCTGACGTTCTTCCAAAGGCAATTCTTTAACATGAGCAAAGGCGGCGCCTGGATTCGGCTGATCACCATGGCGTGATGGCGGCTGAGGTCCGGGACCTACAACCTTGCTGTTTTCCTTAACATGGATGGACAGAATACGATTTTTGTATTTGCGGATAAAGTAAGGGGGGTACATACCGCCGTTCATCGCCCAGCCGCAGTCCAGCTGTGCATAACATTTTGTACTGTTATCTAAAAGGTGCTCCAGTAATGCCTTGCCCTGGTCAAAATAGAATTCCTGACTGTGGTTGTGATAGCCGATTTTAATTCCATAGGGCTGTGCCATCTCGGCCATCTCGTCCAGAAGATGGGCAACTTCAATGGCTTCTTCTTTTGTATTAAATGGTGTGCCGGCCCAGATGACAGCCTGTCCGCCTAATTCAGCCATTTTTTTGACGATTTCCTCTGTTGGTTCGGCATGAATGGATGTGACTTGAAGACCGGTTTCTTTCAGCCATTTTTTTATATCTTCAATGTTGTTATCCAGATCAACGGGTAAAAGTTCAACAGAGTTAAATCCCAGAGCGCTGATTGTTTTAAATTTTTCAAGAAGTGTAGGGCCAAGGCCTAAATAGCTGGCAATACCTCCAAATGAATATGTACCGATTCCGATTTGCATAATTGTAAACCTCCTCCTAAAAATAGATAAAGTTATCAGTCATTCATAATGACTTCTGTTATTTATTATAATATTTAATGATTACACATTCAAGTAATTCTTCAAAAATGGATAGATAAAATCTGTTTTTTTCCTTTGTTTCATATACATTTTTTTAGAATTTTGGTATGATAATAAACGATAGTATTTAGAAAATTTTCTGTTGGACCTGATGTGGAAAACATTAAGGCACTGACATTTTTGATTCACTGGAAAATAAAATAAGAGGAAGAGGTTTCCGAAAAAAATGAAAAAACAGATGAAAAGAACATTTGACGGCTGCGGCTTTCGACTGTTGCTTCCAAAGCTTCAGACGAAGGACGGCAGCTTTTTTGTCCACCAGACGATTGTAAAAAATTTTCAATCAGAAGACTTTATGTATAATATGAAGTCAGCCTTTAAAAATAAACGGGGAGAGCTCTTTACAGCTTTAGTGCATCCGGGAGCCGGACGGCTTCGGGCCATGGAAAGGCGGGAATATTCACTGATCTTTGGTGCTCAGGCAGGCGGGTGGCCGGGGGGACAGTTGATTGTACAAATATTTAACGGGACAGCCAGGGAGAAAACCCAGGTGTTATATGAAATTGAAACAGAAAATAAAATCCGGATTCAGTCGGTTCAGACAAAAGAAATGAGTGCGGCCGAATGGGCATCCTTCGTTATTCCTTTTGCCGGGAAAAATAAACCGGAAATGAGTGTAAGCCGTGCTTGCGTGAAAGTGTCAGCGGAAAATGAAAATTTTCAGGATGCCTCAGAAATCATTGCCAGATACATAAACGCATTGGAGACAGAGATTCAATATATCAGAGGCCGCCATGAGGAACGGTATGAGATTACAATGGGCGGAGCGCTGGCTGTGGAAAGCGGGCGGTTTGTGTATAGATTTAATATAAATGATCCGGTTCGTCTGGCCGAAAATACACCGGTGATGATTGAAATTTCAGATTCAGTACAAAAAGGCGAGGTTTTGGAATGCCGGGGAGATCAGGTCACTGTAGTTACCGGAAAAAGCCTGGGAAAAAGCCTGTGTCAGGGCAGTCTGACGGCACAGTCCTGGAAGGTTCTGGAGGCATTGGTGAAACGGCTTAAATGGATACAGAATCATATTTCCCAAACCTCTCCCATTGGACGGCTTTTGCTTGAAGGCCCTAAGCTGGCTTTTACGGCAGGATCCAACTTTCATATTCGGAAGGGACAGGAGGCGGCGCTTGATTTTAGTTTGACCCATCCGGTCAGTGTGATATGGGGGCCGCCGGGGACCGGAAAAACGTATACAATGGCAAAACTGGCACTGGAAGGTGTTCACAGAGGGATGAAAGTTTTAATGGTGAGTCACAGCAATATTGCCGTGGACAGTGCTGTATTGAAGACAGCTCAACTTCTTTTAAATTCGCCTCAAATAAATTTACCATCCCGAAGCTGTAAAACCGGTTTGCTGCCCCAGGGGAATCTTCTTCGTTATGGTTATGTGAAAAGTGAGGCTTTAAAGCAAATGCCATCGATATGTGCTCAAAACTGTGTTTTGGAACAAATGCCCGAGCTGCAAAAACAGGAGCATGAGATTACGGCGTATCTTCAAATGCTTGTTCAATGTGGGCAGGATGAGTCGGCAGAATATTTGAAATATAAAAATTTACAAAAGCAGCTGAATGATTCTATAAAAAGTTATGAAAAAGCATTGGTTGAGAAGGCTGAAATTGTAGGTACAACGGTTTCCAAGCTGACAATGGATCCTGTGTTTGATGGCCTGACCTATGATATGGTTATATTTGATGAGGTAAGTATGGCTTATGTACCTCAGATTATTGCTGCAGGAGAAAAAGCAACAGCTCACCTGATTTGTATCGGAGATTTTAAACAGCTGCCGCCGATTGCCGTTTCGGCTGCTTCAACGGTTTTAGAGAAGGATATTTTTTATTTCCTTAAGATCTGGGATGGAACCGGGACGGCAGGACATCCATGGATGACGATGCTGGATATTCAATATCGGATGCATCCGGACCTTGCAGATTTTGCTTCCCGGCATATGTATGCGTGTATGCTAAAAACCGCACTGCCGGTAAAGCTGTCTGCAAGTGAAAAGCTTAAAAATCTGCCCTGGTCTTCGTCTGCCATGGTGTCCATAGATTTGTCCGGTATGGACTGCGCCTGTGGTTTTACGAAATCCGGATCAAGATTCAATATGATGAGTGGTTTTATTTCCCTTGCCTGTGCTATGGAAATGTCTTTAAACGGTGAAAACAGTGTGGGGATTATTACGCCCTACGCCGCACAGGCCAGACTGATTCATCGGATGATTGAAGATTTAGGCCTTAAATGTCTCCCCTCAGGTGAGGATTCAGGAATTTTTTGTGCAACAATTCATCAGTATCAAGGGGCCGAAAATGACATTATTATCCTTGATACTGTGGATTGTTTTCCAATGCAGCGGCCGGGACGTCTTCTGAACAGTGAAAACACACAACGGCTGAATCGTTTAATTAATGTGGCAGTAACCCGGGCAAAAAGCAGACTGGTTCTTGTTTATTGCAAAAACTTTTGGGATCAAATACAGGCACAGTCCGTAAGAACAATTGGGATGGATGGTACAACTGGGGAAAAGAGACGGGAAAATTTGCTTTACAGTCTGATGGATCACATTTTAAATGGGGGAAAGCTTGTGACAAAAACGCAGCTGTGCAATTTTTTGGAAAATGGCCGGGTAATGAACAATGTGGCTTTTTGGATTCATAAAAAGAACGGGGATTTTACTTTGATGACAGATTGGCGTCAGGCCATGGATGTTATGCAGGCGGATATTGCAGCTGCAGAGACTGAAATTTTGTATGGGCTTCCTGCGGGGAAATTCTATCAGGGCAGTCAGGAAATATTTGAAAAGCTAAAATTATCCCATAAAAAGGGGGTCGTGGTCAGAGGTATAAAGTCTGTATTCCCTGTTATGGTGATTGACCGACATATGACATGGTATGGATGCTGGCAGATGGATCGATTTTTTGAATATAAAGACAGAGAATACCCGGTTACACAATGGCTGGGAATTCGCTTTGACGGCAGATCTTTGGCCAAAGAAGTCTGTACACTGGTTGGTCTTGCGGCTGCTTCCAATGTGGACAGTGCACCGGTCCATGACTTAAAATCCTTTCTGGAAGCTCACTATCGGTGTCCTAAATGCCAGGCGGCCATCACTTTAAAAAAGAAAAATAAATTTTTTGTAGGATGTACGAGGTGCCATTATCGAAATTTTGTTCGCGGCGATGTTGTTTCAGAATATATCCGACGGCATGATATCCGATGTCCGATTCATCATACACCTCTGGAAGTCTGCTTTGAGGCGGGAGAAATGAAAGTACTTTGTGCTCAGGACCATCCGGTTGAATTGGACAAAATCTGATTTTTGAAAAATCGCCCTTGCGAAGTCATATGCATTGTGGTAGAATATATAAAACTTTAATGAATCAACGCGTGTTCGCGTTAAACTTCAACGCTACAACGCAGGACAAAGAAGGAGGGCTTTGTTGTGAAATCGGAAACTATAATTATTATTGTATGTGCCGTTTATTTTCTGATTATGATTGGCACCGGTATTTATGCGTCAAGAAAAAATAAAAAGGCGTCAGATTATCTGGTGGCAGGACGGAAACTAAATGCTAAAATGACGGCGGTTACACTGGCTGCGGTACAGATCGGTGTGGGTATTGTACTCAGTGGTGCAACCAACGGATATAATGACGGAATTTGGCCGGGGATTTATTATTCTATTGGCTGCGGCGGCGGACTGATTGTAGCCGGTCTGCTTACGGCAAGACGGTTGCGGCAGGAGGAAGGCTATGTGCCATTGGACTTTTTTGCAAAAAGATATGGGGATAGCCGGGGAATCCGTTTCTGGGCATGGCTGAGTAATGTGCCAAGTATGCTTGGAATATTTATCGCCCAGCTTTTGGCCTGCGGCGGCGTTTTGGAAGGCTTTGGTGTTCCCTTTGGTGTGGGCGTGACGATTACGGCTTTGGTGATTTTAATTTACTGTACTATTGGCGGTATGTGGGGGGTTGTGCTTACAGATGTCATCCAGACCGGAATTATCATTATCGGAATACCGATTTTGGCAGTGAGTGCGCTGATTCATTTTGTTCAGGCCGGGGGAAATATTGGAGATATTTATAATACACCGTTTATCCCGGAAGGCATGGGAACAAACTTTATTTACCTTGTACTTCCTTTTTTTCTGTCAATTTCGGTGTCCTACGATGCATACGCCAGAATCCAGTCAGCCAAGGATGCAAAGACGGCGACAAGGGGCTGTATTGGCGGTGGTATTATTGTGATTGTCATCGGTATTCTTTGTTCAACCATCGGTGCGGCCTCGACCATTCTTTTCCCGGGTGTGACAGATGGTATATTTACTATTGCGGCTACAGGACTTTTAAACCCAATTCTGGCAGGCATTGTGATTGCGGCTATTTTGTCGGCCGCTATGTCCAGTGCCAACTGTGTCATTCTTTCATTGGGGGCTTCCTTTTCCCGGGATTTGTATAATAAGTTTCTCCACCCGGAAGTGGAAAACCTGGATGAACTGCCTAAGGCTAAAATTATTTCTAAAATAGCGGTATTTGGCGGAAGTATCGCGGGAATTATATTTGCTTTTCACATGAGTGATATTTTGGACGCAATGATTATTTTTAATTATCCGTATATGGGCAGTATGCTTGTGCCTCTTTTGGGCGGTCTTCTCTGGAAGGGTGCAACAAGAAAAGGTGCTTTTGCGGCAGCCATTGTCGGGGGAATTATTGGTGTTATTTCCTTTTTGATTGGTATTCCAGGTCCCCTTTATGGTCTTATGAACGTAGATCTTTCATTGATGATTGCTTATCTGTTTTCTGCTGTGGCTCTGGTGGTCGTCAGTATGCTGGATCAGGGCGGTCAGAAGGTCAGAACCGGTCGCGTGGCTTAATATTAAAATCAGAAATGGAGTGTGGATGATTAATGAATACATATCAATGGCCATATGCCAATGAGATTGATACAGAGGCTGTGGATTCTTGTGATGTGCTTGTTCTTGGCGGCGGTATGGCCGGCTGTTATGCAGCTATTGCTGCGGCCCGTAAAGGAAAAAAAGTTATTCTTGTAGAAAAGGGAGCAACCGAACGCAGCGGCGCGGCAGGCAGCGGTTTTGATCATTGGGAATCTGCCTGCACCAATCCCTGTTCTCAGGTATCGCCAAAGGAGATTGCGGAGGCTTATATAGAAGAACAGGATGATTACAGCAATGGAATTGCTCATTATATCGAATGTCGTGAAGGGTATGACCGCTTGTTGGATATGGAGGCTTTTGGCGGAAAGATACGGGATACTCAGGATGAATTTAAAGGCGCACCGTTTAGGGATGACAAAACAAAGCTGATGTTTGCTTATGATTATAAAAACCGATTTACCCTAAGGGTCTGGGGAACAACATTTAAACCGGCTTTGCGCCGGGAACTGAAACGTCTGGGTGTTACCGTTTATGACCGGACGGAGGCGACAGCACTTTTGACAGCCGTTCAGGATGGGAAAAAAAGAGGCATCGGTGCCATGGGGATGAATGTGCGGACCGGAAAATTTATGATTTTTAAGTCCCGTACCACAGTGCTTGCTATGTCACGGCCGGCCCGAATCTGGCTGTTTAACCCGGATCTGGTGGGATTGTGTGAATTTCGCCCGCCTCAAAGTATTGGCAGTGGCCATGCCATGGGTTACAGAGCAGGCGTGGAATTTACAATGATGGAAAAATCGGTTAAGGGCGAGTTTTCGGCAGCCGGACGCAGCTTCCCACCCTATAGTACAGGAAATAATCATAATACCTGGTATGCGGCAACGATGGTGGATGCCCGCGGCGTGGAAATCCCGTATGTGGATCGGGATGGACGGGAACTTAAAACCGTGCTGGAACGTTATATGCCGGCGCCGGGACAGAAGTTTTTCTTAAAGGGCGGCGTTATTGATGAGGCAAAGTATGCCTATCGGGGACCGGAAACGCTGGATTTTGATACTTTAATTAAAAGGGGATATCAGCTTCCCTTTTATGCAGATTTAAGCCGTATGCCTGAAATGGAACGGCGGGTGATCTGGGGAATGATGGTCGGCGAGGAAGGTAAAACAAGAATTCCGGTATTGGAAAATTATACAAAACGCGGTTTTGATCCAAAAAAACATATGCTGCAAAGTTATGGCAACGGCTGGCAGTCAGCGTCATTTCTTACTCAGGAACGTCAGTTGTTCGGGGCGCCGGGCGGTGTTATGCATGACTGGGATTTAAAAACCAATATTGATGGAATCTATGCGGCCGGTGATCAGCTTTTTGCATCAGACTGCTGCGGCTTTGCGGCTGCAACCGGATATTATGCGGGACGTAAAGCCGCTGCCGCTGCGGACTGTATGGAATTGCTTGAACCGGATCAAACGGCCATTGCCGATGAAAAAAGCAGACTGTATGCACCGCTGTATGTGGATGAAAGCAAAGGCATGGATTGGCGGGAACTGAATATGGCAATTTCAAAGGCGATGCAGAATTACTGCGGAGGTATAAAATGCCGTGAACTGCTTAAAGAAGGTCTGAATCTTTTGGAATGCTACCGCAGGGATTATGTCCCTTTGCTGAAGGCGGACAATCCGCATGAGTTAATGCGTATTCATGAGGTTTTGGATATTTTGGAAGTATCAGAGATGATTTTAAATGCCTGTCTGTTTCGGGAGTCCAGTTCCCGGACCCTTTGCTTTGAACGCAGTGATTGCCCGGAAATGGATCCTCAAAAAGACCGCTGCTTTATCACCATCCGTCAGGAAAACGGCCGACCCGTAAAAGGCAGAGTTCCGTTAAAGTATTTTGGCGATGTGGAGACAGAATATGAAAAGCATAATCAGGATTACATAGGAGGATGGGATAGATGAAAAAAGAATTAACAGCTTCTATGATTCACTGCAGTGCCCGGCCTCTGCGGTTTGATGCAGCCATATGTGTAGGGTGTAACCGCTGCGCCAATGTGTGTCAGGTTGATATTATGATTCCAAATCCTGAATCCGGACACCCGCCGGTCGTCATTTATCCGGGAGAGTGTTATTACTGCGGCAGCTGTGTAATGGCCTGCCCAAATCCAGGAGCCATTACCCTGGAGCATCCGCTGATGAACCAGGCAAAGTTTGTCTCTGTAATCCATGGCGAACAGGCGGATGATAACTGATTGTATTTTCTCCTTTTTTCTGTTAAACTTTTAATGGGTTTGTTCCCAATGATACGAAAAAAGGAATGATAGAATGGAAACAGTCAGTGTGATTATCCCGGTCTATAATCGGGAGAAAACAATCCAGAGATGTCTTGACAGCGTCCTAGGTCAGACCTATCAAAACCTGGAGATTATTGTGATCGATGATGGCAGCCGGGATGGTACTGCAGAAATATTAAAGCATTATGCCAGGGCTGATCATCGTGTAACGGTGATTACAAAAAGAAATACAGGTGTATCTGACAGTAGAAACTATGGCATTGAATCCGCACATGGGGCTTATATACAGTTTGTGGATTCCGATGACTGGCTGGCAAAAGATGCGACTCAGAATCTGGTGGATGCCATGGAAAATGATGGCAGTGATCTTGTTGTCGCCGATTATTATCGGGTAAAGGGGCAGAGACTGTATCAAAGCGGTGCTATTGATATGCCTGGAACTTTTTCCAGGACAGAATTTGCCTGTGTGATGATGGATAAGGCTGCGGATTTTTACTATGGTGTTGTGTGGAATAAACTGTACCGAACTAAAATTCTTATGGATTGCGATATACGTTTTTCGGACAGACTTAAATGGTGTGAGGATTTTTTGTTTAACCTGGACTATCTGCGTTTTGCCCGTTTTATCCAGGTATCGAAAGTTCCCGTATATTATTATGTAAAAACAAAAGGAAGTCTTGTAAGTACCCAGACTACACCGGCCAATGTCATTAAAACAAAGCTGCTTTTGTATGATTATTACAAATCGCTTTACGAGTCATTGGATCTTTATGAGGATAATAAATGGAAGATTCAGATGTTTTTGCTTCAGTCAGCCAGAGATAAGAAGCAGAAAATTAAAAAGAATGATTATCCGCCACAGTTTGCCTGGAAACACAGGTAATGCACTTCAAAACAGAAACCATGGAACAGGAGTAAAAGTCATTGACTCCTGGTTCATGGTTTTTTTATGTACCAGGTCTTGAGATTATTAAAATAATGTAAAATATTATAAAAAATAAGGGAGTTTAATGACAAATCCAGTCGAATCAGCTATAATTTGGGTATTGCAGAGCAAAAGAGGAAAGGAATGTTATGAAAAATGATGTACTCATTTTATGAGCTGTTCTGGCTTTTTTTTGTTTATTCATTTTTGGGTTGGATTATAGAGACCGTTTACGGATCCATCAAAAAGAAGAAATTTGTTAATCGTGGATTTTTTACAGGTCCTGTCTGTTTTGTCTATGGTACAGCAGCGGTCTTAATGACCGTTTTTTTGTGGGAACTGAAGAGCAGTGTGGTTGCATTGTTTGTAGGCTGTGCGGTGATGGCAACAATTATCGAATGGGTTACAGGGAAACTGCTGGAGCGGATGAACCGTCATAAATGGTGGGATTATTCAAATAAAAAATGGAACTTTGATGGTTATATCTGTGTTCAGTATTCATTAATTTGGGGGGCCTTAGGTGTGCTGGCCATCAAGTATGGCAATCATTTTTTGGTTTATGGTTTTCATCTGCTGCCTTCAGTTCTGGAACAGATTGTTTTATGGGTCCTGCTGATTATTGCCCTGATTGATATGTCTGCCTCTCTGGCCGCCATGCTTCATATAAAAAAGGGGATGCCTGAAATTGTCTTTAAATGGAATGCACAGCTGGATCGGTGGACCTATCGTTTCGGTAAATGGCTGGTTGACCATGTGGAACGTCGAATGACCAAGGCTTATCCTGTAATCCTTGAAAAGACGCAGACAGAGCCTAAAGTCAGAGAGGGAAAGTTTGCAGAAGGCTGTGGTTTTTATAAATTGTTCTGGCTGTTTATGATTGGCGCTTTTTTAGGAGATCTTGTGGAAACTGTTTTCTGCCGGTTTTCATTGGGCTACTGGATGAGCCGAAGCAGTGTTGTCTGGGGGCCTTTCAGTATTGTCTGGGGGCTGGCTATTGCCATAGCAACAGCCCTGATGTATAAGGACAAGGATAAACCGGATCGGCATATTTTTCTGGTAGGTACATTGCTGGGCGGTGTATACGAATATGCATGCAGTGTGTTTACAGAGATTGTTTTTGGTAAGATTTTCTGGGATTACAGCGGTATACCTTTTAACCTGGGCGGGCGTATTAATCTTTTGTTCTGTCTGTTCTGGGGAATTGCGGCTGTTGTCTGGATTAAAATTCTTTATCCCAGACTTTCCGGCCTGATTGAAAAGATTCCCAGAATGGTGGGAATTATTTGCACCTGGGTGATGGTTATGTTTATGACTGTCAATATTATTGTGTCTATGGCAGCATTGATTCGCTATGACACCAGAGGCAAAGGCGAACCTGCCGACAGTTACTGGGAAGAAGTTATGGATACCTATTACGGGGATGAGGTGATGGAACGGATTTATCCAAAAGCCAAAGATAAGCCGGATCACTAAGACGTTAGGAATTTGCCAAACTGGCATTGATGTTGTTCGGTGGGGGAATTCATTCATACATTTTGGGAATTGTACTTTTTACACAATTTCCGGGATAAAAAATCAGTAATAAATACAGATTGACATTATTTGACATTGATTATATAATGCCAATGTAAAAAGTTGATAGGAATAGTGTGTTACTGGTAAAGCAGGCATAAACTATATACGTTTTATATTTATTTTGTTGTACATAATAAGATAAATATGACGTTATTAGTTTATGCTTTTTTTGTTTTTCACAGATTAAGCACACCTGTCAAAGGTCGTAACGTATTTTTAAAAATATTTCAGGTACATTTTTAAGAGAGGAAGATAGGATAATGAAAGACAAGATCTTTGGTGTACTGCAAAGGGTCGGACGAAGCTTTATGCTTCCCATTGCAATTCTTCCGGTAGCAGGTCTTTTGCTTGGTATCGGCAGTTCTCTGACCAATGCAACAACGATTGCCACGTATGGGCTGGAATCTATTTTAGGTTCCGGAACGATTCTTAATGCTTTGTTTACTGTGATGGGCAAGGCGGGCAATGTTATTTTTGATAACCTGCCTTTGATTTTTGCCGTAGGTGTTGCCATTGGTATGGCTAAAAAAGAAAAGGAGGTCGCAGCACTTTCTGCGATGATTGCTTTTTTTGTTATGCATATGACAATTAATGCCATGCTTCAGGTTCAGGGCGTGGTTATGGCCGATGGCACTGTGTCGGCTGATGTTCTTTCCGGTACCATTGCTTCTGTTTGTGGTATGCAGACATTGCAGATGGGCGTATTCGGCGGAATTATTGTAGGGCTGGGTGTTGCGGCTCTCCATAATCGGTTTTATAAAATTGTGCTTCCAAATGCACTGTCCTTTTTTGGCGGCTCAAGATTTGTACCGATTATTTCCACGATTGTTTATCTGGGTGTGGGAATTCTGATGTATTTTGTATGGCCTTTTGTTCAAAACGGAATTTATGCTCTTGGCGGCCTTGTTACAGGGACCGGTTATTTTGGAACTTTAATTTTTGGTATTATCAAACGTGCGCTGATTCCATTTGGACTTCATCACGTATTTTATCTTCCCTTCTGGCAGACCGCTGTAGGCGGAACTATGGAAGTGGCAGGTCAGCTTGTTCAGGGGGGACAGAATATTTTCTTTGCACAGCTGGCAGATCCGGCAACCGTTCATTTTTCTGCGGATGCCACAAGATATTTTTCTGGTGAATTTATTTTTATGATTTTTGGACTTCCAGGTGCTGCGCTGGCGATGTATCGTTGTGCAAAACCGGAAAAGAAAAAACAGGCCGGCGGACTTTTGCTTTCCGCAGCTTTAACTTGTATGCTGACTGGTATTACAGAACCTCTGGAGTTTTCTTTCCTGTTTGTGGCACCGATTCTGTTTGTGGTACAGGTCATTTTAGCCGGTGCGGCCTATATGATTGCACATATGCTAAATATTGCGGTTGGCCTTACTTTTTCCGGCGGTTTTATTGATTTGTTTATTTTTGGTATCCTTCAGGGAAATGCCAAAACAAACTGGCTTTTGATTATTCCTGTAGGTATTGTGTATTTCATTCTTTATTATGTCATCTTTACGGTGCTGATCAAAAAGCTGAATTTAAAGACCCCGGGACGGGAAGACGACGGAGAAACAAAATTGTTTACAAAAGCTGATTATCAGGCCAAACAAAATTCGGCAGTACACGGTTCTGGCGATGGTGCGGGAGATGCTTCCACGGATGAACGCAGTGAACTGATCACAAAAGGTCTGGGCGGAAAGGCCAATATTTCTGATGTAGACTGTTGTGCGACCCGTTTAAGATGTACAGTTATTAAACCTGAGCTGGTCAATGAAGCACTTCTTAAACAGACCAGGCCTTCAGGCATTATAAAAAAAGGCAAGGGAATTCAGGTGATTTATGGACCAAGTGTTTCCGTGATTAAATCGAATCTGGAAGATTATCTGGCAACGGCGCCTGATGAGCTCTATGTGGAAAACAGCGGTCCGGCTGTTTCATCTGATACGATGGAAGAAAATAGGAAAAACCAGGAAGCGGTTTCGTCTGTACAGACTGATGTACGGAAAAGCTTTGCCTCTCCGTTTAAAGGGGAAGCTCATCCCATTACAGATACACCGGATGAGGCTTTTGCAGGAAAGATGATGGGGGACGGCTTTATGGTAATACCGGAAGATGGCGTGGTTTATGCACCGGAGGACAGTGATGTTTCCTTTGTATTTCCTTCCAAGCATGCGATTGGACTGACAACAAAAGATGGTGTGGAATATTTGCTGCATATCGGAGTTGACACGGTTAAACTGGACGGTGCCGGCTTTGAAGTTTATGTAAATGACGGAGATTCTGTAAAAAAGGGTGACAAGCTGATGTCCTTTGATATACAATATATAAAGGCGCATGCGATATCCGAAGCCTGCATTGTTGTTTTTACAAGTCTTGAAGATACAGACAGAATTTCCATGAAGAAGACAGGAAAAGTCAATGCCCTGGAGGAGATTGCGGAGATCGTAAGCTGCCAATAACAAAGGAGCTTAAATCGAATGTATCGAATCGTCAAGGTATTGAATAATAACGGGGTTTTGGCGTTTCATAGCGAAACCCGCAGAGAACTGATTTTACTGGGCAGCGGCATCGGATTTGGAAGACGGGTCGGTGAACAGCTTGAGCATATTGGGGGAGCCAGGGTGTATTCTCTGGTTTCCCGAAATAAAAACCAATCCGCCGTGAAGGTGGCAGGAAGCATTGAACCTGTGTTTCTTGAAATATCAGGAAAAATCATTGAGGCAGCCAGGGCGGTTTTTGACAGCGTCAGCTCTGAAATTTTACTGCCTCTGGCAGACCATATTGCACTGGCAGTTAAACGGGCAAAAGAAAATAAGCAGCTGCCAAATCCTTTTACGCCGGATATACGGGTCCTTTTTCCGGAGGAGTATAGGGTAGCTAAAAGAGCTGGGAAGATTATCAGAGAAATGACCGGAGCAAAAGTCTCTGAGGATGAAGTTGGTTTTATTACGCTTCATATTCATTCTGCAAGGACAGATGAACTTGTGTCGGAAACCCTTGAGACAACCAGGGTTATTAATGCGTCCATCGGCATGCTTGATGCCGGTTTTCCCAATGGATTGTCAAAGGATTCCCTGGGATACAGTCGTCTGGTCAGCCATCTGTACTATATGATTGCCCGGACACGCAAAGGGGAGACTTGTAATGTGGATTTAAATGATTTTGTTTATTTAAAATACCCCCGTGCAGCTCAGGCGGCGAAAGAAATCTGCAGCTTTATGTCATCTGCTCTGAAATGTCCGGTAGCTGAGGAAGAGATTGGTTTTCTGGCGATTCATATTCAAAGAACCATACTCTCGGAGTAGTACAGACGAGATCTGGCTGAATGAAAAAAGTTGGTAACAAATATTATTATAAATATATATAAAATGAAAGGAAGTAAATGATTATGAAAACTTTTGAGTACACAATTAAAGATGAACTGGGAATCCATGCAAGACCGGCCGGTATTCTTGTAAAGGAAGCTAAAAATTATGAAAGCAAAATTAAAATTACAAAAGGACAGAAAACTGCCGAAGCTACACGGCTGATGGCCATTATGGGTATGGCTGTGAAAAACGGTGATACAGTAACTGTCAGCATCGAAGGTCCGGATGAAGATCAGGCTTTTGAGGGAATCAAAGCATTTTTTGAAAGCAATCTTTAATTTTTATACGAACGATTAAAGAGGAATAGATATGGAATGTTTTAAAGGGAAATCTGTTTATAAAGGAATTACGGTTGGTAAAATTTCCGTTTTGAAAAAAGCCGATTATGTGGTGAAACGGATTAAGATTGAAGATCCGGAAGCTGAGCTTGTTCGCCTTGGGCATGCCCGTACGCAGGCCATTGCTCAGCTGCAGAAACTGTACGAAAAGGCTGTACGGGAAGTCGGAGCGGCCAGTGCCGCTATTTTCGAGGTTCACCAGATGATGCTGGAGGACGATGATTATAATGAGTCCATAGAAAATATTATTCGCAGTGAATCCGTGAATGCGGAATATGCGGTCGCATCTACCGGGGATAATTTTGCCGAGATGTTTGCGAGTATGGATGATGATTATATGAAAGCCCGCTGTGCAGATGTGAAGGACATTTCCGAGCGTCTTGTAAGAAACCTTTACGGTGGAGAAGACGGCAGTATGGAATATGATGAACCGGTGATTGTGGTTGCTGATGATCTTACACCCAGTGAGACTGTCCAGATGGATAAAGAAAAGATTCTGGCTTTTGTGACCGTGCATGGCTCCACCAACTCTCATACAGCGATTCTTGCACGTATGATGAATATTCCGGCACTTGTGAGTGTTGACATGGATCTTTCAGTTTTAAAATCCGGCATGAAGGCCGTGGTGGATGGTTTTGAAGGTAAAGTGATTTTTAATCCTGATGACAGGGTTTTAGAGCAGGCCGGAAAAAGAATGGCGGAGGAGGCTGAAAAACGTCAGCTTCTCCTCACACTGAAGGGTAAGGAAAATGTAACCCTTGGCGGAAGAAAGATTAATATATATGCCAATATCGGCAGCGTTGGCGATATCGGCTATGTGCTTGAAAATGATGCCGGCGGAATCGGTTTGTTCAGAAGTGAATTTTTGTACATCGGGCGAAATGAGCTGCCTACAGAGGATGAGCAGTTTCAGGCCTATAAACAGGTGGCTCAGATGATGGCCGGTAAAAAGGTCATTATCCGTACGTTGGATATTGGTGCGGATAAAAAGGCGGATTATCTTGGACTTGAATCGGAGGAGAATCCGGCACTGGGGTACAGAGCGATCCGAATCTGTCTGACGCAGCCGGAAATTTTCAAGACTCAGTTAAGAGCGCTACTGCGAGCGGCCGTTTACGGCAATATTTCCGTCATGTACCCAATGATTACATCTGTAGAAGAAGTTAAGCAGATTTATCAGATTGTAGAAGAAGTCAAGGAGGAACTGTCCAGTGCAGGTATTCCTTTTAAAAATGTGGAGCAAGGCGTGATGATCGAAACGCCGGCAGCGGTGATGATCAGTGATGAGCTGGCCCAAATTGTGGATTTCTTCAGTATCGGAACCAATGATCTGACCCAGTATACACTGGCGATTGACCGTCAGAATGAAAAACTGGATATATTCTATAATCCACACCATAAAGCCATTCTTAAAATGATTCGTATGGTTGTGGAGAATGCCCACGCCTGTGGAAAATGGGCAGGAATCTGCGGTGAACTCGGCGCGGATACAGAATTGACCGAAGAATTTGTCAATATGGGTGTTGATGAACTGTCGGTTGCGCCATCCATGGTTTTAAAACTGCGTAAGATTGTTCGCGCAATGAAATAAAAAGTCTGAAGGATTTACTTTTCCTCCGTTTTCCAGTATGATGAATAAGTCAAATATTGAATAGGAGGATGACATGATGGACATTATGCAGATTTTGGTGGCCGCTTTGTTTGGAATCGTTGAAGGTATAACGGAGTGGCTTCCCATCAGCAGTACCGGGCATATGATTTTACTCAATGAATTTGTTTCCCTGAATGTAACCGATGAATTTTACAGTATGTTTGAGGTTGTTATTCAGTTGGGGGCCATTCTTGCTGTTATTTTATTATTCTGGCATCAGATTTTTCCTTTCGGAAAAAAGAATAATGTACAGCCTTTGGCGCAGCATGGCCTTTTATCCTGGGTTAAAAAGGATATTTTGCTTCTGTGGTTCAAGATTTTAATTGCCTGTGTGCCTGCAGCCATTATTGGGGTATTGTTTAATGAAACTTTTGAGGCTTTATTTTACAATTATCAGACCGTTGCTGTAGCCCTGATTGTTTTTGGTATTGCTTTCATTATTATCGAAAAAAGAAATAACGGGCACGAGGCCAAGGTAAATACGCTGGCGGATATTACCTATTCCTTTGCATTTTTTATCGGCGTTTTTCAGCTGATCGCGGCTGTTTTTCCGGGAACATCCCGGTCCGGTGCCACAATTGTAGGGGCATTGCTGCTGGGGATTTCAAGAACCGTGGCAGCGGAATTCACCTTCTTTTTGGCAATTCCCGTGATGATTGGTGCCAGCCTGCTTAAAATTGTACAGTTTGGTTTTCATTTTCAGACGATGGAAATAGTGATACTGCTTGTTGGAATGATTGTGGCGTTTGTTGTCTCTGTTCTTGTCATTAAATTTTTAATGGACTACATTAAAAAGCATAATTTTACTGTATTTGGATGGTACAGAATCATTTTGGGTGCCCTTGTGATTGTTTACTTTGTGACGGTCGGTTAAGTTGAAAAATTTCCTTGCACTTTGTATAATTTTGCGCTAAAATGAAAATCATAATCAATAAATTAATGATGTGCAGATGAAAACTACGGTCAGGATGCTTTTAAGAGAGCCGACGGTTGGTGAGAGCCGGTAAGCAAAGAGACCTTTCCACTTTCGGAGCATCCGGTGAAAGCCGGCGGGCGTACCCGTTACAGTGCAGGTAAGAGGCCGGAGTTTTTTTGGCAAGCTGGGTGGCAACGCGGAAGTTGAGATCTTTCGTCCCATGCATGGATTGTGCAGGGACGGAAGATTTTTTATTGTATAGGAAATTGCACCCGATGCAATAAAACGCTCTGTGTGGGATGCGACCAGATGCATATGGAATCTGCATGTCCGTTTAAATGGGTTGAAATAAAAAGGAGGAAAAAAATGTTAGACATTAAATTTTTAAGAGAAAATCCGGATATTGTAAAACAGAACATTAAAAACAAATTTCAGGACAGAAAACTGCCGTTGGTGGATGAGGTTATTGAACTGGACAAGCGTAACCGTGAGATTAAACAAGAAGTTGAGGTGCTTCGCTCAGACAGAAACAGACTTTCCAAAGAAATCGGCGGTCTTATGAAGCAGGGTAAAAAAGAAGAGGCTGAGGCTGTAAAGGCTCAGGTGGCTGCAAGTGCAGGACGTATTGATGAGCTTACGGAAGAAGAAAAAGCTGTTGAAGCTAAAATCAAAGATATTATGATGATTATTCCTAATATTATCGATCCTTCAGTTCCCATTGGCAAGGATGACAGCGAAAATGTGGAAGTTCAAAGATATGGTGAACCGGTTGTTCCGGATTTTGAGATTCCCTATCATGCCCAGATTATGGAAAGCTTTGATGGCCTGGACTTAGACAGTGCCAGAAAGGTTGCCGGAAATGGATTTTATTACCTTATGGGTGATATTGCCCGTCTCCATTCGGCTGTGATTTCTTATGCAAGAGATTTTATGATTAACCGTGGTTTTACTTACTGTGTACCGCCTTTTATGATCCGCAGTGATGTTGTGACCGGTGTGATGAGTTTTGATGAAATGGATGCCATGATGTATAAAATCGAAGGCGAGGATTTATACCTGATCGGAACAAGTGAACATTCCATGATCGGCAAATTTATTGATACAATTATTCCATCTGAAAAGCTGCCGTATACACTGACAAGCTATTCTCCGTGTTTCCGTAAGGAAAAAGGTGCGCATGGCATTGAAGAGCGGGGGGTTTACCGTATTCATCAGTTTGAAAAGCAGGAGATGATCGTTGTCTGTGAACCGGAAGACAGTATGAAATGGTTTGACAAATTATGGCAAAATACAGTGGATCTGTTTAGAAGCCTGGATATTCCTGTGCGTACACTGGAATGCTGCTCCGGAGACCTGGCAGATTTGAAAGTAAAATCCGTTGACGTTGAAGCATGGTCTCCAAGACAGAAGAAATATTTTGAAGTGGGCAGCTGCTCCAATTTGGGAGATGCTCAGGCCCGCCGTTTAAAAATCCGTGTTGTTGGAGAAAAAGGTAAGTATTTTGCACATACATTAAATAATACAGTAGTGGCACCGCCGCGTATGCTGATTGCTTTTCTTGAAAATAACCTTCAGGCGGATGGCAGCGTTCGTATTCCGGAGGCACTGCGTCCATATATGGGCGGAATGACAGAAATTCGCTGATACAACTAAAGAAATGTCGGGACTATTTAGGTGCAGTCCCGGCATTTCTTTTCTTTTATTAAAAATCATACCGTAGATTCACCATCGCTTTATCGACATTTTTTCTAAAAATACCCTGTGATTTTTGGTTATTTGATAAAAATAAAATTTTATATCTTGCAAAATATATGATTTGTTATATAATAGATTTATAAGAAATCTTGCAAAATATATGATTTGTTATATAATAGATTTATAAGAAATCTTGCAAGATATATGATTTCCAAAAAATAAAGTCCGGCCTAAAGGCCGTGTAATATAAAACGAAAAAAGGGGAAGAGAACATGGTATTTACAAATTTTGATCAGTTAATCGAAAAAGTAAAAGGCTATCCTGCAAAAAAACGTATGGCTGTAGCTGCAGCCGGTGATACGCATACACTGGAGGCTGTCATGCATGCCAGAAAAGAAGGCATTGTTGAACCTATTCTTGTAGGCGATAAGGCTGAAATTCTTCGTATCCTTGCTGAGCTGAATGAAACCGTTGCAGATGAAAATATTTATGATTATGCCGATGTCAAGGATGCTGCCGAGTTCGCAGTGAAACTTGTCAAGGAAGGTAAGGCAGATTTCCTTATGAAAGGCAAACTGGATACAGCCGTGATTTTAAAGGCTGTTGTGAATAAGGAAAAGGGCCTGGGACAGGGACGGACAATGTCACATTTTACAATGTTCGAAGTGCCTACATATCACAAGATTCTCTGCCCTGTTGATGGGGGAATGGTCACTTATCCCACATTAGAACAGAAAAAAGATATTATTAACAATACAGTAGAAACTTTAATTTCTATGGGCTATGACTGCCCGAAGGTTGGTGTTTTGGCCTGTGTTGAAAAGGTAAATCCCAAAATGCCTGAAACTGTGGAAGCTCGTGAATTAAAGGAAATGAATGAGCGCGGCGAAATTAAAAACTGTATCGTGGAAGGCCCGATATCCTATGACTGTGCAATCAGTAAGGAGATTGCAGAGTTTAAAGGTTTTGAAAGCCCGGTATCCGGCGATGTGGATGTTCTTGTAGCTCCGAATATTCATGCCGGTAATATTATGGGCAAGATGCTGGCCTGCACATGCAAAGCCAGAATGGCTGGTTTCATCGTAGGTGCGAAATGCCCGATTGTCCTTACATCCAGAGGTTCTTCTGCTGAAGAAAAATATCTTTCAATCGTTGTTTCCGCAGCAGCGGCAAAATAATGGAGGCATAAGATGGAAAAATTATTAATTATAAACCCAGGTTCCACATCTACAAAAATTGCAGTATATGACGGAGAGGAACAGCTCTTTGTAGAGAGCATTTCTCACAGTGCTGAAGAAATTGCAAAGTATGATGCCCTTGTGGATCAGTTTGAGTTCAGAAAAGATCTGGTTATCCAGACAATGCAGGCACATGGCATTTCCGCAGATGATCTGACAGCCATAGTGGCCAGAGGCGGACTGCTTCCTCCGATTGAAGCCGGAGCCTATGAGGTTAATGAAGACATGGTATGGCAGCTTCGTTATGCACCGGAACACGAACATGCCTCAAATCTGGGCGCACTGATCGCTTATGCGATTTCTTCCGAAAAACATATTCCTGCCTATATTTATGACGGTGTAACCGTCGACGAGATGCTGCCAATGCTTAAAGTTACCGGTTTCCCGGATATGGAACGCAAGGGAATGGGACATAACCTGAATATGCGTGCCGCAGCCATGCGCTATGCCAAAGAACATCATAAAGATTATAAAGACTGTACATTAATTGTGGTACACTTAGGCGGCGGTATTTCGGTCAGTCTTCATCATGATGGTAAGGTGGCTGATATTATTAATGATGAGGATGGTCCGTTTGCTCCGGAACGCTCCGGCGTTCTGCCTTTGTTCCAGGTGATTGAAATGATGAGCACCGGAAAATAT
The DNA here is from genome assembly GCA_905199445.1 of uncultured Lachnospiraceae bacterium. Lineage (GTDB taxonomy): Bacteria > Bacillota > Clostridia > Lachnospirales > Lachnospiraceae > Catenibacillus. The sequence goes on along the minus strand of CAJKGK010000012.1, from coordinate 10,643 downwards.
GATCATAAATCCGCAATGAAACGGGTAAAGACTCAGGGGGGGCTTGTGGCTCACCTGGGAACAAATGATACAAGAGATGTCGAGAAGATGATTGCCGATGGTGATGAACACGCCCGTTTTATTTATGAAGCGATGGCGCTGAATGTTGCCAGAAATATTGCCAGAGAAGCTCCGGTTGTCAATGGCAGAATTGAAGGCATTATTCTTACCGGAGGCATTGCTTATTCAGAAATGTTTACAAAAATGGTTAAAGACCGGGTTGAATTTATTGCGCCGGTAACCGTTTATGCAGGAGAAAATGAAATGCAGTCTCTGGCTCTTGGCGGGCTTCGTGTACTGAGAGGCGAAGAAACTGCAAAACAGTTTAAAAAAGTGGTTAAATAATCATGGAAGCTGAGATCAAAAAGTTTATTGGAGATAAATGCAATTTTATATTTATAGGGGAAGCCGGAAGCGGTAAAAGTGAGATTGCCATTAATTTTGCCAGGTATCTTGCACAGATCGGCGACAAACCTGTCCATTTCTTTGATATGGATATGACAAAACCCCTGTTTCGCTCCAGAGACGTGATGGATGAAATTGAAGCCATGGGCATAACCTTCCATCATGAGGTTCAGTTTTACGATGCTCCGGTACTGGTGGGCGGTGTGAATCTTCATCTGAAGGATAATAACTGTTATGTGGTGATGGATGTGGGCGGCAATGATATCGGCGCCCGTGCCATTGGCGGTTATGCGCCTAAAATTAATAAGGACAATACGATCGTTTATTATGTTTTGAATGCTTATCGTCCATGGTCGGCAAATCTGGAGGCTATTGACGGAACGCTGTCGGCTATTTTGGGTACATCTCACATTCATCTGGATCGGATTCACATGATCAATAATCCTAATATGGGACTGACCACAACGCCGGAGGAGTTTTTGGAAGGCTGCAAAAAAATGGAGGAAATGGTAGGGGCGTATGTGACTGTGGATTTTGCCTGTGTCATGGAATCTCTGTATGCTGATGTCTGCCGGAAGGTGGATTTTCCCCTGCTGCCGATTCAATTATACCTGACTTATCCGTGGCTGGAAAGCCTGGAATAAGGACTGTTTTCGATGCTGCCTATGGCGGCGTTACCATAAATAATCATCACGAGAGGAGGATTTGATCTAAATGGCAAAGGTTACAATTAGATCAGAAAGCTGTAAAAGCTGTCAGTACTGCATTAAGTTCTGTCCAAAGGGCGTTCTTGCAGTCGGTGACAAAGTAAACTCAAAAGGTTACGAATATGTAGTGCCGGTAAATCCGGATCAATGTATCGGATGCTGTATGTGTGCACGTATGTGCCCGGATGCTGCAATCGAGGTATATAAATAAGGAGGTTGAAAAAGAAATGGCAAGAGTATTTATGAAGGGCTGTGAAGCAATCGCAGAAGCAGCTGTCAGAGCCGGCTGTAGATTTTTCGCCGGATATCCGATTACACCCCAGAATGAAATCCCGGAATATTTTGCAAGGAGACTGCCTGAAGTGGGTGGTGTATTTGTTCAGGGTGAAAGTGAAGTGGCATCTGTAAATATGGTTTATGGTGCAGCCAGTGCAGGTACCCGCTCCATGACATCCTCATCAAGCCCGGGAATTGCTTTAAAGAGTGAGGGGATTTCTTACTGTGCATCCGCACGTATTCCGATGGTTTATGCCAACGTATCTCGTGGGGGCCCAGGTGTTGGTTCTATTCAGCCGGCTCAGATGGATTATTTCCAGGCCACAAAGGCATCTGGAAACGGTGGTTTTGAAATGATGGTTTTTGCACCTTCTACCGTACAGGAAGCTGTCGATATGACATACAAGGCTTTTGATTATGCAGACAGAGACAGAAACCCTGTTTTAGTTCTCTGCGATGGCGTGATCGGAACAATGATGGAGCCTGTTGTGCTTCCGGAAATGAAATCCGATGAAGAAGTTGCCGCAATCAAGGAATCCAAAAAATCATGGGCCTGTGTAGGACACAGTCTGGACGTGGAGCGTTCCTGGATTCAGCCTGGACACTGGAAAACAGAGGATATGCAAAAAGCCAATGAAGATGCGGCACAGATGTATGAGCGTTGGGCAAAAGAAGATGTTCAGGTTGAGGAATATGAGATTGAGGACGCAGAGGTTGTTATTGCTGCGTATGGTATTTCAGCGCGTATTGCCAAATCCGTTGTGGACATCCTTCGCAGTGAAGGCAAGAAGATCGGCCTGATCCGTCCGATTACCGTTCATCCGTTCCCGTACCATTCGTTTGAAAAACTGGATTACAGCAAGGTTAAAGCGATTCTGGATGTGGAAATGTCCATTCCTGCACAGATGATTTATGATGTGAAGCTGGCTGTGAAGGATCGTTGTCCGATTGAAACCTGCCTTTGCTCCGGCGGCAATGTGATGAAACGTGAAGCTGTTTTAGAAGCAGCAAGAAAACTTTTTGAATAGGAGGATACGTCACATGGAAAAAGTATATTCGAGAACAATCGGTATCCGCGACGATATGGTTGACGGATTCTGTCCTGGCTGTATGCACAGTACAGTTATTAAATTAATCGGTGAAGTCCTTGAAGAAATGAATTTATTTGATAAGGCAAGCTGTGTTCTTGGAATCGGCTGCTGTGGTCTTCATATGGAATATATAACTTATGATAATACAACAGCACCTCATGGACGTGCCTGTGCCGTAGCTACAGGTATTAAACGTTCCAATCCAGATTCACTGGTATTTACATATCAGGGGGACGGTGACTTTGCGTCCATCGGTTTGGCTGAATCGATTTCTGCGGCAAACCGCGGTGAAAACATTACCGTTATTTTTATCAACAACGGTATTTATGGTATGACCGGCGGACAGCTGGCACCAACAACGCTGATTGGCATGAAAGCTTCAACGGCACCGAAGGGACGTATTGCAGAAGAACACGGTTATCCGATGCATATGTGTGAAATCTTAAATCAGCTGACAGCACCGGCTTATCTGGAACGTACAAGCTGCAATACACCGCAGAATGTTATGAAAACTAAAAAAGCGATTAAGAAGGCTTTCCAGAACCAGATCGACGGTAAAGGCTTCTCCATGGTTGAGATTGTTACAAGCTGTCCTACAAACTGGGGACTTGATCCGTTGGATGCCCTGGATTATATTGAAGAAAAGATGCTTCCGGAATTCCCTCTGGGCGTCATCAGAGATCGATAGGAGGAAGAAAATATGGAAACAAATTTACTTGTGGCCGGTTTCGGTGGTCAGGGTGTCATGACACTTGGTAAATTCCTTGCGTCAGCAACATGTGATTCCACAGACAAAAGCGTTACATTCTTCCCGTCATACGGTGCTGAACAGCGTGGTGGTACGGCAAACTGTTATGTTGTTATTTCCGATGATATGGTGGGAACGCCGGTGGGCGATGAGATGGATGACCTGATTGTTATGAATGGGCCTTCATTAAACAAATTTATTGGAATGTTAAAAACAGGCGGCACCTTATTTATTAACAGCTCTATTGTTTCTGACGATATTCCGAGAGATGATGTCAAGGTTGTTAAGGCGCCGGTGACAGAACTGGCCCTGGAATTGGGAAATGCAAAAGTATTAAATGTCATCATGCTTGGTGTTTATGTGGGATATACAGAAGTTATTGCTCCTGAAATCGTATGGCATACCATTGAACATAAGCTGGGCAAAAAACCAAAGCTGCTCCCTCTGAATAAGACTGCCTTTGAAAAAGGGCTTGAAATCGGAAGAAGTCAGAGATAAAAAGTATAAATTGTCTATATATGAAACAATCCGTAGATTTGTGCGATATTTGTTAATGGCGTCCAAAACTTAAAAATGATATGATTTCAATGTAAGAGATAATGTCACAATACATATAAAGGAGACTTATAAATATGCTTAGATTGGAAATCAAAATGGACAATTACAGGATCGTTGAAGAACACCGGTATGATATTAACATGATTTATTACACAATTAACCGTCTGTTTTCATCCTGCGGCATGTGTAAGGAGGAACGCCCGGACGGAACTATGGTTTTTTTCGGCAGCAGCCGGACAGACAATGAGGCCGATTTTCGCCATATTGTCTCTGTTATTTCCGGTGCACCCTGGTTTTCCAGAGAGAATGTCCGCTGGTTCTGGTACGGAAATGAATGTGGACAATCCCTTAAAGAAGACGCAGGTCGTGAAGCTTTGTATTACTATGTAGAAAAGACAAGTGTTGCATAAAAATATCGCCCCAGGCCGATGAATGACGGACGGGGCGATATTTTTTTATTCATAAACAGGTAAAAGACGAACTTTTTTTCCTTCCACAATTTCTGAATATAGGTATGGGAGAAAATGCCCTAAATTGGCATATTCTTTAATGCTGTGAAGGGAAAGCCCTTTAAGGGGCATCTCCGGAATCTGAATGCCATCAGGAATCAGTTTAACAACGGAGCCGTCTTCTTTGACATTGTATCCCAACCAGAAGTGGGAAGCAAGAATAATACCTGTTCCTTCAGGATTGGGAAATACAGTGTGGCACATCACGGCTGTGGAGCCATTGCCCCAGATGATGGTCTTTACAGGGGATGCCTGAATATCTTCCGGTTTAAATAGTTCGGCGGGGTTTCTGAAATTGATGACAATTTCTTCCGGACCGCAGCCAGTGTCCTCTAAAACAGTGTGAGTAACACCCCAGATTCTTTCGTTCATAGGAATAGACGCATCCGTGAGCCGTTCAAGCTGTGTGGATTTGACCGAATAATGATCTTCCTTGTCCCAGATTACATAGCGACCACTTTCCTGGCCGTGCCATACAAACCACCAGTCAATCATTTCAGGTGTTACATGGGGCATAACGGTATAAGTAGAAATATAGCCGGTACCGTCAGGCATGGTGGCATAGCCGATCATTTTGTCACTAATATCACATTTGAGAATTTTTTCTCTTTCTGTGATGGAAATCGTATTTTCAGGTGACAGCTGGCGGCCTGTAATCAGAGACTTCAGACCAAAAGCGGCGGGATATAAATCAAGACTGTAGTATTTCCCATAAATCTGCTGTTGTTCTTCACTGGATAAAGATGGCTTCTGCATTTTTTATTCCTCCCAAAGTTTTTTGAAATCATTTAACAACTTGGCCCTACAGCTGAAATTTGCTGTATATTTGGGCTTTATGCTGTACAATCGTTTGATTTCAGTATAGAATAGTTTTTAAAGAAAGTCAAAAACAAAATCTGAAGTCAATAAGTCAAAAGGAGAATGAGTGTTATGCAAAACTGGAATTATCCGTATACAGAAAAATGCAGTCATGTGGATGTGTATCATCATGAGTCGGTTACAGATGAATATGCCTGGCTGGAGAAGGCTAAGGATGTGAAGGTACTTGATTGGGTCAGCAAAGAAAATGCATGTACAGACGACTTTTTTGCCCAATTTGGAAACCGGCTGCCCATGGCCATGGCTGCACTTAGAAATGAAAAGAAAAAGCCGGAATACGGGGGATATTCGGACATTTCGGTTTCTTCAGGGATACTGGCCTGCAAAAAGACAGATGGTGAAGGGCATGAAAGCATTGTACGAATCAGTCCGGAATTTGAGGAACTGGAAACTATTCTGGATGTGGATGAAATTGACCCTGCAGCGCATTTGGCCGGGGTATCTTTAAACCCTGCAGATCCGGCGATTGCGGCCATCTATATTCTTTATCCGGGACAGGACCGGCTGAGTATTCTTGTTTATAATTGGAAGACCAAAACATCTATGGCCCGGCTTAATGAAAGTTTCAGCTATACATGGAATAAAGACGGCTCGGTGATTTATTACGGCAGCGTCAACATCGACAAGGTCAACCGGGTGAATTACAACAATATTATTGCCTATCATATATATACACAAAAATCTCAGCTGCTTTATACATATCCAGATAACTCCGTGCTGATTCAGGTGGCGCTTTCCGATGACGGGCAAACCTTGTTTGGAGAGGTCTGGCTGAATTACCATGATGTGGAGCTGATTAAAATAAATTTGGATCACACAGATTCAGATGATGTCCAGTGGGTATCGCTGACCGAAGGCCGCTTAAACAGTTACCATTATGTGGGAACCATCGATGGGTGCCATTATATTCTTACCGATGAAAATGCACCGAGAGGCCGGGTAATCGGAATCGATCTGCAGGCGGTCAGTGTCAAAGAGGGGCATGAAATCCTGCCGGAAACCGAAAGCATCCTTATGGGTGTGACCAGTGCCTGCGGCCGCCTGGTGGTTGTCAGGATGAAGGATGTCAACGAGATTCTGGAGGTTTATGACCGGGAAGGCCGGCTTTTAAAGACTGTGGAGGCTCCATGTGCTTATGGCAGCTATTGTGTGTCATCCATCGAGCGGCTGGGAAATGTATGGAATGACAGGGGATGTATGTTTATTTCTTACGAATCTTTTGGTATTCCCAAATCGGTATATCGATTTGATCTTAATGACTATCATATGGATCTTCTTTATTGTACCAGCGATGATGCTTATCCGGACTTAGTAGTGGAGCAGAAATTTGCAGTGAGTGCAGACGGAACCCGTGTACCGGCGTTTCTTGTTTACAGGAAGGATACAGTTTTTAACGGACAGGTCAAGACTCTGATGTATGGTTATGGGGGTTACAATGCCATGGAAGTTCCGTCCTATACATGTCCGTATATTGGCAGTGTGGGCCAATGGGTCAACGAAGGCAATCTTTATGTACTTTGTACATTACGAGGCGGCGGGGAATATGGTTCCTGGTGGCATGAACAGGGCTACAAGGACAAAAAGAAAAATTGTTTTTATGATTTTATTGCTATCACGGAAATGCTTCATCGGGAAGGCTATACCAGTCCGGGAAAAACGGCGATTATCGGCGGAAGCAACGGCGGCCTTTTGGTTACAGCCCTTTTAACTATGCGTCCGGATCTTTATCAGGCCGTGATTGCTTCGGTGCCTCATACGGATATGCTCCATTTTAAAAATGATGATCGTGGCCCTATGTATACCACAGAATATGGAGATATTGGCGATGAACATATGTACAGATATATTCGCAGTTACTCACCTTATCACAATGTCAAAGACGGTGTAAAATATCCGGCTGTATATATCCAGACCGGGGAGTGTGACAACAATGTGCCGCCATATCATGGCAAAAAAATGGCAGCCCGTCTTCAGGCCTGCGGCAGTGAGCTTCCGGTATTGCTAAGAGTCCTTCCTTCAGGCAGTCATGACACAGGTGTGGGAGAGGCTCATTATCTGACGATCGGAGAACGGAAAATCTTTTTGGACTGGGCGTTAAATCAGCCGCCGAAGGACTTATAAACGTTAGTGTAAAGAAAGGCTGCAGAAACAGGATGTACACTATATTTATCTTTGTTGCTTTAAGGAGAGGGGGTGATCGAAAGAAAGCGCCAGAGTAAACGGGAACTTGCGTGATTTTATAATATAGAAAACCGTTACACACAGGAACATTATCTTTGAAATCAAAAAGAATATCAATTTTATCATGAATGAATATATTTAAAATAAGCCTAGAGGGAACAATTCGTATAAAAATATCTTGAATAAGAGAAGGAATTCTGTTAAAATAAGTTGTAAGCGACTGAACTGGAGGGTTAGAAATGGATATTATGGATTTCAAAATTCTTAATACAGCTATTGAGAGGATATTAAATCAGGAAATGGCGGAACTGGATATTACCTATACACAGGCTACCGTAATTGGCTACTTAAATAGAAATCAGGCAAGTGAAATATGTCAAAAGGATATCGAGCATGGCCTGGGACTGACACATCCTACCGTAAGCAGCATTTTGAACCGTCTTGAAGAAAAAAAGCTGATTAGAACAGAACCATTAGAGAGTGACAGACGTTATAAAAAAATTGTTCTTACCAATAAAAGTTCTTCTATGGCAACTGCTATTAAAGAGAAAATTGGGAAAATCGCGGAACAAATTTTTGCAGGTCTGAGTGAAGAAGAAATAGAAAAACTTTCTTCTGTTATAAGCAAGCTGATAAAAAATATAACATAAAATTTTAAGTAAATAGGTCGCATACGACTAAAGGAGGATAAGCATGAAGTATTTAGTAACAGGTGCAGATGGAAAACTTGCAGGAAGAGTTGCAGCAATTGTGATGAAAGAGATAAAAGGGCAGGATTTGGTATTAACGTGTCCGGATCTAAGCAGGGTTTCTCCTGAAAAAAAGAAAGAATGGGAAGAAAGAGGCGTTGAGGTAAGAGAGGCCAATTATGATGATGAAGAGCAGATGAACAGAGCATTTTCAGGTGTAGACCGTCTGTTTTTTATTTCTAGTATTATTAACGGTCCAAAGAGAGTAGAGCAGCACAGGAAAGTAATCGAGTCGTGCAAGAAGGCGGGGGTAGAACATATTACCTATACATCTTTTTTGGGTGCTGACCGTGAAGGGTATCACCAGTATGTACTTCCAGACCACAGGGCCACAGAAAAGATGCTGGCAGAAAGCGGTATTGCACATAACATTATGAGAAACAATCTATATATGGAAAATTATTTGACTACCTCAGTTATGTTGGCCATGTTGAGTCATAACGTATGGGGAACTACTGCAGGGGAGGGTAAGGTTACCAGTATTGCAAAAGACGACAGTGCGCGGTGTGGTGCAGCTCTTTTACTCGGAAAAGGAGAACCGGGTAAGGCTTATGACCTCACCAGTACAATTCCGTTGAGCCAGAGGGAAATCTGCAATATGATTGCAGAAAAGTCAGGGATTCCATTTGAATATAGACCAATGACAGAAGAAGAATTCAGAGATTACCTGGAAGCCTTACATATTCCAAGAACGACAGATGGTGATTTTTCTCAGGCACCGGTTCCATTCTGCAGTAACGATATGATTACAAATGAAGCCGGAATCTCTGAAGGACAGATGGGGGTTGTCACACATGACGTCGAACTGCTGACGGGAAGAAAACCACTGGAGGTTTCAGATTTGTTAGATTCTTACAGTTATGTCTGGGAAAACAAAGTAAGTCACTGGAAAGATTTATTTTAAAGAATAGAAAAATTTTTTAAAACCAAATAAGTCGCAAACGACTAAAGGAGAAATAAAATGCAAAAGAGTGAGACGTTAAAAAATCCACTTGCAGAGGAATCTATATGGAAGTTACTTGGGAAATATGCGGTTCCTTGTGTGATTTCGTTATTAGTAAATTCTCTGTACAACATGGTAGACCAGATTTTTATTGGACAGGGCGTAGGATATCTTGGAAATGGTGCAACCAATATTATATATCCGTTGACAGTGATTGTACTGGCCATTGCGTTGATGCTGGGAGATGGAGGCGCTTCTTTTTTAAGCATACGTTTAGGTGAAGGGAAAAAGCAGGAAGGTGCAAAGGGAATCGGAAGCACCATTACATTTTCCATTATAGTGGGGATATTGATTGCAGGAATCATGTCCATCTTTTTAGAAGATTTGGTTTATCTGTTTGGATGCACAGAAGCATTGTATCAATATTCTATGGATTACGGAAGAATTATCATTATCGGCCTGCCATTTGTTTTGGTCGGAACTGTTTTTACTGCTATTGAGCGGGCGGATGGAAATCCCAAATATTCCATGGTTTCGTTGCTTGTGGGTGTAGTGACGAATACAATTTTAGATCCTGTCTTTATTTTTGTTTTTCATTGGGGGGTTAAAGGTGCTGCACTTGCAACGATTATCGGACAGATTTTTACATTTTTAATGGGAATTTATTATATTGGTCACTTTAAAACAATCAAACTTACAAAAGAGGATTACAAGATTGATATGCAATCTTGTAAAAAGGTTATGGGACTGGGCGTTTCCAGTTTTATTACACAAATGTCAATTGTGATTGTTATGGCCGTGATTAATAATCTGCTTACCAAGTATGGTGCACTTTCAGAATATGGTTCCGAAATTCCGATAGCAGTGGTTGGAATTGTTATAAAAGTAAACCAGTTAGTCATTGCTGCAACTGTGGGAATTGCCTCCGGTGCACAGCCGATTATTGGATTTAATTATGGTGCAGGAAATGTGAAAAGGGTAAAACAGACATTTCGCTGTGTTGTAATATGTGTGGAAATTTTGGCAGTATTTGCTTTTTTGGCATATCAGTTTGCACCGGTTCAAATTATTTCAATTTTCGGAAAAGAAAGCGGATTATACAATGAGTTTGCAAAATTATGTTTTCGTATCTTTTTACTTGCCACAATTCTGAATGGATTTCAGACAGTTGCGGCCTTGTTTATGCAGTCCATTGGAAAAGCAGTGAAATCAGCAGTCATTTCTCTGTCCAGACAGATTCTGTTTCTGCTTCCAGCAGAGTTCATATTAAGCAGCCTGATGGGAATTACAGGTGTTTTGTGGGCAGGACCAGCAGCAGACACACTTGCATTTATTCTTGCAGTGATAATTGTAGGTTATGAATTAAAAATATTAAAGAAAGAAGAAGTCTAAACTGTACAGAAACAGAAGCATTTATATAAACATTCATATGAATGATACTTGTGGCAGTGTGAAAAAAGTGTAGGGACGTATAAATTGATTAAAGCCGGAAAAAGATAAGGATGTAATGAAGTAAGATACTTCATTACACATTGATGATTTTTCGGGGATTTACAGG
>CAJKGK010000011.1 GCA_905199445.1 uncultured Lachnospiraceae bacterium | reverse complement strand
AGGAAGGGAGCGATAAATAATGTTAATGCCAAAAAGAGTAAAACGTCGTAAACAGTTCCGCGGTACAATGAGAGGAACTGCACAGCGTGGTAATAAAATCACTTACGGTGAATATGGTATTGTAGCTTTAGAGCCGGCTTGGATCAAATCCAACCAGATCGAAGCTGCCCGTATCGCTATGACACGTTATATCAAACGTGGCGGTAAAGTTTGGATCAAAATTTTCCCTGACAAACCAGTAACAACTAAACCAGCTGAAACACGTATGGGTTCCGGTAAAGGAACACTGGAATACTGGGTAGCAGTTGTTAAGCCAGGCAGAGTAATGTTCGAAATCTCAGGCGTTTCTGAAGAAGTTGCCAGAGAAGCTCTCCGTCTTGCTACACACAAACTTCCGGTAAAATGTAAAGTTGTTTCTCGCGCAGACTTAGAAGGCGGTGATAACAGTGAAAACTAATACTTATGTTAAAGAATTAAAGGCTAAAACAGTTGCAGAATTAAATGCAGAATTAGTGAGTGCAAAAAAGGAACTTTTCAACTTAAGATTCCAGAATGCAACCAATCAGTTAGACAACACAAGCAGAATTAAGGAAGTTCGCAAAAACATTGCGAGAATCCAGACTGTCATCACTGAAAAGGCTAACGCTGCTGAATAATCCAGGAAGGAGGAATTTGTTGTGGAAAGAAACCTCAGAAAAGTAAGAGTAGGTAGAGTTGTCAGCAACAAGATGGATAAAACAATCGTCGTTGCAATCGAAGACCGTGTAAAGCATCCTCTTTACAAAAAGATCGTTAACAGAACTTATAAATTAAAAGCTCATGACGAAAACAATGATTGCAACATTGGAGATAGAGTAAGAGTAATGGAAACAAGACCATTATCCAAAGATAAGAGATGGAGACTTGTAGAGATTATCGAAAAGGCTAAATAATTACTTGTTTAGCGTAAATAGGAGGTAAAGTCATGATTCAACAGGAAACGAGACTTCGTGTTGCTGACAATACAGGTGCTAAAGAATTACTCTGCATCCGTGTACTTGGCGGTTCAACAAGAAGATATGCCAACATCGGTGACATCATCGTTGCTTCGGTTAAAGATGCAACACCAGGCGGAGTTGTTAAAAAAGGTGATGTTGTTAAAGCCGTTGTTGTACGCTCTGTAAAAGGCGCTCGTCGTAAAGACGGTTCATATATCAGATTCGATGAAAATGCTGCAGTTATTATCAAAGACGACTTAAATCCAAAAGGAACACGTATTTTTGGACCTGTAGCAAGAGAATTACGTGAGAAACAGTTCATGAAGATTGTTTCATTAGCTCCAGAAGTACTGTAAGGAGGTGTAGGCTGTGGCTAATATCAAAGTGAAAAAAGGCGACATTGTAAGAGTGATCGCTGGTAAAGATAAAGGCAAAGACGGCAAGATCATTGCCGTTAATCATAAAAACAACACTGTATTAGTTGAAGGTGTAAATATGATTACAAAGCATACAAAACCTTCAGCAGCTAATCAGCAGGGCGGCATCGTTCACCAGGAAGGCCCGATTGACGTATCCAACGTTATGTACCTGCACAATGGAGAGGTTGCAAGACTTGGTTACCAGATCAATGACGGCAAAAAAGTACGCGTTGCCAGAAAAAATGGCAAAGTAGAAGTAATTGATTAATTCTGGGAAGGAGGGCACTTAAGTTGAGTAGATTAAAAGATACTTACAAAAATGAAATCGTTGCTGCAATGACTTCAAAGTTTGGTTATAAAAATGTAATGCAGGTTCCAAAGCTTGACAAGATCGTGATCAACATGGGCGTTGGCGAAGCAAAGGATAATGCAAAAACATTAGATGCAGCTGTTAAAGATCTTGAAATTATCGCCGGACAGAAGGCTGTAGTTACAAGAGCTAAAAAATCCGTTGCCAACTTCAAAATTCGTGAAGGTATGGCTATCGGCTGCAAGGTAACATTAAGAGGCGAAAGAATGTATGAGTTCGCAGATCGCCTGATCAACCTTGCACTTCCTCGTGTACGTGACTTCAGAGGTGTCAGCGCAGATGCTTTCGATGGCAGAGGAAATTACGCTTTAGGTATTAAAGAACAGTTAATCTTCCCTGAAATCGAATATGATAAGGTAGAAAAAGTAAGAGGTATGGACGTGATCTTCGTTACTACCGCTAAAACAGATGAAGAAGCTCGTGAATTATTAAGATTGTTTGGCATGCCATTCAGAAAGTAATAGGAGGGAAATTTCATGGCTAAAACAGCAATGAAAATCAAACAGCAGCGTCCTGCTAAATTCTCCACAAGAGAATACAACCGCTGCAGAATCTGTGGACGTCCACATGCTTACTTGAGAAAATATGGTATCTGCAGAATTTGTTTCCGTGAGTTGGCTTACAAAGGACAGATTCCAGGCGTTACAAAAGCAAGCTGGTAAGAACCAAAACTTCGTTAGAAAAGGAGGAACCAATTCATGACAATGAGCGATCCAATTGCAGATATGCTTACAAGAATCAGAAATGCAAATACTGCAAAACATGACACAGTGGATATCCCGGCATCAAAAATGAAAGAATCTATTGCTAAGATTCTTTTAGATGAAGGTTATATTAAAAATTACGAAGTAACTGAAAACGGCGTTGCCCGTACAATTACAGTTACATTAAAATATGGAAAAGATAAAAACCAGAAGACAATTTCCGGTATTAAGAGAATTTCCAAACCAGGTCTTCGTGTGTATGCTTCTTCCGAAGATATGCCGAAAGTTCTGGGTGGCTTAGGTGTGGCTATTGTTTCCACAAACAAAGGCGTTATCACTGACAAACAGGCAAGAGAACTTCATGTTGGCGGCGAAGTTCTGGCATTCGTTTGGTAAGACCAGCTTACCGGTCGGAGTGTAAGTGGAATCCCTTGTCCGTTTTGACGGGCAAGGAAATTAACTTATAGTAACCCCGCATGCCGCCATGTGCGGCTGCGATCATAGATTATTATAAAGAAAATGGAGGTACGGGCATGTCACGTATAGGAAGAATGCCAATCGCTATCCCTGCAGGTGTAACTGTGGATATAGCAGAAAATAATAAAGTGACTGTAAAAGGTCCTAAGGGAACACTTGAAAGAGTATTACCTTCTGAAATGGACATCAAAATTGAAGATGGACACGTTGTTGTTACAAGACCTAATGATTTAAAGAAAATGAAATCCTTACACGGTCTTACAAGAACTCTGATCAACAACATGGTTGTTGGTGTAACAGCCGGTTACACTAAAGTTCTTGAAGTTAACGGTGTAGGTTACAGAGCTCAGAAACAGGGCAATAAATTAGTTTTATCTTTAGGCTATTCACATCCTGTAGAAATGGTAGACCCAGAAGGCGTTACAACGACACTTGATGGTCAGAATAAGATCACTGTTTCCGGTATTGATAAAGAAAAAGTTGGTCAGTACGCAGCAGAGATCAGAGATAAGAGAAGACCAGAACCTTACAAGGGCAAGGGTATTAAGTACGCTGATGAGGTTATCAGACGTAAAGTTGGTAAAACTGGTAAGAAATAAGTAAAGGAGTGAATAGAATGGTTAGCAAAGAGTCAAGAAGCAAAATTCGTGAAAATAAACATAGACGCTTACGTCATCATTTGGCTGGCACATCGGAACGTCCTCGTTTAGCTGTGTTTAGAAGTAATAATCATATTTACGCTCAGATCATCGATGATACCGTTGGAAATACATTGGTAGCTGCTTCAACCATGGAAAAAGAAATCAAGGAAAGCCTTGAAAAAACAAATGATGTTGCAGCAGCAGCTGCTGTTGGTACAGCAATCGCTAAAAAAGCTCTGGATAAGGGTATTACAGCAGTTGTATTCGATAGAGGCGGATTTATTTATCAGGGTAAGATTCAGGCTTTAGCAGAAGCTGCTAGAGAAGCTGGCTTACAATTCTAAGCAAGGAGGAAAACACATGAAACGTACAATCATTGATGCTAGTCAATTAGAATTAACAGAAAAAGTAGTATCAATCAAGCGTGTAACTAAGGTTGTAAAGGGTGGACGTAACTTCCGTTTCGCAGCTTTAGTTGTCGTAGGTGATGGCAACGGACATGTTGGCGCTGGCTTAGGAAAAGCTACTGAAATTCCTGAAGCTATCCGCAAAGGCAAAGAAGATGCAATCAAAAAGCTGATTGAAGTACCATTAGATGAAAATGGTTCCATTACACATGATAACCTTGGAAAGTTCGGAAGCGCATCCCTTTTATTAAAGAGATCTCCACAGGGTACTGGTATCATCGCCGGTGGTCCTGCCCGTGCCGTTCTTGAACTTGCAGGTTACAAGAATATTCGTACAAAAACACTTGGATCACGTAACAAGCAGAACGTTGTACTTGCTACAATCGAAGGTCTTGCAAATCTGACAACTCCTGAAGAAGTAGCTAAAAAGCGCGGCAAATCTGTTGAAGAAATCTTAGGTTAAGAAGGAGGCATATTCAAATGGCAGATAAAGTAAAAATTACTTTAGTGAAGTCTACAATCGGTGCAATTCCTAAACATAAGAAAACAGTTGAAGCTCTTGGTCTTAAGAAACTTCATCAGACAGTGGAAATGCCAAACAATGACGCAGTAAAAGGTATGGTAAAGCAGGTTAAACACCTGGTTAAAGTTGAAGAAGCTTAATTTACCGATATTAAAGTAAGGAGGTGCAGACATGAATTTATCAGAGTTAAGCCCAGCAGCTGGCTCAAAGCACAGTGATAATTTCAGAAGAGGCCGTGGACATGGTTCAGGAAACGGAAAGACAGCAGGTAAAGGTCATAAAGGTCAGAAGGCTCGTTCCGGAGCACCAAGACCAGGTTTCGAAGGTGGCCAGATGCCTTTATATAGACGTATTCCTAAGAGAGGTTTCACAAACAGAAATTCTTTGGAAATCGTTGGAATTAACGTAAGTGCATTAAACAAATTTGAAGACGGCGCTGTTGTAACCATTGAATCTTTACTGGAATCTGGAATCGTTAAGAATCCAAAAGACGGTGTTAAGATCCTTGGAAACGGCGAACTTACAAAAAAATTAACTGTGAAAGCAAATGCTTTCAGTGCAGGTGCTCAGGAAAAAATTCAGGCTCTCGGTGGAACAGTTGAGGTGATCTAATGCTGGCAACATTAAGAAACGCTTTCAAAATTAAAGATATTCGGACAAGAGTACTCTTTACTTTTGGAATGCTCGTTATTGTCAGACTAGGTGCTCAGATTCCGACTCCTGGAGTAAACAGTAGCGTTTTTGCCGCCTGGTTTGCACAGCAGAGTGCAAATACAGGCGGAGCCCTGGATTTATTCAATGCTATGACCGGAGGCTCATTTACCAGAATGTCTCTGTTTGCATTGAGTATTACCCCTTATATTACATCATCAATTATCATGCAGTTGCTGACAATTGCTATTCCAAAGCTGGAAGAAATGCAGAAGGACGGCGAAGACGGCCGCAAAAAAATTCGCGAGATTACGCGTTATGTGACAGTCGGACTGGCAATCATTGAAAGTTTGGCTCTTGGTATCGCTTTCTTAAGAAGTGGATATTTGATGTATGATAATGCTTTGGGTGTGATTGTTGTTGTGATTTCCATGACAGCAGGTTCATCTTTCCTTATGTGGATCGGTGAACAGATTACGGTCAAAGGTATCGGAAACGGTATATCTATGGTCCTGTTATTCAACATTGTTTCAAGAATACCTCTGGATCTGATGACACTTTCCGATCAGTTTGTTGCCGGTGCCAGCAATATTGTTACAGGCGGCCTTGCTGTAATTATTATTGCGGCGGTAATCATTGCCGTTGTTGTTCTTGTTGTTTATCTTCAGGGCGGCGAACGCAGGATTCCGGTTCAGTATTCTAAAAAGGTCGTTGGTAGGAAAATGGTTGGCGGCCAGTCTTCCAGTATTCCTTTGAAGGTGAACACCGCTGGTGTTATTCCGATTATTTTTGCCTCATCCATTATGACGCTTCCAGGAATTATCGTTAATTTTATTGGCAAGACGCCAGAAGGTGTGTGGGGACATATTTTACGGGGACTCAACAGTAATAACTGGTGTGTACCATCTACACCATGGTATACAATCGGTCTTCTTGTTTATATTGTGCTTGTTATATTCTTTGCATATTTCTATACATCTGTAACTTTCAATCCTCTTGAAATTGCAGATAACATGAAAAAACAAGGCGGCTTTATTCCAGGTATTCGTCCGGGGAAACCCACAGTTGAGTATCTGACTAAAATTTTAAATAATATTATTTTCATCGGCGCCGTAGGACTGATCATTGTTGCTGTGATTCCGTTTATTTTTAACGGTATTTTTGGCGCTAATGTTTCCTTCGGCGGAACATCCCTGATCATTATCGTGGGCGTTGTTCTTGAGACAATGAAGCAGATTGAATCCATGATGCTTGTTCGTCATTATAAAGGCTTCTTAAACGACTGATTTGGGACTGATGAGACGGTTATAATATAAAAATACAGAAAGAGAATGAAATTCGATGCGGGTACAACCGGCGAAGTTCATTCCCTTTCTTTTTTTGCAATGAAGGATGAAGTTTGTGCCATATATCCAATATCCTCTGCAAACAAGCTTGTGTCGGATACCGGATATATGGTGGCGCATGGCTGAATAGTTGAAAAAAATGTTTTTTTAGGATTGCTTAGGTGGGGGTTTTATACTATAATATTAGCGTGAGTCATGAATTTTAATCGATTTATGGTTCAGGGAACAATTGTTGGACATATGATTGGAGGATAATTATGAAAATAATTATGTTAGGTGCTCCTGGTGCAGGAAAAGGCACTCAGGCCAAGAAAATTGCAGATGTATGCAAGGTTCCACATATATCAACTGGAGATATTTTCAGAGCCAACATCAAAAACGGTACAGAACTTGGTGCCAAGGCAAAAGCGTATATGGACAAGGGACTTCTGGTTCCGGATGAACTGGTCTGTGATCTCGTTGTTGATAGAATTCAACAATCTGACTGTGAAAAAGGGTATATCCTGGACGGCTTCCCGAGGACGATTCCTCAGGCACAGGCTTTGACAGATGCCCTGAATGCGATTGGCCAAAAGATGGACTATGCAATTAATATTGAAGTCCCTGATGAAAATATAATCAGCAGAATGTCTGGACGCCGTGCATGTGTCGGATGTGGTGCCACATACCATCTGGTGTACAATCCTACAAAGGTTGACGGTGTTTGCGATACATGCGGCGAAAAGCTCATTCTCAGAGATGATGATCAACCAGAAACCGTGAAGAATCGTCTGGATGTTTATCACAAACAGACACAGCCATTGATTGATTACTATAAGGCAGAAGGTATTCTTGTAGAAGTTGATGGTACAAAATCTATGGACGAAGTTTTTGAAGATGTCCTGAAAGTATTAGGAGTTCACGAACATGTCAGTGACAATTAAGTCTGAAGGGCAGATTGAACTTATGCGTGAGGCCGGAAGGCTTCTGGCGATAATGCATGAGGAACTGCATAAGGCAATAAAGCCCGGTATGACAACAATGGAGATCGACAGACTGGGTGAGACAATCATACGTGATTTTAAGTGTATACCCAACTTTAAAAATTATAACGGTTATCCGGCATCGATCTGTGTTTCCGTCAATAATGAGGTTGTCCATGGTATTCCGTCGAAGAAACATTTTCTTAAAGAAGGAGATATTGTAAGTCTGGATGCGGGGCTGATTTACAAAGGTATGCATTCGGATGCTGCACGTACATGGGCTGTAGGTGAGATCTCACCTCAGGCCAGGCGCCTTATTGATGTGACACAGCAAAGTTTTTTTGAAGGTATAAAGCTGGCAAAAGAAGGTAATCATTTATATGAGATTTCCGGAGCCATTCAGGATTATGTGGAGGCTAATGGCTATTCGGTTGTGCGTGATCTTGTAGGTCATGGCATTGGCACAAAGCTTCACGAAGATCCTCAAATTCCAAATTTCAGACAGCGGGGCAGAGGTCTGCGGCTTCAGGCCGGAATGACATTGGCCATTGAACCTATGGTGAATGCGGGACGCTGGGAAGTTGAATGGATGGATGACGACTGGACTGTTGTGACAAAAGACGGCTCCCTTTCCGCTCATTATGAGAATACGGTTCTGATTACAAAAGACGGCTGTGAGATTCTTACATTATTAAAGTAGTGTCAGGTGAAATGATGAATCAGAATTTAGTTTACGGACAGTTTGTCACATCCAAAGCCGGAAGGGATCGGGGAAAGCTGTATATTGTCACCGGATTTGGGAAGGGGTGTGTCTGGCTGTCGGATGGAAGCAAAAAAGGTGTATGTACACCAAAACGAAAAAACGTCAGACATGTTCAGCCTATTCATTGTATAAATGAAGAACTGGGAAAATGCATTGCATCCGGCACACCGGTGCCTGATGGAATGATCGAAAAAGCCATAAAGCTTTATGAATCAAAGAATCAGATGTAGGAGGAAGAAAGATGTCAAAGACAGATGTGATTGAAGTAGAAGGTGTTGTTGTGGAAAAACTCCCGAATGCCATGTTCCAGGTAGAGCTGGAAAACGGCCATAGGGTATTGGCTCACATCAGCGGTAAATTACGTATGAATTTTATTAAAATTTTACCAGGCGATAAAGTAACAATTGAATTATCTCCGTATGATTTAACAAAAGGTAGAATTATTTGGAGAGATAAATAAAAACAAAAAATAAATAAATTATTGCTTGACACATTCCAAAATATGGTGCTATAATATAGAGCGGACGTTTTGAAAGGAGAGATTTGTTGTGAAGGTTAGATCATCAGTGAAACCGATTTGCGAAAAATGCAAAATCATTAAAAGAAAAGGCAGTATTCGCGTGATCTGTGAGAATCCTAAACACAAACAGAGACAGGGCTAATTGGCACTGCTTCCTGTGTGTTGTCTTTTTAATGACAACGTCATTAAAATTTTTATGCGGCTGCAGTGATGAAACGCCAGGCGGTGTTGAATCACTTTGTAATATACGTGATGAAAGTTCGGTGATATTCCCACCGGATGGACAAAGCGATATAAGCAGGGGCACAGTGCTGCTTCCTGCCATTATTTGTGCAAAGGATTAGCATTTGCACAGACTCCTATAAGTTTTACATAGTAAGCTTATAGTCCTAAATTATCATATGAAACAGAATATCAGAATATGAATCTAAAACTGTATAAGCATTTCACCGCATATGCACTGCATGCATATGTGTTATACGGCTGCGATTCATAAAAGAACTAGAAATAACCAGTGGAGGTGTAATTACATGGCTCGTATCAGTGGTGTAGATTTACCAAGAGAAAAGCGTGTTGAAATCGGTCTTACTTACATCTATGGTATCGGTAGAGTAAGTTCCAATCGTATCCTTAAGGAAGCAAACGTTAATCCAGATACTCGTGTCAGAGACTTAACTGACGAAGAAGTTGCCAGAATCCGTGATATTATTGATGCGTCTCAGGTAGTTGAAGGTGATTTACGTCGTGAAATCGCAATGAATATTAAGAGACTTCAGGAAATCGGATGTTATAGAGGAATCAGACACAGAAAAGGCCTTCCAGTTCGTGGTCAGAAGACAAAGACAAATGCAAGAACAAGAAAAGGTCCTAAGAGAACAGTAGCAAATAAGAAGAAGTAATATAACATTCTAACAGGAGGTTTTGGTCAATGGCTAAGAAAGTGACAAAAAAAGTGACTAAAAGACGTGTAAAGAAAAACGTCGAACGCGGTCAGGCTCATATTCAGTCATCTTTTAACAATACAATTGTTACACTTACAGATTCAGAAGGCAATGCTTTATCATGGGCAAGTGCTGGTGGACTGGGATTCCGTGGTTCCAGAAAATCCACTCCATATGCTGCACAGATGGCCGCTGAAACAGCAGCTAAAGCAGCTTTACCACATGGTTTAAAATCAGTTGAAGTTATGGTTAAAGGTCCTGGTTCAGGACGTGAAGCAGCAATCCGTGCCCTTCAGGCATGCGGTATTGAAGTGACAAGTATCAGAGACGTTACTCCGGTTCCTCATAATGGATGCCGCCCACCAAAACGTAGAAGAGTCTAATAGGAGGTTAGTTAGATATGGCAAGAGATATGGTCCCAGTTTTAAAAAGATGCAGAAGCCTTGGACTTGATCCGATTTATCTCGGCGTTGATAAAAAATCTAATAGACAGGCTATTAGAGGAACACGTAAAAAGAGTGAATACGGTCAGCAGCTTCAGGAAAAACAGAAAGCAAAATTTATTTACGGTGTATTAGAGAAACCTTTCAGAAATTACTTTGCTAAGGCTGAACGTATGAAAGGTCAGTCTGGTGAAAACCTGATGATCATGCTGGAAAGCAGATTAGACAACGTAATCTTCAGACTTGGTTTCGCAAGAACACGTAAAGAAGCAAGACAGATCGTTGGACATAAGCATGTAAGTGTTAATGGAAAGACAGTAAATATTCCTTCTTACTTAGTAAAAGCTGGCGATGTTGTTGAAATTCGTGAAAAATACAAAACATCCCAGAGATACAAAGACATTCTTGAAGTTGCAGGTGCAAGACTTGTTCCGGAATGGCTTGAATCTAATCAGGAAGCTCTCTCCGGTACTGTGAAAGAACTTCCTACAAGAGAACAGATCGATGTTCCGGTAGACGAAATGCTTATCGTTGAGTTGTATTCTAAATAAATGCGCGTAAAGCATGAGCAGTGTGTGGGTGTTTACAGGGCACTTTTGGAAGCTTGCTTTCATAAAGTGCTTTCGGCCCCACTGTTTTTGCTCACGCAATCCCTAATACCCTCAATTATCATTAACCCAAAGAAGGAGGGCCCTTATAGTGTTTGACTTTGAAAAACCGAAAATCGAGATTGCACAGATTTCAGATGATAATAAATACGGACGTTTTGTTGTAGAGCCTCTGGAAAGAGGTTACGGAATAACACTTGGTAATTCTTTAAGAAGAATTATGCTTTCTTCTTTACCGGGTGCCGCAGTCAGCAGTGTCAAAATTGACGGCGTTGTTCATGAGTTCAGTGCAATTCCTGGCGTAAAGGAAGATGTTACTGAGATCATTATGAACATCAAGAGCCTGGCAATTAAGAATACAAGTGAAACATCTGAGCCGAAGGTGGCTTATATCGAATTCGAAGGTGAAGGCATCGTTACAGCGGCAGATATCCAGACGGATCCGGATATTGAAATTCTGAATCCTGAACAGGTAATCGCTACTTTAAGCGGCGCTGACAGCAGACTTTACATGGAGCTGACAATTACAAAAGGCAGAGGCTATGTAAGTTCAGATAAGAACAAAAAAGAAGATTTGCCAATCGGTGTATTGCCAGTAGACTCCATTTACACACCGGTTGAACGAGTAAATCTTACAGTGCAAAATACTCGTGTGGGTCAAATCACTGACTTTGATAAGCTGACATTGGACGTTTACACGAATGGTACATTGGCACCGGACGAAGCTGTTAGTTTGGCTGCAAAAGTATTAAGCGAACACCTGAATCTGTTCATTGACCTCTCTGAAAACGCCAAGACTGCTGAAGTTATGGTAGAAAAAGAGGACAATGAAAAAGAAAAAGTACTTGAGATGAATATTGACGAGCTGGAATTATCCGTTCGTTCTTATAACTGTCTCAAGAGAGCAGGCATCAACACTGTTGAAGAGTTGACAAACAGAACTGCTGAAGATATGATGAAAGTCAGAAATCTTGGACGTAAGTCATTAGAAGAAGTCCTTGCCAAACTTAAGGAACTTGGACTTCAGTTAAACCCAAGTGATGAATAAATCCAGAATATAAAACAATGGTAAGAAGGAGGATATACCATGGCAGGCTATAGAAAACTTGGAAGAACTTCCAATCAGAGAAAAGCTTTGCTTAGAAGTCAGGTTACAAGTCTTTTATACAACGGAAAGATTCGTACAACTGAAGCTAAGGCCAAGGAAATCAGAAGAATCGCTGAAGGTCTGATTGCACTTGCTGTTAAAGAAAAAGATAATTTTGAAACAGTAACTGTACAGGCTAAAGTGGCTCGTAAAGATAAAGACGGAAAAAGAGTTAAGGAAGTTGTTGACGGAAAGAAAGTTACAGTTTTTGATACAGTTGAAAAAACAATCAAAAAAGATAATGCTTCTCGTCTTCACGCAAGAAGACAGATGCTTAAAGTTCTTTATCCTGTAAAAGAGGTTCCGACAGAAGCTGCGAAGAGAAAAGCAAATACAAAAGATGTTGATATGGTTAAAAAATTATTTGACGATATTGCACCTAAGTATGCAGACCGCAAGGGCGGCTACACAAGAATCGTAAAGATCGGCCAGAGAAAGGGCGACGCTGCGATGGAAGTTCTTATCGAATTAGTTTAATTCGCAGGACCTTCACACAAATTTAAATAATCGGGAATTATCCCTATCAAACCGCTGTCAGGTATATGCTGCCTGGCAGCGGTTTTTTTGTTTAGGCAGCATTCACAGAAGGTATTGCCGATTTTGGAGGCTGTCATTATAATTATAAAAGAACAGGTGATCGTTGTCTTTACATACCAAATATACAGGGAGGAACAAGGATGAGCGAAAAGATCACATTAAAACAATGGCTGATGCGGCAGTTTATACTCATATCTGTTTTATTGGTTGTCATTATGTGTGGGATCAGTGTTTTTTCAAAACATGTTCTTAAAAAGCAGGCCGCCCTCTACAATGAAGGGCTTGTGAGTGTATATATTGATCAGCTTGATCGGAGCATTGAGGGTATTACAAGATTTCTTTCTCAATATTTGTCCAGCACATATGATATTTCCACATTGGCCGTTTCCACGGATCCCAAAGAACGATACTTTGCCCAGCAGAACATTGCCCGACGGTTAAAACAGGAGGGATTTATTTATAATACCTTTGACGGTATATTTTTTTATTCCAGAAGTCCCGTGGAAAATGTTTTTCTGTGTCAGCTGGGTGAAAACTCGTCTAATGCTGAGCAGGAAGATTTCAGGGCAATGATGGAAGATGATGCGGATCATGACTATAAAAATGGGTGGCAGCTGTTTGAAAGTGAAGATCGAAAGTATTTGATGAATATTGTGACAAAGGGCAGCAGCAGTGTTGGTGTATGGCTGAATTTAGAGTCCATGTCTCTGCCCCTTAATGACGTGGACTTTGGCGGTCAGGAAGTGGTACTTTTTACGGATCGGGAAGGTCATATTTTAAGTATGGATCCCAAAACTCAGGCGGATGTGACTATTGATATGGAAAAAAACGGACGAAGTGTACGTTTTAACGGGAATACATACCTTCAGGTGATTCGGGAATCTCAATGGCTGCCCATATCCATTGCCATTATGATTCCGGATACGGTATTTGAACGAGAAACGTGGTATGTTCAAAGTGTGATCCTGCTGTTTTTTGGTGTTCTTTTGTGTATTTTACCGCTTTTATGGGGCAGGCTGAACAAGTTTATTACAAGACCTGTGAATCGGCTTTTGGAAGCCATGGGACAGGTTCAGAGCGGTGATTTTACAGCGCGTGTGGAAAATGATAAAAAGCAGTTTGATGAATTTAGCCGCATTACCAAGCATTTTAACCGGATGGTTACCAACATCTGTCAGTTGAAGGAGGATGTGTATGATCGCCAGATCAGGGAACAAAAAACCCAGCTTCAGTATTTGCAGCTTCAGATTCGTCCCCACTTTTTCCTGAACATTCTTAATGTGATCTATTCCTTTTCCCTTGTAGGAAGAAATGACCTGATTGAAAAGCTGACGATCAGCCTAAGTAAATATTTCCGGTATATGTTCAGAAGTAATGTATCTTTTGTGACGCTGAAGGCTGAGTGTGAACATATAAAGAACTATATGGATATTCAGAAACTTAGGTATTCAGGAAAATTTGAGTATCATCAGGATATTGATGCGGTGCTGCTGGAAGCCAGAATTCCTCCGTTGGTGATTCAGACCTTTATTGAAAACAGCATTAAATATGTATCGGATCCGGAGCACTTTTGGGCGATCTGTTTGTCTGCGGAGACTTTAACCGATCACGAGGAATCAAAGCTGCGCATTGTTATTTCCGATAATGGGAAAGGTTATCCAAAGGATGTGCTGGACGCCATTGACGGCGGCTTTGAGATTGATCGTGATCCGGAAAAACGGATCGGCATCATTAATGTGAAACAGCGTCTGAATTTAATGTATGGCAAAAGGGCCAGACTGAAACTTTACAACCGACCGGAAGGCGGTGCAGTATCGGAAATTATACTTCCGCTGATTTTGGAACAGGAGGAATCAACATGTTAACGATTTTAATTGTGGATGATGAAATGCCGGCAATTTTGGCGATTAAGCAGCGTGTGGACTGGAAGCGGCTGAAAATCCAATGTGTGCTCACTGCAGACAGCGCGGAAGCTGCCAGAGCCCTGTTTGCCGTCCACGATATACAGTTGATGCTGTGTGATATTGAAATGCCGGGGGAAAGCGGACTGGATCTTCTGGATTGGGTGAACCGGTGTTATCCGGAAACGGTCAGCATTTTTCTGACCTGCCATGCGGACTTTTCATATGCAAAGCAGGCTGTGCATATGGGGGCCTTTGAATATTTGCTGAAACCTGCCCTTATTGAAGATATAGAAGATGTGGTGGCACGGGCCAGTGCCCATTATCAGAAGAAAAGCGAACAGCTGCATTCTCAGGTCAAGTGGCAGCAAAATAAAGCAACCATTGAGGAACAGTTCTGGCTGGAACTGCTGGAAGGCCGGATTTCCTCTGACGAAACGCATATCCGGGAAGAAATGCAGAAAAGAGGAATGAATGTTCCCCAATTTTCCTTTTATTTACCGGTACTGTGCGCCACAAGACGCTGGCTGGAAGGAAAATCCGGGAAAGATATGGAAATGCTGGATTATGCGTGGAATCATCTGCTCATAGAGCTTTTTACTTTAAAGAGACAGCCTCCGGTTGTGCTTTCCTGGAAGCCGGGTAAAAAGATTGTGCTTCTTCCCGCAGGCTTTGCCCAGGCCTTTGGAGAAAATACAAAAGAATATGATTGGTTAAAGACACAGTGCGGTCAGTTTATTAAAATCCTTCATGACTCTTTTGTGGGGAGTGCTGAATTTTATCCCGGCGGTGCCTGTTTTTATATTGGCCGTCCCACACCATTGGAAAACCTGGGAGAAATGTTTGACCAGATTTGCAGACTGGAAAAACGCAATGTATCTTATGATGAACAGATCTTTTTTTCAGATGATCTTACTCAAAGCCAGCTGGAGGATATGCGTCCCTTGATGGAACAATGGCGGAGCCTGATGAACAAAGAGCAGGCCGATGGTCTTTGCAGTCAGATTCAGGCATTTTTGGAACAGGCTGTTCATGATAAAAAAATGAATGGGCAATGGCTGGAAATTTTTTGTCATAATCTGATTCAGATGGTGTATGCTGTTTTGGCAGGCAGAGACATTCTTGCAGAGCAGCTGCTAAAGGACATTGAACCGACGATGGAGGAAGCTCTGGAATCTGTGGAGCAGATGCGTTTATTTGCTGCACGGCTCATCCAGGCGGCTGTGGCCTGCATGAGCAATGTGGGACATAAAAATCAGGTTGTAGAAAAGGTCAAGGCTTTTGTTAATGAACATATTTATGAAGATATATCCAGAGATGATGTGGCCCGTTCGGTTTATTTAAATCCCAATTATCTGTCCAGACTTTTCGGAAATGAAACAGGGACATCCCTGATTGATTATATTAATTCTCAGAAACTCAGTGAAGCGTCCAGACTGCTTCAGACAAGTGATCTGTCTATTACGGAAGTCGCAGGTCATGTCGGCTATACCAATATGCCCTATTTTTCCAGACTGTTTAAAAAGAAATTCGGTACATCACCGGCTGAATACAGAAAAAGATATGTATAAAAGTATCATAAGGTAACAAAAGTGTAAATCCATGTCACAAAAATAGAAGAAGAAAATGCCGGTTTGTGGAATAATAGAACCAATAAATGAGGAAATGTCAAGGAGGAAAAAATAATGAAAAAGGTTTTAGGACTTGGACTTGCAATGACAATGGGCGTTTCACTGCTGGCCGGCTGCGGTGGATCTGCCGATGCACCGGCTAAGGACAGCACACCGGCAGCGGGTGCCGCATCTGAGACTGCGATATCGACCGGTGAAGATACAGAGGCTGCTGCTGCAAATCCTGAAAATGAAGAATTTGTTACGTTGGAGCTTTACGCTGTAACGATGGGAGGAAATAATGACAGTCTTCCTGCGGTTAATGAAAAGCTGAATGAATATTTAAAAGATAAAATCAATGCAGAAGTTCATCTGAACATTATCAGCATGGGATCTTATGGACAGCAGGTCAATCTGATGATGTCCAGTACAGAGCAGGTGGATTTGATGATGTCTACAGGGGCACTGACAACAATGCTTTCCGCTCAGGGTGCATTGACACCGCTGGATCAGCTGCTTCCTGAATATGGTCAGGGTATTGTGGATACCATGGGGATGGATGTGATTAATGCCTGCATGTATAACGGCGAGGTTTTTGCAGTGCCTACAAACCGTGACCTGGCCCGTTCTCTGGGATTTTTCTACAGAAAAGATTTTAATGAGCAGTACGAGTTGGGTCTGGAAAATGTAACAAAT
The DNA here is from genome assembly GCA_905199445.1 of uncultured Lachnospiraceae bacterium. Classification (GTDB taxonomy): domain Bacteria; phylum Bacillota; class Clostridia; order Lachnospirales; family Lachnospiraceae; genus Catenibacillus. Next base: position 74,520 of record CAJKGK010000011.1, on the reverse strand, counting down.
CTGGAAGAACTGGAAGCAAGCTTTGCAAAACTTAAGGAAGCCAATCCGGATTTAACCCCTGTTTCTTCCGGTGTCAGCGATCTTGGTATGGAATTATATAATGAAGCATGGGATGATCTGGGACAAAACGGTACAGATTACGGTGCACTGGAGAATTACGGAGAAGAACTGACTGTTGTCAATAAATATACATCGGACGCATACAAAGAAATGATCAATATGGCTTATGACTGGTATGGAAAAGGCTACATTTACAACGAGACAGATACAACAACAACTTCCGGTGTGGATTTATTTAAAACAAACAAATATCTGGGATTTTTTGCAAACTGGAATCCTTCTTCAAACAATGCACAGAGTCAGGCCATGGGGACGGACATGGGATTTGTACAGCTGCTTGAGCCGATGATGTCCACAGCGACGATTCAGAGTGCAACATGGACGATTCCGCATAACGCAAAATATCCGGAACGAGCAATGCAGTTTTTAAATCTTATGTATACAGATCCTACAGTGTTTAACCTTCTGGCCTTTGGTGTTGAAGGAGAAAACTATGTTATTGTTGATGAAGAAAAAGGAATCATTGATTATCCTGAAGGAATGGATGCCACAACAAAGACATACGATAATACCCTGGACTGGATGTGGGGCAATATGATGATCGGCTATACATGGAACGGCAATGACCCTGAACTTCACGAGCAGATGACAGCGTTTAACAATTCTGCAAGAAAATCCAAAGCGCTGGGCTTTGTATGGGATTCCAGCAACGTAGAAAACCAGATGACAGCCTGCTCCAACGTGGCTTCACGTTATGTGAAAGGTTTACAGTGCGGGAAACTAGATCCGTCAACTCTGGACGAGTTCAATAAAGAACTTGAAGCTGCCGGTATCAATGATATTATTGCCGATAAACAGGAACAGCTGGATGCATGGGCACAGGCGAATGGTGTTCAGTAAAACTGACTAAATACGGTAATATAAGGGCTGCTTTCTGATAGACAGGAAGCAGCCTGTAAAATGCAAAGGACCTGATCATGAAAAGGAGGTTTTGAAGTGACACCACTGAAAAAAAGACTGCGCCGATATCTGCCAATTTATCTTCTGGCTCTGCCTGGACTTTTATATTTATTTATTAATAACTATATTCCCATGGGCGGCATGGTGATTGCTTTTAAAAATTATAAGTATAATAAAGGGATTTTAGGCAGCGATTGGACTGGACTGAAAAACTTTGAATTTTTATTTAAAACCAATGATGCATGGATCATTACAAGAAATACAATTCTTTACAATGTTGTTTTTATTATTCTCGGTATGATCGTCGCTATTGCGGTTGCCATTATGCTTAATGAAATTTACAGCAAGACCGCTAAAAAATTCTATCAGACGATTGTTCTTTTACCTCATCTGTTATCGATGGTCGTTATAAGCTATGTTGTATACGGCTTTTTAAGCCCGGATCAGGGTTTTGTCAATCATACAATTCTTCCGGCTCTGGGAATGGAGCCTGTATCCTGGTACAGTGAACCTAAATACTGGCCGTTTATTTTGATTTTTGTTAATTTGTGGGCAACTGTGGGATATAGCTGTATTTTATATTTATCCACATTGGTCGGGATTGATAAAGGCTATTATGAGGCAGCAGATATGGACGGTGCCAATATGTGGCAGAAAATCAGATATATTACACTGCCGTTTTTAAAACCCACAATGATTACTGTTTTTCTGCTTTCAGTAGGAAAGATTTTCTATTCAGATTTTGGGCTGTTCTATCAGGTTCCGTTAAATTCCGGGGCACTGTTTAATGTGACAAGTACCATCGATACTTATGTATATACAGGCCTGACCAAAAGTTCCAATATTGGTATGTCCAGTGCAGCAGGTGTTTACCAGTCTGTTGTTGGATTTATTCTCGTTCTGGCTGCCAACGGCATTGTCAACAGGGTCAGCAAAGAAAATTCATTGTTTTAGGAGAGGCGGAAAATACGATGGAAAAAACAAACAGAGGTTTTCGAATTGGTTCACATATTGTATTAATTATTTTGTCTGTCATTGTAATTCTTCCTTTGCTTCTGGTCATCTCATCTTCATTTACGGATGAACAGACTTTATTGTCTGGTGGTTACAAGCTGTTTCCGGTGGCACCGAACCTGGATGCCTATAAGTACCTGATTGCAGGGGGAAGCATATTCAGATCTTACGGAATTACAATTTTTGTAACGGCTGTGGGAACAGGTCTGGGCCTTTTAATGACCCTTCTTCTGGCATACGCGCTGTCTATTAAAGATCTTCCCTTCAGGCGTGCCATGTCCTTTTATGTGTTTTTTACATTATTATTTAATGGCGGTTTAATCCCAACCTATATGATGTATGTCAATGCATTCCATATTAAGAATACCGTTTGGGCGCTGATTGTGCCGGCACTGATGGTTAATGCATTTTATGTGACAATTGCACGAAGCTTTTTCCAGAGCAATATTCCGGAGGAAGTTATAGAGGCCGCCCGCATTGACGGTGCAGGAGAAATCAGTACTTTATTTAAGATCGTTTTGCCAATGGCCCTGCCGATTCTGGCCACATTAGGGCTGATGATTGGTCTGGGGTATTGGAATAACTGGACAAATGGTCTTTATTACATCACGGACCAGAAACTTTTCAGTATTCAGCAGCTGCTTACAGAAATGGTCCGTAATATGCAGGCCCTTCAGAGCGGACAGTTTACTCAGGCCATGGATCAGGCAGCCAATCTGCCATCGACGGCCATTAAAATGGCGACAGCTGTTTTGGGAGTTATTCCGGTCATGATTGCTTATCCGTTTTTCCAGAAGTATTTTGTTAAAGGAATGACTCTGGGCGCTGTCAAGGGTTGATTTTTAGGCGTGAAAATATCAATAGGAGGAGATTTTTTGAAACAAAAGCTATTTTTATATCCCCAGCCCCGGAAGGTGTGTATGAAGGCGGAAAGCCTGTGCTGCACCGGCTTCAGGCTGGAAGATTCCCGGTTTTTAGAAGAAAAACTGTGTTTTTTTACGGCTCAGGGTCTGCCTGTGTCTGCTGATGGACAGAACAATACACCGATCCTGGTTTCGACTGATCCGGATATGTGTGAGGAGGCGTATATTCTCAATGTGGAACGGTCCCAAATTCATATTACATGTTCAGAACCAAAGGGGTTTTTTTATGCCCTTGTGACATTGTATCAGCTTTGGCTGCAGGGGGAAAAAAGCCTGTCAGGCAATGAAATTATGATTCCCTGCTGTACAATCAATGATGCGCCCTCTCTTAAAATCAGGGGCTTTATGCTGGATATCAGCCGGGGAAAGGTACCTTCTGTTGAGACGGTCAAAGGTTTGATCGATCTTTTGGCGCTGCTTAAATACAATCATCTGGAACTGTATATTGAAGGCTTTTCATTTGCGTATCCCTCTTTTCCCGGATGTTGGGCAGATTTGACACCCATGACGCCTGAAGAGTTTAGAGAACTGGATCTTTACTGCAGGCAGCGGTGTATTGATTTTGTGCCGAATCAAAATTGTCTGGGCCATATGGCATCCTGGCTGTCCAGGCCAGAGTTTGGACATCTTGCTGAACTGGAAGGTGGCTTTAAAATTGGAAGTTTTTATGTACCGCCTACAACGGTGGATGCCGCTAATGATGAAGTGATAGCACTGATCGGAAAAATGACAGACGATTTATTACCTAATTTCACATCTCAGTATTTTCATGTGGATATGGATGAGCCTTTTGAACTGGGGCGGGGGAAAAATAAGGAAAAAGCAGAACAGCTGGGCCGGGGACAGGTTTATCTTGAGCATTTGCTCCGCATTGCACAACTGGTGAAGGCACGGGAACGTACCATGATTATGTGGGGCGATGAGGTTGCCAAATATCCGGATATCCTTCAAGATATCCCATCGGAGATTATGATTAATGACTGGGGATACGAGGCCGAACATCCCTTTGATGCTCATGCAAAAATGCTGTCAGAAAGCGGGCATCGTTTTATTTTAAGTCCAGGCACCAATTCATGGGCCACATTGACGGGGCTGACCGATAATATGATGAACTGTATCCGTCACAGTGTGCAGGCTGCCATAAAGTATGGCGGTGAAGGAATAATACTGACTGATTGGGGAGACAGCGGACACCTGCAGTATCTTAGTGCGAGTTATGCACCCATGACGTTTGCAGCAGGTCTGGCATGGAATGGGGCATGTGATGACAGTGAAGAAGCTCTGGCGCAGGCATTGAACCGGTTTGTATTTAAAGATAATGCCGGCGTTATGGGAGGTATTGCTTTGGAAGCAGGTAAATATGCTGCCCTGGAAGAATTTCTGCTGCCTTGCAAAACGTTGGCTGCTCTTTTAATGTCCATGAATAAGTTTGATCAACAAGCCTATGAATCCACGCTTCAGACAACAATTTTATTAAATAACAGACTGCTGGCTCCATGTGTGGCTAATATTTATCAGGACAGTTATGATCATCGTAAGGCTCCGGATACGGATAATATACTGGAATTTCTGAGAAAACTTAAACAGCAGCTTACGGCTGCAAAACCTGTATCACAGGATGGGGAGCTGTGTGTTGAAGAATATGAGAACATATTAAACATACTTGAATTGTTGACCAGGGTTCGCGGTGCACTTGTAGAAGACCGTATGATGGTCGGGAATATTGAATCTGAAATGGATAAGGTGCGCAGTGTACATAAAAAGCTGTGGGCCAGCAGAAACAAAGAAAGCAGCTGGAAAGTGACGGATCGGATTCTTGAAAAAATCGGCCGGCATGAAGGCGTAAACTAGAAGCAGGTGGATATCACTGGGAGCGGACGCCGGATTTTTAGAAATAAGTGATCTGGTACTAAACATTTTATTGTTTTTGCCAGTTGCAGTAGGACAGATCTTCGGGTATAATAAGCCCATTGGTGAGTTTGTTGAATATATGATAAAAAGACGCCAATCACATTTGTGTGCGGCGTTTTTTATCGTGTTTAGCCGGAATGTCCAGGTTTTTTGGGACATCCTTTGGACAAAGGCTGATCATGAAAGAAGAGGAAACTATGGGAATTATTAAAGCATTCAATGTGATTTATGATTATATTACCCGGGATGATGAAACCGGACAGGAGACGGTCAGCCGGGCTGTGGATGGTGTATCTCTGGATGTGGCATCCGGTGAGTTTATTGCGATTCTCGGTCATAACGGATCCGGAAAATCTACCCTGGCCAAGCATATCAATGCACTTCTGATGCCAACATCCGGCGCTTTGTGGGTGAAGGGGATGGATACCCGAGATGAAAGTGAAACCTATCACATACGCCAGAGTGCGGGGATGGTTTTTCAGAATCCGGATAATCAGATTATCGGCAGTATCGTTGAAGAGGACGTGGGGTTCGGGCCGGAAAATATTGGTGTGCCTACCGGAGAAATCTGGGATCGAGTGGAGCAAAGTCTTAAGGCTGTGGGCATGCTGGAATATCGAACCCATTCTCCCAATAAGCTGTCCGGCGGACAAAAACAGCGTGTGGCCATTGCCGGGGTGATGGCCATGAAGCCGGAATGTATTGTTCTGGATGAACCTACGGCGATGCTGGATCCCAACGGACGCAAGGAAGTGATCCGAACGGTTCGGGAGCTGAACAGGCAGGAGGGTGTGACGGTTATTTTAATTACCCATTATATGGATGAGGTGATTGAGGCAGATCGGGTTTTCGTGATGGATGACGGTAAGGTGGCCATGCAGGGGCATCCAAGAGCGATTTTTTCTCAGGTAGAAAAGCTGAAATCACTGAGGCTGGATGTGCCTCAGGTCACGGAACTGGCCTGGGAGCTTCGAAAGGAAGGGGTTCCCCTGCCGGAGGGCATTCTTACGACAGAGGAATTTACGAAGGCCATGGAAGACGTGCGCCGGGCAGTTTCGGCGTCCGGAAAGGATGGTGTAGGATATGGCCATTAGGCTTGAAAATGTAAATTATGTGTACAGTCCTGACAGTGCCTTTAAAAAGCAGGCTTTAAAGGATGTGAGTCTGGAAATTGCAGACGGGGAATTTATTGGTCTGATCGGACATACCGGTTCAGGAAAATCAACGCTGATTCAGCATTTGAACGGGCTGATGAGAGCCACGGACGGCCATATATTTTATAATAATGAGGACATTTATCAGGAAAAATATAATATGAGAAATTTAAGGGCCAAGGTTGGACTTGTTTTTCAGTATCCTGAGCATCAGCTGTTTGAGGAGACTGTGTTTAAGGATGTCTGTTTTGGACCTAAAAATCTGGGCCTTGATCCTAAAGCGTGTGAGGAAAGAGCCCGGGTTTCTCTGAATATGGTCGGCCTTAAGGAGAAACACTGGCAGAAGTCTCCATTTGAGCTGTCCGGCGGACAAAAACGGCGTGTGGCTATTGCCGGGGTGCTGGCCATGGAGCCGGAAGTCTTGATTCTTGACGAACCGACGGCAGGACTTGACCCTAAAGGGCGGGAGGATATTCTGGGGCAGATCGCAAAGCTGCACCGGGAAAGTTCCATTACCGTTATTTTAGTCTCTCACAGTATGGAGGATGTGGCCAGGTATGTGGACCGGCTGATTGTTATGAACCGGGGCAGTGTTTTTATGCAGGGCACACCGGCACAGGTATTCAGACATTATGAAGCGCTGGAGCGGATCGGATTGGCAGCGCCGCAGGTTACTTATACGATGCACAGCCTTAAGGATGCGGGGTTTGATGTGGATGTCAATGTGACGACCATAACCCAGGCAAAGGCGGAGATTCTGAAGTGGTACACACAGGCAGGGGGAATTTGAAATGATCAGAGACATTACAATCGGACAGTATTATCCCGCCCGGTCGGTGATTCACAGTCTGGATCCCAGGGTCAAGCTTTTGGGAACAATTGTATTCATTATAACTATTTTTTGCATTAATAATATTGCCGGTTATTTGGTAGCCACGGTGGGACTTATTGCCCTGATTAAAATTTCTAAGGTCCCTTTTAAGTATATTCTGAAAGGCTTAAAGGCGGTTTTCTTTATTTTAATATTTACGGCGGTTCTTAATATTTTTCTTACGCCTGGAACTCCGATTTTTCAGTGGAAGTTTATCCATATTACTCGGGAAGGTCTGATTATAGCACTGAAAATTTCGGTGCGTCTGATTTATCTCATTATCGGTTCATCGATTATGACGCTGACAACCACGCCCAATCATCTGACCGACGGAATGGAGAAGGGCCTTTCGCCGTTAAAAAAGCTTCATGTACCTGTTCACGAGATGTCCATGATGATGTCCATTGCCCTGAGATTCATTCCGATTCTTCTGGAAGAAACGGATAAAATCATGAAGGCTCAGCAGGCCCGGTGTGCGGATTTTGAAAATGGTAATATTTTACAGCGGGCTAAAAGTCTGATTCCTGTGCTGGTGCCTCTTTTTATTTCCTCCTTCCGGAGAGCCAATGACCTGGCTATGGCCATGGAGGCGCGCTGCTATCAGGGCGGTGAAGGACGGACAAAGATGAAACCTTTAAAGTATTATCGGAGGGATTATGCGGCTTATCTGATGATTGCGGCTTATGTGGCTGTCCTTGTTTTACTGAATATTTATTTCCCTGCTATACAGGATATGCTATTTGCGGCTATTTTTTGAAATTGAATAAAGATGATTAGGATGAGTGAAAAGAAGGCTATGGATTTGGATAAACAAACTGTTGGAAAAAAATCTGAAAAAACGCTGCCCCCTTTAAGACGGATCCGGCTGACCGTTGCTTATGATGGAACAAATTACTGTGGCTGGCAGGTACAGCCTAACGGTGTTTCCATACAGTCCACGCTTCAGGCGGCGATTGAGGATCTTGTAGGTGAGAAAATTAACCTTACAGGAGCCAGCCGGACGGATTCCGGTGTTCATGCGCTGGGACAGATTGCTGTGTTTGACACCCATATGGGGATGCCCGCCGATCGGTTTGCCATGGCAATCAATCAGCGACTGCCAAAGGATATTGTGATTCAGGAATCTGCTCAGGTACCCCTGGATTTCCATCCCAGATATCAGAAGATCTCCAAAACTTATGAATATAAAATTTTAAACCGACAAAAACCTTTGCCGTGTGAGCGGCTGTACAGTTATTTTGTACCTCAGCGTCTGGACCTGGATGCCATGAGACTGGCCTGTACATATCTGGTAGGCACCCATGATTTTAAAAATTTTTGTTCCACAAAAACAAGTGTGACGGATACGGTGCGTACCATCTATAATATGGAATTAAAAAAGGACGGGGATATGCTGACCTTAAGTGTGACAGGCAATGGTTTTTTGTACAACATGGTTCGTATTATTGTGGGAGCGCTGCTCAAGGTAGGTTTTGGCCAGCGTCGGCCGGAAGAACTGAAAATGATTCTGGAAAGCGATACAAGAATTATTCCAGGGCCGACAGCGCCGGCCCACGGACTGACGCTTATGGAGACTCGTTATGAACAGCCGGATGACGATTTAACCTATTGTACCTTGTGCCCCAGACAGTGTCATGCCGACCGGACGGTCGGCGGTACCGGTTTTTGTAAGATGGATCACCGGCTAAAGGTGGCAAGGGCCGCGCTTCATATGTGGGAGGAACCATGTATTTCCGGACAGAGGGGGTCTGGGACCGTGTTTTTCTCCGGCTGTACCCTGCGGTGTATCTATTGTCAAAACTACCGGATTGCAGCAGGAAATGTAGGGCAGACCATTACCGTTGAGACGCTGGCTCAAATGTTTTTGAGCCTTCAGGCTCAGGGCGCTGCCAATATTAATCTGGTGACACCAACCCATTACCGGCCTCAGATTATCAAAGCGCTTCGGCTGGCTAAAAAAGAGGGGCTGGGTTTGCCGATTGTATATAATACAAGTGGGTATGAGACCGTAGCGGCGATTGAAGCGCTTAAAGATGATGTGGATATTTTTCTGACAGATTTTAAATATATGGACACGGAGTTGGCTCAAAAATATTCCGCGGCTCCTGATTATGTGTCTGTGGTTAAAACAGCACTTAAACAGATGGTCAGTCAGACCGGTGCGCCTAAGTTTAACGCGGATGACGGTATGATGACAAAAGGGGTAATTGTTCGTCATCTGATGCTGCCGGGACAACTGATGGATTCAAAACGAATTGTAAAATATTTGTATGAAACCTATGGCGATCAGATTTATCTCAGCCTGATGAATCAGTATACGCCCCTTGAGCAGGTACGGGAGATCCCGGAGCTTAACTGCAGGGTAAAGCATAAATCTTATAAAAAACTGATTGATTATGCGATTGACCTGGGCGTGACCAATGCCTATATTCAGGAAGGGGAAACATCCAGCGAAAGTTTCATACCCCAATTTTATGGTGAGGGTGAGATGGATGAGGTGTGAGGCAACCTTACAGCAGTGGCAGGAATTATACCAGCTGGCTGTACAGATCAGACAATTGGAACCATGGCAGTATTTATGGAGCACAGAGCTGTTATGTATTGAATTTGCCGGACAAAAAGAGCCGGTTTTTGTCTCAGTTCATGGAAAGAGCGGGACGTCCCCGGGCTTTGTGGTTTATCAGGGCATGGAAGGTCTGGCGGATTTTGATATGCTTGAGGCCAGTGAGGAATATGGTCTGCCTGAGAATTATGTGATGTTTGAGCAGACATGTCTGTGCTGCTATTGGGGAGACCGTGAGGAGGTTCCAGGGCAGCAAAAAAAGAATATACGAAGTCTTGGGCTTAAATTCAGAGGCCGGGGCGCATGGCCTTATTTTCTTTCTTTCAGGCGGCGTTATGCACCGACAGACCCTGAAGACAAAGAGGTGGAAGTGCTCATTCTGGCAGCAAAGCAGCTGATGGCCGTGGCCAGGGAATTTGAGGAAAAAAGCATACAGGTCAGTTATGACAGCGGGGAGGCACTCTGGCGGCGCAGTGATGCCCGGGGCGAGATGTTTACAGATGTGGCGCCTATGATTTATCGTCAGAAGACGTATCCGGTTGTGGAGCTGCAGGATGAGATTTTAAAGAAACGTCTCACAAAACGGCCCTGCATCGATGCCGGGGTTTTAATGGATTTTGCCTACCTGAATGGAACCATTAAAGAAGCCGGCTATGACCGGCCTGTCAAACCGCTGTTGTTTATTGCGGTGGATGAGGACAGTCAGATGATTCTTTCCATGCATGTGCTGGAACCTGACGATGCCGAGGAGGAAATCGTCCTGTCCTTTTTTGTAGGTTATGTTATGAATTACGGACGTATGTCGGTGATCAGAGCAAGAAATCCATGGATTATCACCGCACTGAATGATTTGTGTGAGGACTGTGATATTGAAATAGATGAGGATGACGAGGGCATGGCGCTCATTGATTTAATTTTGGAACAGGTCCGTCAGCGGATGGAAACAGAATAATCTGCCAGGTGCCTGCAAATATATGGTAAATCATGAAAAAGGGTATTGACACACACGGCGCCATCACATATAATAACTAATTGTGACAATATGTTTTCAAATACTGCGAGCCAAAGCCCCGGTAGGCAGTATTTAAGCTTATAAAAGATACCAAAAAACAGAAAAATTTACTGAAACGCTGAATTTCAGCAAGGAGGTTAAACCATGAAAAGTTATGTGGCAAGCGCATCATCAATTGAAAGAAAATGGTATGTAGTAGACGCTACCGGACATACATTAGGACGCTTATCATCCGAGATCGCTAAAGTTTTAAGAGGAAAAAATAAACCGACATATACACCGAGCATGGACACAGGTGATTATGTGATCGTTATTAATGCAGATAAAATTGCAGTTACAGGTAAGAAGTTAGACCAGAAGGTATATTACAATCACTCCGACTATGTTGGTGGTATGAGAGAAACAACATTAAAAGAAATGATGAACAAGAAGCCTGAAGATGTAATCTATCTTGCTGTTAAAGGTATGCTGCCAAAAGGACCTTTGGGAAGACAGATGATCAAAAAGCTTCATGTATACGCTGGCGCTGAACACGGACACGATGCTCAGAAACCGGAAGTACTGGAAATCAAATACTAATTAACTTTTATTTAGAAGGAGAGAATAACCGTGGCTACAGTAAAATATTACGGAACCGGAAGAAGAAAGAAAAGTATTGCCAGAGTTTACCTTGTACCTGGTACAGGCAATATTACAATTAACAAAAGAGATATCGATAACTATTTCGGACTGGAAACATTAAAGGTTATCGTTAGACAGCCTCTGACAGCTACAAACACAACTGATAAATTTGACGTTTTAGTAAATGTACACGGCGGTGGATTTACAGGCCAGGCCGGTGCAATCAGACATGGTATTTCAAGAGCATTATTAAAAGCAGACGCTGAATACAGACCGACATTAAAGAATGCCGGATTCTTAACTCGTGACCCACGTATGAAAGAAAGAAAGAAATACGGTCTCAAGGCAGCTCGTCGTGCACCTCAGTTCAGCAAGAGATAATCTTTGGAACGACAACATGCATACAAAACCTCAGAAACCTTGGGTTTCTGGGGTTTTTCTTTACCTTAAAATATGGAATCGAATGATATCATATCAAAAAAGGTTGTCTGATAGAAACGACATGGTTGAGAATCGTGTTGAGCGATTACGAGATGAATGATCTGCTACAAAAGAAAGGAAGGATCAGATGAGTAGAATAGATTTGGATAATAATCAGATTATGGAATATGAATTGCTGACAAAATCCGGCGAGCGTATACAAGAACCGTATCTTCTCATCTATCTTGCGTTGAAGGGAAGCCTATCAGTGCGGCTGTCCGGGGCTGTATTGGAGCTGACAGAGAACAATTTTCTTCTGGTTAATCCGTTTCAACTGCATTCTGTGAGGCTGAATGATTCTTCACTGGTGATGATGTTTGCTGTTAATCTGAATGTTATTTCAGGTTATTATGAGAGTTCAAAGATGGATTTTGTAGGAAATTCCATGGATGAGACATCGGAACGTTGTATGTCCCTGCACAATCTTTTGGAAAAATGTGTGGCTTATTATTACGGCAAGCGTTCGGGAGATGGTCGTATTTTCATGAAGCTGAACAGCCTGTACTATCAGATTGCAGAGCTTCTGGTTGCATCCTTTTCTGTGATCAAGAGTCATCCCGCAGAGAACGACGAATGGTATGATGGAGAGGACCTGGTCCGTGAAATGACCCGTTATATTCATATGAATTTTCATTCTGTCCTGCATCTTGAGGATCTGGCAGAGCAATTTTATCTGTCTCCGACATATGTGTCCCGCTATTTTAAGAAGAAGCTGGGGGTAAATTTTGCCAAATATCTGACCGGTGTGCGTTTAGAACAGGCGGTCAAGGATTTGGAGAGTACCGATAAACCCCTGACTCGGATTGCACTGGACTGCGGCTTTCCCAATCTTGCAGCTTTTAATAAGGCTTTTAAAGAAAACTATGGGGTCAATCCAAAGCAGTATCGGAATTCTCTGTACGATCGGAAAACGGAGGCGACTTTACCGGAGGAAACGGAAAATGCTGTAGAAATTCGGCTGTTGGATTATTTTGATGACAATGAGAAGTTACTTCGACAGGAACATATGCAGGAGATTCAAGTAGAGCAGCTGAATGTTTCTGCGAACCAGTATGAGGTTTTAGATAAAACATGGAATCGGATGATCAATATCGGCGGCTTTTCATTACTTCTTCAGAGAGAGATTCAGAATCATCTGCTTTTTCTGTGTAAGGAGTTAGGGTTTGAATATGTCAGGGTCTGGGATTTGTATGCGCCGGAACTACATGTAAATATTGCCAGTAAAACGCGAAAGTATAATTTCAGTAATCTTGATATATGTCTTGATTTTTTGACGGAAAACCATCTGATCCCCTATATCGAGCTGGGATTTAAGCCTTTTCTTCTGTTGAAGAATAATTATAAAACCTATGACGTGAATAATGAACGTATGATCCCATTTGAGACTGCAAAGGATTATGGAGCGTTTATCAAGCGCCTGATGAAGCACTTAGTGAACCGTTACGGTATTCAGGAATTGTCCAAGTGGATTTTCGAGGTTTGGTGTGACCCCAGATGGTTTCCGGACGGAGACGCTGCCGTTTATATTGAATATTTTGAGGCGGTATATCAGAACATTAAGGCAGTTTCTCCCAGGACAAGAGTCGGGGGTGATTATGACCGGGCTTACGGAAAAATTCTTTTTGATACCTTTATTAAGCAATGGAGTGTACGCAGTATTTTGCCGGATTTTGTGTCGCTATACTGTTATCCAATGATTTACATGGAGCCGGAGCTGGAGATGGAGTATTCGGACGGTCAGATAAAAGGCGTGGATGCTATAGGAGAATATGTTGGCAGACAGAAGGAGATCCTTTCCAAATATGAAATGCATATGCCGGTGTACATCAGTGAATGGAATTTTACGGTCATCAATGCCAATGTGTTAAATGACAGCCGGTTCAAAGGTGCTTATCTGATGAAGACAATTATGGATATATATCATGAGGTCCATCTGATGGGGTACTGGTTTGGGACGGATCTGTTTGCAGATGATGATGATACGCCGCTGCTGCTGAACGGACGCTGCGGTCTGATCACTCATCAGAGAATTTGCAAACCTTCCTTCTGGGCAATGAGCTTTTTGAATCGTCTGGAGGAATATCTGGTCGGGAAGACAGACCATGCCATGGTCACCATGAATGAATTCGGGAGCTATGTCATTGCCTGCCATAACTATGAAGCGCTTGGAATTCAATATTTTGTGCAGCAGGAGAAGGACGTTACCGTGGAAAGCATTCCGCATTTGTACGAGAAGCAGCGCAGGAGAATCCTTAAGATCACCATAACGGGTGTTGAAAATGGTCTTTATCATGTAAAGACACGTTTCGTCAATTCCCAGTACGGGAGCGTGCAGGATGAATGGAGACGTATGGGACAGTTCTCCAGCTTTACACCGGCGGATGTTGAATATATCAATCATATTTCCCGTCCGCGTATTCAACTGGCGGAGCAGACGGTTACGAATAATGTACTGAATATCACGGTGGAAATGGAGCCTCAGGAGATACAGCTGCTTCATATTTTCCGTCATTATGATGAAAATGGTGAAGAGGAATTCATATAAAAAAATGCTCGGTGTGAAAATTGGCACCGGGCATTTTTGGGCGAAATAGGAATTATGTGGATTCACGAAGAATGATTTTGGTGGGGAGAAGCACTGGTTCAAATACAGCGGAAGGCTGGGCGATCATTTTAAGCAGCAACTCAGCACTTTGGACCCCCAGGGCAAGACGCGGCTGCTCAATGGTCGAGATGGTCGGCGTGGAGAGTGTGGCGTAGTTTGTGTTGTCAAAGCCGAACACCTTCAGCTCTTCAGGCACCCGAATACCTGAGCGCTGGGCAGCATTAATCATGGCATGGGCATGGATGTCAGAGGTGGCAAATACGGCATCCGGAAGCTTTGGCAAACGGAACAGACGATAAGCACTTTCCAGCAAATGCTTATATGAGTAACCGGAAACCTGGATGATGTAATCCGGATCGACGGATAGTCCATTGCTCAGCAGCGTAGACTTATAAGCGCGGTAACGGTCCTGCACATAGCGGTAATCAAAGGGGGCCGAAAAAAATCCGATCCTTTTACAACCTGTTTTGATAAGATAGGCAATAGCTGCCTTTGTGATGGCATAATCATCAATGGATACATATGGCACAGGCCTGTATAGTGGGTTATATTCACTGCACTGGACAATCGGAAAGGCAGATTTCAGCTGTCTTAACAGATCCTCCGCTATGGCGTACATAATCACCAGCCCTGCGATGTTCAGATTGGAACAGTAATTGATAAATGAGAAGATGGTACTTCTCTGAGGGATTTCCCTTGTAATGATCATATGGTAATGATGTTGTTTCAGGTGATTTTCAATACCGGCTAAGATATCATCATAAAATGGGTTTTCCCAGATGGGGATACATACTAATACCGCCCTGGACCCGGCGTCCGCAGAAGTTTTTGCGCTTTTTGCGGCCGTTTTTTTTATCGCTAAATCCTCCGGCCGGATGCCATAGTCGCTGAAGGCTTCTAATATTTTTTCTCTTGTTGTTTTTGTTACGATGTTAGGCTGGTGAATCATCCGGGATACGGTTGCCGGTGAGACGCCTGCAGCTGTCGCAATGTCATAAATTGTCACTTTTTTATCCATAAATTGAAAGAATCCTTTCTTGAATCGTAGTAATAAACCATAAATTTTGTGAAACATAACATTAATTTTAGTATAAAAATATTTGTTTCATAACTTGAATATATCAAATATGGAGAATAAAAAAAAGGAAAATATAAAAAAAGCACAAAGAGGACAAGAATTAATGCGAAAAGTTGTCTTGTTTCAGAAACAACGGTGAGAGAAGAAGAAAAAAGTACGGAATTCGTCATTTTGGGCGAAAAAAACGGGCGATTAATAGATAGTTTGTGCAAAAATGCTGATGTATAATTTGAAATACCACAGGAGAAATGAACATGATGTATAAAAAGGAGGATTTATCATGAAAAACAAAATCAAAAAGTTATTAAGCCTTGGTTTAGCAGCAACCATGACTTGTACATTGCTTGCAGGTTGTAGCAATACGGCCTCCGGAGGCGATACAGCGGATACTCCGGAAACAGAGGCAGGAAATGGGGCGTCTTCTACCGGGGAGATCGAAGTGGAAAACACCGGTTTTACAGCGAAGAACACCTATAAGATTGGTTATAACTATTTTGGACCAGGTTCTTATGCCCTTACGACTTTGGCAAACAACCAGCAGTATGTTATCGAGTGCCTGGGAAGTGAAGCTCAGTCCACATCGGATGATTTCCAGGTAGATAAAATCGTGCAGGACATCGAAAACCTGATTTCAGCAGGATGTGACGGGCTTGTGATCTGGCTTCCGGCCGATAACCTGTATAAGACGGTGATTGATATGTGCGAGGAAGCAAAGATCCCGTATGTATTTTCTGATAAGGTTCCATCTGATCCGGATGTGATTGCAGCACTGCAGGAAAGCGAATATTTTGCAGGAGCGGTTGGACCGGCCAATGCAGAGTACGGTACTTTGATTGCAGAGTATGCGCTTGAAAAGGGCTACAAGAGCTGCATCATTGAAACCGGAGCACAGGGGGATCCGACAGATACGCCCCGTATCGAGGCCTTTACAGAGGCATTTGAAGCAGGCGGCGGTACGGTTGAGCAGGTTGTCTATACAGATTCTGCTGATAATATCCAGCCGTTCGCAGAGAATGCATTGATCGCGAACCCAGAGATTGATTTTGTCTATGGTACCGGTTCTGATTATGGTATTGGCGCTGCTGATGCGATCAAAAACCAGGGCCTTGATGTGAAGGTTCTTACCTCTGGTCTGGATTCTGCAGTTCTTGAGTATCTGGTTGCAGAGGATAACCCTGTAGAGTTCGTCAATGGTGATTACTGGATCTCCGGAACCATGGCTACAGTTGCATTGATGAATTATCTGGATGGCAATCCGCTGAAGGATGCTGACGGCAATATGGTATTTGTTGACAATATCATGCCGTTCCAGATCACCGCAGATACTTATGAACAGTTTACAGAAAACTTTATTAAGAACCCATGCTATTCTGCAGCCGAGATCCAGGCTATGGATGGATTGTATAATGCTGATTTTGATTATGACGCATTCATGGAGGTCATTGCAAACTATTCATTAGAAGAAAGAGCAGCAGCAAACTAAGGCGTTCGTTGTTGGGAAGGGAGACACTTATGACACATCATAAAAATTTAAGTGTTGACCTGAAAAAGAGACGTCTGAGAAATCAGATAACCGTGATAGGCATACTTGCCGTAGTATATATAATCTGTCACTTTATTACAGGTGGCAGATTATTAACCCCCAATAATCTGAAGGCTATTTTGACGCAGATTACCTATCCGATGATTCTGGCACTTGGAATGACGTTTATTTTTTCAGGTGGAATGATTGACTTGTCGATCGGAGCACAAGCCATACTTGCCGGTAATATCGGCGCTGTTTTAGTAGAGGATTTTGGTCTTGGATATCCGGGACTGATTCTGGGAGCTGTTCTGGGAATGCTTATTTGTGAATGTATAAGTGCCTCCTGCTCCTTATACATCGGGATTCCATCCTGGATCGCAGGTCTTGGATGTGCCCTGGTCTTTGAAGCGATTGCCACAATTTATGTGGGCGCGCGGGCCAAAACAGCAGGCGCTGCGGTTGTTTATTTAAAGCATTGCACTGCATTGGGAACATTCCCGATCATTATTATCATCGCACTTTGCGTGTTTGTTATTGCATATTTTATTTTTAACAAAACACAGCTGGGATTCAATCTCCGTGCCATTGGCGGCGGAGGGGAGGTCGCAGAGGCCATGGGAATCAATCGGAAAAAGACGGTTATGGTTTCAGCGCTTGTGGGCGCAGCGATTATTTCGGTAGGTGTGATTACGCAGCTTTCTTATACCGGCCGCTTTACAACAACTGCAGGTATGGGATCTTTAAGCGTTTAAGCGGTATCTTCAAGGCTCTGGCAATTACATTGATCGCAGGCTCTTTCTCCCGTATTTTCAATGATATCGTGGGCGTATTGATTGGTTCGGTCATTGTTGCAGGTTTGTTTAATGTATTAACCCTGTTGGGCGTACCGTCCGGTACAGGTCAGGACATCTGTCTTGCGGCCGTTGTACTGCTCTGCGGTATTCTTTCATCCTGGGGATATAAGGGGGTTGTAAAATAATGGCAGAAGAAATGTTGCGAATCGAAGGCGTCAGCAAAAGCTTCGGACCTACCTTAGCAAACAAAGATATCAATCTTGTCCTTGAAAAAGGAATTCTTCTCGGACTTGCCGGCGAGAATGGCTCCGGGAAATCAACACTTGCTTCTATGGTATGTGGAATGCAGAAGAAGGATTCCGGCAGATTTATAAAAAACGGGGAAGAATACGCCCCACATTCCCCGGCAGACGCGGCGAAGCATGGTATTGCAATGGTCGTGCAGGAGCTTGGGATCGTGGGAAATCTTCCGGGAATCGTCAATATGTTCCTGGGGAAGATGGACAAATATATAAGGGGCGTTGCAGTAGATATGAAAGCCATGTATCGTGATGCAGAAGCCGTATTTGAAAAATGGAATCTCCCGAAGGTTCCTCTTGATGTGGCTGCCGGGACACTTTCCATTGAACAAAGGAAGATTATGGAGCTGGCGAGAGCATTGATCACGGAACCGGATTTTCTTGTATTAGATGAAATTTCCCAGGCGTTATCTATGGATAATCGTAAGGTCTTATATAAATTTATTGAGCAGTTCAAATCGCAGGGAAGAACAATTCTCATGGTCACTCACGATCTGGAAGAAATGCTCGAAATCAGCGACCAGATCGCAGTTCTTCGTGATGGTGTGATTGTAGCCTGTAAGGATGCAAAAGAATATACGATGAATGAATTAAAGCATCAGATGATCGGACGTGAGGTGTCCGGTGATTACTATCGTGATGACAGCGAGGAAACGTATCAGGATGAGGTTGTTCTTGAAGTCAGGAATCTTACTGTTCCGGGGAAATGTGAAAATATTTCCTTTGAGGTACATAAAGGAGAGATCTTTGGTGTCTGTGGACTCTCTGATGCAGGGATCCACGAGCTGGGAAGTGGGATTTTCGGACTGGAAGAAGGAAGAACCGGTACAGTTACCGTCAAGACCCATCATAAGGTGCTGAAGAAGCCGGGCGATATCGTTAAGACAAAAGGCGCTTATCTGTCCAAGGACAGGGATGCCAACGGGCTGATGTTGAATGCTGGGATTGGTGCAAATCTGGTCGTTCCTTCTCTGGGAGAGATGGCAGGACCGCTAGGTTTCCAGAATCCACGGAAGGTGAAGCAGCTTGCGGAGAAGGCTTCCAGAGAATTTGAAGTGAAAGCGTCCGGATTAAATCATATTGTGCGTCGGCTTTCCGGCGGTAATAAGCAAAAGGTCAATCTGAGCCGGTGGCTTGTAAAGGACCTGGACTATATTATTCTGGACTGTCCGACCCGTGGTGTGGATATCGGTGTTAAGGCTTATATCTACGGCGTGCTGAAAAAGGCAAAGGAGAATGGCCTTGCAATTATTATGATTTCAGATGAACTTTCAGAAGCCATGGGAATGTCAGACCGCATTCTGGTTATGAAAAATCACCAGGTTGCAGGCATGCTTTCCAGAACGACTGACTTCAATGAGGAGAAAATAATGGAGGTGCTGTTGTAATGAAAACAAAAAAATTTACTTTTGATATCAACACCTGGCTTCCAGTTTTGATCTTCCTGTTGATTTTAGTGGTATTTACAATTTTAACAGGTGGTTCCCTGTTGTCAGCCCGTAACCTTTTAAATATTTTTAATCAGTCTGTTGCTACAATTCTGGCGGCAGGTGGTATGTTGTTCGTAACGGCAATGGCCGGAACGGATATCAGTACCGGTGTTGTCGTTGCGCTGGCAGGCATGTATGGACTGATGGCGGCACAGACTACAGGACATTCTGTCTGGTTTATCATTATTTCTGTAGTGATAGGGCTTGCTTCTGGATTTTTACTCGGGTTTGTAAATGCCAAGTTAAAGGTCAATTCTTTTATGGCATCCCTGGCCATGCTCATGGGGTATCGTGCTGTCGTAAATCTTGTATTGAGCAATAATGCCTTTTATTTGCCGGATGACCTATATGTACTTGACAATACCGGAGTGAAGCTGATTGTCACGGTTGTTATGCTCCTTATTATTTATTATATATGGAATTTTACCAGATTAGGAAATTATGTGCGTGGTATCGGTGAAAATGAGGTCGCAATCAGGCATACAGGTGTGGATGTTGATAAAATCAAGATTATCGCTTTTATGATATCCGGTTTAATGGCGGCGGTTGCAGGGATCTTCACCGTAGCCCGTCTGGGTGGAACAAGCAATACAATGGGTTCCGGTTTTGAGATGAAGGTCATGATGGCATTGTTCATTGCCGGTATTCCGGTACAGGGCGGTGAAGGGTCAAAAGTATACAAATTGATATTTGGTGCACCTACGATTATTATGCTGGAAAACGGACTTGTTATGTGTGGACTGGATGCAGGTGTCACACAGCTGGTTCGGGGGCTTGTTCTTTTGGTGGCAGTTGGTCTGAGCAGTCAGCTTGCTAAGAAAATGGCCTATGTGGGAC
The DNA here is from genome assembly GCA_905199445.1 of uncultured Lachnospiraceae bacterium. Taxonomy (GTDB): domain Bacteria; phylum Bacillota; class Clostridia; order Lachnospirales; family Lachnospiraceae; genus Catenibacillus. Next base: position 54,323 of record CAJKGK010000011.1, on the reverse strand, counting down.
AGCAGGGCGCACAGAATCAGAAATTAGTGGATGCTGCGGCGGAAACAGCAAATAAACAATAGCAGGAGGAAATAGAAAATGAAGAACGGGAAATTACAGATTGGAGTGATCGGATGCGGCGGAATTGCCAATCAAAAGCATTTGCCGGCTTTGACGGCACAGTCTGCCAGATGTGAGGTGGTTGCGCTTTGTGATATCAAGGTAGAACGGGCAGAGAAGGCAAAAAAGGATTTTAGCTTGGATAATGCAAAGGTTTATGAAGATTATAAGCAGCTTTTGGCAGACCCCGAGATTGATGTTGTTCATGTATGTACGCCAAACGTGGCACATTGCCCGATCACCTGCGATGCATTTGCGGCCGGTAAGCATGTGATGTGCGAAAAGCCTATGGCTCACAACACAGAGTCGGCGCAGAAGATGATAGACGCATGGAAGGCTTCTGGGAAGAAATTTACGATCGGATACCAGAACCGGTTCCGGCAGGATACGCAGATGCTTAAGAAGGCGTGTGATGCCGATGAGTTTGGAGAAATTTATTTTGCAAAAGCGCATGCAATTCGCCGCAGGGCGGTTCCCACCTGGGGCGTATTCCCCAACAAGGAGCTTCAGGGCGGGGGGCCTTTGATTGATATCGGGACACATGCATTGGACATTACCTTATGGTGCATGGACAACTATAAGCCGGTATCCGTTATGGGATCTGTATTTGAAAAGCTTGGACATTCTGAACTTGCGGCACAGGGGAATATGTTTGGACCCTGGGATCCTAAGACATATGAGGTCGAAGACTCTGCTTTCGGATACATCAAGTTTGAGAACGGGGCAACGATCTTCCTGGAGTCTGCATGGGCAATCAATATGAAGGACTCACGTGAGGCAGCCTGCACACTTTGCGGTACGAAAGGCGGTGCAGAGATCGTCGGAGCAATGTCCGGCGGAGGCGCTTCAAGCGGCAGGGAGTATGACCTGATCGTCAATGGGACGTATCATGGAGAACTGGTTGAGCAGAAGCTTTCCGAGGGCGGAACCATTGCATTCTTTACCGGCGAGTCTTCGGAACCTAAGGATCTTGAGTGTAGGCAGTGGCTAGAATGTATCCTGAACGATACGGAACCGGTCGTAAAACCGGAGCAGGCATTTGTTGTAACTCAGATTCTGGATGCGATCTATCAGTCTGCCCGTGAAGGAAAAGAAGTGAAATTAGGACAGTAAGAATCAGCAAGAAAAGATATTTATTGAAATGGAGGTATTACAATGAGCAATGAAAAAGGACATCCAAGAAGAGGAATATGCTTATACAGCTATCACAATCTTTTGGGAAAATCAATGACCCTCGAGGACGCGTTTTTAGAGATGTACGACACAGGAGCAACCTGCTTTGAATTTCTGACAAGCTATATTCCAAACTATCCCAATCCGTCCCCGGAATGGATTGATAAATACTGGCGGCTTTGCGATAAGTACAACCTGCAGCCGTCCGAACTGGGGCACTGGGCTGAGAATCATCTTCATCGGGGCAAAGGAATGTCTGATGATGAAGTGGTAGAAGAATTAAAGCAGGATTTTCGTCTGGCAAATCTGCTGGGCTTTAAGGCTTTAAGAACTAAGATCACCTGTACCAATATTATGTGTGATCCGGAGCCGGGCTGGCAGAATTATATTGAGAAGGCGCTTCCTTATGCGGAGAAATATGATGTGCGTATGCAGAACGAGGTACATCTTCCGACCACCTTGCATACACCCCATATCCGGGATGAATATTTAGATTTTATCCATAGAACAAAAACTTCTCATTTTGGCTTTAATATCGACTTTGGTACATTCCAGACAAAGCCTGGCAAGGGCATGGAGGATCTTCCAATGGGTAACTTTGATGATGTGACAAAACCGGAGGAAATCGTTGATTTTCTTCCATACAGCTGGGCATGCCACGGCAAGTTTACAGGTGTAAATGAGAATTTTGAGGAAGAAACGATTCCCTATGCTGAGGTTATTAAGTATATGATTGATAATGGATGGAGCGGAGATATTCTTTCCGAGTATGAGGGGGCAATCCGTTTTCATGCAGAAGAAGGCCCGATGCAGTATGGACAGGCTATGGTTGAGATTCCGGAGCAGGTTCGACGTCATCAGATTATGCTTCGCAACATTTTGGGATATTAAAAAGGAGGGAATGAGAATGGTAGAATTTCAGACAATTCAGCAGCGAGGGTTTCATAATACCTATGATGAGAACGGGGAAATCGATGGATTTGAATTTCGCTTTGTTCCCAGGTATTACAAGGGCTACTGGTTTACCCAGTGCCGCTTTGGAAATGTGACGGTAGACGGGGAAGTATTTGACCGCGATGAACTCATCTTTGAATATGACGGGATTGAGTACACCAGAGAAGAGATGTTTGATTTGAATAAATATTGGCAGTTTCGTGAACCATTGATCTATAAGGTTAAGAAAAAAGGCGGACTGTCTATCGGATATCACGACGTCCATGTGGATTTTGGCTGGGTACTGAACTATAACGGGGCGCTGGAGGCAGAACCGGATGGAAGCGGTATGGGCAACATGGCGCATATGTTTGGTGTCGCAAATGACAGAAGAATGCTCCTGTGCAGATAAGAAGATTCTGGGCTTATTGAAATATTTGATGAGGTGGTAAAATGGCGGACATAGGAATTGCAATTATCGGACACGGATTTATGGGACATGAGCATGAGACCATGCTTTGCGATTTTCCGGGGATCAGGCTGGTTGGGATTTCAGACAGAGATCCAGAACAGCTTGAGGATGTAAAGGAAGGGATCAAGCGTTACACTTCCAATGAGGCGCTTTTTGCGGATCCTGAGGTCGATGTGGTATTGATTGCTGCAAACAATAATCAGCACCATGACCTGGTGCTCCAGGCTGCCGCTGCAAAGAAGGATATTATCTGTGAAAAGCCTGTGGCTATGAGCCTGCCGGAGCTGGACGATATGGAGAAAGCTGTAAAAGAAGCCGGTGTAAAATTTACGGTTCATCAGCAGAGACGTTATGATCCAGACTACACAACGGCAAAGGCTGTTTATGATTCTAAAACTCTGGGTGAGATTTACTCGGTAAAAACAATGCTTTACGGCTTCAACGGAAATATGCATGACTGGCATGTGATTCCTGAAGAGGGCGGAGGAATGTTATATGACTGGGGGGTACATCTTCTTGACCAGTTCTGCTATATGTTCCCAGGCGCAAAGATTAAGAGCGTATTCGCAGATATTCGCAATATTATCAATGAGAAGGTCGATGACTATTTTGAAGTGATGCTTCGATTTGATAATGGCGTTACCGCAACCCTTGAACTTGGAACCTATATGTTATCTGACAAGGCTTATGATAAGTGGTTTGAACGTCACTGGTTTCTGGCGGGAAACAAGGGAACCGCCTATATCGACGGTTTTGCGCCAGAAGGAAATATTTGCCGTACAACACAGCTTCTTACGAATGTCAGCGGACAGCGGACAATGACGGCAGCGGGACCGACCCGTTCCTTTGGCCCGGCGCCAGAAGGACGAATTGTAACGGAGGCGCTTCCTGAAGTTCATACAAAACATAGAAATTACTTTGAGAATTATATAAGAGCTTATCATGGAGAAGAAGAATTTCTTGTAAAGATTGATGAGACAAGACGAGTTTTAAAGCTTATGGATGCAATTCGTGAGTCCGGAAGAACCGGAAAATCCGTAGATTTTGAATGAAAGAGATTCCCGGCAGGAATGGAACAATTCCGGCCGGGGATTTTTGTTTCTCTTAAATCTTAGCTGTTAATTGCCGGATACGGCGATGGACATGTCATTTCCCTGCCCTTAAGCTTACACTTCTGAAAGGTTTATGGTTTGTACTTTTAGTACTGCTGTATGTATGTTATGATGAAGCTGACCTCGGTAACCGGCGCAGAAATATGGCTGCATCAGGCAGACCGTTTCGGTAGTTTTTCTGAGGGGAAAGGCGGTAGTGAAAATGGATATAAGAATTATGATTGTGGAGGATGATGCCATACTTTCCGCAGAGCTTGGGACATTCCTTATGAAGTGGGGCTATGAGGCCTTTTGCGTCACTGATTTTAAAAATATAATGCCTGAATATGAGCAGTTTCATCCCCATCTTGTGCTGATGGATGTTACCCTTCCTTTTTACGATGGATTTTACTGGTGCAGACAGATTCGGCGTTTGTCCCAGATCCCTGTTATTTTTATCAGCAGCAGAAATGATGAGCGGGATAAGATTATGGGGATGGCCCAGGGCGGTGATGATTATGTGGAAAAGCCCTTTGGACTGGGCCTTTTAAAAGCAAAGGTGGAGGCCATTGTTCGCAGAACTTATGAATATCAGGTGATTCGGGATGCCTATATTCATGAAGGATTTTATTATGACTATGGTACATCGGTACTTTATTATAATGAGAATATGATCGAGCTGACAAAATCTGAGCGAAAAATTATCGGAATTCTTCTGGAAAACAGCCCGGATGTTGTTTCCAGAGAGGAATTGATGATGGAGCTGTGGAATACAGATGAGTATGTGTCAGATACAACGCTGACGGTGCTGATTTCCAGGCTGAGAAGTAAAATACGGGCATTGTCCCAGGGCTGTGATTTGATATTTACAAAAAAGGGTCAGGGCTATTTCATTCCTTTCAATACATCTTCTGCTGCCAGTGTGTTTGAAGAAGAACATAAACCGGCCATGGGAAACAATCAAAAAGCAGAGAAAGGAAGGTCCGGCCATGACTTATAGAAAGATTCGGGGCGGTCTGTATGGTTCATGGGCTGTCCTGGCAGCTGCTTACAATATTTATTTTATATATCTTATAAAAACAGAGGCGATTGTGGAACTGCTGTATCTGGACGGACTTGTGCTGCTGGCTGCCGGCACTTTTTTTATGATGGATTACGGCCGGCATTTAAAGAACAAAAAAATCCGCAGACATTTGCTTACAGCGGATGGCAGTATTTATCGGGATGTTCCCGGTCTTTGGGATCAGGATGTCATTGAACACGAAATTCATGTGCTGGATCGGGAGCTGGAGACACTTTATACATCCAACTGTACTCTGAGAGATTATATTGCCCGCTGGTGCCATGAAATAAAAATCCCATTGGCTGTGGGAAAGCTGGCATTGGAAAAGATTACCGATCCAGGGGTGCGCAGTGAACTCAGGGAACAGCTGGAACGGATGGAAAGGGATTTAAGGCAGGTTTTGATTGGCTGTAAAATTGCCAGCCCTCTGGCGGATCTACGGATGCGGGCGGTTGATTTAAAGGCCTGTATTCAGACATCCATCAGGAATAATCGTTTTTTCCTTATTCAAAAAAAATTTCAGATTCATATAGGGATTGCCAATGTGACCGTTTATTCAGATCAGGAATGGATCATTTATGTGCTGGATCAGCTGATTGCCAATGCGGTTAAATATTCCGGAAATGATCCGGTCCTCATATTTGAAGCCAGGCGGGAAACCGATGAAATGGGGCGTGGGCAGACCATCCTTTCTGTCCGGGATAACGGAGAAGGAATCAGGGATTATGATCTTCCCAATATTTTTGATAAAGGATTTACCGGAGAAAATAACCATAACGGACAATATAAATCCACAGGCATGGGGCTTTACTTTGTGGCTGAGATTGTGAGAAAGCTGGGCCATGAAATCCAGGTGGAAAGTGAATATGGTTCTTTTACTTTATTTCGGTTGATTTTCAGGGACAGCCGGGAATATTTTAATCGGTAAAGGTATCCCCATTGGATGCCATATTCTATGGTACAACTATTGTATGTGACAATGTTGCACATACTGTAATATTGCAGCTCTTTTTGTAACCTTAATGAAAGGACTTTGTGACAGGGATAAGATATAATAGTTTCAGTAAAAACATACAGGAGGATGATTTTTAATGGAAAGAAAAAATGTACTGTCCATCAGAAACCTGACAAAGGATTACGGAACAAAGGGCTTTAGAACCCAGGTTTTAAAGGGCATAGAGCTGGATATTATGGCCAATGATTTTATTGCCATTATGGGACCTTCAGGTTCCGGCAAAACGACATTGCTTAATATCCTTTCAACCATTGATTCACCGACACGGGGATCTATCATTCTGGATGGCCGGGATATTACAAAAATATCCAATAAAGAACTCTCAAAGCTGAGACAGGAAAAAATCGGCTTTATTTTCCAGGATTACAATCTTTTGGATACCATGACCCTTCAGGATAATATTGCCCTGCCTTTATCGCTAAACGGTGTAAGCGCTAAAGAAACGATCAGGCGAACCGAAAAGCTGGCGGAAATGTTTGGACTTTCCCAGCATTTGAATAAATATCCCTATCAGCTTTCGGGGGGACAAAAACAACGGGGCGCCACCTGCAGAGCATTGATTAGCCGGCCTGAAATTATCTTTGCCGATGAGCCTACAGGTGCGCTGGATTCCAGATCCAGCAAGGATCTTATGGAATGCCTCAGAATGGTTAATGAGCAGGAAAATGCCACGATTCTTATGGTAACCCATGATGCATTCAGTGCCAGCTGGGCTAAAGATGTTTATATTTTAAGTGACGGAGCAATCCGGTGCCGGCTGACCAGAGGAAACAGCAGAAAAGAATTCTATGACCGCATTATTGATATGCAGGCATCCATGGGGAGTGATCTATAATGAGTATGTTTAAACTGGCATTTTTAAATTTTAAAAGCGGCCTTAAAAATTATATGGCATTGATTTTGTCACTGGCATTTACGGTACTGATTCTGTTTAATTTCCAGAATCTTTTGGATTCAGATGCCCTGGGAATCTTAGGGGAGATCAATAAGCGAAATATAGATATTATTATAGAAGTGATCACCTTTGTCATTGTGTGCTTTATGTTGTTTTTTATCTGGTATGCCACCAATGTATTTTTGACTCAGCGGAAAAAAGAGATCGGAATTTATGTCTTTATGGGACTGACCAATCAGAGAATCGGCCGTTTATATATGATCGAGACAACAATGACCGGGATGGTGGCTCTGGCAGCCGGGCTGGGTCTGGGAATATTAACTTCAAAGCTGTTTCAGATGGTTTTGCTGGCAGTTTCGGATATTACTGGAAGGGTCAGTTTTAAGATTACTGTCAGAGCCGTATTCATGACGATTTTATATTTCGGTGTCATTTATATGCTTATGGTAGTCAAGGGATATATCAGTATTGTAAGAAGCAGTGTGCTTGAACTGGTGTCTGCATCCCGCAAAAACGAATATGTCCGTCAGTCGAGCGTGCTATTGATAATGAAAGCTGTGCTGGGTGTGGCAGTTCTTGGAACCGGTTATTATCTGGCTGTGAAGGAAGCCGGTATGGAGGTTATGGGAAATGCACTGATGGCGGTTGTTTTTGTTACCATTGGTACTTATTTTCTTTTTGGTGGATTGATTCCTGTAATTTTTCAGGCTCTGGAAAAGAACAAGCCATTTTTGTTTAAGAAAGAGCGGAATCTGTGGATCAACAATATTATTTTCAGAATACGGAAAAATTACCGTACCTATGCCATGGTCACGGTGCTGATGATCTGTTCGGTGACGGTGTTGGCCACCGCATTTGCCATGAAAGAGCGCTATGATGCAATGATTCATTTCAGAGAAACCTATGATTATCAGATTATGAGCAATATGGATGGCAGAGACAGTGAATTTTCCCAGCTGATTGAGCAGAAGAATGACATACGTTATAAAGGAATTCTGGAGGTTTTGCCCCTTTCGCCAGAGGATGTTGATTCGCCTTATCAAAATCAAAACTATGCTTTGATTGCCCGTTCCGCGCTGGAAAAAATGGCTCAGACCGGGGGATTTGATTTTGATATTCCGCCCCTTGAAGATGATCAGATTTTTACAATAACTAAACTGTATCTGATGTCACTGGCTGAAAAACCCGATTATACGACAGAGACAGAAACCATTCTGGGTAAGGTATACAAAGAAATCGGTTCAACTAATAGATCTTATCTTGGGCGAATGCAGGAAGAGATAAAATTCTACGTTGTCAGTGACAAGACGTATGAGCGGGTTCGAGCTTCGGGAACGCCCCTTTACCTTTATAATTATAAGCTTATGGCCCCGGAAAACGCCGCTGCCAGTCTTTCGGATTTGGATACAATTGTATCGGAGACACAAAAAAATACCACAGCCTATGTTTATGTGGATCCGGCCAGCAATGATATTGTGTGGGTTAAAATGACTTATGCCATTTGTATCTTCCTTTTTATGGTATTTGTTGTGGCCAGTGCAAGCATACTATTCATGAAAGTTTACAATGATGCTTATGAGGATCAGGCCCGCTTTGGCGTTCTTAAAAAGCTGGGCATTTCCCGGAAAACACTGAGACGCTCGGTGATCTGTGAGATGCGTTTTGCCTATGGCGTTCCCTTTGTAGTGATGGCGGTTTCATCCTGGTTTGCCGTGAATGCCCTGGCCAATGTGATGATGACAACGCTGTATACGATAAATCTGATCAGTGCGGTATGTATTTTTGCTGTTCTCTATGTGTGCTACAGAATATCCATTGAGGCTTATGTGAAAAATGCCCAGGTGTAAAACGCTGAAATTTTTCTAAAGCCTTGACTTTATTGTTGGGATTTATTATATTAATTTCCAAAAATACAGTAGGAATTGAAAAAATGGCGAGGCTGAAAAGACGGCAGCAGCACTTCAAGACAGACTAGGAGGCTTTATCATGAGAACGGAAGCAGAAATGTATGATTTAATTTTGAGGACAGCCATGACAGATGCCCGTATATTGGCAGTTTATATGAACGGTTCGCGAACCAATGACAATGCGGTACGTGATATTTTTCAGGACTATGACATTGTATACGTTGTGGAGCAGACCAGGCCGTTTATTGAGGATGCCGGCTGGATTCAAAGATTTGGCGAAATTTTGTATATGCAATGTCCGGAAGCGCTGGACTTGGAATGCGGCATTCCTTGCAACCCTGAGGAAAATTACGGGTGGCTGATGCAGTTTAGGGACGGTAATCGCCTGGATCTTCACATTCAGACGAAAGTTTATGCGACAGCTCATATTCGGGAGGACAGCCTGTGTCGGATTCTTCTGGATAAGCATGGGATTTTACCTTCAATCGGTGAGTCTTCGGAGCGGGATTATCTGATAAAGCCGCCGACACCGGCGGCGTTTCACTATTGCTGCAATGAGTTTTGGTGGTGCCTCAATAATGTGGCCAAAGGCCTGTGGCGCCGGGAAATTCCCTATGTTCAGGATATGCTGGGGCTTTATATCCGTCCCCAGCTTGTCCGCCTTTTGTCGTGGAAAATCGGCATTGACACCAGGTGGCGTGTAAGTATTGGAAAATCGGGAAAATATATGTACCGTTATCTGGAACCTGACACATGGGCCCGATTTCTCTCAACCTATAGCGGAAGTAAGCCTGAGGAACTGTGGGACAGTGTGACTGCCATGTGTACACTGTTTGATGAAACCGCCGGTCAGGTGGCTAAAACACTGGATTTTAAATACAATATCCAGGAAGCCAAAGCCAGTATGTTTTTTTTGGAAAATGCAAAAAATCTTCCGCAAGATGCCACAGAAGTTTTGTGACCCTATGGAAAAATACGCCTGTCCGTTGTATAATGACTAAGGCCCCCTGCAAATGTGGGGGCAGCCATTTTCAGTACAAATGAGACGAGGCGTTTTTTTATGAAAAAATCAGAAACAAAGCACATGTTTAGTAACCGGGATTTAAGGATTTTGCTTGTTCCTCTTGTGATTGAGCAGATTCTTAATTCTTTGATGGGAACCGTAGACAGTATGATGGTCAGCAATGTGGGATCGGCGGCCATTTCGGCCGTGTCCCTGGTGGATTCCATCAATGTTCTTGTGATCCAGGCCTTTTATGCCCTTGCTGCGGGGGGAACGATCATCTGCTCTCAGTATATGGGGCAAAAGGACAGCGAGAATGCAAGAAAATCGGCGGGGCAGCTGATGTTTGCCATTACGTTGATTTCGGTGGTGGTGACAGCAGGCTGTCTGATCTGGAAAATCCCCCTTCTGCGGCTGATTTTCGGTCAGGTGGAGGATGCGGTGATGGAAGCTTCCCAGACATACTTTTTTTACACTGCACTGTCGTTCCCTTTTATTGCCCTGTTTGATGCCGGGTCGTCTGTTTTCAGGGCTCAGAAAAATACCAGACTTCCGATGACTGTATCGGTGATTTCTAACATCCTTAATGTGGCCGGTAATGGAATTTTAATATGGGTATTTGATATGGGCGTGGCCGGCGCTGCCATTTCCACTTTGGGTTCCCGTATTTTTTCCGCCATTGTTGTAATGGCTGCTTTAAGGGGCAGAAAAAATACGATTTATGTGCGCGATTACCTGTCTATCCGGCCGCAGTGGCAGCGGATCCGGATGATTCTTGCGGTTGGGATACCATCAGGTATTGAAAACGGCATGTTTCAGTTTGGAAAGCTGGCGATTCAGTCCACGGTATCTACCCTGGGGACGGCGGCGATTGCGGCTCAGGCGATGACCAATATTCTGGAAAATCTTAACGGGATTGCGGCCATTGGCATCGGGATCGGTCTGATGACCGTTGTCGGTCAGTGTATGGGGGCCGGAAGGAAGGATGAAGCGGTTTATTATGTGAAAAAGCTTTCTGCGGTTGCGGAGGTTGTTGTCATTGCCAGCTGTCTTCTTGTTTTTGCGCTGACAAAACCGGTGACGATGCTGGGCGGCATGGAGCCTGAAAGTGCGTCTATGTGTATCTTTATGATGGCCTGTATTACGATTGTTAAGCCGATTGTGTGGACCCTGTCCTTTATTCCGGCCTACGGTTTCAGAGCAGCAGGTGATGTTAAATTTACCATGATTGTATCCTGTATTTCCATGTGGGTATTTCGTGTCAGTCTGTGTATTTTCCTGTGCCGACAGCTGGGCTTTGGCCCTATCGCCGTGTGGATTGGGATGTTTACAGACTGGACCGTCAGAGGAATTATATTTACCGCTCGGTTTTTCAGTAAAAAATGGATGAACCACAGTGTCATCGGCTAAAATAAAATTTGGGAGTGAGCATATATGTATGATCAGTTAACGGAAAATGATATTCGTCGTCTGAAAGAGGAGATCGAATACCGAAGGCTTGTTGTGCGCCCTGACGCCATTGAAGCGGTCAAGGAGGCCAGAGAGCATGGGGATCTCAGTGAAAATTTTGAGTATTATGCGGCCAAAAGGGATAAAAATAAAAATGAAAGCCGGATTCGTTATCTGGAACGAATGATAAAAACCGCCAAAGTGGTGTCAGACACTTCCAAAGCGGATGAGGTTGGATTAAATAATACAGTAGAACTGTATTTTGAAGATGAAGATGAATGTGAAACCTATAAAATTGTGACAACCATCAGAGAAAATTCTCTGGAAGGACGTATCAGCAATGAATCCCCCATTGGAAAGGCCATTATGGGGCACAAGGCGGGAGATCGGGTGTTCGTAAAGGTGAATGAAAAAAACGGCTATTATGTTGTGATTCGTTCTATAGAAAATACAACCGATGACGGCAGTGACCGCATACGGAGTTTTTAGAGATACGAAGTTTTTTATAAACCTAAAAAATTTTTAGGCTTCCTTCATGTTATTTTTTGGCGAAAAGTAACATTTGTGAGGGTAAAAAGCCTGCAATGAGCGCCCAATGTGTAGAATAATAAAATTTATAAAAATTTTGTATTTATTATTGAAGGTAAATGTAGTATACTGTCTTGAGAAAAAATGCACAATGGAGGAACATATGGGAAAGAGAAATGATATTCACAAAGTACTGATTATTGGTTCCGGCCCGATTATTATCGGACAGGCATGCGAGTTTGACTATTCCGGTACACAGGCATGTAAGGCTCTGCGTCAGCTTGGATATGAAATTGTTCTTGTCAATTCCAATCCTGCTACAATTATGACCGACCCTGGCATTGCGGACGTGACCTATATCGAGCCATTAAATGTAGAACGCCTTGAACAGATTATTGCAAAGGAAAGACCGGATGCGATCCTGCCCAATCTTGGCGGACAGTCTGGTTTAAATCTCTGTTCTGAGCTTGCAGCAGCCGGCGTGCTTGAAAAATATGATGTCAAAGTTATCGGTGTTCAGATCGATGCGATTGAACGCGGTGAGGACCGTATTGAGTTTAAAAAGACCATGAATCGTCTGGGCATTGAGATGGCCCGCAGCGAAGTTGCCTATACTGTAGATGAGGCTTTGGCTATTGCTGAAAAACTGGGGTATCCGGTTGTTTTGCGTCCGGCATATACAATGGGCGGTGCCGGCGGCGGACTTGTATATAACGTAGAAGAATTAAAGACTGTATGTGCCCGTGGTCTTCAGGCCAGCCTTGTCGGCCAGGTTCTTGTTGAAGAGTCTATTCTTGGCTGGGAAGAACTGGAACTGGAAGTTGTCCGCGATGCAAAAAACAACATGATTACCGTATGTTTCATTGAAAATATTGACCCTCTGGGCGTTCATACAGGAGACTCCTTCTGTTCTGCCCCGATGTTGACCATTCCTAAAGAGGCTCAGGAGGAACTTCAGCGTCAGGCCTATAAGATCGTTGAAGAGGTTCAGGTAATCGGCGGTACAAACGTACAGTTTGCACGTAATCCGGAAGACGGAAGAATTGCAGTTATTGAAATCAATCCGAGAACATCCAGATCATCGGCGCTGGCTTCAAAAGCCACTGGTTTCCCTATTGCCCTTGTATCTGCAATGCTGGCCAGCGGACTGACATTGGATGAGATTCCATGCGGTAAGTATGGCACTCTGGACAAGTATGTTCCGGACGGAGATTACATTGTGATCAAGTTCGCCCGCTGGGCATTTGAAAAATTCAAGGGTGTGCAGGATAAGCTGGGGACACAGATGCGTGCTGTCGGCGAAGTTATGAGTATCGGGAAAACTTATAAAGAAGCTTTCCAGAAAGCAATCCGCAGTCTGGAAAATGGTCAGTATGGTCTGGGATTTGCAAAGAATTTCCATGATAAATCCAAGGAAGAACTGCTGAACATGCTGTTCGAGCCTACAAGCCAGCGCCAGTTTATCATGTATGAAGCATTGAGAAAAGGTGCCACAGTAGAAGAACTTCATGAACTGACAAAAATTAAACCTTATTTTATTGAGCAGATGAAAGAACTGGTTGAGGAAGAAGAGGCTCTTCTGGCAGGCAAAGGTGCGGTTCCTGAGGAAGCGGCTCTGCGTCAGGCTAAGCTGGATGGTTTTTCAGACAAATACCTGAGTAAGATTCTTGAAGTTTCTGAAGATGATATCCGCAGCGCCAGAGCGGCTGCCGGTATCGAGGAAGCATGGGAAGGCGTTCATGTCAGCGGTACTCAGGACAAGAATTACTATTATTCCACTTATCATGCTAAGGATGAAAGCGTGGCCAGTGAAAATAAAAATAAGATTATGATTCTGGGCGGCGGTCCGAACCGCATTGGCCAGGGGATTGAATTTGACTACTGCTGCGTCCATTGTGCCCTTGCATTAAAGAAGGCAGGTTTTGAGACAATCATTGTCAACTGCAATCCTGAAACCGTGTCCACAGACTATGATACATCTGACAAGCTTTACTTTGAACCTTTAACACTGGAAGATGTTTTAAGTATTTATAAGAAGGAAAAGCCACTGGGTGTTATTGCTCAGTTCGGCGGTCAGACACCGCTTAATCTTTCCGCAGAACTGGAAAAGAACGGTGTGAAGATTCTGGGAACATCTCCGGCTGTGATTGACCTTGCAGAAGATCGTGATCTGTTCCGGGCCATGATGGATAAGCTTGAAATACCTATGCCTGAATCCGGTATGGCTGTAACTGTGGAAGATGCCCTTGAGATTGCAGACCGCATCGGTTATCCGGTGATGGTTCGCCCATCCTATGTTCTTGGCGGCCGGGGCATGGAAGTTGTGTATGAACCGGAAAGCATGAAAGCTTATATGGCAGCAGCGGTAGGTGTGACACCGGATCGTCCGATTCTTATTGACCGCTTCCTGCAGCATGCCACAGAGTGTGAAGCCGATGCCATCAGTGATGGTACTCATGCCTTTGTACCTGCGGTTATGGAGCATATTGAGCTGGCCGGTGTTCATTCCGGTGACTCTGCATGTATTATTCCATCTCAGAACATTTCTCAGGAAAACCTGAAGACAATTAAGGAATATACAAAGAAAATTGCCGAAGAAATGCATGTGCGTGGTTTGATGAATATGCAGTATGCTATTGAAAATGATAAGGTGTATGTTCTGGAAGCCAATCCAAGAGCCTCCCGTACAGTACCTCTTGTATCAAAGGTATGTAATATTTCCATGGTTCCTCTGGCGACAGAGATTATTACTATGGAATTTACAGGAAAGCCTTCACCGCTCAATGATCTGAAGGAAAAGGAAATTCCCCATTATGGCGTGAAGGAAGCTGTATTCCCATTTAACATGTTCCCAGAGGTTGACCCTCTGTTAGGACCTGAAATGCGTTCTACAGGTGAGGTTCTCGGTATTGCCGACAATGTGGGTGAGGCCTTCTACAAGGCTCAGGAAGCTACACAGACAAAACTGCCTCTGGAAGGCACCGTATTAATCAGTGTCAGCAACCGGGATAAAAATGACGTACTGGCGGTTGCAAAACTGTTTAAACAGGCTGGCTTTAAGATCATGTCCACAAAGCATACAAGAGAATATCTGGCTGAAAACGGCATTGAGTCAGAGAAAATTTTCAAGGTTTCCGAAGGACGTCCCAATGTGTATGATATGATTACCAATAATAAGGTACAGCTTGTAGTTAATACACCAAAGGGAAATGATGCCGGTCCGGATGACAGCTATGTGCGTAAAGCCTGCGTGAAGAGCCGTGTGCCTTATATGACAACAATGGCCGCAGCCCTGGCGACTGCCAACGGAATTCTCGCTGTTCAGAAAGAAAAACAGATTGGTGTAATGTCACTTCAGGAAAGACACAGCCATATTAAATAATAAAGATCATTAAAAATAAGATGCCCCCATTTAGGAGACAAGTAAAATCATAAAACTTGTGGCCTGAATGGGGGCATTTTAAATGGGTTATCAGTCACTAAGGGCACAGCAGGCCGCAAAGGAGAGGCACCAGGTGGTCTCTGTTTTGCGGTGTCACAGTCATCAGCAGGGTGTCGGGATGGGCACGGATTTGATCCAGCCAGGATGGCCGGGTTGTCTGTCGGATGACGCCAAGAATGGGAACCGGTGAATCCAGAGACCGGATGACTGCCTGACGGAACAATGGTGCCTCAGCCTCCATATAACCACATTCATCGAAAATAAGTACAGGCACAGAGCCGCCGTTGTTATTATTTTTTAGGGGAACTTTTGGGACTGTTTTCTTGGCTGCTTTGTCTGCATTTAAGGCTGTTGTAAGTCCGGCCTCAATTAAGGAGACGCCAAAATCCTCGAAGGTTTCCCGGATGATTTGAGGCGGGCTGAAAGCTTCCAGGTTTGCAGCGGCCTGGCCGCCGTATACCTGGGAAAATACAGGTTGCCTGAGAAATTGAGGGTCACTGAAATTTTTGGCATTGCACATATAAAGTTTTCTGGGGCCAAAGCGCTGGTTATTTTCAAAGCCGGTGAGAAAACCGCCGGCAACGGTTATCTGCGAACCGGCTGTTTCGAGAACACGGCGGATCAGGGTACTCTTGCCGCAGCCGATATCTCCTGTAAGAAAAATATGTTTCATAAAACCTCCCTAGGCTGTTTCATCAGGAATAAAATTCTTTGTGAAGCATGTCCGTTTTTTATATTTTTATTTGATACAGTGATTGTACACCTTTTGTCGGCGCTTGTTTAGACTTGTTTTAGTAAAAAAGGTGTGTGATAAAGAAAAGATCAATGAAGTTCGATAATATAGAATATAAATTCGAAATTATCGAATATTCTTCGTTGTTTGATGATGTATTCAATGATATAATGAAGCCAGCATGTAAAGAGGTGAAACATATGATGAAAAACAAGCGCAGGACGTCAAGTAGCGGCGGAAGCGTCAAGTACCGGCGTCGGGTATTTGTGCTGCTGATTCTATTCTTAATCTGTTTTTTCGTATCCTTTGCCATCGGACTGTATGGGGTACCGGTGCCGGAGGTCATCAAAATATTTATTTCAAAAATTCTTCCTATTGAGCATACATGGGATACGTCCATGGAGATTGTGGTTATGAATGTGCGGTTTCCAAGAA
This sequence comes from uncultured Lachnospiraceae bacterium, assembly GCA_905199445.1. GTDB lineage: Bacteria > Bacillota > Clostridia > Lachnospirales > Lachnospiraceae > Catenibacillus. The sequence goes on along the minus strand of CAJKGK010000011.1, from coordinate 38,085 downwards.
TTATTGCCGCAGGACTCATTGGCGGTGCCCTGGCAGTTTCCGGCGGTGTCTATCAGGGAATGTTTAAAAATCCTATGGTCTCGCCGGATGTTTTAGGTACATCTGCCGGTGCCGGCTTTGGTGCTGCCCTTGGCATCCTGATGGGGGTGGGCTATGCCGGTATCAGTCTGCTGTCTTTTGGATTCGGGCTTTTGGCGGTGGTGATCGTCTGCGTGATTTCGTCAAAGTATAAAAATAATATGGCCATGGGATTGATTTTGGCGGGGATTATGATGGGGTCCCTGTTTTCGGCAGGTACATCCTTTTTGAAACTGGTAGCCGATCCCACAGATCAGCTGCCGGCCATTACTTATTGGCTCATGGGCAGCCTGGCTTCTATAAGAAAGGAGGACCTTATGCTTCTTGTTCCGGTTATTTTACTGGGAATGGTCCCTCTGTTTTTGCTGCGTTGGCGTTTGAATGTGGCAACACTGGCGGATGAAGAGGCTATGGCGCTGGGGGTTCATATTCACCGCCTTCGCATGGGGATTATTGTATGTGCAACTTTGATGACTGCGGTCAGTGTTTCTGTAAGCGGAATGATTGGCTGGGTTGGGCTTGTGATTCCCCATTTTGCCCGTAAATTTGCAGGAAATGATTATAAATATCTCCTTCCGGCAACCATATTGATGGGGGGATCTTTCCTTATCATGGTCGATAATCTGGCCAGGACACTGTCTACCAGTGAGGTGCCCATTGGTATTTTGACGGCCTTTGTGGGGGCGCCCTTTTTCCTTTATTTATTGCTGAAGGGAGGTCAAAGCCATGCTTGAAGTCAATCATTTAAGTTTCGCTTATGGTTCGCACCAGGTGCTTAAGGATATTAGTTTTTTTGTAAAGCCGGGAAAAATGACCTTTCTTCTTGGACATAACGGTGCCGGGAAAAGTACGATTTTTAAATGTATTCTTGGGCATTTAAAAGGTGTCCAGGGACAGATAGCGCTGGAAGGCAGAAATATCAGAACCTATTCTATCAGGGAACTGGCCCGGCATGTGGCCTATATTCCGCAGGCGGCCAGCCCGGTATTTAATTATCCGGTTCATCAGATTGTCCTGATGGGGCGCAGTGCATATACATCAATCTTTGCATCTCCCTCTGAGGAAGATGAGAAAATCGCCAGGGAGGCCCTGGGGCGTCTGGGGATTTCCCATCTTCAGAACCAGGGCTTTTCTCAGATCAGCGGCGGTGAACGGCAGATGGTGCTTGTTGCCAGGGCATTGGCGCAGGGCGGCCGTTTGCTGCTTATGGATGAACCGACATCCAGTCTGGATTACGGCAATCAGCTCAAGGTACTTATGCAGGTAAAAAAGCTTTGTGAGGAAGGTATGTCGGTGCTTATTTCTTCCCATAATCCCCAGCATGCGCTATTGTTTGCCGATGAAATTCTGGCCGTGGATGATGGAATGATGCTTGCCCATGGCGGCAGGGATGTGATGACTCCGGAGTTGATTTGGCGTCTTTATCATGTCCGTGTGACATTTTATGAAGAAAATGGCCATCAATTTATTATGCCTGAAGGGATTGGAGGGGATAGGGGATGTTTGTCTGGAATGAAGAAATGATTCGATATATGGACAGGGCAGCCAGCCACACCCAATACTATAAAACACTGGCAGGGCTGATTGGGCAGGATCTGAAAAAAACAGACAGAATCTGTGACATGGGCTGTGGCCTGGGCTATCTGTCTTTGGCTCTGTCTCCCTACGTGGCGCAGGTGGATGCTGTGGATATCTCCCCTGAGGCGCTGACTGTTTTAACAAGGAATCTGACAGCACCGGATACTGGTGTTTCCAATGTATTTCCGATTATGGGAGATTTTTATACCATGGAGATTAAAAAAACTTACGATGCCATGATTTTCTGCTATTTTGCACAGGCAGAGGCGATTTTAAAACAAACCGAAAAGGTGTGCAGGGGACCGGTTTATATTATTAAAGGGCGCAGCAGCAGGCATCTTTTTTCCAGAAACTGTGAAAAGACATCCCGCGAAAATGCGGGAACCATGATCCGGTGGCTGAATTCGAAAGATATTCCTTTTGAGGCCGTAGATCTGGATTTGGAATTTGGTCAGCCGTTTAACAGCATGGCGGATATGGAAGCTTTTGCCAAACTTTACGGTAAAAGGATGGTGGACGGACGCAAAGATACATCATGGATTTACGATCGTCTGGGACCGGATCCGGATGGTGTATACCCGCTGTATATGCCGCTGAAAAAACCGGTCACACTATTTCGTATATACAATTGAGATGAAGCTTATACAATTGAGATGAAGCTGCCAATCGGCAGTTGAACAATAAAGGAGGAAATTAAGATGAAAAAAACAATGGGCGCATTATTTATGGTTATTGGTCTTACTGTCGGTCTGACGGCCTGCCAGACATCCGGCCCGACAGAATCCCGGTCACAAACGGTCACGTTTTCCGAAACAGAAGGAGCAACTGCGTCGTTTTCAGCTGAGACGGACGCACAGTCCCAAACATCTGATGGTCAAACGGACGCACAAAATGGCGATTCAATGTCGGTGGCCATTAAGGATAACGGTGATGATACGGTGACCTTTACAGATTCCTGCGGTCGTGCAGTGGTACTTCCAAAAAATCTGACCCAGGTTGCGCCATCGGGAGCATCGGCTCAGATGATTATTTATACCCTGGCTCCGGATGTGATGGTTGGATGGAGCAGTAATCCTACATCGGCTCAGCAGAAGTACTTTGATGAAAAATACTATAATTTGCCGGAATTTGGCCAGTTTTACGGAAAAAATGTCAGCTTGAATATGGAAGCGCTGATTGCGGCCAAACCCCAGGTGATTATTGACATGGGAGATATGAAGGACGGTCATGGGGCAGATATGGATGCTATCCAGGAGCAGACCGGTATTCCCACCATATTTATTGAAGCCAATTTGGATACCTTTTCTCAGGCCTATCGTACACTGGGAGCTTTGCTGAATATGCAGACCCAGGCGGAGACACTGGCATCTTATATCGATGAAACGATTGCCATGGCAGAGGAACGTTCAGCAAAGATCGCAGATGAGGATCGGCTGACGGTGATGTTTGCTTCCGGAGATACGGGCCTTGAGGTGAATGCGGCAGGCTCCATCCATTCTGCGGTCATTGACATTGTGGGTGCTAAAAATGCCATTGTTGTAGATGAGATCAGTAATAAAAGCGGCGGCAATACCATTAATATGGAAACTGTGCTTCTGGCTCAGCCGGATGTGATTCTGTTCAGTCAGGGCGGACCTTACGAAACAGTTTCCGAAGATGAAAACTGGGGCGGTGTGACAGCAATTTCTCAGGGCAGATACTATGAGATACCCAATGGCCCCTATGACTGGATGACACAGCCGCCGGCAGTAAACCGTATCATCGGTATCCGCTGGCTGGGAAATTTATTGTACCCGGATTTATATGATGAGGATATGATTGAAGAAGCAAAAACATTTTATCAGTTATTCTGGCACTATGACTTAAGTGATGAAGAAGCCAGAGCACTGATGGCCCATTCAACATATAAGATTGCAGAATAATTCATATAGGATTGCGGCATTATCTGTGCTAAGACTGCAAAAGCCGCCATGCTTTGCGGCCGGCACACAGAAAGGGGAAACGATATGATTGAATTTTTTAAAGCCTTGAGGGAACGACTGAAAAAGCCGGAAAGTTTTGTGCTTACCAGTATTGTGGCCAGTTCAGGGTCTACGCCCAGGGGAAATGGGGCAAAAATGGCGGTGTTTGAAGACGGAAGCACCATGGGCACCATCGGAGGGGGCAATGTGGAATATTTAAGCACTAAAGAGGCACTTAGAGTGCTGAAAGAAAAATGCTCAATGACCAAGGGCTTTAATCTGACGAAAAATCAGACTGCGGATATAGGGATGATCTGCGGTGGCAATGTGGTTGTTTATTTTCAGTACATCAACGGCGGTGATGCAAATTTTACGGCCATGCTTGACCATATGCTCAGGCTTTACGATGCGGACACAGATGCATGGCTGGTTACGGCCATCAAAGAAGGGGCAGCCTGCCAGACCGGTGTGTATGATAAAATGTCGGGGCTGAACTTTATGGATGGTGTGACGGAAGCACAGCTACTGCCTTTTCTGAAAAATACATCTGTCCGGACAGGCACAGAACCGGATTATTTTGTGGAACCATTGATCCAGTCCGGCTGGGTATATGTATTTGGCGGCGGCCATGTGGCTCAGGAGCTTGTTCCGGTCATTGCCCATGTGGGATTTAAAGTGGTTGTTTACGAAGACAGGGAACATTTTGCCGATCCCCGTCTTTTTAAAGGGGTACATCATACGGTGTATGGAGATTTTAAAGATTTTACGGATCAAATTCAGATCAAAGCGCAGGACTATGTGGTGATTATGACCAGAGGACATCAGTCTGATTACGAGGTCCTTTATCAGGCGCTTCAGACACCGGCGGCTTATATTGGTGTCATCGGCAGCAGACATAAAATTGCGGCAACTACAAAACGTTTGCTGGAAGCGGGGATTGCCATGGAAGACATTAACCGTATGCACACACCTATTGGTCTGCCGATTAAAGGAGAAACCCCGGCGGAAATTGCCATCAGTATTGCGGCTGAGATGATTCTTATACGTTCAGAGCATAAGGAGCGGCTGTAGATGGGTGAAATCAAATCAGTGGAAAAGGCCATGCTTCTTTTAAATGCACTGGCTGCGTCGGATTCTGGGCTTTCCCTTCAGGAGCTGTCCGTACGATGTGGTTATCCCAAAACAACGGTGTATGGTCTTTTGTCCACAATGCGCCATTTTGGAGTTATTGAGCAGGACGGTGGCAGTGGAAAGTACAGGCTGGGGATGCATTTATTTGAACTGGGCAATGCGGTGCGCAGGTCGTGGCATATTGTAGATTATGCCAGAACTTATATGCCGGGGATTGCCATGCAGACCGGCGAGACTGTTGGGCTGTGGACCTATCAGGCCGAAGAAATGCTTTGCCTGTATCTTCAGGATACAGGCAATCCTATGAGAGTTGTTACAGAAGCTGGTAGCCGTTTTCCCATGCACAGTACGGCTATGGGGAAGGCTGTTTGGGCCTTTATGCCGGATCGGCATCAGTGCCGCCAGCTGTTGAAAAATAAAACCCGCCGGATGTATACGCCTCATACACTGGTAGAGGCGCAGGATCTGGAACGGGAATTTGAGCGTATTCGATATAATGGCGTAGCCGTTGAGAACGGTGAACACCGTATTGGTCTGCGCTGTGTGGGCGCTCCTGTTTTTAACAGCAGCGGCTTTCCTCAGTATGTGCTTGTCTCCTCGGGCATGTTCCGCAGTATTAAAGAGGAGCGGTTTTTGCTGGCAGCCAGACTGATCTGGGAAGCATGTGCCCGTCTGTCTGTCAATATGGGCTATACCGGACAGTATCCGGCTTATCGCCTGGAGGAATCTTTAAGAGCTGATCATATCATCTAAACGAATGTCCGGGTGATGGTATTTGGGGCGGCGCTGAATTTCCGTTTCTTTGCTCATATAGATAGCCTCTGTGGGACACCAGTGGAAGCAGGCCAGACAGGTGAGACAGTTCTCCCCAAAGGTTGGTCGGGGATTTAAGGTGATGTTATCCATGGGGCATACACGGGCGCAGATGCCGCACTGAATGCAGCGATCATCGGCCGTCATCCCGCGCATATTCCACAGTTTGGAAACCGGCGATGGCTGGGGAAGGGGAAGTTTGGCATAATCCTCAGAGCGTCTTTGCACGATCTGAGGAGCCAGTTTTAAAATATTGGATTGCTGATTCAAAAGCGCTTCCTCAGCCTGCTTTGGGGTGCTTAAATAACTGTTTCCAGGCATGGGAATTCCAAGATTGAGTGACAGGAAAGCCCCCCGCTTGTTTAAAAGATCATTCATTCTGGCAGCCACATCTCCCGGATGGCCTCTGTAGGTGGAAAACGTAAAAATGTAGCAGTTTTCCGGAAAGTTCATTTTTTCTATAAGATTTCGTATAATATACGGCATGTCTCCATAATAAATAGGAAATACAAATCCAACGCAGTGCGCTGTCACATCAATCTGTTCTAAATCTTTTAGTGAAGCGGCTGAGATGATTCGGCAGTCGCCTTCCAGCGCTTGTGCCAGAATCCGGGCGGTTGTCAAAGAATTGCCTGTAGCCGAAAAATAGTAAAGGGCTGTTTGTTCACGCATAAGAATCCTCCTCCGATTTCTTAAAGGTTAATTTTATACTTCCAGTGGTTTTAAATGGACAAGTACTTTTTTGTAAAGAGCAACAAACATTAAAATGCCCAGAATACAGGAAACGATCTCCGCAATAGGGAAAGCGTACCATACGGCGGCAAGACTGATTTTGGACAGGAGATAGGCAACCGGCAAAATACAGATCAGCTGACGCACAAGAGAAAGAATCAGACTGTTAAAACCTTTGCCTACGGCCTGAAACAGTGTTGAAAACATAATGCCCAGGGCTGCGGGAATAAAGCACAGACTGATGGTTCGCATGGCCGGGATTCCGATTTCCAGCGTAGTGGCATCCGCATTAAACATACCAAGCATTGTGTCAGGAAACAGTTGGAACAAAAGTGTGCCGATCACCATAATGACCGCAGCAAAAAGTGTGCCGATTTTAAGGGTTTTGAGCATCCGATCCTTTTGCCCTGCCCCGTAATTATAGCCAAGAATCGGCATGGCACCCTGGGTCAGACCAAAGATGGGCATAAATACAAAGGACTGAAGTTTGTAGTAAATACCAAGGACATTGACGGCTGCTTCGGAAAATGAAATAAGAATCATATTCAGGAAGGTTACAAGGACAGAGCCGATGGCCTGCATAATAATAGAGGGAAAGCCTACCTGATAAATATGTTTGACTGTTTCTCTGTCAAAACGGAAATGCTTCAGAGAAATATGAACAGCATGATTTTTAAATTTCAGTATACACATACAGAAAATCATACCAAACAGCTGACCGGTAACGGTGGCAATGGCTGCACCTCGGATGCCCATGGCCGGAAAGCCAAAATAACCAAAAATAAGGATTGGATCCAGAATAATGTTGCTGATACAGCCGATTAACTGAGAACACATGGGGAAAATCATATTTCCCGTGGCCTGAAGCGTTTTTTCAATACAAACCTGGATGGTTGTAAAAAGACAGAATACGGTGACAATGGTTGTATAGCTGACGCCCATCTCGATAATGTTGGCATTGTCTGTTGTTGCCATAAAAAACGGACGGGAACCAAAGGCGCCCAGCAGTGCAATGATGAGCCAGCTGATGATGCCTAAAACGATGCCGTGACTGGCTGCGTTGTTGGCTTCTGCCTGTCTTTGTTCACCCAGGCGGCGGGCAACAAGGGAGTTTATACCAACGCCGGTTCCCACAACGACCGAGATCATCAGCATCTGTACTGGAAATGCCAGAGAAATGGCTGAAAGCGCCTCGGAGCTGATTCTGGAAACAAAGATACTGTCTACCACATTATACAGTGCCTGAATCAGCATGGAGATCATGGCAGGCAGTGCCATGGAAGCAAGCAGCGGCGTAATCGGTGCATACCCCATCTTATTCTTTTGTTGTTTTTCCATATGAAGTTAAGACCCCTTTCAAAAAGTTTTACGTATATAGTATAGCAAAACCAAATTTTAAATTCAATTGCTGGTTGTGAAAAATGGCCGGCTGATATATAATCATTATAAAAATCCGAAGATGAAAAATCAGGGGGAAGGGAACATAAAAATGATATGGTTTTTAGTTGCCGCAGGTGTTTGCGGCGGGGATTTATGGATTAAAAAGTGGATCAGAGATCATAAGGATTTAAACAGCAGGCAGGCCGTGGCCGGCGGACATATTGTGATTACGAAGTATTTTAACGATGGTGCCATGCTGGGTGCCTTGCGGCATCATGCCAGACTTTTGGCCGGGATTACTGTATTTTTGCTGGGCCTTGTGTGCGGACTTTTGGCGGCCGCGGCCGGCAGCGACGGTTCCCGGATGCTTAAACTGGGGTTGGCTCTGATTCTTGGTGGTGCGGCAAGCAATGCAGCAGAACGGCTGACCTGCGGCAGGGTGACGGATTATTTCAGAATATCCATCGGATGCAGGCGGTTAGAGCGGATTATTTTTAACATTGGTGATTTCTGTATTTTTGCCGGTGCCGCTTTGGCGGTGCTTGCCGGCCTGTCTGAAAAAAAGTAAAAGCACAAGAAAATAGCTTTGGAAATCCATGGGATGGGTATTTCCAAGGCTTTTTTTCCGTCAAGAGGTTTGATAAAGCAACTTCATTATTAATTTTTCGTAAAAAATTGTGAATTGAGTAGACGTTTTTGCTTTTTTAGGATATAGTAATTAAAGTATGGAAAAGTATATCCAGACACCAAAAGTGTGAATGGAAGGAGAAAGCGTATGGAGAATAAACCTAATGATAAAAAGAATAAAAATATCATAAATATGGTTGTTATTGGTGTGATTGCTGTCTGTGTGCTGCTGTTTTTTAATTTTCTTTCAGCACAGGCCAGAGAGAGCCGGAGAGAGGAAATCACATATAATCAGTTTTTGGAAATGCTGGATGAGGGCGTTGTAAAAAATGTGCTGGTAAAAAATGACGGCAGTCTGGAGATTACACGCAATGACGATACTGCCATGATTCCCAGAACCTATTATACAGGCCAGATGTCGGATTTGACACTGACTGACCGGCTGGAGGCGGCCGGCGTAGAGTTTAAGCGGGAAATCCCCCAGAGCAGTTCGATGTTTCTGACAATTCTTTCATGGGTTCTGCCGCTTGTGCTGATCTATGGTGCCATGTTTTTAATTTTCAGATTCATGTCCCGGGGCAGCGGCGGCGTGATGGGTGTGGGAAAAAGCAATGCCAAGGTTTATGTACAGAAGGCCACCGGTGTGACTTTTAAGGATGTGGCCGGTCAGGAAGAATCCAAGGAATCCCTGAAGGAGATTGTGGACTTTTTGCATAATCCGGCAAAATATACCCAGATTGGAGCTAAACTGCCAAAGGGCGCACTTCTTGTGGGACCGCCGGGAACTGGTAAAACTCTGCTTGCAAAAGCCGTGGCCGGCGAGGCTGGCGTTCCTTTTTATTCTTTATCCGGTTCGGATTTTGTGGAGATGTTTGTCGGTGTGGGTGCCTCCCGTGTCCGTGATCTTTTTAAACAGGCTCAGCAGTCTGCACCGTGTATTATTTTTATCGATGAGCTGGATGCCATCGGAAAAAGCCGTGATTCCAGATACGGCGGCAATGATGAGCGTGAGCAGACTTTAAATCAGCTGTTGGCTGAGATGGATGGTTTTGATTCCTCCAAAGGAATTATCATTCTGGCAGCTACAAACCGTCCGGAGATTCTTGATAAGGCCCTTTTGCGCCCGGGCCGTTTTGACCGGCGTATTATCGTTGAAAAGCCGGATTTAAAAGGCCGTATAGAGACGCTGAAGGTTCATTCAAAAAATGTTCATATGGACGATACGGTGGATTTACACGAAATCGGTCTGGCCACCAGCGGTGCTGTGGGTTCAGATTTGGCCAATATTATTAACGAGGCTGCACTTCACGCCGTCAAGCATGGCCGTATGGCTGTATCTCAGGCGGATCTTTTTGAATCTGTGGAGGTTGTGATTGCCGGTAAGGAAAAAAAGGACAGGGTGTTAAGTGCCAAGGAGCGCCGGATTGTATCTTATCATGAAGTGGGACATGCGCTGACGGCAGCCTTACAGAAAAATACGGAGCCTGTGCAGAAAATTACCATTGTCCCCAGAACAATGGGTGCCTTAGGCTATACAATGCAGGTTCCTGAGGAAGAAAAGTATTTGATGTCTCAAAGTGAACTGGAAGAAGAACTGGTTGTTTTGTTCGGCGGCCGCGCTGCGGAGCAGGTGAAGTTTAATTCCGTAACCACAGGCGCTTCTAATGATATTGAAAGAGCCACGGCTATCGCCAAAGCTATGGTTACCCAGTATGGTATGTCTGACCGCTTTGGTCTGATGGGGCTGGCTTCGGTGGAAGATCAGTATCTTAGCGGACGCACTGTTTTAAACTGCGGTGATGCTACGGCAGCGGAGATTGACACAGAGGTTATGGGCATTCTCAAGGATGCCTATCAGAAAGCCCTGGATCTTTTAAAAGATAATATGGACTGTCTGGATGAAATCAGTGACTATCTGATTGAAAATGAAACCATTACCGGTAAGGAGTTTATGCAGATTTTCCGTAGAATTAAAGGTATTCCAGAACCGGAAGAAAAAAAAGTTCCCACTGACGAGAATGCTTTGGGCTCAAATAGAGACAATACCCCGGAATCTGTGGCTGGAGCGATGAAACAAGAACAGCCGGCCGGCTTTGATGTGGAACGTATTCTGGATCAGGGGATGGAGAAAAATAACCACCCTATTTCAGAGGAAACAATCTGGCCCCCGTTAAAGGGTTCAGACATGGATTCGACGGGATCGGATGACCTGGATCAGGATCTGGAGAAGGCAGCATCAAAAGATCACAAGACGTCCGATGAAGACGGGGATGCCAAAGCGTCTCCTTCGGTTAAAGACTGAAAAATCGGATTTAAATAAGCCTGACGGAGTGACCATTTCCGTCAGGCTTATATTTTTACTTAGCATCAATTATAATGCTGAACAGATAGAATATTGAACAGACATGATATCAAACGGAGGTAATTATGTTTAATATTGAAGAAGAACTGAAAAAGCTGCCGGCCAGACCCGGTGTTTATATAATGCACGATGTCCATGATGATATTATTTATGTGGGTAAGGCCATTAGTCTGAAAAACCGGGTACGCCAGTATTTTCAAAGCAGCAGAAATCTGTCGCCTAAAATTGCCAGTATGGTGCCTAAAATTGCCAGGTTTGAATATATTGTGACAGATTCCGAACTGGAGGCCCTTGTGCTTGAATGTAATCTTATTAAAGAACATCGGCCTAAATATAATACAATGCTTAAGGATGATAAAACCTATCCCTATATTCGGGTGTCGGTTAATGAGCCCTATCCCAGGATTATGCTTGTGCGAAAAATGAAAAAGGATGGGGCTAAATATTTTGGACCCTATACCAGTGGGGCCGCAGTCAAAAATATTATTGAACTGCTCCAGAAAATTTATAAAATCCGCACCTGTCGTCGAAGCCTCCCAAAAGATATCGGGAAAGAGCGTCCCTGCCTGTATCATCACATTCACCAGTGTGATGCGCCATGTCAGGGCTATATAAGCTGTGAAGATTATAAGGCAAAGGTTTTGGGGGCTGTTAGTTTTCTTAATGGTAATTATACTCAGGTGGCGGACATGCTCCAAAAGAAAATGGAGGCTGCTTCTCAAAATCTGGAGTTTGAAAAGGCCATGGAGTATCGGGACTTGCTGGCAAGTGTGAAACAGATTTCTCAAAAGCAGAAAATTACAAGCGCTCAGATGGATGACAGAGATGTGATTGCCTTTGCCAGAGCCGGAGATGAGGCTGTTGTTCAGGTCTTTTTTATTCGTTCCGGAAAATTAATCGGGAGAGATCATTTCTATGTCAGCGGTGTGGAAAATGAAAGCCGTTCGGAAATTATGACGGCTTTTATTAAACAGTTTTATGCCGGTTCCCCTTTTGTGCCGGGTAATCTTTTGCTGCAGGAGGACATATTGGAAAAAGAGGTGATTACCCAGTGGCTTTCCGGACGACGGGGGCAGAAGGTGACCATAACAGTGCCTCAAAAAGGAAATAAGGAACGTCTGGTAGAACTGGCTGCACAAAATGCCAGTATGGTGCTGATTAAGGACAGTGAAAAAATTAAGCGGGAAGAAGCAAGAACGGTGGGGGCTGTGAAGGAACTGGGACAAATATTAGGTCTTGAACATATACGGCGCATCGAAGCTTATGATATATCTAATTTCAGCGGTTTTGAAAATGTAGGTTCCATGATTGTCTACGAGGATGGGCAGCCAAAGAAAAATGCTTATCGTAAATTTAAAATTAAATGGTTTAAGGGCCAGGATGACTATCAGTCTATGGAAGAGGTGCTGACACGGCGTTTTACCCATGGGATTAAAGAACGGCAGACGTTGGCTGATCAGGGATTGGATGGCGCTATGGGCAGCTTTTCAAAGTTTCCTGATCTGCTGATGATGGACGGCGGCAGAGGTCAGGTGAACGTGGCACTGAAGGTGCTTGAACGCCTGAATTTAAATATCCCGGTATGTGGTATGGTGAAGGATGACCATCATAATACAAGGGGGCTGTATTTTAATAATGTGGAGCTGCCCATTGACCGCCGTCAGGAATGTTTTAAGCTGATTACAAGGATTCAGGATGAAGCCCACCGTTTTGCGATAGAATATCACCGCAGTCTGCGCCAGAAGGGACAGGTTCACTCTGTGCTGGATGATATTGATGGTATTGGGCCGACACGGCGCAAAGCACTGATGCGGCGCTTTAAAGAAATCGAGGCTATCAAAAATGCCGGTTTGGAAGAACTGGCCGGTGTGGATTCCATGAATATGGCTGCTGCCCAGAAAGTATATGAGTTTTTTCATTAAATTTTTTATTGGATTTCTTTGGCGATCTAAAGCCGTTTATCATTGATGTGGGATTTTAAATATGATAGAATAATTAGGAAATCATAAAACTATTTACGGAGGAGGCAGGTTGCCTATGTTTGATAACTGTAAGGGAAACTACAGCGTAAAACTGAGTAAGATTATTGATAAACTGGGACTGATCAATTTGAATCCGGATGTTGATACAACAAAGATTCTGATCAAACAGACTGATTTAAACCGTCCGGCGCTTCAGCTGGCAGGATTTTTCGATTTTTTTGATAATAACCGGCTGCAGATTATCGGAAATGTGGAGTTTTCATATATTCATCAGGTCTATGAGGACAAAGGTGCGGCAAGTATAGAGAAGATTTTTCAGATTGGCATTCCGGGGATGGTCTTTTGCCGCAATAACCGTCCCAGCGATGAAATCATCCGTCTGGGCAGCAAATATCAGGTGCCCATTTTGCTCACGGATCAGGGAACATCGTATTTTATGGGCAAGGTCATGCATGTACTCAACGAGGAGCTGGCGCCCAGAATTTCCATTCACGGTGTGCTTGTAGATGTTTACGGAGAGGGTGTACTCATTATCGGTGAAAGTGGTATTGGTAAAAGCGAGGCTGCTCTGGAGCTGATTAAGCGGGGCCATCGTCTTGTATCCGATGATGTGGTTGAGATTAAAAAAGTGGGTGAGGATATGCTGGTGGGGACTGCACCGGATATTACCCGCTATTTTATCGAGCTTCGCGGTATCGGCATTATTGATGTAAAGACTTTATTTGGTGTGGAGAGTGTTAAGGAAACACAAACCATTAACCTTGTCATTAAACTGGAAGAATGGGATCGGGACAGAGAGTATGACCGTCTTGGCATGGAAGAACATTATACAGAATTTTTGGGACATAAGGTGGTCAGTCACTCCATTCCTATCCGTCCCGGACGAAATCTGGCCATTATTGTGGAATCTGCGGCCGTTAATTACCGTCAGAAGCAGATGGGCTATAATGCTGCTCACGAACTTTACCGCCGTGTGACAGGAAATCTGCAGAAAAAACGGGAAGAAGGAGAAAATTAATTATTTTAAGGAGGATATAAATCATGTCGAAAATTTGTTTTGGAATTGATATTGGGGGAACAACTGTAAAAATCGGTGTATTTTCCACGGAAGGTGAGATTCTGGATAAGTGGGAAATTCACACCCGCACAGAAGAAGGCGGAAAATACATCCTTGAGGATATTGCGGCTTCCCTTAAGAACTATGTTCAGGAAAAGGGTATTGATATGGCTGATGTTGTAGGCGCCGGTATGGGTGTGCCTGGACCTGTAAAAAGCGATGGTACAGTCCTTATGTGTGTCAATCTGGGCTGGGGTGTATTTAACTGTGCAGCTGAGCTTGAAAAGCTTCTCGGGGTGCCTGTAAAGGCCGGAAACGATGCCAATGTGGCTGCTCTGGGTGAGCAGTGGCAGGGCGGCGGCAAGGGCCATGACGATCTTGTGATGGTGACTTTAGGAACCGGTGTCGGCGGCGGCATTATTCTGGGGGGCTCTATTGTTGCCGGTGTCAACGGTGCAGCAGGTGAGATCGGACATATGCACATTGTCAGTGAAGAAGATACGATCGGTGTATGCGGCTGCGGCAATAAAGGCTGTCTGGAGCAGGTTGCATCTGCCACAGGTATTGTAAAACTGGCTAAACGTGCGGTTGAACAGACAGATACGCCATCTGTGCTCAGAGATCTTGACAAGATTACAGCAAAGGATGTATTAGACGGTGCCAAGGCCGGTGATGTGCTGGCTGTAGAGGTTGTGGAAAAGATGGCCTTTTATCTGGGATCTGCTCTGGCTGCCATTGCTTCTGTGGTTAATCCTGAAGTCATTGTGATCGGCGGCGGCGTGTCCAAGGCTGGTCAGTATCTTATTGATGCGGTACGTAAGCATTTCCAGGAAAAAGCCTTCCATGCCCTTAAAAATACCGAGTTCGCTTTGGCAACCCTGGGCAATGATGCCGGTATGGTTGGTGCGGCCAGACTGGTACTTCAGTAAAAGAACCCTTGAATAAAAGCCGGGAATCATGTAATATAGTGAATAACCGGAGGATAACAGCAGCCGGATTTTCCGGCTGCTGTGCTGTTTTATGGCTATTTTGATGTTGCTGGCATTTTAATTTCCTGAAACAGGAAGTGTAAAATAAGATCCAATGGAAAAACTATGAATCGGAGCGTATTTTATGACTTTAGATTTTAAAAATGAACTGACTCGTATTGTAGGAGCAGAAGCTATAAAATTTGATGAACCGATGAGCCTTCACACAACCTTTAAAGTCGGTGGAAATGCGGATGTTTTTGTGATACCGGCCGATGTGGACAGCTTTTGTGAAGCTGTACGCCTGTGCCGTGAGGCGTCTGTTCCATGGACTGTGATCGGTAACGGAAGTAATTTGCTTGTGGGTGACGGCGGTATCCGAGGGGTCGTATTTTGTATTTATGGGACTCTGGATGACGTGTTTTTTGATGAATCTGAGAACGGTTCTGGTGTCGTGACCGCAGGGGCTGGAATCATGCTGTCTGCTCTGGCCAGAGAGATTGCCGGGCACAGCCTGACTGGTTTTGAATTCGCATGCGGTATTCCGGGAACTCTGGGCGGTGCTGTCACGATGAATGCCGGTGCTTATGGCGGTGAGATGAAGCCCCTGGTGCGCTGTGTCCGTGTTATGGACAGAGAAGGACAGGTATTTACCCTTTGCGGCGATGAGATGGAGATGGGCTACAGGACAACGGTGGTTCAGAAAAAGGATTTAATTGTTCTGGAAGTTACATTAAAACTGGAGCCTGGCAATCAGACTGCAATTTATGAGCGTATGGATGCGCTGAATCGTCAGAGACGTTTAAAGCAGCCTCTGGAATATCCCAGTGCCGGCAGCACATTTAAACGTCCGGAAGGCTATTTTGCAGGAAAACTGATTCAGGATGCAGGACTGAAAGGTTTCTGTATCGGCGGTGCCTGTGTATCCGAAAAACACAGCGGCTTTGTTATAAATACAGGGAATGCCACGGCGGCGGATATAGAGGCACTGATTCAGCATATTCAGGCAACTGTATATGAAAAATTCGGGGTACGGCTGGAGACAGAGGTACGCCGGATCGGAGTGTTTACAGTTTAGACGAAAGAAGGAGATAACGATGCGCTTTGTGATTGTGACAGGAATGAGCGGGGCCGGTAAGAGTTCTGTTTTAAATATGCTTGAGGATGCCGGCTATTTTTGCGTGGATAATCTCCCGATTCCCTTGATTTCAAAGTTTCTGGAAATTGGTATGCAGGAAAATTCCACCATGCCCAAGGTCGCTTTGGGGATTGATATCCGCAGCGGCGAGGATCTTCCAAAGCTGCTGCCGGTGCTGGAAACCTTTAAAACCTATGGCGCCAGCTATGAGATCCTGTTTCTGGACTGCAGCGACACAGTCCTTGTGAAGCGATTTAAGGAGACGAGGCGCAGCCATCCTCTGGCCGGGAACGGCCGTCTGGAATCCGGCATTGGGGCGGAACGGCAGAAACTGGCGTTTCTCAAAAAGAAGGCCACGTATATTATTGATACAACACAGCTTTTGACCCGGGAGCTTAAAACTGAGATTACAAGAATATTTGTTAATAATGAGTCTTATAAAAGCTTTTTTATTACGGTTTTATCTTTTGGATTTAAGTATGGTATTCCTTCGGATGCGGACTTGGTTTTTGACGTGCGCTTTCTTCCGAATCCATATTATATTGATGAACTCAGACCTAAAACCGGCAATGATAAGGATGTTTATGATTATGTGATGAAGGCACCGGAGGCTGGGATTTTCCTTGACAAGCTTTCGGATTTGGTGCGCTTTCTTATTCCCCATTATATGAATGAGGGTAAAAATCAGCTGGTGATCGGAATCGGCTGTACCGGCGGCAAGCACCGCTCGGTGACACTGACCAATGCCCTGTATCATATTCTGGAAAAAGAATGCTACGGTATTAAGGTGGAGCATCGGGATATTGAGAAAGATACCTATCGTAAACAGATTTAGAGGGAACCGAAAATGTCATTTTCAGCAATGGTAAAAGATGAGCTTTCAAGGCGTGTGCCTTCGGCGCGGCATTGTCAGCTGGCGGAAATTTCCGCAGTGTTGTCCCTTTGCGGGCGGGTAATTTTTGATGAAGAAGACAGGATTTGCGTGAAAATTCATACCGAAAGCCTGTCAGTTGCAAGAAAGTACTTTACATTACTAAAAAAATCATTTAATATTAATAGCGATATTTCAGTGCGCTGCAATTATTATTATAAGAAGCGGCGGACTTATATATTAACGGTATCAGACGATGAGACTGCGCGTAAAATTCTTTATGCCGCCCGACTGATGTCAAAGGACGGGGAAGTTCGGGAGGATTACTCGGTACTTGATCAGACAGTCATTAAAAATGTATGCTGTATGCGTGCATTTTTACGTGGTTCTTTTTTAGCTGCAGGCTCGATCAGTGATCCCCATAAAACCTATCATTTTGAAATTTCCTGTTCCAGCAGGGAAAAGGCTGATCAGATTATACGTCTGATGCGGCAATTCGATATTGACGGCAAGGTCATTCTAAGAAAACGACAGCATGTGGTATACATTAAGGAAGGCTCTCAGATTGTGGATATGCTTAAAATTATGGAAGCGCATCGTTCATTGATGGAGATGGAAAATATCAGGATTATCAAGGAGATGCGCAACAGTGTGAATCGCCGTGTCAACTGCGAAACTGCCAATATAAATAAAACCGTTTCAGCTGCTGTGAAGCAGGTTGAGGATATTACTTATATAAAAAATACGGTGGGTTTTGGCGATCTTAATGATGGACTTCGTGAAATTGCGCAGCTTCGGCTGGATTATCCTCAGGCAACCCTGGAGGAATTGGGAAGACTTTTGTCTGTCCCGGTAGGAAAATCAGGTGCGAACCATCGTTTGAGAAAATTAAGTATAATCGCAGATGAACTTAGAAGTCAGAAACATTAAGGACAAAAAGAAAGGCGAGGTACAGATTATGGTTTCAAAAAATATTACAATCAAGATTCCAACAGGCCTGGAAGCAAGACCGGTGGCGCTTCTTGTACAGGTGGCCAGCCAGTACGAAAGCAGCATTTATCTTGAAATTGAGGAGAAAAAGGTCAATGCGAAAAGTATTATGGGTATGATGACTCTTGGAATTGTCGAAGGCGAACAGGTAACAGTGATTGCAAACGGCCCTGATGAAGACGAGGCAATTAAAAATATGGAAAAATATATGACCGTTCTTGATGAAGAATAAGTTCAATGCGAAATCGGCGGCTGGCGGGCTTTAATGGCCCGGCCAGTCGTTTTTATATTTCACGGCCTTTTATATTTCCGGGATAATATGATATAATGAATATTAACCGGCAAAAGCAGCTGGCTGATTGTAAGCAATGGGTAACATGATATAAAAACAACGAAAGAAAGCAGGAAGTAGGCATGACGTTTGAAGAAATTAAAACATTGGTGGAATCCGGAGGTTTTTCGAGACACACAGGAATAGAGATTGTGGAGGCAGAGGACGGAAAGGCTACGGGACGAATTGTTCTGTCCCAGATCCATGGAAATCCTATTGGATCAGTTCACGGAGGATGTATTTTCACCCTGGTAGATACCGTGGCCGGTGTGGCATTTGTGACCAGTGGAAAGACCTGCACCACCCTGTCTTCCAACATCGATTTTCTTAATGCGGCTATTGATTCCAAGGTATTGACGGCAAAGGCATGGCCGGTTCGTTTTGGCAATCATATCGCTGTCCTGGATGTTCATGTGACGGATGAAAAGAACCGTTTGATTGCTCGGGCGTCGGTGACGTTTTATGTACTGAAAAACTTGAAGATGAGACAGTAGGGAGGTAAAGATGAATTTTACACATTTACATGTTCATACGGAATATAGTTTGCTGGATGGTTCCAATAAAATTACGGAACTGATTGCCAGAGTAAAGGCGCTGGGCATGGACAGCGTGGCCATTACGGACCACGGTGTGATGTACGGTGTCATTGATTTTTACAGAGAAGCACAGAAAAATGGAATTCGTCCCATTATCGGCTGTGAAGTTTATGTGGCACCTGGTTCCAGATGGGATAAGGAAGGACGGGAAGACAACAGATATCATCATCTGGTGCTTCTTGCGGAAAATAATACAGGTTATCATAACCTGATGAAGATTGTATCCAGAGGGTTTACGGAAGGCTTTTATTATAAGCCAAGGGTTGATAAGGCGCTGCTTCGGCAGTACAGCGAAGGGATTATTGCCCTGAGCGCCTGTCTGGCCGGAGAGGTTCAAAGATATATTGCCCGTGGTTTTTACGAGGAGGCCGTGAAGGCTGCGCTGGAGCTGGAGGATATTTTCGGAAAGGGCAATTTCTTCCTTGAGCTTCAGGATCATGGCATACCGGAACAAAAGACTGTCAACCAGGCATTGCTGCGGATGAGTCAGGAAACAGGAATTGAGCTGGTGGCGACCAATGATATTCATTATACCTATGCCCAGGATGCCAAGGCCCACGATATTTTGCTTTGCATACAGACTGGGAAAAAAGTCAGCGATGAGAATCGTATGCGCTACGAAGGCGGTCAGTATTATGTTAAATCTCCTGAGGAAATGGCTCAGTTATTTCCATATGCACTGGAGGCATTGGAAAATACCCACAAAATTGCTATGCGCTGTCATGTGGATATAGAATTTGGAAAATATAAACTGCCACAGTTTCCTGTTCCTGAAGGCTATGATGCCTGGACCTATCTGAAAAAAATTACATCAGAAGGTTTTCGGCGCAGATATCCTGATGAACCAGAAGCACTCAGGGAACGTCTGACGTATGAACTGAACACGATTAAGGATATGGGCTTTGTGGACTATTTCCTTATTGTGTGGGATTTTATCAAATTTGCCAGAGATCATGATATTATCGTAGGCCCGGGACGGGGATCGGCAGCAGGCAGTATGGTTTCCTATTGTCTGGAAATTACAAACCTTGATCCGATTAAGTACAGCCTTCTGTTTGAACGTTTCCTTAATCCAAACCGTGTGACCATGCCGGATATTGATATTGATTTTTGTTTTGAACGGCGTCAGGAAGTGATCGACTATGTTGTACAAAAGTATGGCAAGGACCGGGTTGTACAAATTGTAACCTTTGGTACCATGGCGGCAAGAGGTGTCATCCGTGATGTGGGAAGAGCTCTGGATCTGCCATATTCCCAGGTAGATACGGTTGCCAAGATGATTCCCACAGAACTGGGAATTACCATCGATAAGGCATTAAAAGGAAATCCGGAGTTTAGAGAGCTGTATGAAAGCGACAGTCAGATCCACTATTTGATTGATATGTCCAAACGTTTGGAAGGGCTTCCAAGACATACATCCATGCATGCAGCCGGTGTTGTTATCAGTCCAAAGGCGATTGACGAATATGTGCCGCTTTCCAGGGGGGCTGATGATGCCATCACAACCCAGTTTACCATGACAACTCTGGAGGAACTGGGATTGCTGAAAATGGATTTTCTGGGGCTTCGAACGCTGACTGTTATTCAAAATGCCCAAAAGCTGGTCAATCGGCAGCCGGGGATGAACCTTGATATGGATAAAATCGATTATAATGATAAAAATGTCTTTGAGCTGATCAGTTCCGGAAAAACAGACGGTATATTCCAGCTTGAAAGCACGGGCATGAAAAACTTTATGAAAGAATTAAAGCCCCAGAATCTGGAAGACATTATTGCCGGTATTTCTCTTTACCGTCCCGGCCCAATGGATTTTATTCCCAAATACATTAAAGGAAAAAATCATGCCGGAACAATCCAGTACGACTGTCCTCAGCTGGAGGAGATTCTGGCACCCACATATGGGTGTATTGTTTATCAGGAGCAGGTTATGCAGATTGTGATGAAACTGGCCGGTTATGATCTGGGACGAAGCGATCTTGTCCGCCGTGCAATGTCTAAAAAGAAGGCGGATGTAATGGCCAGAGAACGGGAATACTTCGTTTATGGCAATGATGAACTGCATGTTCCAGGCTGCATTAAAAACGGTATACCGGAAGAAATCGCCAATAAGATTTTTGGCGATATGACGGATTTTGCCAAGTATGCTTTTAATAAATCCCATGCGGCAGCCTATACGATTGTTTCTTATCAGACTGCTTATTTAAAATGTTATTATCCCGTGGAATTTATGGCGGCATTGATGACTTCCGTGATTGATAATTCTTCTAAAGTGGCAGAATACATTATGACATGCCGGCAAATGGGGATTGAAATTCTGCCGCCGGATATAAATGAGGGCGAAAGTGGATTTTCTGTCTCTGGCGGCAGAATCCGCTATGGCTTATCTGCCATTAAAAGTGTGGGAAAACCGGTGATTGATGCCATTGTGTCCCAGAGAAACCAGAGTGGTCCCTACGTAAGTCTGAAGGATTTTTGCGAAAGACTTACAGGAAAAGAAGTGAACAAACGCACCATTGAAAACTTTATTAAGGCAGGTGCTTTTGACAGCCTTGGTGCCACACGGCGTCAGCAAATGATGGTTTATGTGCAGGTGCTGGACCAGGTCAATGCGGAAAAGAAAAAGTCCATGACCGGTCAGATGTCTTTGTTTGATTTTGTGGGCGAAGAAGAAAAACAGGACTTTGATGTGAAATATCCGGATGTGGGGGAATATGACAAAGAAACACTGCTGGCTTTTGAAAAGGAAGTTCTTGGCGTTTATATCAGCGGGCATCCTTTGGAAGAGTTTGAGGCTCAGTGGAGAAAAAGTGTCACGGCAGTTACCACGGATTTTGAGACAGATGATGAACTGGGCACCTCAAGAGTAAGTGACGGACAGGTTGTGATTGTGGGCGGTATGATTACGGCAAAAACGGTTAAAACAACAAAGAACAACCAGATGATGGCATTTATTACATTGGAAGATCTGCTGGGAACGGTGGAGATTATTGTATTTCCCAGGGACTATGAAAAATACAGACCGCTTCTTTGTGAGGATGCTAAAATTTATGTCCGGGGACGTGTATCGGCCAGTGAAGATCAGCAGGCAAAACTGATTTGTGAAAAAATTGTCGCATTTTCAGACATCCCCCGAGAGGTATGGATTCGCTTTGATGACAAAAAACAGTTCGAGCAGATGGAGCAGCGTCTGTATGACTGTATTGAAGATGAGGACGGCGGAGATTATATTGTTGTTTTCTGTCAAAAAGAAAAAATGATAAGGCGGCTTCCCATCATCTATAATATTCAGGCAAATCATGAGATTATTGGTAGATTGTCACGAGAATTTGGAGCTGAAAATATTAAAATTAAACAAAACACCTTGAAAATGTCGTAAAGATGTATTAGAATAAACGGTGTTTATTTTAGAAAAATGAAGAGGCAGTTCATTGATAAAATTATGACAAATTAAATGGAGGGATTGGCCATGAGTGAAAAAAAGATCAGTACAATCGGTGTTTTGACCAGCGGCGGCGATGCACCGGGGATGAATGCGGCCGTGAGAGCCGTTGTCCGTACCGGTATTGCCTATGGATGCAAGGTAAAGGGCATCCAGAAAGGCTTCGCAGGATTATTAGATGAAGAGATTATTGATTTGGATGCCAGAAGCGTATCGGATACTTTAAGTAGAGGCGGTACATTTTTGTATACAGCCCGCTGTTCAGAGTTTAAGACCGCAGAGGGACAGCAAAAGGGTGCCGAAATCTGCCGGAAGCACGGCATTGACGGTATCGTTGTGATCGGCGGTGACGGTTCTTTCCAGGGCGCACAAAAACTGGCAAATCTTGGAATTAACACGATTGCAGTTCCGGGAACAATTGATCTGGATATTGCCTGTACCGACTATACCATTGGGTTTGATACAGCGGTTAATACAGCAATGGAAGCAATCGACAAGGTTCGTGATACATCCACGTCCCATGAACGCTGCAGTATCATTGAAGTTATGGGCAGAAATGCAGGTTATATTGCCCTTTGGTGCGGTATTGCCAATGGGGCTGAAGATATTCTTCTGCCTGAGGTTTATAATTATGATGAAGCAGCGATTATTGATAATATTATCAAAAATAAGAAACGGGGCAAAAAGCACCATATTATCATAAATGCAGAAGGTGTGGGTCACTCTACAAGTATGGCTAAAAGAATTGAAGCGGCTACTGGAATCGAGACAAGAGCAACAATTCTGGGTCATCTGCAAAGAGGCGGTAATCCTACAGCCAAAGACCGTGTTTATGCATCCATCATGGGCGCTTATGCGGTAGATGCTCTGATGAAGGGCAAGAGTAACCGCGTTGTTGCCTACAAGCACGGCGAATATGTGGATTATGATATTAATGAAGCGCTGGCTATGAAGAAGGATATTGATCCGTTCCAGTACAGCGTTGCGCGGACGTTGGCTATTTAACAATTTTTTTGAGTGAAATGAGGAATGTCGGGGACATTCCCTGGGGCAGAAACGTAGACTTGAAAAGGATATGTTTTCTGCCCCTGTGTTTGTTCCCGGTTTAAGGAAGATCATGTTAATAAGAAATCAAATGCTTGGAGACGGGGAACAGGAGATCCCCAAATCCCGTTTTTCCACAACCCAGATTATTGCCATCGGTTTTATCATACTGATTGCTGTGGGCACGGTATTGCTATCAATGCCCTTTGTGACTGTTGACGGTCAGGCAACGCCTGTGATTGATGCTTTGTTTACGGCAACCTCCTCCTCCTGCGTGACCGGTCTTGTGACGGTGCCTACTTTTTCCCACTGGAATCTGGGCGGACAGATTGTTATTTTGCTTCTGATTCAGTTTGGCGGATTAGGTGTGGTTACTTTTACGACACTGTTTCTGATCATTCTTGGCAAAAGAATTACAATCCGTCAGCGCCTGCTGATTCAGGATGCCTATAATCTGGAAACATTGTCAGGGCTTGTGCGGACTTCTTTGAGAGTGCTTAAAAGCGCTTTGATTGTGGAAGGCATTGGCGCCGTTTTGTACATGTTTGTATTTATTCCCGAATACGGTATACTTCCAGGAATATGGCGGTCTGTCTTTAATGCTGTTTCAGCCTTTTGCAATGCGGGAATGGATGTGCTCAGGGCAAACTCTTTAGTGCCCTATAGCGGCAATGTTCTTGTGAATCTGACAACCTGCGGCTTGATTATTATGGGTGGTTTGGGCTTTGTCGTCTGGTGGGATATTGGAAAAGGAATCCGAAAATTTGTTAAAGATCGGTCAATTAAGCTTTTTTTCAGAAAACTGACCCTTCATACAAAAATTGTACTTGCGATGACAGCGCTTTTTATTTTCGGCGGCGCTTTGCTGATTTTAATCTTTGATTTCAATCACCCGGATTCGCTGGGCCCAATGTCTCTTGGTGAGAAGATCCTGTGTGCCCTTTTCCAGTCTGTGACTACACGTACAGCCGGTTTTCTTACTGTGCCTCAGGAGAACTTTACAAATGCGACCCAGCTTTTGTCCATGCTTCTTATGTTTATAGGCGGTTCTCCAGGAGGAACGGCCGGCGGTGTTAAGACGATTACCGTTGCCATGCTTTATCTGTGTGTGATTGCCATGATTAAAGGACGAAAAGATCCAGAGGTTTTTGCCAGAAAAATACCGGCAGAGTATGTGATGAAGGGAATCACGGTAATCCTTGTGAATCTTACAATGCTGATCTTTAGTACAATTGCGCTGGCAGCGACCCAGGATGGCACTTTGCTGGATCAGATGTATGAAACTGTATCGGCCATCGGTACAGTGGGGCTGTCAAGAAGTTATACACCTAGTTTGGACTTTTTTGGAAAATTAGTGATTATACTTACGATGTATGTGGGACGAATCGGACCGATTACATTGGCCCTGTCGTTTAATTCAAGGGCACGAAGAAAGCCGGTAAACAGAAAACTGCCGGAGGAGAAGATTATGGTCGGCTGATGGGATTAACCTAAACGGAGGCGGAACATGAAAGGAAAAGGTGACAATATGAATAAGGAATTCGCGGTTTTCGGCCTTGGAAAGTTTGGGGTCAGCGTGGCAAAGAGCCTGATGACCCTGGGCTGTCAGGTGATTGTCGTGGACCGTAATGAAGAACGGGTACAGGAGATTGCAGATGATGTGACATATGCGATGGTTGCCGATGTGACCGACAGCCAGGTGCTTGAAAATCTGGGCATACGAAATCTTGACGGTGTGGTGATTGCCATTTCCAACGATATGGAAGCCAGTGTTATGGCAACGATTCTTGCAAAGGAAATGGGTGTGCCTATGGTTCTGGCCAAAGCCTCCAATGAAATTCATAAAAAAATACTTTTAAAGGTTGGCGTAGATACGGTTGTATTTCCGGAGAAGGAGATGGGTATTCGTATTGCAAGAAATCTGGTGTCCGGAAATTTTGTGGACTTTGTAGAGGTTTCACATGATTTCAGTATTGTGGAAGTCTATGCAAAGGAAGAATGGCAGGGCAAAACTATCCGTGAATTAAACTTCCGTGGAATTTACGGTGTCAATATTATTGCAGTCAAATATAAGGAGGATATCAGCGTCAGCCCCAATCCGGATGTCCCTTTAAAAAGCGGCTGCGAGCTGATTATGATCGGGCGTAACAGTGATCTTAAGAAACTGGGGATTTATATATGATTGACAGTATATCCAATGCTCAGGTTAAAAATATAATGCAGCTGCAGAAAAAGTCCAGAGTAAGAAACGAACAGCACCTTTTTGTGGCTGAGGGTGTGAAAATGGTGGCAGAGACACCGATAGACCGTCTTGAAAAGGTATATATTGCCCAGTCCTTTAATCCGGAGAAAAGTCTGGCCTCGGTTTCCGGCAGCCGGCTGTCTTCGTGGCTGGCCCAGGTACCTGCGGAAACGGTCAGTGACCGGGTGTTTAAGGAACTGTCCCAGACACAGACTCCCCAGGGAATGATCGCTGTTGTGAAAATGCTGGATACAAAGCTGGAAACCTTGCTTAAAAACGCTCACAAGGGCTGTTATCTTGTTCTTGAAACGCTTCAGGATCCAGGAAATCTTGGAACCATCGTGCGGACTGCCGAAGGTGCAGGGGTGGATGGAATTATCTTAAACAGAACCTGTGTGGATATTTATAATCCAAAGGTTATTCGGTCAACCATGGGGGCGCTTTACCGTGTGCCCTTTGTCTATGTGGATGATCTTCATGCTACGCTGCGCCGGATGAAGGAAAGGGGCATTTGTCTGTATGCGGCTCATTTGAAAGGAAAGACAGATTACTATCAGCAGGATTATACATCAGGCTGTGGTTTTTTAATCGGCAATGAGGCGGGCGGACTTACCGATGAGACCGCTGCACTTGCAGATACATATATAAAAATTCCCATGTGCGGTCAGCTGGAATCTCTGAATGCGGCTATGGCGGCGGGACTTCTTATTTATGAGGCGCGAAGACAGAGAAATCTGAATCAAATGTGATTTATAGCACGCTCCCTGTTTTTTTTGTTGTTAAAAAAACAGGGGCGTGCTATAATATTTTCAAGATGTCAGGGTCAGAAATTTTTTGAATTCCAACATTTTTTCAAAGCATTCAGGTCCGGAAGGAGGGGTTAGAATGATTGCTGTTGGATGGCTGATTGTTATGGCACTTTTGCTTGTCGTTGAGATCGCGACATTGGGGCTGACGACCATCTGGTTTGCTGCCGGTGCTTTGGTGGCGTTTTTGGCAGCGCTTCTGAATTTGCCGTTTTGGTTTCAGATGATTTTATTTCTGACAGTGTCCATTGTACTGTTGTTTTTTACCAGGCCGCTGGCCGCTCGATATCTGAATTCCAGAACAACGAAAACCAATGCCGAAAGCCTTGTGGGACGGTCAGCGATTGTGACAAAGGATATTGATAACCTTCTGGCGCAGGGCCAGGTCAAGGTGGGTGGCATGGAGTGGACGGCCAGAGCCACCAGAGATGATATTAAGATTCATTCTGGTGCAACGGTTGTGATCGAAGGCATCAGTGGTGTCAAGCTTATTGTGACAGAGAAAAAGGAGGGGGTTATTTATGAATAACCAGATGACATTTTTGTTGGCGGCAAGCGCCCCTGTAACGATTGGTGTTATTATTGCGCTGATTGTTGTACTGTTAATTATTGTATCCTGCTTCAAGGTTGTTCCCCAGGCTCAGGCTTATGTTGTGGAACGTCTGGGTGCATATAAGACAACATGGTCTGTCGGCTTTCATATTAAGATGCCGGTGATTGATAAAGTGGCCAAAAAGGTTATTTTAAAGGAGCAGGTTGTGGATTTTGCACCTCAGCCGGTGATCACGAAAGATAATGTTACGATGCGGATTGATACGGTTGTTTTTTATCAGATTACGGATCCAAAGCTTTACTGCTATGGTGTTCAAAATCCGATTATGGCGATTGAAAATCTGACAGCAACAACGCTGAGAAATATTATCGGTGAACTGGAACTGGATGGGACACTGACATCCAGAGAGATTATTAATGCTAAGATGCGCGCTACACTGGACGAGGCTACAGACCCATGGGGAATTAAGGTCAACCGTGTGGAACTGAAAAATATTATTCCGCCTGCGGCTATACAGGATGCTATGGAGAAACAGATGAAGGCAGAGCGTGAACGTCGTGAGTCTATTCTCATTGCAGAAGGTGAGAAGCGTTCGGCAATTTTGAAGGCTGAGGGACATAAAGAGTCCGTGATTTTGCAGGCTGAGGCAGATAAACAGTCTAAGATTCTCCAGGCTGAAGCGGTCAAGGAAGCTAAGATCCGTGAAGCAGAAGGTGAAGCTCAGGCGATTTTGAAGATTCAGCAGGCGAACGCCGATGGTATTCGCTTTATTCGTGAAGCGGGAGCCGACAGTGCAGTTCTTCAGCTTAAAAGTCTGGAAGCCTTTGCAAAGGCCGCAGACGGCAAAGCTACAAAAATTATTATTCCGTCTGAGATTCAGGGAATTGCAGGCCTTGTAAAGTCAGTCACCGAGATCGCCGGAAATGATCTTCCGGGAAGCAGTGCCGCAAAATAAGCTTTTAAAGTGCCAAAGGGCCGTGGAGACATTATCAGGGATGTCTCTGCGGTCTTTTTTGTTCTCGCTTTTGAGAAATGTATAAAGAAGAATAGATGTATTTCTTTCTGTATAAATATTGAATATTTATACAGAAAAGAACGGCAAGATGTGATCTTATATCTATTGATTAAAACGATATATGCCTGTTTATACGGATATGTTAAATGTTTTGAGGAATCGTGTATAAAAATGGAAAAAGGTATTGACTGGAAAATTATTATGTGATAATGTATGTTTATGCATTTGAGAGAGGATGATTCACATGAATTTGAAAGGAAGAAGTTTTTTAACATTAAAAGATTTTACGCCGGAAGAAATTGAGTATTTTATAGATCTTGCTGGGGATTTGAAAGCAAAGAAAAAACAGGGGATTACAGGAAACAGCTTAAAGGGAAAAAATATTGCATTAATTTTTGAAAAACCATCCACAAGAACAAGATGTGCTTTTACCGTGGCCTGCAATGATGAAGGTGGATTTCCGGAATATTTAAGCTGCCATGATATTCAGCTGGGCGCAAAAGAAAGTGTGGAGGATACGGCCAGAGTACTGGGGCGTATGTTTGACGGCATTGAATTCAGAGGATTTCTTCATGAAAATGTGGAGAAGCTTGCAAAATATTCGGGGGTTCCGGTATGGAACGGTCTGACGGATGATTATCATCCAACTCAGATTCTGGCTGATTTTCTGACAATGAAAGAGCATTTCGGTTATCTGAAAGGATTAAATTTTGTTTTTGTTGGTGACGGAAGAAATAATATGGCCAACAGTTTCCTGATTGGCTGTGGCAAGATGGGTGTTAACTGTACGATTATTGCGCCAAAATCTTTATGGCCGAAAGCGGAACTGGTGGAACTGGCCAAAACATATGCCCAGACCGCGGGCAGCCAGATTACAGTTACAGAAGATATGGGCGCAGTTAAAGGTGCGGATTGTATTTATACAGATGTATGGTGTTCCATGGGAGAGGAAGACAAGGCGGCTGAGCGTGTGGCACTTTTAAAACCTTACCAGATCAATGCTTCAGTGATGAAAGCTACCGGCAAGACCACCACAAAGTTTATGCACTGTCTGCCTGCGGTTAAGGGCAATGAGGTTACAGAGGATGTATTTGAATCCCAGGTCAGTATTGTATTTGATGAGGCGGAAAACCGGATGCATACCATTAAAGCGGTTATGGTAGCAACACTGGGAGATTTTAAATAAAAAAGCTGAAAAAATTTCATGAATCATTAGAAATGAGAAACGGTTTGATAAGCTGTCTGAAAGGGACGGATTTATCAAACCGTTTTTTCTGACAAATATTTGGGAATATATCTACGCCATGCGGGGATATTGATGGAATGACCGGCGATTCCCTGAGATGATCTTGATATTCATGGAGATAATGCTATAATGAGCGTAGCGAATGATACAATGTGTTTGCAAAGTCACATTAAGTTGAAAATGATGAATGGACGCAATGATTATAAAGCGGCAAAGGAAGGAATTGTGTGAAGGAAGAAATTTTAAAATTGCTAAGGGAATCGGATGGTTTTGTGTCGGGACAGACGCTTTGCAGCCATTTTGGTGTATCCAGAACGGCTGTATGGAAAGTGGTCCGTCAGTTAATCCAGGAGGGATATGAGATCGAGGCTGTCAACCGCAAGGGGTATCGGCTGATGAAAGCCCCGGATGTGATTACTGCTTCGGAAATAATGAGCAGGATGCATACACAGGCTTTTGGAAAAAAAGTTTTTTATTACGATGAAGTGGGCTCCACCAATAATTCGGCAAAACTTTTGGCAGAGCAGGGCGCAGATCATGGCAGCCTGGTGATTTCGGATGTACAGACTGCAGGCAAGGGCCGAAGAGGCCGAAGCTGGTCGTCACCGTCAGGCTGTGGGATATGGATGACATTGATTTTAAGGCCGGATTTTAAACCATCCTGTGCACCGATGCTGACGGTTTTGGCGGCTATGGCTGTATATGATGCATTGACAGGTGAAGGCGTTTCCTGTAAAATCAAGTGGCCGAACGATTTGATTATAAACGGCAAAAAAATCTGCGGTATATTGACCGAAATGAGTTCTGAGCTGGATTTTATCAATTATGTAGTTGTGGGAATGGGAATCAATGTTCATAATAACAGCTTCCCCGAGAATATACAAACAGTAGCTACATCATTGGCTTTGGAGGGATTTACCGTCAGACGAAGCAATGTGATCCAGAAAGTCATGGAGGCATTTGAACTGTATTACAACCGCTTTGTAAAAGAAAAGAGTCTGGCATTTATTAAGGAAGAATATAATCGCCGGCTTATTCATTTGAATAAGGAAGTTTACATTATTGATCCGTCAGAAACCCGGAGGGGAATTTCCAGAGGGATTGACAGCCAGGGCAGCCTGATTGTCGAGATTGACGGAAAAGAAAAACATGTGATGTCCGGGGAAGTCTCTGTCCGGGGTATTCTCGGGTATACGTAAAAGGGGAATCTTATGTATCAGGAAAAAGTAGTATTATGCGGCGCCAGTGCCTATGAAAAAAAATTCTATTTTAATGAAGATTTTGCTGATCTGCCTCAGCGAATTAAAGATGAACTTCAGATTTTGTGTGTGCTGTATACAGAAGATGTGGGCGGTGTACTGACACTGGAGTTTGATGATGAAGGGAATCTGGACCTCCAGGTTTCTGTGGACGAAAATGACCTTTTGTTTGATGAAATCGGCAGTGCAGTGAAAATCAAACAGATGCAGAGCCAGCAAAAGGAACTGTTTGAATCTCTGGAAACTTATTATAAAGTATTTTTCCTCGGTGAATCACCGGCGGAAGATGACGGGGAGGTATAAGATGATTATAGCAGTAGATATTGGAAATACCAATGTTACAATCGGTATGTTCTGCCAGGAAAAAATTGTGAAAAATTTTCGCATCACCACACAGATGGCCAGAACATCTGATGAGTACGGTGTGCTGCTTCGTGAATTTCTTACCAGCGCAGGCTTTGGTGTGGAGGATGTAGAGGATGTTGTCATTGCCTCTGTTGTGCCAAACATTATGTATTCGTTTACAAGTGCTATTAAAAAATACTTTAAATTAACCCCTATTATTGTGGGGCCGGGAATTAAAACAGGCATTCGTCTGGCCGCAGAAAACCCAAAAGAGGTGGGGGCAGATTTGATTGTGGATGCTGTAGCGGTTAAGGAGCTGTACGGCGGGCCTGCGATTGTTATTGATTATGGAACGGCCACAACCTTTCAGCTTGTTTTGGAAGACGGAACACTGGACTCGGTTGTTATCTGTCCGGGAATCCGAATCAGTACAGATGCTTTGTTTGCCGGTACGGCAAAGCTTCCGGATATTGAAATACGGAAGCCGAAAAGCATTCTGGCCAGGGAGACAACGGCCTGTTTCCAGGCAGGCATTGTTTATGGAACCATAGGGCAGACCGAATATATTGTGGATAAAATGATTGAGGAATCCGGGCTTAAAAATGTCAAGGTGATTGCCACCGGCGGTCTTGGGCGGATGATTGCCAATGAAACAGATAAAATTGATATTTATGACAGCACATTAACCATGCAGGGACTGAGATTGATCAGAAATCGCTGCAGAGGACTTTAAAGGGCATAAGGATGAGTTTGAAAATTGGAAATATTGAACTAAAAAATAATCTGGTTCTGGCGCCCATGGCCGGGGTGACAGATCTGATCTTTCGGACATTGTGCAAGGAGCAGGGATGTGGTCTTGTCTATACGGAAATGGTCAGTGCCAAGGCTATTTTTTATGACAACAAAAACACAAAACCATTGATGGAGATTAATCCCACAGAACATCCGGTGTCCTTACAGCTGTTTGGAAGTGAACCGGAACTTATGGGGGATATGGCCAAAAAAATTGAAGCGCAGCCTTTTGATATTCTGGATATTAATATGGGCTGTCCGGTGCCGAAGGTGGTTAATAATAATGAGGGCAGTGCGCTGATGAAAGATCCGGTGCTCGCAGGAAAGATCATAGAATCCGTTGTTCGTTCCATCAAAAAGCCGGTAACCGTGAAATTTAGAAAAGGTTTTGACATGAACAGTGTCAATGCGGTAGAGATGGCTCGGGTGGCTCAGGAAAGCGGCGCCAGTGCCGTGGCCGTTCATGGCCGTACCCGCTCTCAGTATTACAGCGGTGAGGCTGACTGGGATATTATCAGGGAAGTTAAGGCTGCAGTCCATATTCCTGTGATCGGAAATGGGGATGTCTTTCATGCAGATGACGCTGACCGTATGATTGCATATACGGGCTGTGACGGTGTAATGATCGGCCGGGGCATTGAAGGAAATCCGTGGCTGTTTGCCAATATTTTACACTATCGCAAAACAGGGGAGATTTTGGGAAAACCAGACATATACACTGTGACAGACATGATTCGCAGACATACAAAAATGCAGATGGCATATAAAGGTGATGACCTGGGAATCCGTGAGATGAGAAAACATATTGGATGGTATACCACCGGTTATCCTGGTTCATCTGCGCTTCGTCGCCAGGTCAATCAGGTGTCATCCTATGATCAGCTTTGTCAGCTGTTGGATGAATACCTGGCGGCCTATGGTGATAACAGAGACCAGTGATCGTAAAGAGTGCTTATCCAATAAATAAAGGTGGATTATCCTATAAAATCAGTAAATATATATTGAAAACTCTGGGAGCGGCGGTTGACATGGCATTTTCAATACGCTATAATACCCTCAGTGTATGAGGGTACTGTAAGTGTGCCGTCTTGAGAATTGTTATAATCTTTTAAGGAAGGAATATATAATCATGGCAGAAGTAAAGAAAAATATATTAACATTTGCGGGGTTAAAGGCATTAGAGGATGAGCTTTTTGATCTGAAGGTAAACCGCAGAAAAGATGTGGCTCAGAAGATTAAAGAAGCCAGAGAGCAGGGGGATCTTTCGGAAAATGCTGAGTACGATGCAGCCAAGGATGAACAAAGAGATATCGAAGCGCGGATTGAGGAGCTGGAAAAGCTTCTTAAGAATGTGGAAGTTATTGATGAGGACGAAGTTGATCTGGATAAAATCAGTGTTGGCTGCAGAGTTCGTCTATATGACGTTGAATTTGACGAGGAAGTTGAATACTACATTGTGGGTTCAACAGAGGCTGACAGCCTGAAAGGTAAGATTTCCAATGAATCACCGGTAGGTGCAGCTTTGATCGGACGTAAAATCGGTGAAACTGTAGAAGTGGAAACCCAGGCCGGAATGCTGATGTTTAAGATTCTGGAAATTCAGAGAGCGAACTGATGGAACGCTATTGGCGTTACTACCATAAATGATGAAGGAGAGATGATCGTGGCACAACAAAAGAACAATGCACAGCAAGATGTCAACCAGCTGCTGCAGATTCGACGTGACAAGCTTGCCAGCCTGCAGGCGGAAGGAAAGGATCCTTTTCAGATTACAAAATATGATGTAACACAGCATACTGCAGATATTAAAGATTATTACCATGACCTGGAAGGAAATGAGGTTACCATTGCCGGACGTATGATGTCCAAACGTGTGATGGGGAAGGCTTCATTTTGTCATGTTCAGGACTTAAAGGGTTCTATTCAGTCTTATGTTGCAAGAGATGAGGTTGGAGAAGATACCTATAAAGAATTTAAAAAATATGATATTGGTGACCTGATCGGAATCAAAGGTACTGTATTTAAAACGCAGACCGGAGAGATTTCCGTTCATGCCAAGGAAATTACACTGTTATCCAAGAGTCTTAAGAGCCTTCCGGAAAAATTTCACGGCCTGACCAATACAGATATTCGTTACAGACAAAGATATGTGGATTTAATTATGAATCCGGATGTAAAAGATACATTTATCAAACGTTCTCAGATTCTCAAAGAAATCCGTAATTTCCTGGATGGACGGGGATTTATGGAGGTGGAAACACCGATGCTTGTTTCCAATGCCGGCGGCGCTGCTGCCAGACCGTTTGAAACCCATTATAATGCTCTGGATGAAGACGTCAAATTACGTATTTCGCTGGAACTTTACCTGAAACGTCTGATTGTGGGCGGCCTGGAAAGAGTTTATGAAATCGGCCGTGTATTCCGTAATGAAGGTGTAGATACCCGTCATAATCCGGAATTTACTCTGATGGAGCTTTATCAGGCTTACACAGATTATGAAGGTATGATGGAACTGACAGAAAGTATGTACCGCTATGTAGCAGAAAAGGTTTGCGGAAGCGCCGTGATCAGTTATTGTGGGACAGAAATCGATATGTCCAAACCTTTTGAACGAATCACTATGATTGATGCCGTTAAAAAATATGCAGGTGTAGACTTTAATGAAGTAAAAACTGACGAAGAAGCAAAGGCTCTGGCCAGAGAACATCATGTTGAATTTGAAGACCGTCATAAGAAGGGGGATATTATCAGCCTGTTCTTTGAAGAATACTGTGAAGACAAGCTGATCCAGCCTACATTTGTTATGGATCATCCGATTGAGATTTCTCCGCTTACAAAGAAGAAACCGGAAAATCCTGAATTGGTGGAACGTTTTGAGCTGTTTATTTATGGCCGTGAAATGGCCAATGCGTACTCTGAGTTAAATGATCCTATTGATCAGAGAGAACGTTTTGCTGCACAGGAAGAAGCTTTTGCAGCCGGAGACGAAGAAGCTAACCATACAGACGAAGATTTCTTAAATGCTCTGGAAATCGGTATGCCTCCGACCGGCGGTATTGGATACGGAATCGACCGTCTGGTGATGCTGCTCACAGACTCTGCTGCGATTCGTGATGTTTTATTGTTCCCGACAATGAAGTCCCTGGATGCAAAGAAGAATGATAACAAGACTGCTTCTGCAACTGTTTCCGCTGCTTCTGAAGCACCTGAAAAAAATGTAGAAGTTGAACCGGAGAAAGAAGAAGTCATCGACTTTTCCAAGGTAAAAGTTGAGCCGTTATTCGAAGAATTTGTAGATTTCGATACCTTCAGCAAGTCTGATTTCAGAGCTGTAAAGGTAAAAGCCTGCGAAGCTGTTAAGAAATCCAAGAAGCTTCTTCAGTTCACACTGGATGACGGAACAGGTACAGATCGTACGATTTTAAGCGGAATTCACGCTTATTACGAGCCGGAAGAACTGGTTGGCAAGACGCTGATCGCTATCACAAACCTGCCGCCAAGAGCTATGATGGGAATTGAATCCTGCGGTATGCTGTTATCAGCAATCCATGAGGAAGAAGGAGAAGAAAAACTTCATCTTCTGATGGTTGATAACCACATCCCGGCAGGTGCAAAGCTCTATTAAGATGAAAAAATGAACATTGCGGCGGTGTGCGCTTGCGGACACCGACATAATGCGAAAAATACAGGTCGACGGTAGTCGACGTGATGTAACGGTGTACCGTTTCACTTTATAAATGAGATGTATTTCATTTGATGAATTTCTGAAAGAGGGTGTCGCAAAATCATTAAATTAGATGATTGAGCGATACCCTCACTCCTTGTATAGAAAGTAAAAAATGGCGATAATGATTTTCCGGCATGACAGGTGTATGTGTCCGCCTTTTCATCATATTCCATGTTTTCACGTTTGCTGATATCCTGTTTTACACTTCTCAGATATGTATATGCTTCTTCACTTTCACAAATTCGGTATGATTTTTATGGTATTTTAATTTGCTAGTCATATCTTATTTATGCCACGGATTGCGGGCTCTTCGGAGTCCGTTTTCTGGTTTCTGGGCATAAAAATAGAGCTGCTGCTCCATAGATGAGTAATCATCTATGGAGCAGCAGCCCCGTCTTTTCTAATGAGAAATCTTCTCTGTAATGAATATTGACAGAATACAATGATTAGTATATACTAACTTCATGAGTTAATGATGACTAACTAAAATGGAGGTGCAGGTATGAGTATTGTAATTGTTGGAGGACATGACAGAATGGTTGCACAATATAAAAAAGTCTGTAAGGGGTATCAGTGTAAAGTAAAGGTTTTCACACAAATGAGGGCAGAATTTCATAAGCAGATTGGTTCACCGGATGTACTGATATTGTTTACCAATACAGTATCTCACAAAATGGTAAAAACAGCGTTGGATGAGGTGGATTGCAGTCGGACAAATGTGATCCGATGCCATACTAGCAGCAAAAACGCCTTGACTGAGATTCTGGAAGGCTGTTGTGTGTAGAATATTACAGGAGGACGTAGATGTTATTTGAAAGAGAATTGATCGCACATTGTTCACCAACACTTGCATCTTTAAAGATTGCGAATCTGTTTTCCTATCCGTTTATAACAGAGAATGAACTTATGGACAGTGTGGAATATTGGAAGGAGCAAATGGAAAAATCAGGCATCCGTTTAATTATTCTGCGAAAGAGAAATCATAAGGCGTTGATTTATGTTTGCCGTAGTTCTGAATTAGAAAGAGAATTGAAACGAACACAGGTCGTACAGTTTCTGAGTAATTATGGCTATGTGGATATGGAGCTTGAAAGTGCGTTGGAACATTTGAAAGAACGGACGAATGGCTGTTTGGAATTTCCGCATGAAATCGGGGTTTTTCTTGGGTATCCGTTAGAAGATGTGGTTGGGTTCATTCATAATAATGGAAAAAATTTTCAACTTGCAGGTATGTGGAAAGTGTATGGAGACAGAGAAGAAGCAGAAAAAAGATTTGGAAAGTATAAAAAATGCACGGACATTTATTTGCGCTTGTGGAACAAGGGAAGGAGTGTCAGGCAGTTGACTGTAGCTGCTTAACATAAATAATATATATTTTCAGGAGGAACAAAATGAATAAAATAGCAGTTGTATATTGGAGTGGAACAGGAAATACAGAGGCAATGGCATCGGCGGTGCTGGAAGGAATTAAGAAAAAGGGAGCAGAGGGGACATTGTTTTCCTGTGATGCTTTTGGTGCAGAGATGTTGGAAGAATATGATGGAATTGCTTTTGGCTGCCCGGCTATGGGAGATGAAGTTTTGGAAGAAAGTGAGTTTGAACCAATGTTTGAGACTTGTATAGGAGCGCTTAATGGGAAAAAAGTTGCCCTGTTTGGTTCTTATGGATGGGGTGACGGAGAATGGATGCGGAACTGGGAAGAAAGATGCCGCAAGGAAGGCGTTTCGCTGATATGCGAAGGTGTGATCTGCAATGAAATGCCGGATGACGAGGGCTTGATGCAATGTGAGAAATTAGGAGAAAGACTGACAGAAGAATAAGAAAAGCTATAGATACATTGTAACTTTATTAAGAAAGATTTGATCCGAAAAAGATAATATTTCCCCTTTTTTGGAATTATGATAGAATAAAACAATCAATAAACAGGGGAGATGCTTATGCATTTTGTAAAAGCAAAGGGAATTTTATCTTCATCAAATACAATGAATTTATATCGAGGATGTTCTCATGGATGTATTTACTGCGATTCAAGAAGTAAATGCTATCATATGGAGCATGAATTTGAAGATATTGAAATCAAAGAAAATGCCATTGAGTTATTGGAAAGTACATTAAAACGAAAACGTTCTAAATGTATGATAGGAACCGGATCGATGACAGATCCTTATATTCCGCTGGAAAGCAAGCTCGTCAATATGCGGAAGGCATTGGCTTTGGCAGACCAGTATGGTTTCGGCTTTACTTTGATAACGAAGTCGGCGCGGGTATTACGGGATCTGGATCTATTGAAAGCGATTAACAGTAAAACCAAATGTGTGGTACAAATGACATTGACAACTTGTGACGAAGATTTATGTAAAAAAATCGAACCCAACGTGAGTACGACAAAAGAACGGGTTGAGGTTTTGAAACGTCTGTACGAAGCAGGGATTCCAACCGTTGTCTGGCTTTCTCCCATTCTTCCTTTTATCAATGATACAGAAGAAAATATCAGAGGTATTATCAAGTATTGTTCAGAAGCAAAAGTGTATGGAGTGATTTGTTTTGGTATGGGACTGACGCTGCGGGAGGGAAACCGGGAATATTTTTATGAACAGTTGGATCAATTGTTTCCACGCATGAAGGAAAAATATATACAAACGTATGGCGAACAGTATCAGGTGAACAGCCCTCATAATGAGGCATTAATGAAATTGTTTCATCAACTATGTGAGGACAATGGAATCATACATGGTAACAGTGAAATCTTTCAATATTTGAACAAATTTGAAGAAAAAAACGAAATGATCCAGTTAAGTTTATTTGATATGTGATTTTCCATATATCTGAGAAATAATAAAACGGAATGAAAACAAGAGGTGTTGAACCATAAAGAAAGAGTCTATGAGAGTTTGGAACTGTTGACAAACTTTCATAGACTCATAGAATTTGCCACACTCAATGAATGGAAATAAAAATATTTGTTTTGAGAGTATGAAACTTTTTCTGTAAAATAATGTTTAAAAGGTTCTTCTATGATAAA
>CAJKGK010000010.1 GCA_905199445.1 uncultured Lachnospiraceae bacterium | reverse complement strand
TGAATATGAATAAACACCAGTTGTCATGCATATGGCAGCTGTTTTTTTTATTAAATTAATGTTTTAAATCGATTGTTTTCTAATGATCAATCGTTTTATTTCTAAAAAATTTGTGAAAAGTCTTTAAAAAATATTCGTAAAATGGTATGCTAACATAGGCTTGTAATAATAACGGATTTTCCGGAATTACGAAGAAGAAGAGTAATTTAATTTTATGGAGGACTGAAAAAATTGAACGCTTACGAACAAAAGCGGCGTAAAAAACGCGGCGAAGAAAAAAAGAAAATGAGTTGGACGACTTGGGCAATCATCGGCATGGTGGCTGTATTTGTGCTAATTGTGGCCTGCATGTTTTTTGTAAAAAGATATAATGGTTTAAGCCGTACCTATGTTCAGATTGGAGATCAGAATATTAAACAGGTTGAGTATAATTATTACTACAGCACAATTGTAAATAATTTTTATGCTCAGAATTCCAATTACCTGATGTATTTGGGAATTGATCAGCAAAAACCATTGGATGATCAAACCTGTTTATACGATTCCAGAATGACATGGAAAGACTATTTTGATCAGTCAACTGTTCCTATGATTCAGGCTGTTAAGGCTTTAAATCAGGACGCTGTCCAGAATGGTTTTGAATACGATGTAACGGAAGATTATAATACATATATCAATAATATTAATACTCAGATTGAAAGTAACAATATTAGTAAAAGCCTTTTTTATGAAAAATCTTTCGGCGAATTTGCCACGGAGGAGCGTTTAGAGCCTTATGTGAAAGAATATCTGACATACCAGGCTTATTATAAAAAATTAAAAGAAGATCAGCAGGTTGATGAAGCGCAGGTAAAAGCTGAATATGAAGCCCATCCGGAAAACTATGATACAATTGATTATCATCTATACTCTATGGTAGCCGATGTAGAAGATGATGCAACCGAAGAAGAACTTAAAACAGCGATGGATCAGGCCGAGAAACAGGCCAATGAAATGGTGGATCGATTTAAAGCCGGTGAGGACTGGAGAGAACTGTGTTATGAATATGCTTCCGATGAAGCAAAGGATAATTTTGATCCGACCTCAGAGGCTGATCCTACGGCTATTACAGGAGCCAATAAGACTTTGATCAGCAATAATTATAATGATTGGCTGTATGACGAAAGCCGTAAGGCTAATGATGTTATGGTTTATCGGGATGAGAGCAATAAAGCCTGCTTTGTTGTTGCTTTTGACGCAAAAACAACGTATGACCTTGAAGCGGATTCTGCAGATATTAAAGGTAATCTGACAACAGAAAAAGTTGCAGATTATATTGATGGACTGATTGCGAACTATCCGGTGACAGATGCTCATGGAAATTTGAAGTATCTGACTATAGAAGAAACTGAGGAGACCAGCTCCGTTGAGGATAGTGATGCTGAGAAAGAAACTGAGGAGACTTCCCGGCAGGAAACAACAGAAACTCAGGATACAGCTGTGACAGAAGAAACAAATGCAACAAAATAAATGAAATGGATACGGAAGACTCCGCAGACTTAGCGCTGTACATTTAGATAGCCCTAAGCTTGCGGGGTTTTTGACTATTTGCTTTTCTTTTTAAAAAAACGACAGATGAAGATACTCAGCAAAATATATATTAGTAAAAATACAATGCCTGTGATAGGGTCATGGGGATATGGTGAAGGCAGCCCATGAAGCAAAGCGGTCAGCAGCAGTGACAGAGGGATAAATAAAAGCATAAGTGCATTCAGGCATTTTAAAACGAATGAAGGTCGATCTTTGGAAAATATGCGGCCGGCCATATAGGAAAAAACACCTGCGGCCCCCAGAAGAAAGCTGCCGATCAGATCGGTCATACGCTGATGTTCATACCAGTTTGCAAAGGCACTGATTAATTCCAAAGCAATAAAAAATGCGGAGGCCATATATAAAATTTTACCTATAATAGGGAATAGGTAATCGGATTTTTTATTTTGCTTCTCATTTTTATATGGTGAACCGATATTATTTTCAGTTCCTTTAAGCAGATAATCCGTTGATACCCCAAAATAATCGCTTAAGGCAATAAGTTTTTCTACATCCGGAAGACTTTGCTGACTTTCCCATTTGGAGACGGCCTGTCTGGAAACTCCGATTTCCCCGGCCAGCTGATCCTGAGAAAGCCCTTTTTCTTTTCTCAGTTTTTGAATCCTGTTAGAAATTTGCATATCCATAAAATTTTGATTCCTTTCCTTAATCTTATTCTTTACAAATAAATTGTACCAAAAACATCGGTTGCTGCACAACCAGTTTTCAGTGGAATCAAGGCAACTTGTGGTTGCAGACTGCTTTTTATTTCCTAAATTCTTAAATTTCGTGTATAATAATACTACTGTATAATTTTCAGAGGAGGAAGACAATGACCAAATATATGATTGCATCCGATCTTCACGGTAGCTTTACCTGGGTTTGTCAGCTGATGCGGCAATATGAGCTGGAAGGCGCTAAACAGCTTATTTTTCTCGGGGATATTTTGTATCATGGACCAAGAAATGATTTGCCGGATGGCTATGCACCGAAAAAAGTAATAGAACTGCTTAATTCGTATAAAGAGCAGATTATCTGTGTCAGAGGCAACTGTGATGCTCAGGTAGACCAGATGGTTTTGGATTTTGATCTGATGTCTGACTGCCAAGGACTTGGCATGAATGGAGTGAATGTAATGCTGACCCATGGGCATGATATGAATATTGATACATTGGCAGATCACAAAGCAAAAATAAGTGGATGTGAGGTCCTTTTGTATGGACATACCCACATTCCCATTAAATGTAAAAGCCAGGGAATATGGTGTCTGAACCCGGGGTCTGTGTCTATTCCCAAAAACGGGAGCTGCCATAGCTATATGGTGATGGAGGATCAATCCTTTATATGGAAGGATATGGACGGCCGTGTCTATGATCGGCTGGACTTATTGTGATGACTGATTAGAGATTAAACATAAAAAAGGAGATTATATGAAAAATATAAAATTAATCAATCGGATATCGGTTACAGCAGCAGTTTGTCTGCCTATATTTATCATGTCCGGCTGCCAGGATCGTGCAGCCTTGTCTCAGAAAAAGTTTGATGAATTTATTCAGCAGGAATTTGTATCTGCAATGGAAAGTGATTATACGACTGCCCATGTTTTTTTACAGCATCCTGAAAATTTTGGGATAAACCCGGAAAACATTCAGGTCAGTCTGGGAACACGGCCGGATGAGACGGACTGGGATCAGGTGATGGAACAGCAGCAGAAAAGCTATGATGAATTTAATTCGTTTGACCGGGAATTGCTGACGCCCCAGCAGCAGGATATTTATGATACCTATAAATATCAGATGGATCTTACTATAGCGCTTAATGATGAAAAATTTGATTATTACAGTCAGATTTTTGGAAGCATGAGTGGACTTCAGTTTCAGCTTCCAACTCTTTTTTCAGACTGGGAATTAAGAAATGAGCAGGATGTGAAAGATCTGGTAATTTTAATGTCGGATGTAAAGCCTTATGTGGACAGTGCCCTGGAATATACGAAAAAACAGGAGGCACAGGGACTTCTAATGGCAGATCTTCAAAGTGTGATCGATTACTGCAGCGGGATTATTGAAGAAGGAGAAAACAGTTCTGTTCTGGCAGCGATTTATGAAAATATTGATGCTCTAGGGCTTGATACCGCTGCAGCTCAGATGTATAAAGATCAGATCAAAGATGAATTTAACAGTTCTTTCATACCAGCCTATGAAGCTATGCGGGATACAATGATACAGCTTCAGTCTGGTCAGAATAATGAACAGGGGCTGGCCCATTTTGAATACGGAAAAGCGTATTATGAGCTTTTGCTGCAGCAGAGTATTGGCTCTACAAAATCTGTGGAAGAGATACGGACAATGATGGCGGAAGAATTTGAGAACCATCTTATGAATCTGCAGACACTGCTGATCAATCATATGGACATTATGGAACCCCTGCTTACCGGGGAACTGCCTCAGACACCTTATACCAGTTATGAGGAAATTCTGGACCATATTCAGCAGAATATGTCTAAGGACTTCCCTCAGATCAGTGATTTATCTTATAATATAAGAAATATGGGGGAAGATATGGCCTCAACTTCCGGTATTGCCGCTTACTTTAATATCCCGTCTCTGGATGGAGAATCCACAAAGCAGATGCGCGTGAATCCGCTGATCGGGGATATTTCTGCTGTTTCAACCTATACAACGGTGGCTCATGAAGGCTTTCCAGGTCATATGTATCAATATGCTTATGCCTATGAAAACCTGGAGTCTCCATATATGAAAGCGCTTTCCGACAGCAGTGCCTATGTAGAAGGCTATGCAGTTTATGCCCAGTATGAGTCCACAAAATATCTGGAGGACATGGACCAGGCACTGTTGGATGCCTATAGGGAAAATGAACTGGCCACTTACTGTGCGATTATTCTTTCGGATATTGGGATTCATTATGATGGCTGGTCTTTGGATGAATTTACCCAGTATTTTAACAGTATTGGCTTTGCCATTGATGAGGAAAATGCCAAAATGCAGTATATGCAGCTCCAGGCTAACCCTTGTGCCTTTGAGCCTTACTATGTCGGATACCATGAAATTGCGGCCATGAAAGAAGATGCACAGGAAGCGCTGGGAGATTTGTTTACAGATCAGGAGTTTAACGAAGCCCTGCTTGAGAGTGGTGTAGCGCCTTTTTCTGTAGTGCAGCGTCATATCAGTGATTATATTGAACGTGTGTTACCACAGCAGTCGCAGGAAAAAGCCGGATGAATCAGGAAAAAAGCCGAATAAATGCGGATAACATTCGGATAACTAAAAAAGCAGGTGAATCTGCCCGAAAAACTTGTAAGCAGTGCTCTTTTTTGGTATGATAAAAAGGAATGTTAGCTATTTAACGGTTTAATTATGATATTGTTGGGAGGATTCAAAATGGCAAGTTTTTTAGTTAATTTTACATCGCAGTCTTTGGGACGGACGGTTCCTGTTTACGTAATTTTACCTACAGATAAAATGTATTTTCCGGGAATGCCCGTCAGAACTCAGGGAAAACCATATAAGACCTTGTATTTACTTCATGGTGTTCTGGGCAATTATACGGACTGGCTTCATGGAACAAGAATTCAGCGCTGGGCAGAGGAAAATGATCTGGCAGTGGTGATGCCTTCCGGTGATAATGCTTTTTATGTGGATCAGCCATGGAACTGTAATTACTACAGCAAATTTATCGGTGAAGAACTGGTTAATTTTACAAGAAAGTCTTTCCCGCTATCCCATAACCGGGAGGATACCTATATTGCAGGTCTGTCCATGGGCGGCTACGGCGCATTGCATAATGGATTAAAATATCATGAAACCTTTGGCTACATCGCAGGGCTTTCGGCGGCTTTAGTGGTAAATGAAAGCATGCTGACAAGGCCACAGGAACATATGATTTTTATTGAATCCAAGACTTATGCCCAGAGCTGTTTCGGACAGGATCTGGAAGCTGCTCTCCGATCAGACGTTAATCCTAAGGTGCTTGTGGATCGTTTAATCAGCGAAGGGGTAAAATTTCCAAAAATCTATATGGCCTGTGGAGAATCTGACGGCCTGCTGGGTGTTAATGAGGATTTTGTGAAGTACTTAAATGATCGGTCCGTGGATGTGATTTTTGAGAAGGGGCCTGGTGCTCATGAATGGGATTTCTGGGATACTTATATTAAAAAAGTTTTGGAATGGCTGCCTCTTGAGTCAAAGGCTCAGGGGATGAACAGTGGAAATGTGGGCATTTAATTGCGGTATGGGAACCATTGGGCTATATTATAATAGTCAATATATTTATAATTGAGATATTTTACAGAAGGAAGTGGCATTATGATTAAGGAACGTTTGGCGCAGCTGCGTCAGCTTATGGAGAAAAATCAGATTCAGTATTATATAATTCCGACCAACGATTATCATTTATCAGAATATGTGGGTGACTATTTTCGGGCAAGAAAGTATATGTCCGGATTTACAGGTTCCGCGGGAGTACTTGTGGTGACACCGTCTGATGCAGGGCTGTGGACAGACGGCCGCTATTATATACAGGCTGAACGTCAGCTGGAAGGCAGCACGATTACCCTGTTTCGTCAGGGAACCGAGGGCGTGCCAACCATTGAAGAATGGCTGGAAAAAAATATTCAGTCCGGTGAAAACATTGGTTTTGACGGCAGAGTGATTCCAGCGGCTTCCGGTATTCTTTATGAAAAAATTGCAGGAAAACAAGGTGGCCATGTTGTTTATCAGCAGGATCTTGTGGATGAAATATGGACAGACCGGCCGCAGCTTTCAGGCGAGCCAGCTTTTGCCCTGGATGTGTGTTATACGGG
Organism: uncultured Lachnospiraceae bacterium; assembly: GCA_905199445.1. Taxonomy (GTDB): domain Bacteria; phylum Bacillota; class Clostridia; order Lachnospirales; family Lachnospiraceae; genus Catenibacillus. Next base: position 88,899 of record CAJKGK010000010.1, on the reverse strand, counting down.
AAGATCCACGGCAGATAAGCTGGCAGCAGTGCGTGAGGCGATGCGCGAAAAGGGGGCTGACCTTCATGTCCTTACATCTCTGGATGATATTGCATGGCTGTTAAATATCCGGGGAAATGATGTGGAATGTAATCCTGTAATTTTATCCTATGTGGCTGTCACTTTAAATGCGGTTTATTTCTTTGCAGATGAGAAGAAATTAAATGAAGAAATTAAGGCTTTGTTTGAGGAAAATCATGTGACGGTACTGCCATATAATGATATTTATACATGGCTTGAGAATATCTCGCGTACCCAGACGGTAATGTATAATCTGGGAAAGATCAATTATGCTATATATAAGAGCATTGACAGTTCTGTTCAGACCGTAAACTGCGAGAATCCTACATTATTGATGAAGGCCATCAAAAATGATGTGGAAATCAATAACCTTATCAAGGCCCATATTAAAGATGGTGTGGCTGTAACGAAATTTATGTACTGGCTGAAAAATAATGTGGGCAAGATCCCTATGACAGAAATCAGTGCCAGTGATTATCTGGAAAACTGTCGGCGAGCTCAGGACGGTTTTATTGAGTTAAGCTTTGATACGATCAGTGCGTACAAGGCCAACGCGGCGATGATGCACTACAGTGCCAATGCTCAGAGTAATGCTGTACTCGAGCCCGAGGGCCTTTTGCTTGTTGACTCCGGCGGACAGTATTATGAAGGCACCACAGATATTACACGTACCTTTGGACTGGGACCGGTATCCGATGAGATTAAAAAGCACTACACCGCTGTTTTAAGAGGTATGCTTAATCTGGCCAATGCCCGTTTTTTACACGGCTGTATTGGCCTGAATCTGGATATTCTGGCCAGAGGTCCTATGTGGGATATGGGAATTGATTATCGCTGTGGAACCGGTCATGGTGTCGGCTATCTTTTAAATGTTCATGAGGCACCTAACGGTTTTAGATGGAAAAAAGTTCCGGAAAGAGATGATGGCTGCGTTTTGGAAGCCGGTATGGTGACTACAGATGAGCCGGGAATTTATGAAGAGGGCAGTCACGGCATCCGTATTGAAAATGAGCTGGTGTGCCGTGAAGGTGAGAAAAATGAATACGGCCAGTTTATGTATTTTGAGACAATTACCTATGCGCCTATTGACCTGGATGTGATTGATACAACGTATATGACAGATGTAGATCTGAAGCGTCTGAATGATTATCATCAGATGGTTTATGAAAAAATTTCTCCATATCTGGATACAGAAGAAAGGGAATGGCTGAAAGTCTATACAAGACCACTTGAAAAATAAAAAATAAATCACCCAGGCATCAAAATAGCCTGGTGAATAAAAAGCAGTGCTTTCGGGAAATCTATAGTAATACCTGAAAATAAAGGAGATTTTTATGGATTACCTGAAAGCATTTTTAATTGGCGGATTCATTTGTGCCGCTGTACAGATTCTTATGGAAAAAACAAAGCTTTTACCAGGCCGGATTATGGTGCTGCTTGTATGTATCGGCATTGCCATGGGTGCGCTGGGGCTTTACAAGCCGATCATTGATTTTGCCGGTGCAGGGGCAACGGTGCCTCTGACCGGTTTTGGCTATACCCTATGGATGGGGGTTAAGGATGCCATTGATAATGAGGGCTTTCTTGGAATATTTAAGGGCGGTTTCGGCGCATCGGCAATTGGCATCAGTGCTTCATTGCTGCTGGGCTTTATTGCCGCTGTGATTTTTAAACCAAAGACAAAAAAGTAGAAATAATTTTAGGAGTATTTTTTATGAAATCACTGGTTATTGCTGAAAAGCCCAGTGTGGGCAGGGATATTGCCCGCGTACTTGGCTGTAAAAAAAACGGAAACAGTTTTCTGGAAGGGGACAATTATATTGTTACCTGGGCACTGGGCCATCTTGTGGAACTGGCGGATCCGGAAAGCTATGGGGATCAGTGGAAGGAATGGAAGATGGAAACCCTTCCCATGCTTCCTGAAAAGATGGAAATCGAAGTGATCAAAAAAACAGGCCGACAGTTTGCGGCTGTCAAAACCCAGATGTACCGCAAGGATGTCAATGAAATTATTATTGCCACAGATGCAGGGCGAGAAGGAGAACTGGTTGCCCGCTGGATTATAAAAAAAGCCGGCGTGACCAAGCCCATAAAAAGACTGTGGATTTCATCTGTTACAGATAAGGCCATCAAGGAAGGATTCGCCCATTTAAAAAACGGTCATGATTATGACAACCTTTATGCGGCTGCGGTGGCCAGGGCAGAGGCTGACTGGCTTGTAGGGCTTAACGCTACCAGGGCATTGACAGTCAAGCACAATGCTCAGTTGTCCTGCGGACGGGTTCAGACGCCGACACTGGCTATGATTCTGGCCAGAAGCGAGCAAATCAAAAATTTTAAAGAAAAGAAATATTACGGCCTGACGGCCATGTCCGGTAAATTGCAGCTGACATGGAAGGATGGAAAAAACGGTGAATTTAGAAACTTTGATCATGACGCTGTGGAAAAACTTAGACTGTTTCTGGAAGGGCGGGACGGCATCGTGGAAAATGTGGTTAAGAAGGCCCAGAAAAGCAATGCACCTGCGCTTTATGATCTCACCGAACTTCAGCGTGATGCCAATAAACTGTATGGTTTTTCTGCGAAACAGACATTAAATTATATGCAGCGGCTGTATGAACATCATAAAGCGCTGACTTACCCCAGAACCGATTCCAGATACCTGACAACAGATATTGTGGATACATTGCCTGAACGGGTTAAGGCCTGTCAGATCGGAAGTTTTGCGCCTGTATGTGCCCGGATTTTAAGAAAACCTGTGGCAGGCAATAAATCCTTTGTGGATAACAGCAAGGTTTCAGACCATCATGCCATTATTCCAACAGAGCAGGGGATTCGGCTTGCTGATTTGGAATCCGGTGAACGAAAAATTTATGAACTGGTTGTTTCAAGATTTTTGGCTGTCCTGCTTCCGCCCTTTGAATATGAACAGACAGATATCCGTGTAAAAATCGGGGACGAAAGCTTTGTGGCTAAAGGAAAAATTATTAAAAGCCAGGGCTGGAAGGTTGTTTATGATCGGGAGACGGATGAAGGAGATGATGATGCGGATGCGTTAAAGGCGCAGACGTTACCGGAAATTCAAAAAGGCCAGAAATTAAAAATATCTGCTCTGACGATCACAGAAGGAAAAACAAAGCCTCCGGTGCCATTTACGGAAGCTACTCTTTTGTCAGCCATGGAAAATCCGGCGAAATACATGGCGCATCAGGACCGCTCTTTGGCCAAAACACTGGGGGAAACCGGGGGCCTTGGAACAGTGGCTACACGGGCGGACATTATAGAAAAGCTGTTTAACAGTTTTATGATTGAAAAAAAGGGAAATTATATTTATCTTACATCCAAAGGCCGTCAGGTTTTGGATCTGGCGCCCAAAGGTCTTACTTCTCCGGAGCTGACAGCCCGGTGGGAACAGAAGCTTTCCGATATTGCCGGCGGAAAATGCCGGAAAAAAGACTTTGAGTCTCAGATCAGAGCCTACACTGTGGATGTTGTAGAGGAAATTAAAGCCAGCTCAAAGGCGTACCGTCATGATAATATAACTAGCAAACGTTGTCCGGATTGCGGAAAACTGCTTTTGGAGGTTAACCATAAAAACGGTCGTATGCTTGTGTGCCAGGATCGGGAATGTGGTTACAGGAAAAGTCTGTCCAGAGTGACCAATACCCGCTGTCCTCAGTGTCATAAAAAGATGGAACTGGTGGGTGAAGGTGAAAACAGGAAATTTGTATGTGTGTGCGGATACAGGGAAAAGCTGTCCACCTTTGAGGAACGTAAAAAGGGAAGCGGGGCAGGTGTTTCTAAAAAAGACGTGGCCCGTTATATGAACAAACAGCGCAAACAGGCCAATGAACCGGTCAATAATGGACTGGCAGCAGCTCTGGCTAATATTAAACTGGATTGAGTCTTTAACTTGATCGGATAATGGAATAAATAGGGGCAATAAGGTAAGAAAAAAAACGCAGATGGTGGTATGATGGAATAAAAATGAGATGAAAGAAGGCAGATTATAATGGAACAGATTTTTAATCCTTATTTACCGCTGTATGAGTATATTCCCGATGGTGAACCCCATGTCTTTGACGGGAGGGTTTATATTTATGGTTCCCATGATATGCCCCATGGTACAGCCTACTGTCAGAACCACTATGCCGTATGGTCTGCACCGGTAGAAGACCTGACAGACTGGCGCTGTGAAGGTATTACATACAGAAGAACCCAGGATCCATCCAATGCAGATGATACGATGCAGCTTTGGGCACCGGATGTGACCAAAGGTCCGGACGGACGCTATTATTTGTACTATTGCTTTTCCTTTTATCCGGAAATCGGGGTGGCTGTCAGCGATTCACCAGCCGGTCCCTTTGAATTTTATGGTCATGTCAAATACCCCGCGCATATTCATGAAGGAAAAACCCTGAGAGAATTTATGCCCTTTGATCCTGCTGTGCTGACGGATGATGATGGACGGGTTTATCTGTACTACGGATTTGCGCCTGCCTGTGAAAAAGAGATGAAAATACCTAAATTTTCTGAGGAAGAGATGGCGGCTATGCCGGAGGATAAGCAGAAGGTAATGAAAACCCTGTCAGCGATTGTTTTGGGTGAAAACGGTATGGCCGTGGAGCTGGAGCCAGATATGCTGACAATGAAGTCTGAACCAAAGCCATGTATTCCAGGGGGGCATCATACTCAGGGAACAGGTTTTGAGGGACATGGATTTTTTGAAGCATCTTCTATCAGAAAAATCAAGGGTAAATACTATTTTGTTTATTCGAGCCATAAAAGTCATGAGTTGTGTTATGCTGTCAGTGATCGTCCAATGGATGGTTATGTTTACGGAGGCACTATAGTTTCTAACGGTGATATTGGTCTTATGGGACGCCAGAATCCGGTTTATCCTCTGGGAAATAACCATGGCGGTATTGTACAGATTGGTGAGGACTATTATATTTTTTATCATCGTCAGACCAATGGTACAGAGTTTTCACGCCAGGGCTGTGCCGAAAAAATCAATATTCTTCCTGATGGACGCATTGAACAGGTGGAAATTACAAGTTGCGGCCTTAATGGCGGACCACTTTATGCCGCTGGCAGTTATCCGGCTGCAATTGCCTGTCATCTGACTTATCCTCAGTTGACAGCAGTGATTGATTATCAGAATCCAGAACTGAAAACATGGCCTAAAATTACGGAAGATCGCCATGTTTCACTGATTACCAATATTGGATCCGGAACAAAAATCGGATATAAGTATTTTGAAATTCAAAATCTTAAAAAAATCGCTCTGGAGCTTCGGGGGGATTTTGAAGGTACTGTGACTGTTTCAACAGATGAAGCAGGGACGGTAGGTGCCCATATTGCCACGGAAACGATTTCTGTGCATCATCAATGCTGGAAAGAAGTGACTCTGCCTGTGACTGTCGAGCCAGGCACATATCCGCTCTATTTTAGCTTTGCGGGACAGGGATGTCTGGACATGAAAGCCATTATATTTATGGACTGATGAATGTCAAGATACAATTTCGCTGAAATTTGATAAAGGGATCACGAACTATTTAAAATTTCAATGGTTCGTGATCCCTTTTTTTGGCCGCAGAGGATGTCAGTTTTGGGCTTTATTTTTATTTAGGTATGATGTCATGTCAGTCTTCGGCTTCATCTTCATCTGCGATTTGTTCATCCATGTTCATAATCTGGCGCTTTCTTGCCATTTCATCGCTGTCCAGATATTCATCGTAAGTACACTGCTTGTCGATCAGTCCGGATGGTGTTAACTCCATGATGCGGTTGGCAATGGTCTGTACAAACTGGTGGTCCTGGGACGTAAAGACCATAACACCTGGGAACTTGATCAGGCCATTATTTAAGGCTGTGATGGATTCCATGTCCAGGTGGTTGGTCGGCTCGTCCAGAATCAGTGTATTGGCACCACTCATCATCATTTTGGAAAGCATACAGCGAACCCGTTCGCCACCGGAGAGGACAGTTACATTTTTAAGTGCTTCTTCACCGGAAAAAAGCATACGTCCAAGAAAACCGCGGACAAAGGTTGTATCCTTTTCAGGGGAATACTGCATCAGCCAATCCACGATACTTTCATCACTGGTAAATTCATGAGTATTGTCCTTAGGAAAATACGCCTGAGTTGTGGTTACACCCCATTTAAAACTGCCCTCATCCGGTTCCATCTCGCCGGCCAGAATTTTAAACAGAGTTGTCGTGGCATTGACATTGGGACCCACAAAAGCTACCTTGTCATCATGGTTTAAGGTAAAGGAAATATTATCCAGCATTTTTACGCCGTCAACTGTTTTGGAAATGCCATCCACGATCAGAACTTCATTGCCGATTTCACGGTTAGGTTTAAAGTCAATATATGGATATTTACGGCTGGAAGGTCGGATATCATCCAGTTCGATTTTTTCCAGGGCACGTTTTCTTGAGGTTGCCTGTTTGGATTTTGAGGCATTGGCAGAGAAACGCTGGATGAAATCCTGGAGTTCCTTGATTTTTTCTTCTTTTTTCTTGTTGGCTTCCTTCATCTGCTTAATCATCAGCTGGCTGGACTCATACCAGAAATCATAGTTTCCGGCATAAAGCTGAATCTTGCCGTAGTCGATATCCGCAATATGTGTACATACCTTATTAAGAAAATAACGGTCATGGGAAACAACAATAACGGTATTTTCAAAATTAATCAGGAATTCCTCAAGCCAGGCGATGGCATCCAGGTCCAGGTGATTGGTCGGCTCGTCCAGAAGCAAAACATCTGGGTTACCAAAAAGGGCTTTGGCCAGCAGAACCTTAACTTTCTGACCGCCGTCCAGTTCACGCAGATACTTATCATGGAGTTCATTTTCGATCCCAAGGCCGTTTAACAAAATAGCGGCATCGCTTTCGGCTTCCCATCCGTTTAATTCGGCAAACTCGCCTTCCAGTTCGCTGGCACGGATGCCGTCTGCTTCGCTGAAATCTTCTTTCATGTAAATCTGTTCTTTTTCCTTCATGATATCATAAAGGCGGGCATTTCCCATAATGACTGTGTCCAGGGCTGTATAATCGTCATATTTATAGTGGTCCTGTTCCAGAACCGAAAGACGTTCGCCCTTGTCCATGGTCACGTCCCCTTTGCTGGGTTCGATCTTACCGGACAGAATTTTTAAAAATGTGGACTTTCCTGCGCCGTTGGCTCCGATTAAACCATAGCAGTTTCCCGGAGTAAATTTAATATTAACATCTTCAAATAAAGCACGTTTACCAAGACGCAGCGTTACATTATTTGCACTGATCATAATTTATTAAAACCTTTCTCTGAAATATATATCATTCCTTATTGTACCGGATTTTAAAAAATTTGCAAGGGGGCAAAGGAATTTATTCATCTGTTTGATCCAGGGGTATTTTTTCCTTCCCTGAAATCTCTTGCCAATTTCTCTTTAATCATCTATGATAAAAGTTAGTGTGAAAACAAAAGTGATGAAAGGATTTTATTTATGAATATTATCAATATAGAGCATATCAGCAAGACTTTTGGAGATAAGGTGATTTTTGAAGATGCTTCCTTTGGAATTCACGAAGGGGATAAGGTGGGCATCATCGGAATTAATGGCACGGGCAAGAGCACACTGCTTAAAATGATTGCAGGGCAGGAAATGCCGGATTCCGGGCAGATTGTCCGGCAAAATGGGCTTACAGTGGCCTGTCTGCCTCAAAATCCTGTGTTTGCCCCAGGGGCGACGGTGATGTCTTATATTCAGGAAGGCGGCGTGGAGGAAACATGGCTTATTCAGAGTAACTTAAGCCGTCTTGGGATGGCTGCCGATGAAACGCCTGTGGATACTTTGTCCGGTGGGCAGAAAAGAAAACTGGCGCTGGCCCGACTTCTGGCTGAGGATTTTAATGTTCTTTTGCTGGATGAGCCCACCAACCATCTGGATAATGAAATGATTGCATGGCTGGAAGATTATCTCAGAAGCTATAAAGGTGTGGTTTTAATGGTGACTCATGACCGTTACTTCCTTGATCGGGTGTCCAACCGTATTCTTGAAATCAGTCATGGAAAAATGTATGGCTATGATGCCAATTATTCTCGATTTCTTGAATTAAAGGCCCAGAGAGAGGAAATGGCGCTGGCCAGTGAGCGCAAACGCCAGAGTATACTGCGTATGGAGCTGGAGTGGGCCAAACGGGGCTGCCGGGCAAGAACGACAAAACAAAAGGCACGTCTGGAACGGCTTGAGCTTTTAAAAGGCGGAAGTGCGCCGATTGAAGATCAGACTGTTGAGATGGATTCTGTGGAAACAAGGATGGGGCGTAAGACAATAGAACTGCATCATGTGAGTAAAAGTTACGGAGAGCGGGAACTGATTCGTGATTTTGATTATATTGTGCTGAAAAATCAGCGGCTGGGAATTATTGGGCCTAATGGCTGTGGAAAGTCCACGCTGATTAAGATGATGGCCGGACTTCTTGAGCCGGATTCGGGCAGTGTGGAGATTGGAGAGACCGTTAAAATCGGCTATCTTGCCCAGGAAGAACCGGATATGGATACAAATCAGAGGGTTATTGATTATATTAAGGACATCGGAGAATATGTGCAGACAAAGGAAGGCAGAATCAGTGCTTCTCAGATGCTGGAACGCTTTTTGTTTACGCCGGATATGCAATATACGCCTATTGCAAAGCTGTCCGGTGGTGAACGACGCAGACTGTATCTGCTGTCTGTGCTGATGGGCGGTGTGAATGCACTGATCCTGGATGAGCCCAGCAACAATGTGGATATACCTACACTGGCCGTTTTTGAAGATTATCTGAATTCTTTTGTTGGAATTGTGATTACGGTTTCCCATGACCGCTATTTTCTCGACAATGTGGTTGACCGTATTTTTGAGTTTGACGGTAATGGCGGTCTTGTTCAATACGAAGGCGGGTATACGGATTACGTGGAGGCTAAAACCAGAAAATATGGCTCAGATTCCCGGATCATGAACCGTGCAGGCTCCGGCGAAAAGGTATCGGGTTCAAAGGTATCTGTTTTAAAAGCATCGGATGGCTTTAAGGCGGATACTGACGGTTCTGAAAGCTTTAAAAGCTGGAAGCAAAACCGTCAGGCCAGGCTGAAATTTACTTATAAGGAACAAAAAGAGTTTGAAACCATTGATGATGAGATTGCAGCTTTGGAAGCAAAACTGTCGGCTATTGAGACGGATATGCTGGCCAATGCCACCAATTCAGGAAAACTTAATGATCTGATGAAGGAAAAGGATGAAACGCAGGTTCTTCTTGATGAAAAGATGGATCGCTGGGTGTACTTAAATGATTTGGCAGAACAGATTGAGGCCCAGAATAAAAAGTAAACAGCAGTTTTTCCAGGTAATTTCGGTTAAGAATCTGGATGTGTCCGTAGGCAGTTGCGATAATGTTTTCCTTTTTCCATTCATTGAGGACGCGGCTGACCGTGACCCGGTTTAGACCGAGAGACACGGCCAGTTCATTGGATTTTTCCATATATACATAAAGCTGGTTCAGACTGCAGGAGAGCAGCTCCACATCATTGACGGCCTCCATAGAAACCGGATAAAGGCTGTGGGATAGAAATGAAGATTCTCCGATAATTTTTCCGCGTTCAATAATTTCATATGTTAGCTCTTTGCCGGATTTGGTCACGTAAAATGCCCGAACCCGGCCTTTTTTATGAGATAAAGTCGGTCGGCCGTATCGCCCTGCATATATATCGTTTCGTGGGGCTGATATTTAAGCAGCTGCCCGGCCTGCTCAAAATAAGGGTAAAGTTGTTCTGAAATTTTTAGCTGATCCGTAAAAAATCCTCCCTTTTAAAGAAAATGATTGGTTTGTTTTTTCCTTTCCATCATTATAATAGCATAATTTTTTCGGAAATGTAGTCTAAACTACAGTTTGTTTTTTGGCTTTCCATTATATTTCATTTCAGGATTATTTATGCAAGGGAGGATGGAAAGATGGATAAGACACGATCATTGACTCAGGGAAGTATTTTCAAGGTACTGATACAGTTTTCAGTGCCGTTTTTATTGGCCAATCTTTTACAGGCGCTTTACGGTGCTGTGGATTTATTTGTGGTGGGCCGCTTTTGTACGGCAGACAGTGTGGCTGCAGTTTCTACGGGAACACAGGTGACACAGATCGTAAACAGCCTTATTTCAGGCATGACCCTGGCAGGTACAATTCTTGTAGGAAAGTATGCAGGAATGGGTGAGAAGATTAAGGTGGAAAAAACCATGGCCACAACGATTGTGTTTTTTGCGGCATTTTCTGTGATTTTAAGTGTCTTGATGATTGTGAATATTTCAGATATTTTAACTTTACTTCAGATTCCGGTGGCTTCTTTTGCTGAGGCCTGGCAGTATATTTTTATATGCAGTTTGGGTATCTTTTTTATTTGTGAGTATAATGCACTCAGTGCGGTACTCAGAGGCTGTGGAGATTCGGTAAGTCCTCTGCTTTTTGTGGCCATTGCCTGCATATGCAATGTGGCCGGTGATTTTTTGACTGTAGGCGTTTTTCATATGGGCGTGGCCGGAACTGCTGTGTCCACGATTGTGTCTCAGGGGATCAGCATGATTTGTGCTATGATTTATTTGAATCATAAAAATTTGACTTTAAGGTTTTCAATTCAAACCTTAAAGCCAGATGCCAGAATATTGAAGACTCTTGTAATGATTGGTTTTCCTATTTCATTTCAGGAATGTATGGTGAGAGTCTCGTTTTTGTATTTAACGGCGATTACCAACGGTCTTGGGGTGGCATCAGCCTGTGCGGCAGGTATTGCCAGTAAATATGATGTCTTTGCCATGCTGCCGGCCACTTCCCTGGCTAATGCGCTGACAGCCCTGACGGCTCAGAATCTGGGGGCAGGGAAGGAAGAACGTGCGGTTTGGATTATCTGGCGGTATCGGTTCTGTTTTGTATGAACGGTTATCTGAATGGATGTGAGAAAATGATTTTTACCATGATCAACTGCTGCTGTGGAGCACTTGTGATTCGTGTGCCGCTGCTGTTTATTCTGACACGGCTGAATGTATCATCTTTAGGGTGGTATGGACTGATCTCACCGATTTCATCTATGGTGATGCTGGCTGTGATTGGTTTTTATATGCTGGGACAAAAAATACGGCTGCGTAAAAAGAACGCACAAATTAACGAAAAGTCTTATGGCAAAAGCCTTTGGGGTGAAGTATAATAGGTGTATGGAAAAATAAACGTATTTTAAAACAAACGTTTATGAAAAAATGAGATTGGAGACAGGCTATGGCATCAAAGACGATAAGCTATAAGGTGAAAAAAGGAAAGGCACTGCCTCTTGGAGCGGCGGTCTGTGAGGACGGAATCCGTTTTGCTGCAGCCCTGCAGCCGGGAAAGCCGGCTGTGCACGGCGGATTTATATTAAGACTGCAGGATAAGGAAACATCCCAGGTGATCGGAGAGATTTCCATGGATTTATATCGGTGCTGCGGAGACATATGTGCTGTTGTTGTGACAGGACTTTCACCGGAGAAGATTGTTTACAGTTATTGGCTTGATGGGGAAATTTATGCAGATATTTATGGTGCCCTATTGGCTAACACAGGACATTGGGGGAAATTTTTGACGAATGAGCAGCGTTATATATATCAAATATCCCGGACGTTTCGCTATGACTGGAAGGGCGATCAGCCGCCGGGCGTGTCATGGTCGGATATGATTTTATATAAGCTTCATGTGCGTGGCTTTACCATGCACTCGTCCTCCAGGGTACCTCATCGGGGAACGTTTAAGGCTCTGGAGGCAAAGATTCCTTATCTGAAGTCGTTGGGAATTAATGGGATTGAGCTTATGCCGATGGTGGATTTTGCAGATACAAAGGCAAAGGTACCATCTGCCGCACAGCTGCCGCCTACAATTTCTGAACGGATGCAAAACAGCGGAAGAATGGATGATCTGCTGGCCTTGGCCAGTATGGATGGACAAGATCGTATTCAGACTGTCACCAACTACTGGGGCTACGGGCAGGCTCAGTTTTTTGCTCCAAAAGCGGCTTATGGGGTAAAGGATGCATCAACGGAGTTTTGTGATCTTGTTCGGAAGATACACAGCCATGGGATTGAAGTGATTTTAGAGCTTCTTTTCCCTTCGGAAATGACTCAGCCTCAGATTTTAGACTGTCTGCGCCATTGGGTGATGGCGTATCATGTGGACGGTTTTCACGTTAATGAAGAAATTGTCCCAATGGACTGTATCATTCATGATCCTGTACTGTCTGGTGTTAAGCTGATTTGCCGTGGATTTGATACCCAGCGTATTTTCGGCGGCGGTGTTCCGGACACTTTCCGTTTAGGCTGTGCCAATGATGAATTTATGAATACGGCCCGTAGTTTTCTTAAAGGCGATGAGGACTGTATTCGCCGGTTTGTCCATTGCAATACTCAAAGTGATATTGGACAGGCTTTTATTCATTATATGACAGGAAATAACGGCTTTACGCTGGCTGATCTGGTTGCCTATGATAAAAAGCATAATGAAATTAACGGAGAAAATAACAGAGATGGTACAGATTATAATTACAGCTGGAACTGTGGTGTTGAAGGTCCTACCCGTCGTAAAAAGGTGATGGCGCTTCGCCGGCAGCAGATGAAAAATGCTGCGTTGATGCTGATTTTACAGCCAGGGGTTCCCATGATTTATGCGGGAGATGAGTTTGGCAACAGTCAGCAGGGGAATAATAATGCCTGGTGCCAGGATAATGATATTTCCTGGCTGAACTGGAATGATCTAAAGAAAAATCAATGGTTTTTTGATTTTGTTCGGGAGCTGATTGCATTAAGACAGGCACATCCGGTTCTCCATCCGGCTAAAGGCTTTCGAATGATGGACTATTTAAATTGTGGCAGTCCGGATTTTTCACTTCACGGCGAATCCCCCTGGTACCCGGATTATATGCCCGCCTGCCGTTCCATTGGTTTCATGTATTGTGGCCGTTATGCCAGTGTGGAAGGCACATGTGACCATTCTTTTTATTTTGCATATAACATGCACTGGGAACCACAGAAAATGGCTTTACCTTCCGCCGGAAAGGGACGGCGTTGGCTGCTTTTGGCAGATACAGCGGACGGGGAAACAGGAATTTACGAGAAAGGGCGGGCAGTAGATTTAAATGAAGGATCAGTGACGGTAAATCCCAGAAGTATTCGTATATATATAGATGCTTCTGTTGATGATGTTCCTGCATATGCAGATTTATCCGCTGATCATGGATCGACTATGGATATGCCCGAGTTTTTAGAGGATGATCAGCCATGAATTGTGAACTTAATGCAAAGTGGCGTATTCTGGATGCCAATGCGCTCAAGCTGATTGCACTGCTTTCCATGACCATTGATCATGTGGGGGTATGCCTGTTCCCGGATCAGATACTGCTGCGGTGTATCGGGCGTCTGGCTTTTCCTATTTATGCGTTTTTGTTGACTCAGGGGTTTATTCATACGAGAAATGTAAAAAAATATTTACTTAGATTAGGGCTTCTTGCCTTGATTTCAGAGGTGCCTTTTAACCTGGTATGCTCGGGGCAGGCCTTTTTTGGGAATGCTCAAAATGTTTTCTTTACTTTATTTCTGGGGCTTTTAAGTCTGGTGCTTATGGAACGGATCAATGAATACAGGCAAGGGCTGACGGCACTGCTGCCCATTGCTGTAGCCTGTGTGATTGCCCAGATGCTGGCGTTTGATTACGGATGCTTTGGTATTCTTATGATTGGGATTTTTTATGTCTGCAGATTTTGTATCGGTTATCAGTATGCATGTATTGCCATGATTCAGCTGATGATGGATAATATTCAGCCTGTGGCCATTGGTGCACTGATCCCCATCAGCCTTTATAATGGCCAAAGGGGAAAGTGCCCACCGCCACTTTTATGGGCGTTTTACTTATACTATCCTCTGCATTTACTGGTATTATATGGACTCAGTCTGATTGTGGGATAGATTCAAGCTGGTTATTCCGGGTAGGTCAGATGGCTGTCATCGATAGGATAAAGCACATTTTCCAGGTAGCGGCCGGCAATATAACGGGCCATGGGGAGATTCATATCCAGGTAGTTGCCGCAGTCTTTGGCGCAGGCTCCGGGAACTGCGCCTTCATAATCCCGGATAAATTCAAAGACTTCCGTAATTAGAGGTACAATATCCCGGGATGTGTAATCTCCGGCCAAGAGGAGATAAAAACCGGTGCGGCAGCCCATAGGGCCAAAGTAAACGGTTTGATCCGAATATACAGGGTGGTTTCTTAAAAATGTGGCGGCCAGATGTTCGATTGTATGAACTTCGGCTGTATTCATTACCGGCTCAGCATTGGGCCGGGTTACACGAAGGTCAAAGGTTGTAATGGTTTCCTGGCCGATGTGGTCTTTTCTGGACACATAAATGCCCGGCAGTAATTTTAAGTGGTCAATGGTAAAACTTGCGATTTTTTCCATGGTTTATGCTCCTCTAATAATTTTTTATTTCAATGTCATCCACCCTTTGAAGGCTGGGTTCCCCTGTCCTTTGAGCGGGACAAATCTTTAAACAACAGTATACATCAGAAAAGGATAAAAAACAATTCCTCCAATATCTTGAACAAAAAGTGCCTATGTGATAAACTTATACCTATATTTATTATGAATTTGTAGACCGAACGGTTGAGGAGGAGTGGACATGGCTGATCAATATGTAGCTTATGTAGGTTCATATACAAGAGGTGACAGTAAAGGACTGCACATTTTTGATTTTAACCCGGAAACGCTGGAATTTAAACTGAGAGAGGTTTTTGAGATTAATAATCCATCTTTTGTTCATTTATCTCATGACGGCCAGTTTTTATACTGTAACTGTGATGAAGGTATTGCGGCTTTCAGAATTATGAAGGACGGCAGTCTTGTCCTTATAAATAAGGGCAGTGTGAACGGTCTTCGTCCATGCTATATTTCCACAGACCGTGCCAATCGGTATTTAATTACAGCCGGCTATCACGACGGTAAACTTACGGTGCTTCGCCTTTTGGAAGATGGCGGCGTGGGTCCTGTGACGGATGAGGTATTTATGAAAGGCCTTGGCAGTGTTGCCGGCAGAAATTACCGTTGTCATGTGAACTGTGCGTTATTTACACCGGACGAGCACTATGTGCTTGCAGTCGATTTAGGCATGGATCAGGTAAAGATTTATGAATTTGATCATGAATATGGAAAGATAACCCTTCATGATATTTTACGCTGCGAACTGGAATCCGGACCAAAGCATATGCTTTTTTCAAAGGATGGTCAATATGCTTATCTGACCCATGAAGATAAAAATTATGTGACACAGTATGCTTATGATTCAGTTCATGCTAAGTTTGAAAAACGTCAGTCCCTGCCTACAGTACCGGAGAAGTTTGAAGGCTACAACAGTGCGATTACGCTAAAACTTTCCGCAGATGAGACACATTTGTTTGTCACAAATTCCGGAGATAATAGTGTAGCTGTCTATAAGATAGATCCGGAGACAAAAGCGATGACAACGATTTGTATTTTGCCTACCAGCGGCGATTACCCCAGAGACCTGTTTGTTGTTCCAGGCAGAGACAGCTTTGTGTGTGTGAATCAGGAATCTAATAGCCTGACCTGTTTTGATGTAAACTATGACGGACATTATATTGCTATGAATGGTGCGCCGGTGAAGGTCAGCTGCCCAACTTCCATGAAAATGAAGAAGCTGGACTGAATGTGACCGGCAGTACAGATTGATGTGGCTGCCCTGAAATGGATTGCTTTAAGTAGTGGACCGATGTGACTCTTATGAGTTACATCGGTCCACTGTTATTCTGACAAACACAGATTTTTTGCGTTGGTTCTACCTGCGGTAAAAGGCATGAATCCCATCCATCGTGGCGTGCATATTTTCCAACATTAAATCAACAAGTGTCAGTGCGGCCATGGCCTCAACGACAACAACGGCTCTGGGGACGATGACCGGATCATGACGTCCTCTAATGCTGATGGAAACCTCCTTGCCATCGGTGGTAACGGTCTTTTGAGGGGATCCGATCGATGGCGTAGCCTTGATCGCTGTGCGGAAAATCAGAGGGCTGGAATCGCTGATTCCGCCTAAAACGCCGCCGGAATGATTGGTTGCCTTGGCAATGGTGTCATGTTCTGAAAGAATAAAGGCATCATTATTTTCGCTGCCTGTCAGCACAGCTGCACCAAAGCCTGCGCCGATTTCAAAGCCCTTGACTGCACCGATGGAAAACATGGCCATGGCCAGCCGGGCATCCAGCTTGTCAAAGACCGGTTCCCCGAGTCCGGCGGGCAGGCCGGTGACCTGACATTCAATAATTCCGCCTGCAGAGTTTTGCTGGGCGAGCAGCTGTTTCAGCCATGTCTCCGCCTGGGCTGCGGCCGCCGCATCCGGCATTTTCAGAGGATTTTTATCAATAGCCTTTATATCAAAACGGGAGTCATCTATGGCGATGGGGCCGATGGATCGGGTGTAAGTCAGCAGATGAATGTCCATCTGAGAAAGGATTTTTGCAGCAATAGCCCCTGCGGCTACCCGGCCAATGGTTTCCCGGCCTGAACTGCGGCCGCCGCCGCGATAATCCCGAAAGCCGTATTTCATATCAAAAGTATAATCGGCATGGCCGGGACGGTAACAGGATGCGATTTGAGAATAGTCTGCAGAGCGGGCCGTTTTGTTGTGAACAATCAGGGAAATAGGTGTGCCTGTTGTAAGACCGTTAAATACGCCAGACAAAATTTCCGCCTGGTCATCTTCTTTTCGCGGGGTCGCGTAGGGGGACTGACCTGGTTTGCGTCGGTTGAGATAAACCTGAATATCATCACTGGACAGGGGGAGACCGGCGGGGCAGCCGTCGATCACAACGCCTACGGCGGGACCATGGGATTCTCCCCAGGTTGAAATTTTAAAATTATTTCCAAAAATAGAGCCTGCCATTGGATCACCTCTTTAAGTTTGCTTTGATTTTAGTGGCTCAACATGTTTTTATTTAGGATTTTTATATGGTTATGGATTTTATTATAAGAGAAGCAGCTGTGAAGTTCAATACAAAAATGCAGGGAAAAAGAATGAACCTTGCATAATTATAAGGGTGCAAAGAATAATTGTGGTGGGAAATCACAAAAAAGTCATAAAAAATGTGAAAAACTACAAAAATGCCAGAATAAGAAGTGAAAAAAGATATGTAAGTTTAAGTCTATAGGATGGATGAAACCGATATCACAGTGCTAATGCACAAAAAAATGGCCTATAAAATAGACATAATTCATAAAAAATGATTGTGAATTTGGCAATACAAAAAAATTCAGAGCTTTGACAGGATGCAAAAAAAGTGATAGATTATTCGGGAACAACAAAAGTAACACAAAGTTATGTATGTCTGTATCTATGGCATAGGAGGTGTTCATAATGAGTAAGCAGACGATTAAATTAGGAAATATTGACGGTGCTAAAGAATTTGTGAAAGCCGCAACGGGTTGTAACTTCGACATCGACGTTTACTTCAATAGGATTGTACTGGATGCAAAATCAATTTTAGGAATATTAAGTCTGGACCACAGAAATCCCATTACGGTCACTTATGATGGCTATAATGAGGCTTTCGCCGGTGTGCTGGCTAAATATGCCGTAAACTGATTATAGGGGTGTATATATTAAGGCCTATATAAATAAGAAGAAAGAAGATATCCGGGAGATAAAAAACTTCCGGATATTTTTTTGCTTAAATTTACTTTTTAAAAGATTGGGAATTATCTAAAAATTCCATAAAAAGGTGTTGATAAAATCACATTTGGAAGGTATACTAATAATGTTAGCTTAAAATTGAGGATAACAGTGAGGTTATTTATGTATCGAATTATTACGACAGACGGACGTGCAAAACGGGCGGAACTGACGACTGTTCACGGGACGATTCAGACGCCGGTATTTATGAATGTTGGGACGATCGCCGCAATCAAGGGGGCAGTATCGACCATGGATCTTCATGAGATTGGAACTCAGGTGGAGCTTTCCAATACATATCATTTGCATGTGCGTCCAGGAGATAAAATTATTAAACAGATGGGCGGTCTTCATAAATTTATGAACTGGGATCGGCCGATTCTTACGGATTCCGGGGGGTTTCAGGTGTTTTCTCTGACAGGTCTGCGTAAGATTAAAGAGGAAGGCGTATATTTTAATTCGCATATAGACGGCCGTAAAATTTTTATGGGACCGGAGGAGAGTATGCAGATTCAGTCCAATCTTGCGTCTACTATTGCCATGGCTTTTGATGAGTGTGCCCCTTATCCGGCAGACAGACAGTACATGATCAATTCAGTGAATCGGACAACCCGATGGCTGGCCAGGTGTAAGGCGGAGATGAACAGACTGAACAGTTTGGAGGACACAATCAATCCCCATCAGCTGCTGTTTGGAATTAATCAGGGCGGTACCTATGAAGATATCCGTATCCGTCATGCGGATACAATTTCCGAGATGGATTTGGACGGCTATGCAGTGGGCGGTTTGGCTGTAGGTGAAACCCATGAAGAGATGTACAGGATTCTGGATGAGGTTGTGCCTCATTTGCCCCAGAATAAACCTACATATTTAATGGGTGTGGGGACACCGGCCAATATTCTGGAAGGCGTGGACAGAGGTATTGATTTTTTTGACTGTGTTTATCCTTCAAGAAATGGACGCCATGGACATGTGTATACCAACCAGGGCAAGCTGAATCTGTTTAATGCAAAGTTTGAACTGGATGATCGGCCAATCGAGGAGGGTTGTCAGTGTCCTGCCTGCAAAAATTACAGCAGAGCATATATCCGTCATCTGCTCAAGGCCAAGGAGATGCTGGGAATGCGTCTGTGCGTTCTGCATAATCTCTATTTTTATAATCATTTGATGGAAGAAATCAGGGAAGCCATTGAGGCGCACCGATATAGTGAATTCAAAAAAGCAAAATTAGAAGGCTTTTTGATAAATGATAAGAAATAAGGAGGTAAGGATGCCATGACATGGGCAATTGTTATTGTCTACATTATTGTATTTGCAGTATTTTTATACTTCATTTCCATTCGTCCGCAGAAGAAACAGCAGAAAAAGATGGATGCAATGCTTGCTTCACTGGAAGTTGGCGACAGTATTCTGACAACAAGCGGTTTCTATGGTGTTGTGATTGACATTACAGATGAAGTCGTGATTGTTGAATTCGGAAGTAATAAAAACTGCCGTATTCCAATGCAGAAGGCTGCGATCGTTCAGATTGAAAAGGCCAACGCAGAGGAATAATATTCAATCAATGACTGCGTTTAAAAGGAAAGCCGGTGTAAATTCAGTTTAGTACATCTTAACTGAATTTACACCGGCTTTTTTGCTTGTATCTAAGACGTTTACCTATACCTCAGAGTATTTCTGAAGCCGGCTTTTTTGTGCTGCGACCACATCGTAGGGAACGATCAGGTTACCCCGGCCGGAGCCGATTTGGATATCCGGTTTGTTAGTGCCGTGAAAATCGGAACCACCGCTGGGAACAAGATCGTATTTCATGGCCAATTTTTTTAGCCGGGGGGTATCATAGGCCGTGTTTCTGGAGTAATAAACTTCCATACCGTCTAAACCCAGTTCCTTTAATCCTCTGACCGTATTTTCCAGTTGGGATTCAGTTAAATGATAAAGAAGCGGGTGAGCCAGAACTGCCAGTCCATGGGCCTGATGAATCAGATGAATTGCGGTTTCAGGGGAAAGGTACTGGCGGGGAATATAAAACGGTTTTCCCTCGTCTAAATATTTGTCAAAGCCTTCCTGTATGGTGGAAATGACGCCGATGTCCATAAGATAACGGGCAAAGTTGGCACGGGTAAGCACACAGTTTCCCTGGCTGGCCCGAAGTTTTTCCATCGTAATATCAATACCGGCTGTCTGCATCTGTTTGATCATTTTTTTGTTTCTGGCATCCCGGTTTTCCTGAAGTTTTTTTACTGCATTTATAAAAGGCTGACCGGAAATATCAAGATATAGTCCCACAATATGCAGTTCTTTTTGCATGAAGGACACAGAAATTTCGATGCCTGGAATAAATTCGATGCCAAAGGTTTTGGCTGCATTTGCAGCTTCAATGAGACCGTCGGCCGTGTCATGATCCGTGAGTGCCAGGGCACAAAGTCCGGATTCGACGGCTGCACGGACAACCTCTGTCGGTGAATGGGTGCCGTCAGAAGCTGTGGAATGGGTATGAAGATCCACTGTTTTCATAAAATTTTCACCTCCCCCTATATCTTAGCATAAATGTTGACGATGGGCCATATATTTATAAAAACCGGGAAAGCGAAGATGCATTGTGGTTTCAAAGAAAAACATAATCGTACTGGGGCGGGGGGTATTGACCTCGGCCATTGTGACAGCCATAGGACTGGCTGCTTTAGCAGGACTGGCATGGGGACTGCATATGAAAGACTCAGGGATGAATATCGGTGTTGTTGTAATTTACATTTTAT
The DNA here is from genome assembly GCA_905199445.1 of uncultured Lachnospiraceae bacterium. Classification (GTDB taxonomy): domain Bacteria; phylum Bacillota; class Clostridia; order Lachnospirales; family Lachnospiraceae; genus Catenibacillus. Next base: position 68,309 of record CAJKGK010000010.1, on the reverse strand, counting down.
CCTGCCTGATTGGAGGGTTGACTGCGGGAAAAGGTGTGAAAGAGAAACGCTTCCTGTGGGGATTATTTACAGGTATTATTTATTTTGTCGTTCTTGCGGCCATATCGGCGGCTGCGGTCGGCGGTGTAAGTATGAGTATTGGGGGATATATCACAACGGCTTTGATCTGTATGGGCAGCGGAATGCTTGGGGGAATGATCGGGTAGAAATCTGTAAAAATCGCTTTAAAAAACAAAAAGAGTATGGTATAATATGTAGCAGGCTATTAAAAAGGAGGAAATACCATGAAACGTGTTAAAACATTAACATCTAAAACATTAAAAAATACTATGGTTAAAGGTGGATGCGGCGAATGTCAGACATCCTGCCAGTCAGCATGTAAAACTTCCTGTACAGTAGGAAATCAGAGCTGCGAAAACAACAAATAATCAGAATCTTATTGATAAGCGGCGGCCCCCAAGGGCCGCTTCTTAGTGTATTCATTCATGAGCTGCCGCTGATTGGGGGCAGACCGATTTCAGATAAAAAATTAGATAGGAGTAACAGGTGTGATTCATCAATATAAAAATAACGGCTATAATATTGTCCTGGATGTCAACAGTGGTTCTGTTCATGTTGTTGATGATCTTGTGTATGATATTATCAGTCTTTACGAATCCCATACACCGGAGGAGATTGTAAGAACATTGTCCGGGCAGTATGAAAAAGAAGATGTACTGGAAGGCCTTAAAGAGGTTCAGGAACTGAAAGATGAAGAAGTTCTTTTTACGGAAGACATCTATAAAGACTATATAATTGATTTTAAAAAGCGTCCTACGGTCGTTAAAGCGTTATGTCTTCACATTGCCCACGACTGTAACCTGGCATGTAAATACTGTTTTGCCGAGGAAGGTGAGTATCATGGCCGCAGAGCCCTGATGAGCTTTGAAGTGGGCAAAAAAGCCCTGGATTTTCTCATTGCCAATTCCGGTAACCGGGTGAATCTTGAGGTGGATTTTTTCGGCGGCGAGCCGCTGATGAACTTTGATGTGGTTAAACAGCTGGTGGAATACGGAAGAAGCCAGGAAGCGATTCACAATAAAAAGTTCCGTTTTACATTGACAACAAACGGTGTCCTTTTAAATGATGAGATTAAAGAATTTGCCAATAAGGAAATGGCCAATGTTGTTTTGAGTACAGACGGACGCAAAGAGGTTCATGATTTTATGAGACCATTCCGCAACGGTAAAGGCAGTTATGATCTGATCATGCCTAAATTTGTGGATCTGGCCGAAAGCCGGGGACAGGAAAAATACTATGTCAGAGGAACCTTTACTCACTATAATACAGATTTTGCGGCCGATGTGTTAAGCCTGGCAGATATAGGCTTTAAACAGATTTCTGTGGAGCCGGTTGTCGCATCGCCTGAAGAACCCTATGCGATCAAAGAAGAGGACTTACCGGGAATCTGTGCAGAGTATGACAAGCTGGCCAAAGAGATGATTCGCAGAGAAAAGGAAGGCAGAGGTTTTAATTTCTTCCATTTTATGATTGATCTCACCGGAGGCCCCTGTGTAGCTAAACGTTTATCCGGCTGTGGTTCGGGAACAGAGTATCTGGCGGTGACACCATGGGGGGATTTCTATCCATGCCATCAGTTTGTCGGTCAGGAAGAATTCCTGATGGGCAATGTGGACGATGGTATTGTCCGCACGGATATCCGGGATGAATTTAAGCTTTGTAATGTATATGCAAAGGACAAATGCAAAAAATGTTTCGCGCGTTTTTATTGCAGCGGCGGCTGTGCGGCCAATGCCTATAATTTTAATCACAGCATTACAGATGCCTATGATATTGGCTGTGAAATGATGCGCAAGCGTGTGGAATGTGCAATTATGATTAAAGCTGCTTTGGCAGAAGAAGAAGGAGAATAAAAGCGTATGAAAAACCACAAAAAAAGAAATATTGTGGGTTTTCTTCTTGTCATTGTTGCAATTGCTGCATGTGCGTATGTTGCGATTGCCGGCGTGGGCAGTACACACCAGGGAAAAGCCGCAAACATCAAGCTGGGACTTGATCTTGCAGGGGGCGTAAGTATTACCTATGAGGCTAATGAGGAAAACCCGTCCGCAGAGGACATGAATGATACTGTCTATAAGCTTCAGCAGCGTGTTGGTGTATACAGCACAGAGGCTGAGGTTTATCAGGAAGGCTCGAATCGGATTACTGTAGAAATTCCAGGCGTTTATGATTCCGAGGAAATCCTTAAACAGCTGGGAAATCCGGGAAGTATTGAATTTTATGAAATGTCTGCATCTGCAGGAAGCACATCTGAAGATGCGGAGGCTGAGACGGAAGCTGAAACTGGAGAAAGCACTGACGAGGCCGGAGAAAGCACTGACGAGACGGTCGCAGAAACCGGGGAAACCGAAGCAGCGCCCACAGAATCCGGGGAAGAGCAAGCGAATAATTCTGGAAAGTATCCTGGATTGAACATGGTCATGAACGGCGAGGATGTTGTGGATGCTCAGGTGCAGACGATCCCCAATGACTATGGCGGCACAGAATATGCCGTTAAGTTGACACTGACCAGTGAAGGTGGCAAAAAGTTTGCGGAGGCAACCAAACGCAATGTCGGAAAACCGATTTATATTGTTTATGACGGACAGATTATCAGCTATCCCAGTGTCAATGAACCGATTACAAACGGAGAGTGCATCATTTCCGGTAAATTTACCTATGAATCTGCCAATAGCCTTGCAACATCTATTCGTCTGGGTATGTTAAAGCTGACCCTGTCAGAAGTATCATCCAGCGTTGTCGGTGCCAAGCTTGGTGAGGAGGCTGTGAGCACAAGTTTGATAGCCGGAGCCATTGGTTTTGCCCTTGTAGTTATTTTCATGATCGTATTTTATCGTATTCCAGGATTGGCTTCAGGCATTGCCCTGTCACTTTATCTTGTGATGATGCTTTGCTTCCTGAATGCGCTGGATGTCACGCTGACACTTCCGGGTATTGCGGGTATTATACTGTCCATCGGTATGGCCGTGGATGCCAACGTGATTATATTTACAAGAATTAAAGAAGAAATCGCTTCAGGAAAGACAGTGCAGGCAGCGATTAAACAGGGCTACAGTAAGGCTCTGTCTGCGATTGTTGACGGCAATGTGACAACACTGATTGCAGCGGCTGTGCTGTATCTGATGGGTACAGGCCCGATCAGAGGCTTTGCTACCACACTGGCTTTAGGTATTGTTCTTTCCATGATTACCGCTTTATTCATTACAAGAGTGGTTATGGCCGGATTTTTCTCCATGGGCATTGTTGATGAGAAGTTCTATGGCCGTCAGAAAGAGAGAAAACCGTTTAACTTTACAGGACATAAGGTGATTTATTATATTATTTCCCTTGTTGTGATCGGAGCCGGTTTAGTGACAATGGCTGTCAACGGAGCCGGTGAAGGTAAGAGCTTAAACTACAGCCTGGATTTTACCGGCGGTACATCTATGACCGCAACTCTGGGAGAATATATCGACGTAACCGGAGATCAGGGAAAAACACTGCGTGCAGATATTGAAAAAGCAGCCGGTTCCAGTGATATTCAGCTTCAGAACGTTAAGGAAAGCAATGATGTTGTCATTAAAACTCAGGTTTTGGATGCTCAGCACAGAGAAGCTGTGAAAGATGTGCTCATTAGCAGCTATGGTGTAGATGAAAAAGCTATTACCGAGGAAAACATCAGCGGTTCTATCAGCAGCGAAATGCGCAGTAATGCGGTGATGTCTGTGATTATTGCCGGTATCTGTATGCTGATTTACATTTGGATCCGCTTTAAGGATGTGAAATTCGGAGCCAGTGCGGTCATCGCTCTGCTCCATGATGTATTCGTTGTTCTGGCTGTTTATGCGATTGTGCGTATTCCTGTAGGTAATACATTTATTGCATGTATGCTGACCATTGTGGGATATTCCATTAATGCGACCATCGTTATTTTTGACCGTATCCGTGAAAATCGTCTTACAATGCAGAGCACAGATCTGGAAAATATTGTGAATATAAGTATTACACAGACAATTTCCAGAAGTATTAATACATCTTTGACAACATTTATCATGATCTTTGTTCTGTATCTGATGGGCGTTTCTTCTATTCGGGAGTTTGCCCTGCCTTTAATGGCCGGTATTATATGCGGTGCATATTCTTCCATCTGTATTACAGGTACATTGTGGTATGTGTTGAAAAAGAAATTTACAAAGAACAGCAAATGATTCCAACAGGATCCGCGGCAGGCTGCGGAAATGCAACGTAAAGGTCTCTGTCTCATGGGCAGAGGCCTTTTGTTAATCCTGCATCCTGGAGTGGACGGGATAAGCGCTATGTGAGATAAGATTGATGAATGAAAGGAAGATGCAAATGAAAGAAAAATGGGTAGTTACCGCCAAAAGAGCAGATTTTGGGGCGATCAGCCGAACGTTTGGCATTACGCCTGTACTGGCCAGACTGATGGTTAATAGAGATGTGAACAGCGAAGAAATGATGAGAAAATATTTGTGGGGGGATGAACGGGATTTATATGATCCATCCACAATGAAAGACATATTAAAAGCCAGAGATCTGATTATGGAGGCTGTGGAAACCGGGGAATCCATCGCAGTAGCCTCAGATTTTGATGTGGATGGAATTATGTCAGGCTTTATATTACATAAAGGTTTCACCAGAATCGGCGGACGGTGTAAAATTTATACACCGGATCGGGTGGCGGAAGGCTATGGCCTGAATATGCGGATTGTGGATGAAGCACTGGATGACGGATGTGGAGTGATTGTAACCTGTGATAACGGGATAGCGGCCTTTGAGGCTGTTGAGTATGCCCGGGCAAAGGGGCTGAAAGTTATTGTTACCGATCACCATGACATTCCTTTTGAGGAGGATGAAAATGGAAGGCATCCGCTGTACGTACCGGCGAATGCCATTGTCAATCCTAAACAGGCAGACTGTGCCTATCCTTTTAAAAAACTGTGCGGTGCCGGTGTGGCCTTTAAACTTTTATGTCTGCTTTATGATGCTTATGATATACCGGAAGATGAAAAATTCGGACTGATGGAATATACGGCGATTGCCACGGTGGCCGATGTGATGGATTTACAGGATGAAAACAGGATTATGGTAAAAAAAGGGCTTAAAATGCTGGCCCATACAAAAAATGAGGGATTAAAGGCTTTGATTCAGATTTGCCAGCTGAATCCGTCAAAAATATCCGCCTATCATATCGGCTTTGTGCTTGGTCCCTGCTTTAATGCCGCAGGCCGTTTGGACACAGTGAAGATTGCGTTGGACCTTTTAATGGAGACAGATCCGGCGGAGGCGGCAAAAAAGGCGTCAGCCTTGAAGGAGCTTAATGAAAGCCGGAAAAATCTGACGGTTAAAGGATTTGAACAGGCGGTGGAAAAGATTGAGAACTCAGGGATTAAAGAAGACAAGGTGATTCTTGTAAAGCTTGAGAACTGTCATGAAAGTCTGGTTGGAATCATTGCAGGACGGATTAAGGAGAAATACCACAGACCGACTCTGGTTTTTACAGATGTAGGCGATGGGCGCATTAAAGGATCCGGGCGGTCCATTGAAGCTTATAATATGTTTGAAGAACTGACTGTTCAGAAGCCTTTGCTGGAACGATTCGGCGGACATCCCATGGCGGCCGGGCTGACATTGAAGGCCGAAAATCTGGAGCCTTTGAGGCTGGCTTTAAACACCCAGACAACACTGACTGCCCAGGATCTTATTCCAGTCGTTCGTATCGATGTTCCCATGCCCGTTGGATATATCACAAAGGAATTTGTGAAAGAGCTGGAACTTTTGGAACCCTTTGGCAAGGGGAATGTTAAGCCTGTATTTGCAGAAAAATACTTTTCTGTTCTTAGAGCCAGAGTGCTTGGAAAAAATAAAAACGTGCTTAAACTTCAGGTCATGAATGATGATAAAAAGGTCATGGATGCCATTTATTTTGGGGATATTCCGGCCTTTGAGACATTTATAGAGTCTGAATTCGGCGTTTGTGAAAAGGAAAAAATGTTTAACGGAGAAAAAAATAATGTTACCATTGCGCTGACCTATTATCCGGATTTAAATGAATATATGGGTGTGGAAAGCATTCAGATTGTGGTAACTGGTTACTGTCGGATTTTGCGGAAATAACAGATTATGGACAAATATTCGAGCTTAAAGACAAAAAGGGATAGGCTACTTTAGCATGTTATTGTAAAAAATATAATATCAATTATTATAATTTAAGACCTACGGTCAGACACCGGCGCAGGTGAGAAGACGTTATTCCGGTGAGGATAAATAAAGAACGAGTGTATAACAGGGGGATGTCTGCTGCGAGCCCCCTGTTTTTTTGCTTTCCTTTACGGAAACTTTGTATTATAATAGAACAAAGACTCTCAAAACCGGTGTAAGGCGGTTATAATGAGAAAGTGATGAGGAAAGGGCGTTGAACATATGAAGAAGTTGGAAGACTATGTGCTTAGCATACCGGATTTTCCGGAAAAAGGAATTATTTTCAGAGATATTACCACGGTGATTCAGGATCCGGACGGATTGAAACTTGCCGTTGATACGATGACAGATTTCCTGAAGGATGAAGATTTTGATGTGGTTGTGGGACCGGAAGCCAGAGGTTTTATTTTTGGCATGCCGATTGCCTATAACATGCATAAGGGGTTTGTGACGATCCGCAAAAAAGGTAAGCTGCCCAGAGAAACCGTTTCTCAAAGTTATGAACTGGAATATGGAACAGCGGAAGTGGAGATTCATAAGGATGCCATTAAGCCCGGTCAGAGAGTTGTGATTGTGGATGATCTTCTGGCGACAGGCGGTACAATGGAGGCGAACATTCGCCTTGTGGAACGATTGGGCGGCAAGGTTGTAAAGGTTGTTTTTCTGATTGAACTGGCAGGTCTTTGCGGGCGTGAACGTCTTAAGGCATATCCAGTCGATTCTGCTGTCATTTATCAGGGTAAGTAATGGGTTCTTGAAAAAAATTTTTTTGGGCAGCCTGTGTATGATAAAACAGATCCTGGAAAACGTTCATTAACAACTTATAGAAAGAATTGGTGATCTGATGACAGAGGAAAAGAATAAGATTTATGATGCGCAGATGATTGCGCAGACGGAATCCGAGATTGTGGCGACAAAGGATTTTACGGCACCGGAAGACCTTTATCGGCAGTTAATCGGAAAAATCAAAAAATATCATCCGTCGACAGATATCAGTCAGATTGAAAAGGCATATCATATTGCCAGGGATGCCCATGAAGGTCAGATGCGTAAGTCGGGGGAACCCTATATTATACATCCCCTTTGTGTGGCGATTATTCTGGCAGATTTGGAGCTTGATAAGGAGACAATCGTCGGCGGGCTTCTTCATGATGTTGTGGAAGACACGGTGATGACTGATGAGGAAATCGAACATGAATTTGGCAGAGAGGTTGCGTTGATTGTCGATGGTGTCACAAAATTGGGACAGATTTCCTATGCCAAAGACAAGGTGGAGATTCAGGCTGAAAATCTGAGAAAGATGTTTTTGGCCATGGCCAAAGATATTCGGGTCATTCTTGTGAAACTGGCTGACCGGCTGCATAATATGAGGACTGCCAAGTACTGGTCACCCCAAAAGCAGAAGGAAAAGGCCAGAGAAACTATGGATATTTACGCACCGATTGCCCAGAGGCTTGGTATTTCCAAAATAAAGATTGAACTGGATGATCTGGCGCTTCGGTATCTGGAACCGGAGGTTTATTACGATCTGGCAGAAAAGATTGCTTCAAAGAAAAGCGAACGGCAGGCGTTTGTAGCTGCTATTGTCGATGAAGTCTCCGAGTGCATGGAAAAGGGTGGGATTAAGGCTGAGGTCAGCGGCAGAGTCAAACATTTTTTCAGTATTTATAAAAAAATGGTGAACCAGAATAAGACTATTGATCAGATTTATGATCTGTTTGCGGTCAGAATTATTGTCAATGATTTGAAGGACTGCTATGGAGCCCTGGGGCTGATTCATGAAAAATATAAGCCGATTCCCGGAAGATTTAAAGACTATATTGCCATGCCTAAGCAGAATATGTATCAGTCCCTGCATACAACACTGATCGGGCCTGAAGGCAAGCCTTTTGAGATCCAGATCAGAACTTTTGAGATGCACAGAACCGCAGAGTACGGTATTGCAGCACATTGGAAGTACAAAGAAGATCCAAACGGTATAAATAATGAAAACCGTGAGGAGGCAAAGCTGACATGGCTGCGCCAGATCCTTGAGTGGCAGCAGGATATGTCCGATAACAGAGAATTTATGAGTCTTTTGAAAAATGATCTGGATCTGTTTTCGGAGAGTGTCTACTGTTTTACGCCTGCCGGAGATGTAAAAAGTCTGCCAAACGGCTCTACGCCTATTGATTTTGCCTATAGTATTCACAGTGCCGTTGGCAATAAAATGGTCGGCGCCAGAGTGAATGGTCGGCTTGTAAATATTGATTACAAAATTCAAAACGGCGACCGTATTGAGATTATGACATCTCAAAATTCCAAAGGCCCCAGCCGTGACTGGCTGTCTATTGTTAAGAGTACTCAGGCAAAGAATAAAATCAATCAGTGGTTTAAAACCGAATTTAAAGAAGAAAATATTATTCGGGGCAAAGAACTGGTAGATAAGTACTGTAAATCCAAATCCGTTGTACTCAGTGATATTATGAAGCCGGAATATATGGATAAGGTACTTTCAAAATATGGTTTTAAAACTTGGGATGCCGTGTATGCGGCGATCGGCCATGGCGGTCTGAAAGAGGGCCAGGTGATTAATAAACTGGTGGAAGAGTATAAGAAGGCAAATCATAAGATGGTGACAGATACACAGATTCTTAACCAGATTTCAGAGGCCGGGAAAAATACAGTCCACCATCATCATAAGTCTAAAAGTGGTATTATTGTTAAAGGGATCGACGATGTCGCCGTGCGTTTTTCAAAATGCTGCAATCCACTTCCGGGGGATGAGATTGTTGGTTTTATTACAAGGGGCAGAGGTATTTCCATTCACCGCACGGATTGTGTGAATATTATGAATATTTCCGAATCTGACCGTGCCCGGCTGATTGACGCCGAATGGCAGCGAGAGACGGCTTCCAAGGAACTTTATAAGGCCGAGATTAATATTTATGTACATGACGGTGTTGGTGTTCTTGTAGAGGTGGCTCAGGTATTTACGGAACGGGAAATTAATGTTACCGGTATGTCCAGCCGTTCCGGTAAAAATAACACGGCAACGATTAATGTATGTTTTGATATTTCCGGTAAGGAAGCTTTGTCAAAGATTATTGACAAGCTGCGTTCACTGGAATGTGTTTATGATATTGAACGGACACGGGGATAAAAGGAGGCTTCTATGGAATTTGAAATTCAATCAATGTCCCTTGGTATGTTGGGTACCAATTGCTATCTGGGGATAAGAAAAGATACTTTGGATACGCTGATTTTTGATCCGGGAGCCGAGGGAGACCGTCTGATCCGCTATATTGAGCGGGAGGGGCTTCATCCGGCGGCTATTTTGCTTACCCATGGCCATTATGATCATATCATGGCTGTCAGAGACTTAAAGGAGAAGTATAATCTTCCTGTTTATGCTCATGAGGCTGAGCAGGAAGTGCTGGAAAATCCGGCGTTTAATTTGAGTACCATGTTTGGCAGTCCAGTGCATATGAAGGCGGATCATCCGGTGACAGATGGTCAGATGCTTGAGATTGCAGGCGTAAAAATTCAGGTGCTTCACACGCCGGGACATACTCCAGGCGGTGTCAGTTATTATATAGATGAGGCAAAAATCCTGATTTCAGGAGATACACTTTTTGCTGATTCCGTAGGACGAACGGATTTCCCTATGGGAAGTATGCATACCCTGGTGCGTTCCGTCCGTGAAAAGTTATTTGTCCTGGAAGATGATGTGTCTGTACTGCCGGGACATGGTCCCGAGACAACCATTGGCTGGGAAAAAAAGAATAATCCATTTGTACAATAGGAGAAAAATAAAAATGATTGGACTTATTTTAAATCAGTCCAGCTATGAAAATGACATCCGGGCATTGACGATGGCATTTTTTCCGGGAGAGAAAATTGTTCTTGACGGAAAAGCCGATCCGTATCTTGTCCGGGTCATTTTTTCGCCGGACGAAAAGCAGGTGAATATAACTCTTGAAAATTCCAACAGTATTCTTTCTCAAAGAGAAGGAAGCTGTGATCTTTCGGATTTTAAAAAAGGAAAAAATCAGCTTAAACGGCTGCTTTACAGCTGTCTTTCAGCTTATACGGGACAGACGCTGCCCTGGGGCACACTGACAGGCATACGGCCTACAAAAATTGCCATGAACCTTTTGGAACAGGGCATGAGCAGAAATGTGATGGCTCAATATTTTAAAGATGAGTACTATTTGTCGGATGAAAAGTTTAATCTGTGTACCGAGGTGGCAGCAAATGAACAGCGGATTCTTAAAGATCTGGATTATGACCGGACGTACAGTCTGTATGTGGGAATTCCATTTTGCCCTACAATCTGCGCTTACTGCTCCTTTTCATCCTTTCCTTTATCTGTATGGAAGAAACGGGTTGATGAATATCTGGATGTTTTGTGCAAAGAAATTGATTATGTATCCGCTATTCCTACGAATCGGGAGCTGCTGACGCTGTATATGGGTGGTGGGACACCCACATCTTTGAATGCATCACAAATGGACAGACTCCTTCATAAACTTTCACAGGCATGGGATTTTTCAAAAATCCGGGAAATCACCATTGAGGCCGGACGGCCGGATAGTATTACAATGGACAAGTTAAGAGTGATCAAGTCCTATGGCATTGACCGTATTTCCATTAACCCTCAGACCATGAAGCAGGAAACATTGGATTTAATCGGAAGAAAGCATACAACAGAGCAGATTGAAGAGGCTTTTGTTATGGCCAGGGTGGCGGGCTTTAAAAACATTAATATGGATTTGATTGCCGGTCTTCCGGGTGAAACCTGTCAGGATATGGAGGAAACGCTGGCTAAAATTCAGGCTATGGGTCCGGACAGTATGACCGTTCATTCTCTGGCTGTGAAGCGGGCGGCTTATTTGAATCAGAACAGAGCGCAGTTTAAATTTACAGGCCAGGCAGAGGTAAACCGAATGATTAGTCTGTCTGTTCACAGTGCAAGAACCATGGGAATGGCGCCATATTATCTTTACCGTCAGAAAAATATTGCAGGCAATCTGGAAAATGTAGGTTATGCCAAACCCGGGCGTGAGGGACTTTATAATATTCTTATTATGGAAGAAAAGCAGACGATTGTAGGGATTGGCGCCGGCGCTTCCACAAAGATTGTGATTCCTGGAGAAAACCGGATTGAACGGATTGAAAATGTTAAAAATGTCAAAGATTATATCGAGCGCTTTGATGAAATGATCGAGAGAAAGGCACAGCTGAAGCTGTCATAAAGGTGGTCTTAATGAAACAGGAAAAAGAATTTGTCCGGACCCAGGCATTGATTGGCGATGCGGCCATGGAACGTCTGAGTGCGGCCCGAATTGCCGTGTTCGGCGTTGGCGGCGTTGGCTCCTATGTGGTGGAAGCTCTGGCCAGAAGCGGTGTGGGAACACTGGATATTGTGGATAATGATCTTGTTTGTCTGAGTAATATTAATCGCCAGATTATTGCGCTTCATTCTACCGTGGGGCGTCCGAAGGTGGCGGTTATGAAGGAGCGGATCATGGATATTAATCCGAAGGCCAGGGTGAATGTGTGGGAGTGTTTTGTGGACAGTGGGACGATTGAGTCGTTTCCTTTTGAAGCCTATGATTACATTGTAGATGCCATTGATACGGTGACCTCCAAGCTGCTGCTGATTGAGCGGGCCAAAGCTTTTGGGGTGCCGGTCATCAGCTCCATGGGTGTGGGAAATAAGCTGCATCCGGAGCGGCTTTTTATTACGGATATCGAAAAAACCAGTGTATGTCCTCTGGCAAAGGTTATGCGCCGTGAGCTTAAAAAACGTCAGATTCGCAGGGTCAAGGTTTTATACTCCGATGAGCTTCCGGTTAAGCCGGTGGCGGATCCTGGAAATGATGAACAGTCCCTGAACAGAAAACGGGTTTCGCCTGGAAGCATTGCCTTTGTGCCCTCTGTCGCCGGTTTGATGATTGCCGGGGCGGTGATTCGAGACCTGACGATGTAGGGCGTCGTTTATCGTATATTTAACGGATGTTTATGAACTGCATCTGTCGAAACTTGCGATGGATTGTTATTGTAAAATTTAAAGAATTATGTATAATAAAAGCATCTTAAGAAAATTTTCTGAGGATGCTTTTCCTTTTTCCAAATTTTTTTCGATTAATGAGAATTCTTATTTCCCTCTTTTATCCCGGGATGGATGACTGAAACCCCTGTTTTTTAGCTGTTTTTATACTTTGGCAAGTGTAAGGAAAGAATGATGAACAAAGAAATATGAATAAAGAAATTTTGAAGTACCCGCAGTTTGTAGATTATGTCTTGAATCACATTGAAGATTATCTGAATGATGATACGATCAGAGATATTGAACTTGTTCCTGCTGTGAAAAATAATGAGATTGTAACAGACGCCCTGAAGGTAAGCTACCGCGACTGTCCGGCCCGGCCGCTGCTTTATCTGGGGGCATACTTTGAGGAATACTGCCAGGATGCCGATATTGAGCAGGTGATGACCCAAATTGCGGGGGGATGCGGTAAGGATGTCTTGTGCCGTGATATGCTGGAACCATGGGAGCTCGAGAATTTTGAACGGGTTCGGGGGCAGATTGTGATGCGGCTCATTAATGCGCCGAGAAATATGGCGATGCTTAATGCCTGTCCCCACAGGTATATATGTGATCTGGCTATTACCTATAGGATTTTAACCGGACAAAATTCCTTTGGAATTTCTACAGCACTTATTTCACGCGAGATGATGGAACGGTGGGGGGTGGGTGAGGAAGATCTGTATGTTTTAGCCTGTAAAAATTCCCGGTGCCTGTTTCCGCCGGTAATTAAAAATATGAGAGAAGTTTTAAAGGAGATGATGCCGGATGAAGACTGTCTAAAGCTGCTGGCCCCGCAGTCGGACAGACAGATGTATATTCTTACAAACAGTCATCGGATTAACGGTGCCTGCAGCATATGCTATACAGATATTCTGGATGGTTTTGCCCGGACACAAGGGCATGATTTTTACATACTTCCCAGCTCCATCCATGAGGTCATTCTTGTGACCGATGAAACCGATTTGGATGTTTTGCATCTGGAGCAGATTGTAGGTGAGGCCAACCAGACGGTTGTCCAGGCCGATGAAATATTGTCGGATCATGTTTACTATTACAGCCGTGATCAGCATAAAATTATAAATTGTACTGGACGAAAGGAGGGGAACTTGCTATAATAAGCCGTAAAGAGCATAGCTGAATATCAGATTACCTGCGTTCCTGTACCGCGGGCGGATGATCATAAACAGGCCGGTGACACAAGTGCAGGTTGATTCGTCCCTGACACTTACGTCAGGGACGTTTTTTACTGTAAAAGTTTAGGTGATAAAAGCGGGTTTTCTGATCGTTAGATTCAGCTGATGTAAGAAGTTGTTTCGTTTTCACTGTGGAGACGGGGCGAATTCTAAGTTAAGCTAGCAGAAAAAGGAGAATTAAAATGGCAGAATCAATGAAAGGCTTAAAGCGTACCCATCGCTGTACAGAGGTTTCCAGTGCCAATATTGGACAGGAAGTTACCGTGATGGGATGGGTTCAGAAAAGCAGAAACAAAGGCGGCATTATTTTTGTCGATTTAAGGGACCGTTCCGGTATTTTACAGATTATTTTTGAAGATGGAGAAATTTCGGCAGAAGGCTTTGAAAAGGCTGAAAAGCTGCGCAGTGAATTTGTGGTTGCTGTTGTAGGACAGGTTGAAGCACGTCAGGGTGCAGTCAATGAAAACCTTAAAACCGGTGATATTGAAATCCGGGCAAAGGAACTGAGAATCCTTTCCGAGTCCGAGACACCGCCATTTCCCATTGAAGAGGACAGTAAGACAAAAGAGGATCTGCGTCTGAAATACCGCTACCTTGATCTGCGTCGTCCGGACCTGCAGAAAAATATTATGATGAGAAGCCGTGTGGCGACACTGATTCGTGCATTTTTGGCTGAGGAAGGATTCCTTGAGATCGAGACGCCTATGCTGACTAAAAGTACGCCGGAAGGTGCCAGAGACTATCTTGTTCCAAGCCGCGTGCATCCGGGAACATTTTATGCGCTTCCCCAGTCTCCGCAGCTGTTTAAGCAGCTTTTAATGGTTTCCGGTTATGACCGTTATTTCCAGCTGGCCAAGTGCTTTAGGGACGAGGATTTACGTGCGGATCGTCAGCCGGAATTTACACAGGTAGATATGGAACTTTCCTTTGTCGACGTGGATGATGTCATCGATGTGAATGAACGTCTTCTTGCAAAAGTCTTTAAGGAGATCCTTGATGTAGATGTGGCGCTGCCTATTCCAAGGATGACATGGCAGGAAGCCATGGATCGTTTTGGTTCGGATAAACCGGATACCCGTTTTGGCATGGAATTATGTGACGTGACAGATGTTGTGAGAAACTGTGGTTTCGGTGTGTTTACCGGAGCGGTTGAAAACGGCGGCAGTGTTCGTGGAATCAATGCTAAAGGGCAGGGACATATGCCACGTAAAAAGATCGATGCTCTGACTGCTTTTGTTAAGGATTACGGTGCTAAAGGCCTGGCCTATGCAGCTATTTTAGAGGATGGTTCGGTGAAGTCTTCCTTTGCTAAATTTATGACAGATGATCAGATGGCTGCACTGATTAAAGCCATGGACGGTGAACCGGGTGACCTTTTGCTGTTTGCTGCCGATAAAAATAAAATCGTTTATGATGCTCTGGGTGCATTGCGTGTAGAACTGGCCGGACAGTTGGGGCTTTTGGATAAAAATCAGTACAACTTCCTGTGGGTAACAGAATTTCCTCTGCTGGAGTGGTCTGAAGAACAGGGACGTTATACGGCTATGCACCATCCGTTTACCATGCCTATGGAAGAAGACCTGGAATATCTGGATACAGATCCTGGCCGCGTTCGTGCCAAGGCTTATGATATTGTATTAAATGGTACAGAGCTGGGTGGCGGAAGTGTGCGTATTTTCCAGAATCATATTCAGGAAAAGATGTTTGAAGTGCTGGGCTTTACAAAGGAAGATGCTTATGATCGTTTTGGCTTCCTGTTAAATGCATTCAAATATGGTGTGCCGCCTCATGCGGGTCTGGCTTATGGTCTGGACCGTCTTGTTATGCTTATGGCAAAAGAAGACAGCATCCGTGATGTCATTGCTTTTCCGAAGGTGAAGGATGCCTCCTGTCTTATGACAAATGCTCCGGATTTTGTGGAGGATAAGCAGCTGAAAGAACTGTCGATCCAGGTATGTGCCAATGAGGCTGAGGGAAAGGATAGCCAGGGAGATCATCAGTAATGCCCTCGGTTTCTAAGGTTGTGATTGCCTATCTTGTTATGGTGAATCTGCTGGGATTTTGGATGTGCCTGTGGGATAAACGCCGGGCTGTAAAAAATCTCTGGCGGATTCCCGAGCGCCGTTTTTTTCTGACTGCTGTTTTGGGCGGTGGTCCTGGGGTCCTGGCCGGAATGTATGCGTTCAGACATAAAACACGGCATCGTACATTTACTGTCGGAATTCCGGTTATAATTATTGTGGAATTTATTTTAATACTTGCATATATCTGGTATTTCGTGTAAGATAAAAACACAATATTTGGAGGTGAGCCTATGTATTCCTTTGATGAAATTAAAACGGCCGATCCGCAGATCGCTCAGGCGATTGAACTGGAAATTGGCAGACAGAATGGAAATATAGAATTAATTGCTTCAGAAAATTTTGTCAGTAAAGCGGTGATGGCTGCGATGGGAAGTCCTCTGACAAATAAATACGCCGAAGGGTATCCGGGAAAGCGCTATTACGGTGGCTGCCAATATGTGGATATCGTGGAGAATCTGGCTATTGAACGGGCAAAAGAACTGTTTGGTGCCGAATATGTCAATGTTCAGCCCCATTCCGGCGCTCAGGCCAATATGGCTGTGTTTCAGGCGGTATTAAAGCCGGGCGATACATTTATGGGGATGAATCTTGATCACGGCGGTCATTTAACTCACGGAAGTCCGGCTAATTATTCGGGTAAGGTTTTTAACTGTGTGCCTTATGGGGTGGATGCCCATGGATTCATTGACTATGATCAGGTACGTTCCATTGCCCTTGAAGCAAAACCAAAGCTGATTGTTGCCGGTGCCAGTGCTTACTGTAGAACAATAGATTTTAAACGTTTCAGAGAAATTGCAGATGAAGTTGGTGCGTATTTAATGGTGGATATGGCACATATTGCAGGTTTGGTTGCAGCCGGGCTTCATCCAAGTCCCATTCCTTATGCCCATTTTACGACCACTACAACGCATAAAACATTAAGGGGCCCAAGAGGCGGTATGATTTTGTCATCAGAGGCATTTGCCAAGAAGCTGAATTCTGCCATTTTCCCCGGAACGCAGGGCGGCCCACTGATGCATGTGATTGCAGCTAAGGCTGTGGCTTTTAAAGAGGCACTTAGCGAAGAATTTAAGGTTTACCAGAAACGGATTGTGGAAAATGCTCAGGCATTGTGTGCAGGATTACAGAAGCGGGGCTTAACCATTGTTTCCGGAGGCACGGACAATCATCTGATGCTTGTGGATTTGAGAAATCTGGGACTGACAGGAAAGGAAGCTGAAAAACTTCTGGATGAAGTGCATATTACCTGTAATAAGAATACGATTCCGGATGATCCTCAGTCGCCTTTTGTCACAAGCGGGATTCGCCTTGGAACGCCGGCGGTAACAACCAGAGGAATGACTGTTCAGGATATGGATCAGATTGCCCAGGCCATTGCCTTGACCTTGAAAGATTTTGAAAATAACAGACAGGATGCTCAGACTATTGTCAGAGCTTTGACCGATCGGTATCCGTTGTATTAGAGTATAGGCGTCTGAATTGAAAAACACACATTTTCTTTTGGCTCTTTACAGAAAATGTGTGTTTTTGATTATGCCTCAAATTGTTCAAATATAATGGTGTGGCCTTGGGCCTTTAAGATTTCAAATTCTCGCCGGCTGCGTACAGTCCACAGAACGGTCATGGCTTTAAAGAGTTTATGATTCAGCCAAAAACCTGTACAGTGTTTGTCCAGATAATCATAAGCAATAAAATCAGGACGTGTTATAAAGTTTGTAATCAGGTGAGCCAGTGCCAGGGGACCGGCGCTGTGGCGTCCCGGTGTTTTGTGAAAATTGCAGGAAAGCTGTCCGCGTATAATTTCCCGGCGGTTTTTTCTATACCAGCGAACGGCCAGAGGATGGAAGGACTCTATGCAGTAGTCACCGCAATAGTCTGCCAGCATATGATCCGCAGCCAAACAAAGCGCATTATAGTTTTCGTTATCAACTTTAAGTTCAATGATCAGAGGAACTTTGCCGTGGACAAGGGAAAGTACATCGGAAAATAAAGGGATTGTCTGGTCTGTGCCAAGCAGATGGATATCTTTAAGTTCATCCCAGGTCATATCGCATATATTTTTATCAATGTGACACATTCTCCAAAGATTATCATCATGGAAAACAACAAGCCGTCGGTCGCGGGTCAGATGAATATCCAATTCAATACCATAATTTTTATCGACAGCACGCTCAAAAGCTTTCATAGAATTTTCAGGAATCTGCCAGGCATTGTCATGGAGCCCTCGGTGCGCATAATCATATTTTTTTAAACGTTCCATCAGATGCGTTTTTCGATGTCCGGGAGCTATTGTAAATAAATAAATGGCAGGAAGTATGCCAAGCATTCCAGTTAAGATTTTGCACCCTTTTTTCATAGATTGACTTCCTTTCAGTAAATTTATATCCCTGTGGTTTCAGGCGGCCCTTTGATATTGGGGTATGTTTAGTTTAGCACGATCACTGATAAATGTCTATATGGAATGCATGCAAGAAAGATCAGGTTGTTATGAGGGAAAAGCAAACACGTAAGTATTCACAGGAAGAACTTCTGTGGTTTGAAAATTTTATGACGCATAATTGGGGAAAAACAGCCAATATTATATATTACAAGGTCGGTGACCGAAGCCTCAGTGAGGATTTATCCCAGGAGGTTTGTATTTTGGTTCTGAGACATATGCGTACCCTGTCTGTTTTGGATGATCATCGGTTCAGGTATTATCTCAACCAGATCATTCAAACTGTGGTGGCGGATTATTTCCGGAAAAAGGAAAAAACAATTGATGCCAAAAGTAATACGGAAATCGATTTTGATCAGATTGAGGCTGAATATCAGTCATATATTAACCCTGAAAAGCGTATGATAAATAAAGTGTATCTGGATGTGATCCGAAGATTGCCGGAAAAATACAGCTCGGTTGTGATGCGCCATTTATTTTGGAGTATGCCTTTTAAAGATATTGCCCAAATAGAACATATAACCGAGGAAACAGCCAGAAAACGCTATGAGCGGGCACGAAAAATTCTTAGGGATAAATTTAAACGCTTGAAATAAGTCTTGAAATTTTTACGTACATCATATATAATAACCACATGAAGAACTCCTGGAGTGTACGAGACTCCTGCAATTTTGATCCTACATTTATTTTGACGGGAAACTTGATATTGGGGAATATGTCAGGCCTCCGATCATGCAGTGGAAGACAGAAAGACCAACGAGGTTACCCACCTGGCTTAGCGCTAGGCGTCAAAATAGCAGGAAACGGCACCCTGGGAACTTACGAAAGAAAAAGGCGGCTGCGTTTGCAGACGCCTTTTTTCTTTCGGGAAGGAGTTTTATGAGACGTCAGTACTGGATTGTTTGGTTATTGTGTGGGATTCTGGCTGTGACGCTGCTTATGATTAAAATGAGAGAGGAAACGGTGCAGGATGTATATGTAAGTCGGGCTATGGCGGCAAAGATGCTGACTTTGGCCTGGGAGAAAGATGAGATCATAGAAAATGAAACAGAATATGCGAATGTAGAAACGGAATGTGTGGATGTAGACAAAGAAGACTGGTATGCGCCTTACATAGACTGTGCCATTGCACAGTTTGGTATGGAGGTGACAAAGGGCTATTTTTTTCCTATGGAAGCGTTGACTTACGGACAGGCTGAGACTGCAGCCAAACGATGCGGTGCTCATCTTGAAACGCTTTCTTTTGAATTGGACAGGCAGGATCCAAACAAGGCGATTCCTGAAAAATTATGGATAGAAATTTACGAACAGATCATCTTACAAACCGGAAATGTGGAAAAAAAAGAATTGCTGCTTTTAGGAACACCATCAAAGGTGGAAGGCCTTATGCCCTGGCAGTGCCTGACAAATTCAGGTGTATATACGGCAGCAGGCGTTGCACTGGATGACTTTATGGGACAGAATCTGAAGGTTTATGTGCGGGGCAGCGCGCTCATTAGCGTAAGAGGCGTGAGTCATAATCCTGCTGTTGTAAAAAATCTTTGGATTGTACAGGGACAAGAGCAAACGCTTCAGGTTTTTATTTCCGGTTATTACAGAAATTTTGAGCTGGAAGATACACTGGAGCGGCCTGTTGAAAAGGTGATGGGAGATCTGACCTTTGAAAATGGAAAACTCAAGCATGTGACTTTGAAAAATACGGTGATTAAGGGAGAGATTCTTTCGATCAGCGAGGATTGTGTGGAAGTGAAAGGCTATGGTAAACTGCCTTTGTCCCAGCCATTTAATGTGTACAGGATTTATGATGGAATTGAAGAAATTTCCATGGAGCAGTTGGAAGTGGGCAACCGGTATACAGAATTTGTGGTTGATCAGGATGAAATTTGCGGGGCCATTGTACGGGCTGCCACGGATGCGCAGACAATTCGAGTGCTTTTGGGAACGGATGGCTTTACTGGTTATGCACATCAAAAAGTTGTGGTTGAAAGCAGCAGCCCGTATACGGTTTTTTCAGAAAAAGAAAAGCACAGTTACGGACCGGGGGAGGCTTTTGCAATTGAGGCCGGTACGATGGCTCCTGGAACGTCAGTAACGGTTGCCAGCGATGAAACGGCCGGGCAGCTGACGGTTACAAGTATGAATCGGAGTCAGGGACATCCTGCATATAGAGGAACCTTAAAAATTACGGCAGCCCAGGATGGGCTTTACATTGTGAATGAGCTTCTTTTGGAGGAATATCTTTACGGCGTGGTCCCCAGTGAAATGCCGGCTTCCTATGAAATGGAGGCGCTGAAAGTGCAGGCAGTATGTGCCAGAAGTTTTGCGGTTAATGCCTTAAATAATCCACGGTTTGAAGATTACGGCGCAGACGTGGATGACAGTACGGCAACACAGGTTTACAATAATACCAGTGAAGATTTGCGGGTAAACGAAGCTGTGGATGCGTGTGCAGGGCAGATTCTTACATGGGAGGGCGTACCTGTTCAGACATATTTCTATTCCACTTCCTGTGGAAGCAGTTCAAGCCCTGCGGATGTATGGCTGTCCCAGGAAGCCCCGCCTTATATGCAGGGCGGTCTTCAGATTGGCACAGTACCTGAAGGAATGAAGACAGAACTTTCGGATGAAGCGGATTTTAAAGATTTTATAGATCATTATGAAGATAAGGATTATTTTGAAAAAGACATTTCCTGGTTTAGATGGAAGGTCACCCTTAGCAGGGAGAATTTAAGAACTTCTGTGGACAAAAATCTTTTATCCAGATCTCGCACTGTTCCTCAGTGGATTCTGGTGAAAAATGATGACAATACATTTGAACAAAAGGAATTGGACACCGTGGGGGATATAGTCTCTGTTACTGTTGCAGAAAGGGGCAGCAGCGGTATTGTGAAATCGGTGATTGTGGAAGGCACTCAGGCCTGCATTAAAATTATGGGGGAATACAATATCCGCCTTTTGCTGGCACCGATTGGGGATTCTGTACTGTGTGATGACGGCACAGAGCCTGGATCTATGAATATGCTTCCCAGCGGTTATTTTTATATAACAGATCACAAAGACGGTACACTGACCGTGCGGGGCGGTGGCTACGGCCACGGGGCGGGAATGAGTCAGAACGGTGTACAGGCGCTGGCAAAAAGAGGGGAAAGCTTTGATTCAATACTAACCCGTTATTTTCCAGGGACAAGCCTGACCTCAGGACAGTAGAAAGAAAAATTGTCTGGTGTTATTTCCATAGATGGTATAGACAAAAAAAGCTGTATTTGAATCCATATATCTGAGCGATTCAAATACAGCTTTGCCTTTTTAGACAGT
The DNA here is from genome assembly GCA_905199445.1 of uncultured Lachnospiraceae bacterium. GTDB lineage: Bacteria > Bacillota > Clostridia > Lachnospirales > Lachnospiraceae > Catenibacillus. The sequence continues at coordinate 46,946 of CAJKGK010000010.1, read as the reverse complement.
CAATCATTTTTAATACAGTAAATCGTGGTGTTCACTGATTGGCGGGAAACAAAGAACATTAATTTCTGCACCGAAAAACATCAGATTCATACAAAAATAAAGCCAAAGCATGGTGACAATAATACCGGTCAGGCTCCCATAAATGTAAGACAGGTTGGTGGAGTAATCCACATAAATTGAAAATATATAAGAGCTGATCATCCAGCCAAGAGCGGTAAAAAGAGCACCGGGAAGCTGGTGAAGCAGTTTAACTTTTTTGTTGGGGAGCACCTTATAAAACAGCAGGAACAATGCGGTCAGTATACCCATGGACGATATGGTTCTTATGCTGATGATAAATGCAGCCACATCGTTGAGAAAAGGGATTTTTGTGCAGATCCATACATAAATTCGGTTGCCGAAAACAAGAAAGGACAGGGTAAAAATAATCATAATCGCAAACACAAGGGTGTAGACCGTGGAAATAAGGCGAAGCAGTATATAATTACGGGTTTCTTCGATTTCATAGACGGAATTCAATCCCCTGGTAATGGCCATGATGCCCTTTCCGGCTGTCCACAAAAGAGTAATGACGGTGATGGATACAAACGTACCGGATGTTTTGGTCATGACCTCGTTGATGACGCTGGTAAGCACTTCGCTGGTATCGGCAGGAAAAAAATCTTTGACACCTTCAATCAATACGGTGCTGTCGATGGGGGCATACTGAACCAGTGTAAGCAAAAGCATAACAAAGGGTACAGCGGACAGAATAATAAAAAAGGCGGACTGGGCGGCATAGGCTGACAGATGATCTTTTTTTATTTTGTCAAGAATCAGCTTGATCCAGCTGATTAAATTAAGCATCACACAAACCTCCTTCATGATAAAGACAGCTGTATTATAATATTGATAGTATAAGCATTGAATGGTTTAAATATTACCATGAAATGCAGAAAATGACAACACAGCATATAGGCAAAAAGTATTAAAATGAACATTAGATGTCACAAAATTGAATTGTCTGCAAGGGCCAAACCATGTATAATAAAAAGGATCAAACGGTTCGGACACAGGCTGAACCGTTGAAATGGATAAAAGGAATTTGATTTTCCGAAATTTATAGGAGGTATCCAATGACAGGACGATACGCATTAGAGACAACAAAAGGGACAATGCTCATTGAGGTGGCAAAGGTGGGAGACGGTCTTGATGTCCGTATTCAGACACTTCAGGTTGGAATTTGGGAAAAGCCGAAAATGACCACTATTGATGGAAATAAAATTACTGTGGAATCTGTATTTTTCATGTTTCCCAAAATTGTCCATCAGGCGGTGTTTGAATATACCGGTGATGGCTATGTGGTCAGCGGCAGCTATGCCACGATCGGAGAAATTTCCGGAAAAGCTGTTTTATTTACAGGCAAAACAAAGGAAGACCTTATGTATGCGGAACTGCCATCCAAAAGAACGGGAAAGGTTGTTCACCGTACAGACGAGGAAATCAGCCGTGAAGTGGATGCACTGATGGCTAAGATGACACTGGAGGAAAAGATCGGTCAGATGAGCCAGAGTGCCGGTAATTTTACGGCGGCTATCGGCGGAGACGTTGACAGTGAATTATCTTTGGATGAAATGATCCGCAGAGGTATGGTTGGTTCGGTGATTGCCATGACTTCTGCAGCGAATATTTATGAACAGCAAAAAATCGCAGTGGAGGAATCCAGACTGGGAATTCCGCTGATGTTCTGTCAGGATGTTATTCATGGAAAATCCACGGTTTTCCCTATCCCTCTGGGTTGGTCCTGTTCTTTTAATCCTCAGCTTGTCGGAGAGGCCGGGCGTGTTGCGGCCAGGGAAAGTACCCCGATTGGCATTATGTATGCATTTTCTCCAATGCTGGATATTGCCAGAGATCCCAGATGGGGCCGGGTATCCGAAGGCAATGGAGAAGATCCTTATCTGTGTGCCCGGATTTGTGAAGCTCAGGTCAAAGGTTATCAGGGCAATGATTTGTATGATGAGGACAGCATGATGGCCTGCCTGAAGCACTTTATCGGCTATTCTGCGGCTGAAGGGGGGAGAGACTATAATACATGTGAAATTACGGAGACAACATTGAGAAATGTATATTTGCCGCCGTTTAAAGCCGGTGTGGATGCCGGCGCAGCTTCAGTGATGAATGCGTTTAACACAATGAATAGTGTCCCGGTGGCTGTCAATAAATATATTCTGCGGGATCTGCTTAGAGATGAACTGGGATTTGACGGCGTGCTTGTATCGGATTATTCGGCTGTGGAGGAAGCCATTGCCCATGGCGCTGCCGAGAGCCGGAAGGATGCGGCTGTGAAGGCTGTAAAGGCATCCATGGATATTGAAATGGCATCAACCACGTATTTGGAAAACCTGAAATCGGCTGTGGAGAGCGGTGATTTGGATGTAGCTCTGATCGATGAATCCGTGAGACGTATTTTGACCTATAAATATAAAACAGGCTTGATGGATGATCCGTTTAAATATCTTCAGCCTGAACATATGGACCGTATTTTTTCCGAAGAGCATCAGGAAGTCAGTCTCAGACTGGCCAGAGAATCGGCAGTGCTGCTTAAAAATGACGGTGTGCTGCCTCTGAAATCCGGGCAGAGTGTTGCTGTAATCGGTCCAAAGGGAGACAGTACAGACCTTCTTGGCCCATGGCAGTTTTCGTCATACAGTGATCAGACGGTGACATTAAAGCAGGGACTGGAAAAGAAAGGTGTCAAGGTGTACTGCGAAGCTGGCTGTGATATTTTTGATGAAATTGAAGGCGGCTTTGAACGGGCGAAGGCTGCGGCAGTTCAGGCGGATGTCATTATCCTTGCGTTGGGTGAAGATATGAGTATGAGCGGTGAAGCCTCCTCCAGACAAAATATTGTGGTGCCGCAGGTGCAGATTCAGTTGGCTCAGGAAATGCTTGCCCTGAATAAACCGGTTGTGCTTGTGCTGACCAACGGCCGTCCTTTGCTTTTAGACTGGTTCGATCAGCATATGAATGCAGTGCTTGAAACATGGTTTTTAGGTTCTCAGGCCGGCAATGCCATTGCTGACGTGCTTGTGGGTGACTATAATCCTTCAGGAAAGCTGACGATTTCCTTCCCGAGAAATCAGGGACAGATTCCGATTTACTATAATCATTTCAGCACAGGCCGCCCTTATACGGAAGGCATGGCAGACAAATTCAGATCCCGTTATCTGGACGGACCAAACACGCCGCTGTATACGTTTGGATACGGCCTTTCATACACAACCTTTGCCGTGGAAGATTTACAGCTGTCTGCAGATACAATGACCGATGCTCAGGAAATCAAAGCCTCTGTGCGCGTTACAAATACAGGCAGTGTTCAGGGAACCGAAGTTATTCAGCTTTATATTCACGATGTGGCAGCATCGATTGCCCGCCCTGTAAAAGAGCTTAAAGGTTTTGAAAAAGTGACATTAAAGCCTGGAGAAAGTACAAGCGTTGTGTTTACTGTTGATGAGCCAATGCTGAGATTTTTCGGATTTGATAACCGCCTGATCTCGGAAGCAGGAACGTTTGAACTGATGGTAGGAACCAGTTCCGATGACCGGGATTTACTGAAAAAAGAATTTACACTTGTCAAATAAGACATACAGACGTATGATCACATAAAAGTGAATAAAAAAGGCATTTTTCGGCTGTCATAACATTGGGATATGATTCCCAGTGGGGCCGAGAAATGCCTTTTTTTCGGAAGATGTGTTTTGTGTTAGGTTTATACGGTTATCTTTAATTCGCCATGTTTATTTGGTCAGCTTACGGATCCATTTGTAGCTTCTGAACCGGAGAAATGTGGGAAGTCCTTTAAAGATCTGATCAGACTGAATGACGATAACAACGGCTTCCACCGGCCATTTCCACCAGAAGGCAGCCATAAAGGACAGAGGCATCACAATAGCCCAGGTGCTGATCATATTCATTTTCATTGTAAACTTAGTATCTCCGCCGCCCTGGATGATACCAAAACTGACTGGCATCTGGTAGGACATACCGACCATGACAAAGCTCATAATCATAATAAGGTTCACCGCCATCGTTGTGGCATTGTCTGACAGGTTATACATGGACAGCAGAGGCATACGCAGCAGATAAAGGGCAAGACCAAGCACAAGACCAATGGTGACATCAATGACAGCCAGTGTTCTGGCGTCGGATTTGATGCGCTTTAAATCTCCCCGGCCAATGGCATTACCGATCATGACCGCTGATGTGGAAGACATGGCAATGACAATAACTTTTAAATACTGATAAAATGTGGTTGCCACGGCGTTGGCGGCAATGGCATCTGCGGACATGTGACCCAAAATTGCTGTTTGCATGGGGACAGAGATACCCCATAAAACCTGAGAGAGCATAATGGGAACCGTTACTTTTGTGTAATCCCGGCGGAGACTGGTATCCTTCTTAAACAGGGCATTGGTGCTGCCAAATAATTTTCCGGAAAACAGCTTCAGCTTTTTATCTATGCGAATGATATAAACAATAACAATGGCAAATTCTATGATTCGTGCCACAAAGGTGCCCACGGCCGCACCGCGTATGCCCATTTCCGGGAATCCGAAATGGCCAAAAATCAGGGTATAGTTGATGGCTACATTGACCAATAGGGAAATAACGGAAATATAGAAGGAGATATTGACTGTTCCCACGCTGCGCAGAGCAGCCATCAGGATATTGGTGATAATAAACAGTACAAAGGTCCATTGAACCAATTTGAGATAGGACAGCCCTTCATTGATGATTTCCGGGGATGTGGTGAACAGTTTCAGCAGGGGAACAGGGAAAAATGTACAGATAATAATGATTATGGCGCTGCAGATGATCCCCAGTTTCAAAGCAATTCCGGTGAGGGTGCGGATCGGGTCAATGCGTTTTTCGCCCCAGTACTGGGAGGCAAGAACAACAAGCGCGTTACCGATGGCCAGCGCAACTTGCTGGACCATAAAAAAGATCTGATTGACCGTTGCGGCTCCGGACAGGGCGTTTTGGTTATAGCTGCCCAGCATAATATTATCCGCCATGTTGACACTGTAGGCCACAAGGTTTTGCATGGCCACCACGATCATCATGCCAAATAATGTTTTGTAAAAAACGGGATCATGGGTAAAGAATGTTTCTTTGACTTTGGTAAGTGATTTTTTCATAACGTAAATGAACTCCTTAGTAATGTAATCCAGTTTCACATTTTAGCATGGTTTGTGGGAATATGCAATTTCTGACAGGAAAGTCAGTTACCATATGGTAGGTTGGATACAGGTCCATGCCCGTGGATGGAAAAAAAACATCCCAGGGACAGGAAAATCTGGGCAGGCAGATAGAAAAACCACATGGCACAGGCAGACATGCCGGTGAATGCTTTTGGAAGGTCAATGGCTATGCCGATGACTTTCGGAAAGTTGATCAGCCCTACATTAATATCGCAAAGAATGTAAAAAATCAGTCCAATAGCTGTAAACAGATGGCTAATATTCGGATATTTTACAAAATTGTGTATGGCGATGCCTATGTTTATGGTCAGCATGAGCATATAAATCATGGACAGCGCAGATAACAATGCAGCATCCGGTTTTAGGGCCTTGAATATAAAATAAATAGGAAATCCCCAAAGGCCGGAAAAAAGGATGAATCCAGGCAGAAATTTTCCGCCTTTTTGCGCGCAAAGGTAAAGACATTGAACCATACAAAAGGTCATGACTCCGGCCAGGGACTGCGGTGTAAAAAGAAGAAAATAATCTGCGAATAAAACGATCACACAGGCTGCCAGCCAGTATGGGGACAGAGAAATTTGGCTGTGGGTATACAGTGTCCATGTGTAAAAGCAACAAAGGAGGATACCGGTATACTTAAGTAAAGCGGAGTAGAACCCCATTGAACGGCTGTATAAATCCATCGTCATATATGAGATAAAAATCAACCACTGAATGATTAAAAAAATATGCGTCAGACGTTTCATAAATGCTCCTTAAAAATGGCATACTGTTTTTTTGATAAGACCATCGTTACAAAAAGAACGGGTAATATATGATTATTATGGGAGGAAAGCGGGAAAAATATGTGGGAGCCGTGATGATCTAGATAAAATGGCTGACTGGAAGTCAATTTGCTTGACTGGGAACTTGAGATTGACTACAATGAAAATATCCTGGAACATAAGGTTTAACTCATAGTGCATGTTTGTGAGTGCTGCCGGGAAATTTATAGAAAACAGGGGGACCCCATGGAAAAGAAAAAAGATAAGATTAGCCATCAGGTAACAAACATGTCCAGAAACCGACAGTTTATCATACTGTCTTTGTTTCCTGCCTATTTTTTGCTTCTGGGACTTCTAGTGGACCCTTTGGATCAGGTTGTGGCCGGGCTTTATAAAATTATGACAGAGCCGGATCTTTTGATTACGGATTACGTGGCGCTGGGCGGTGTGGGGGCCGCATTGGTTAATGCCGGCATTTTGACGCTGATATGTATAGGGATTATTTATTCTTTGAAAATGGAAATTACAGGTGCCACTGTAACTTCGATTTTTCTGATGATGGGTTTTTCTTTATTTGGAAAAAACATTGTGAATATATGGGCCATTTTGGCCGGTGTATGGCTGTATGCCATGTATCACAGGGAACATATGTCCAAATATATTTATGTGGGTTTTTATGGAACAAGCCTTTCTCCGGTGATTACACAGATTGTTCAAAGCGGTCATTTACCACCGTTTTGGAATGTAGTTGCCGGTATTGTGATCTGTATTGCCATGGGCTTTGTGCTTCCGCCGCTGGCTACGCATCTTTATTATACCCATAAAGGCTACTGTCTGTATAATGTGGGCTTTGCAGCCGGCATTATCGCAGCCATTGCGGCGTCATTGTTTAAATCATACGGCATTGAGTTTGTCACCCGAAATCTCTGGTCAACAGGCAATAATACCCTTTTTATGGAAATACTCATTGGATTTTTTCTGATTCTCATGGTGATTGGCCTTGTCAATGAGCACCATATTTGGGAAAAATATCTGGATATTTTAAAACATCCGGGGATGGCCGGAACGGACTATATTGTGGAGGAAGGGTTGGGCGCCACCTTATTTAATATGGGAATTAATGGAATTTTGGCCACTATATTTGTGGTGGCTGTAGGCTCAGATTTAAACGGACCAACCATTGGCGGGATTTTTACGATTGTAGGTTTTAGTGCTACAGGAAAACATATCCGTAATATTACGCCTGTTGTGGCGGGGGTATGGCTGGCTAGTCTGACAAAGATGTGGAATATTACAGATCCAGGTGCTATTCTGGCAGCACTGTTTTCTACCACTCTGGCACCGATTGCCGGAAAATTCGGAATCCTGTGTGGAATCCTGGCGGGCTTTTTACATTCATCGGTGGCTCAGAGTGTAGGCGTTATTTGTGGCGGAATGAATCTGTATAATAACGGTTTTGCCGGGGGCATTGTGTCCGCATTCCTTGTGCCGGTGATCCATTCTATTGAGAGTCGGAGAGCCAGGGCAAAGGAAATTATATAGTTTGTTTATCTATTATTTTTGACATGGCCACTGTGGAAATTGTTCTAACATACTCTTTATTGTCCTTGCATACATTGTAAAAACAAGCCTTACGGGGGTTATTCCGTGAAAGATTATATTGAGGAACGAGCCATGAATATCGCTAACTATATTATTGAGGAAAATGCAACGGTGCGGCAGACCGCAAAAAAATTTAAAATTAGTAAGAGTACGGTACATAAAGATGTTACAGAACGCTTAATGTCCATTAATCCATCTCTGGCAGGGCAGGTAAGGGCGGTGCTTGATGTGAATAAATCACAGCGTCATATTCGAGGCGGTATGGCAACCCGCGAAAAGTATCTTCACCAGCATGAAATCAGCTGACAATGCTCCTTTTTTGTAAGAAATGTAAAGAAAATGAAAAATCAATGTAAAATAGGTCTTGTAAATTAAAATATTATATATTAAAGTAATACTATCGGATAAAATTCATTATAAATACTAAGGAGAAATTGTATGAATAGTCTGGGTATTATTATTGCGTTGGGCGGCGGACTTGGCCTGTTCCTGTATGGAATGAAGCTGATGAGCGACAGCCTTGAAAAGGTTGCCGGCGCAAGACTTCGAAGTGTCCTGGAAGTTCTGACAAAAAACAAATTTGCAGGCATCCTTGTGGGTGTCATTTTTACTGCAATTGTTCAGTCATCCAGTGCCACAACCGTCATGGTTGTCAGTTTTGTTAATGCAGGTCTGATGAACTTATTTCAGGCCGTTGGTGTAATTTACGGTGCCAATATCGGAACCACGGTGACATCACAGCTGGTATCTTTTAACTTGTCCGAGTATGCACCGATTTTTGTGCTGGTCGGTGTAATTATGTATATGTTTATGAAAAAACCGGCAGTCAAAAAATTCGGAGAGGTTATTATCGGTTTTGGTATTCTTTTTATCGGTTTGAGTACCATGTCAGCTTCCATGGAATCTTTGAAATCATCGCCAATGGTTACCGACCTGCTGGGATCTTTGACAAATCCGTTTTTAGGAATTTTAATGGGCTTTGTCATTACTGCGATACTGCAAAGTTCTTCAGTAACGGTAAGTATTGTACTGCTGATGGCGGTTCAGGGACTCCTGGCCCTTCCGATTTGTTTTTACATTATTTTGGGATGTAATATGGGATCCTGTGTTTCGGCTTTAATTGCAAGTTTGAGTGGTAAGAAGGATGCGAAAAGGGCGGCTTTGATTCATTTTATTTTTAATGTTATGGGAACCGCTGTGCTGGCTCTGATCTTACTTGTCGCAGGCGATTATGTGGAACAGTTTATTTGTTGGATTTCCGGCGATGATATTGGACGCTGTGTGGCTAATGCACATACAATATTTAAGGTCTTTGAAGTGATTATTTTGCTCCCGGCTTCCAGCTTTATTGTTAAGCTGACTTACAAACTGGTCAAGGGAGAGGACCGCAAGGCTCAGCGTGTTGAGCTTAAATATATTGGAGAACATTATATTCTTACACCGGCGACGGCCGTTCCCCAGGTCGTCCGCGAGATTAACCGTATGGGTAAGATAGCCACAGAAAATCTGGATCTGGCTGTGGATGCCCTTTTATCGGGAAATGAGGCAGAAATGGAAAAGGTTTTTGAGGTTGAAAAGACCATCGATTTTCTTAATCATGAGATTACCCAGTACCTTGTAAAGGCGAATCAGCTCAGCCTTCCTGTAGATGACCGAAAGCTTTTGGGGGCATTGTTTCATGTGGTCAGTGATATTGAACGTGTCGGTGATCATGCAGAAAATATTGCTGAGGACGCAAAGGCCAAGAAAACACTGAAACTTTCATTCAGTGAGGATGGTGACCGGGAGCTTCGGGAGATGGTCAATATGGTGAATAAAATCCTAAGTCTTTCCCTGGAGATGTTCAGTAATAATACAAAAGCACATTTGGATGAGATTCTTTTATTGGAAGATCAGATTGACCGAAAAGAGCGCGCACTTCAAAATTCACATATTGAACGTTTGAATAAAAATATATGTACCGCTCAGGAAGGCATGATGTTTTCAGATTTGGCGTCTAATTTGGAAAGAGTGGCGGATCATGCCACAAATATTGCTTTTTCTATTCTGGAAGAAGATCCGGAAGGCGATAAAGAGCCAAAAGAGCAGTTTGAAACCGGTGTGTAGTTTTATAAAGCAAAGAAAGCCCGTAGGCTTTTCAACGAGCGTTGAAAAAGCCTACGGGCTTTCTTTTAATTTGAAGGAATAACTGTACCGCCGGTGCCTCCATTGGCAGTGCCGCCGCCGACAGAACCGCCATTCGTGGTTCCTCCGCCAGTTGAAGGTCTGCCAGGCGTATCATCACCTGGAACAACAGGATCATCATTCTCGTCGTCCGGTGTTTCTGTTTCAGATTCTGCAGGTAAGCATGTACATACGTAGGACGGCTTTCCGTCGCCTGTTTTACGGTTGTAACGTTTATAATAGACTTCTGTGGAGTTTTCAGCAGCAATACCATGGCATACGCCGCAGACATTGACATAAGCACATTCATCACAGGTTTCGGTTGGGACATTGTCTTTGTCAAATACCGCCGTTGTGGTTTCAGCACAGCCGCTGCCTGGCTTGAGACCGCTGTACTTGCAGACTGTGACTGAGACAATGCTGTCCGGTTTTTCAAAGTCTTTATTCTGGAGCCCTTTGACCTGATTGATCTCGTCCATAATATTTTTCCACAAGGTTTGATGACGATAGTAGTCATTATAAGCCACACGATTTTCCGGAGAAATATTGTTGTCATAGCCGTACCATATACCAGCTGTGTAGTAAGGTGTGTAACCCACAAACCACATATCCTTATGGTCATCTGTTGTACCGGTTTTTCCGGCTGTTGTCATACCTGAAAGGTTGGCTCTCAGCCCGGTACCACCGGATTCGGTAACAACGCCTTTCATGGCATCAGTCAAAAAGTAGGCTGTGGAAGCCTTGATGGCCTGACTGCTTCTGGCGGAAGCATCCGTGTTATCCAGTAAAATGTTGCCGGAAGCATCCAGCACTTTTGTGTAAAACACGGGACGTACATAAGTTCCCTGATTGGCAATCGATGCAAATGACGCTGTTAATTCCAGGTTAGTTACACCGGTTGTAATACCACCAATGGCCAGTGCCTCGACGGCATCACTTTGCCTGTCCAGTGTTGTGAAATGGAATTTATCAATAAGGTAATCCAATGCCAGATTGGTGGTTACATCCTCACGCAATGTCAGTGTGGCAATTGTGTTTTTGGACCAGATAATAGCATCACGGAAAGAAACAGGGCCGTGCGTATATTTAAAGTCAACATTATTGACTGTGTGGCCGCCGTAGGTTTCAACCGGTTCGTCAACTTTTGTGGATGAGAGCGAGTCGCCGCAGGCATCAATGGCCGGTGCATAAGTGGAAACAATTTTAAATACCGAACCAGGCTGTCTGGTGGACATGGTTGCTCTGTTTAAAACCATATTTCCGTTTTTCTCTCCACGGCCGGCGATGACAGCAGATACATAACCGGTTTTCTGGTCAATGATCACAAAGGAAGACTGAATTTGAGGTGAAAAACTTATATTTTCTGTATATTTGGTGTTTTCGTTAATGCCCAGATAGTCCTTGTAGGCCTGAATGTCTGCCATTGCATCATCTTTAGAAGTATAGAAGGCATACTCCTGATCCAGGAAGCTATTGAGATCACTGGTGTTATAGTTTCTTGTCTGATCGCTGTCCGGATCATCATAAATAGAGATGGCATAGGTCAGCAACTGAATGGTCTCAGGAAAATAGCTGTCATCCATATAGTGTTTGTCACAAATAGACTGGATTTCACGGTCCTGAGCCAGGTAGATCTTTAACCCTTTGCTGTAAACCATATCTGTGGCTTCGGTTTCCGTGTAGCCCAGTTCATCCTGAAGATCCTGAATGACCTGTTTGATGGCGGCTTCTTCATAATAAGTATAAACTTCCTGCTTTTTGGCGCTGTAGGAAGCTGCGTTTGATGCAATACGGCTGTAGATATCTGTATCGGCCAGTGCATCATTATACTCCTGTTCACTGATCAGTCCCTGTTCATACATATATTTAATTGTTGTTTGCTGACGTCCCCGGTTAACATCGGGATTGGTTACAGGGTTATTGTTTGTCGGGCTCTGGGCGATACTGGCCAGAACAGCGCTTTCTGCTACTGTCAGGTCACTGGCGCTTTTATTAAAGTAATAGTTAGATGCGGTTTCTACACCATAGTTTCCCTGGCCCAGATTGATTGTATTTAAGTAGGCTTCCAGAATCTCATCCTTACTGAGCATTTTCTCCAGTTCCAGGGCCAGGTACTGTTCCTGGAATTTACGTTTAAATCTCAGAAGCTGATTCTGTTCCTCGCCACCGGAAAATATACTCAGCTTTAACAGCTGCTGGGTGATGGTACTGGCGCCTTCGGTGAAGTTTCCCCCATTTTTTATTCCAACAAAAAAGGCCCGAACGATACCCTTTGGATCGATACCGTTATGGGTACGAAAACGTTCGTCCTCAAGTGCAATAAAGGCATTCTGTAAATTTTCGCTTATCTGATCAATGGTTACATAAATACGGTTGGAATCTGAATCCGAGATTTCGTGACCGGGTGTTCCGTCATCATAATAGATATAGGACTTAAAATCCTTCGGGGCTACGTCGTTGATATTGATCTCAGGCGCACTTTCGATCACACCGACAAATCCGCCGATTCCGGCACTGACACCGACAACCGCTATGAGGATAAAGCATATAAGAAATACCCGAAAGACCGTAAAACCGACTTTTTTCCCGGCTCTTTTGGCACCAGAATTGAGCTGCTGCTTTTTCTTCGATATGCCATATTTGCTATAATCCATTATTTTTCCTCCTTTACCCAACAATTATAACAAATAACCTCTGCGAAATAAAGGGTTAAATTTTATCTGACAGAATTATTCACAAAATTTTAACTGTTTCAATATATGTTTGCCATTTTTTATTTATATGATACAATAATTGGAGAGTGGAATGAATTGTATGATGAAAGGAAGATCTGATGGAAGACATAACCATTGTTTACAAAGGGGCAACAGAAGAAATTGTGGAAAAGAAATCCCGTTTTATTGCAACGGTTTTCCCTGTGGAGACAGAAGCGCAGGCCCTGGAGTTTATTGAAGCTACGCGAAAAAAATTCTGGGATGCAACCCATAATTGCTTTGCCTACGTGGTCGGAACCAATAATGAGACAGCCCGGTGCAGTGATGACGGGGAACCCCAGGGGACAGCGGGGCGCCCAATGCTGGATGTACTCATGGGCTCTGATGTTCATAATGTTGCGGTTGTTGTGACCCGGTATTTTGGCGGAACTCTGCTGGGAACCGGCGGTCTGGTTCGGGCTTACTCCAGATCGGTCCAGGAAGGACTTAAAGCCTGTACGATTGTCAGAAAGCGTCCGTGCTGCCGCTTAAAAATTACATCGGATTACAATGCTATTGGCAAGGTTCAGTATATTGCCGGAAATATGAACATTCAGATGTTGGAATCTCAGTATTCGGATGTTGTGGAAAGTGTCTGGCTTGTACGTTTGGATATGCTGGATGCATTTTCCAAAAAAGTGACGGAGGCCACCAGTGCCCGGGCTGTTTTGACACGGCTGGGTGACTGTTATTCAGGGCTTGCCGGAAAAGAACTGATTATTTTTGAATAAAACTTGTGATGCCGTATTTTTTAGATCTATTTTTTAGATCTGACAGAATGATTACAAAAACCAGTCTGAAAAGGGGGTATCTGTATGTGGATCTATGAGCTGAGTCTTGGTCTTGCAGACAGTGTGCCGCCGGTACGGAAGCTGTTAAGTGTTCCGGAACATACAACTTTCGAAGCTTTACATCAAATGATTGACCATGTGTTTCACCGGAGCAAAGAAAGTATGTATAAGTTTGTATTTCCGGACGAAGCGGTCTGTATTGCGGCAGACGGTAATGAATTTTCAGGTACTGATGGGATCAAGATCCTGAGTACGTCATCATTCATTGATCGGTGGATGACAAAGGAACGGGAGTTTTACTATTTGACGGATCCTGAGAATCAATTCAGGGTCACTGTGCATGTCAAAGCCATGACAGAATCAGAAAGGCCTGTAAGCATTCAGGCGAAGACCGGGGACAGCAAAAATTCCGGGGATAAGGTCAGGCTTTCGGATATGCTTATGGAACTGGGAAAAAAAGAACTGATCAGTCTTGCCAAAAGACATACGATTTCAGGTTATTCACATTTAAGCAAGCCTCAGCTGGCGGCGCTGATTGCCAGGCATCTTTTAAACAAAGATGTTATGCGGCGTTACATGCTGTGTATGAATGATGATGAGATGGAAGCTTTTCTGGACCTGATTCAAAAGGGCAGTGCGTTTTCGGATTATGAAGCAGAAGATTTTTCATTTTTAATTGTCGGCGGTTATGTGGGATTTGCACAAAATCTGGAACTGGCTGTGCCTGAAGCGGTTGTTCGGGTTTTTGAGACAATCAATACGGAAGATTTTCAGAAAAAAAGACGGCGGATTATCCGGATTGGCGATTATGCCCATATTGCCAACGCCCTGTATGGTGTGACTCCGCCGATGCAGGTTGTGAAGCTTTTTAACCGATATGAGCGAAAGAAAACAGACTGGGATGAGGTTTTTAGAACTTATCAGCTAATTTCGGCCTACAGATGTGAATTTATCTATGAGGATGTATATTTTGTCGATCGATGTTATGTGGATGAGTATAAAAAGATTTTGGAAATTCAGGGCAATACCCCTTTTTATATGCCTGACAGAGAACAGCTGGAGCTGTGGATTGCCGCCGGCATGATACAGGATGTGAAACCATTTATAGATATTTATATATATATGATACAGCAGCTGTGGGTGGAAGAGACTCAGGCAGGGGCAGTATGTATGATGCTGTGGGAAAAACTCCGCAGAGGCTGCGATATGCGTGAGCTGGTTGATGGACTGGAGACTTTTGGTGTTCGATGTAAATCGCATCGACAGATTGAAACCATGGGGGAAATGGTGATGCGTCTGTGGAAGCACTCCCGGATGATTTGCTACAGAGGATATAGTCCTGCAGAATTGTCACGAAAAAATAAAAGATAAAGGCAGACACTGAGGTCTGCACATGGAAATGGCGCCGTACAAAGGGGATGTACGGCGCCATTTCCGATGAAAAAATCAATTTTTCATCTGTGGTGTTGATTTAAGTGTTTATTTTTGGTTGTTTTTTGCAGCCTCAGCCATTTTCATAGCGCGAACCTTTAACGGAAGGCCAAACAGTGTGATAAATCCCGATGCATCATTGTGATCATACAAGTCACCTGTTGTAAAGCTTGCCAGAGATTCGCTGTATAATGAATATGGAGAAGTTGTGCCTGCTTTAATGATGTTACCCTTGTAAAGTTTGAATTTAACTTCACCGGTTACATATTCCTGTGTGGATTGTACAAAGGCCTGAACTGCTTCGCGCAGAGGGGTAAACCATTTACCTTCGTAAACAATCTGGGCCATTTTATTGGCCATATCTTTTTTGGCATCCATGGTGGCCCGGTCAAGCACAAGCTCCTCAAGCTGCTGATGGGCTTCCATAAGAATCGTTCCGCCAGGTGTTTCATAAACACCACGGGATTTCATGCCTACGACACGGTTTTCCACAATATCGACGATGCCGATGCCATGTTTACCGCCAAGTGTATTTAATTTTGTAATAATTTCTGAAACTTTCATTTTTTCGCCGTTTAAGCTGACCGGAACGCCTTTTTCAAAGGTCATCGTTACATATTCGCCCTGATCCGGCGCTTTTTCCGGTGTAACACCAAGAACAAGCAGATGCTCATAGTTTGGTTCAAGAGAAGGATCTTCCAGTTCAAGACCTTCGTGACTGATGTGCCACAGATTACGGTCACGGCTGTAGCTGGAATCTGCACCAAAAGGCAGATCAATGCCATGCTGTTTGCAGTATTCGATTTCGTCTTCCCGTGACTGCATTGTCCATATGTCTGTCATACGCCATGGGGCGATAATTTTTACATCCGGTGCCAGTGCCTTGATGGCCAGCTCAAAACGGATCTGGTCATTACCTTTTCCGGTTGCCCCGTGACAGATGGCCACAGCGCCTTCCTTGCGGGCAATTTCTACTAATTTTTTGGCGATCACCGGACGAGCCATACTGGTACCTAAAAGGTACTTGTTTTCATATACGGCATTTGCCTGTACACAGGGAACAATATAGTCATCACAAAATTCATCAATCACATTTTCAATATATAATTTAGAAGCTCCGGATAATTTTGCGCGTTCCTCCAGACCATCCAGTTCGTTGCCCTGACCGCAGTCGATACAGCAGCAAATGACGTCATAACCAAAATTTTCTTTTAACCAGGGAATGATGGCCGTTGTATCCAGGCCACCGGAATATGCTAAAACTACTTTTTCTTTCATGTTTTTATCCTCCGAAATTTTTGAACTGTGATCACTATACACCAGCTGAATTGAAAATGCAATAGTTTTTGCATAAAAAATGTATTTTTATTAATAATTCTTGCATAAAATGTGAATAAGGTGTATAATTCGTTTAAATCGCACAAAACCTTGAAAACAATGGATGTATCAGGGCAATACTGCGGTGATATCTGTTGGATGACAGCAGAAGTTACAATGACTGATGCATAAATATGTATAAAGTTATCTATTTTACGTATTTACTATTGGCGGCGGATGTATTAATATAAGAGGAAGACGCATTGGCGTAAGTCATGCATACCATAAGGAGTGAGTTTATGATTAAAGCGGGAATTATCGGTTCCACCGGTTATGCAGGCCAGGAACTTGTAAGAATTTTAATGCAGCATAAATATGTAGATATTGTGTGGTACGGATCCCACAGTTATATAGATCAGAAATATGCCGATGTTTTTGCCAATATGTTTAAAATTGTGGATGCTAAATGTATGGATGATAATATGGAAGCTTTGGCGGAGGCTGTGGATGTTATTTTTACGGCAACCCCTCAGGGGTTATGTGCTTCCCTTGTAAATGAGGACATTTTACAAAAGGTAAAAATCATTGACCTGAGTGCAGACTTCAGATTAAAGGATGTCCGTGTGTATGAGCAGTGGTACAAAATTACCCATAAAAGTCCCCAGTTTTTAGATGAAGCGGTTTACGGTCTTTGTGAAATTAACCGGGAAGCTGTTAAAGGCGCACGTCTGGTGGCTAACCCGGGATGCTATACGACCTGCTCTATTCTTTCATTATATCCCCTTGTCAAAGAAGGGCTGATCGATCATCATTCAATTATTATCGATGCCAAATCCGGCACCAGCGGTGCGGGACGGGGGGCAAAGGTGGATAACCTTTACTGTGAGGTCAATGAAAATATAAAAGCCTACGGGGTGGCCAGTCACAGACATACACCGGAGATTGAGGAACAGTTAAGCTATGCGGCCGGGGAACCTGTTGTTTTAAGTTTTACTCCTCACCTTGTACCGATGAATCGGGGAATTTTAGTGACAGCCTATGCCAGCCTTAAAGGGGCGGTCACCTGGTCTGATCTTAGGGCCGCCTATGAGAAGTATTACGGAGCTGAAAAGTTTATTCGTCTTCTGGATGAAGGCGCCTGCCCACAGACCCGCTGGGTTGAAGGAAGCAATTACGTGGATTTAAACTTTAAGGTGGATCCCAGAACCCGTCGTGTGATTGTAATGGGCGCCATTGATAACCTGGTCAAAGGTGCTGCCGGACAGGCGGTGCAGAATATGAACCTGATGTTTGGACTCAGCGAAAGCGAGGGCCTTGATCTTGTTCCTATGTTCCCGTAATCGTTTTTGGGCAGGTGAAAAATAATGAAGATTCTCAAGGTAAGGGAAATGACTGTCGATGACTATGACGGACTTTATGATCTCTGGATGCGTATTCAGGGGTTTGGCATCCGCAGTATTGACGATTCCAGGGAAGGCGTAGCCCGCTTTTTAAAACGCAATCCCCATACCAGTGTGGTGGCCGAGATGGACGGCAAAATCGTGGGCGGCATCCTTTGCGGCCATGACGGCCGCAGCGCCGGTTTTTATCATGTGTGTGTGGACAAAGATTACCGTATGCATGGGATTGGCAAGGCTATGGTGGCGTTTGCGGTGGATGCGCTGAAAAAAGAAGGCATTAATAAGGTGTCTCTGATTGCCTTTACATCCAATGATGTGGGAAATACATTCTGGCAGGATTTGGGCTGGGAAAAAAGAGAAGATATTAATTATTATGATTTTACGCTGAATGGAGCAAATAAGACAACATTTAATCAATAAAATGACGTGACAGATCAGCCATAGACTGGCAAATCAGATGGAGGAATGGGATATGAAAATCATCGAAGGCAGTGTGACCGCACCGAAAGGTTACGAGGCCGCAGCGGCAGCGGCCGGTATTAAATATAAGGACAGAACGGATATGGCGCTTGTCTACAGCCAGGTTCCGGCCATAGCCGCAGGAACCTTTACTACAAATGTGGTTAAGGCGGCACCTGTCAAATGGGATCAGGAGATTGTAAAAAATTCACCTTCGGTGCAGGCCATTATTATTAATTCAGGTATTGCCAATGCATGTACCGGGGCTGAAGGCTACGGTTACTGTAAAGATATTGCCGATGAAGCGGCAGCGGCACTTCATGTATCATCGGATGGTGTTTTGGTAGCTTCTACCGGTGTGATCGGTATGCAGCTGCCCATGGACCGGATGAAAAAAGGAATACATATGCTGGCTCAGAGTCGTTTGGCAACACTTAATGCAGGAGATGCGGCTGCGCATGCCATTATGACCACGGATACTCAGTCAAAGCAGATTGCGGTTACCGTGGAAATTGGCGGAAAAACAGTGACTATTGGCGGAATGTGCAAAGGTTCGGGTATGATTCATCCCAATATGTGTACCATGCTGGGGTTTGTGACAAGTGATGTGGCCATTTCAAAAGAGCTGCTTCAGGAAGCTTTAAGTGACAGTATTCAAGATACATACAATATGGTTTCTGTGGACGGAGATACTTCCACCAATGACACGGTACTTTTGCTTGCCAATGGTATGGCACAAAATCCGGTGATCAATCAAAAAGATGAAAATTATAAAATATTTAAGGACGCTCTGGATTATGTCAATACAGTGCTTGCCAAAAAAATTGCCGGAGACGGTGAGGGCGCGACCGCTTTATTTGAGGTGAAGATGATCGGAGCAGCAACAAAGGCGGATGCGGTGACGCTGGCTAAATCCGTTGTGACCTCCAGTCTTGTCAAAGCGGCTATTTATGGTCATGATGCCAACTGGGGACGGATTTTATGTGCCATGGGATACTCAGGCGTGGATTTTGATCCTGAAAAGGTGGATCTTTACTTTGAAAGTGCCGCCGGAAAAATTCAGATTATTAAGGACGGTGTGGCTGTTCATTACAGTGAGGACATGGCTACGAAGATTCTTTCTGAACCGGAAGTGACAGCCCTGGCAGATCTTAAAACGGGCAGTGCGACGGCGACAGCCTGGGGCTGTGACCTGACTTATGATTATGTAAAAATTAATGCAGATTACAGATCCTGACTGTTTTGGATTCTGAATAAGGAGGATATTTTCCCATGGAAAAAGATATGGATAAATTTTTGGAAAAAGCGGAGGTGTTGATTGAAGCCCTTCCCTATATACAGCGGTTTAATCGTAAAATTATTGTGGTCAAATACGGCGGCAGCGCCATGGTGGATGAAGAACTTAAAAGAAATGTCATCGCAGATGTTACGCTGTTAAAGCTTGTTGGCTTTAAGCCGATTATTGTTCACGGCGGTGGTAAGGAAATCAGCAAATGGGTAGAAAAAGCAGGCATGGAGCCTCGCTTTGTCAACGGACTTCGAGTGACGGATGAGGCAACCATGGAGATCGCTGAAATGGTATTAAACCGTGTCAACAAATCGCTGGTTCAGCTGGTAGAAGAGCTGGGGGTACTGGCTGTTGGTGTCAGCGGCAAAGACGGTGGTTTGCTGAAGGTGGAAAAGAAATACTCCCAGGGAGAAGATATTGGCTATGTAGGTGAGATTAAGCAGGTAAACCCGAAGATTTTGTATGATTTACTGGAAAAGGATTTTCTGCCGATTGTGTGTCCCATTGGATTGGATGACCATTACAATACCTATAATATTAATGCCGATGACGCCGCTTGTGCCATTGCCAGAGCGGTTAATGCAGAAAAACTGGCATTTTTAACGGATATTGAAGGGGTTTATAAAGACCCGGAAGATAAAAAATCTTTGATTTCCGAGCTGAGTATTGATGAGGCCAGGGCTTTGATTTCTGATGGCTTTATCGGCGGCGGTATGCTGCCAAAATTGAATAACTGTATCGAAGCCATTGAAAACGGTGTATCCAGAGTTCATATTCTGGATGGCAGAATTGCCCATTGCCTGCTGCTTGAAATCTTTACAAATAAAGGCATCGGCACGGCTATTTTAAGCGAACAGGAGGATCGGTATTATCATGAAAATGACTGATTATATAGATATGGGAGAACAGTATATTTTACATACTTATAATCGTTTTCCTGTTGTCTTTGAAAAAGGCGATGGTGTTTATTTGTATGATGTAAATCAAAAACCATATCTGGATTTTGCGGCAGGAATTGCGGTTTTTGCCCTGGGATATCACAATAAGGCGTATAATGACGCCTTAAAGGATCAGATTGATTTGCTGATTCATACTTCAAATCTGTATTATAATGTGCCTGCCGTACAGGCTGCCCAAAAGCTGGCGCAGGCGACAGGTCTTGATAAGGTGTTTTTTACAAACAGCGGCACTGAGGCAATCGAGGGGGCCATAAAGGCTGCCAGAAAATATGCTTATAATAAAGACGGTTGTACAGATCATGAAATTATTGCGATGAATCATTCTTTCCACGGCCGAAGTATGGGAGCCCTGTCTGTGACGGGAAATCCCCATTATCAGGAGGCTTTTAAGCCTTTGATTGGTGGCATTAAATTTGCTGATTTTAATGATATTGACAGTGTGAAAGCCCAGCTGACGGAAAAAATCTGTGCGATTATTTTGGAACCTGTTCAGGGAGAAGGCGGAATTTTTCCGGCCAATGAAAGCTTTTTAAAAGAACTGAGAGCTATTTGTGATGCGCGGGATATTCTTTTGATCTTTGATGAGATTCAGTGTGGTATGGGCCGTACAGGCTATATGTTTGCCTGCCAGAAATACGGCATCCTGCCAGATATCATGACCTGCGCCAAGGCTTTAGGCTGCGGCGTTCCTGTAGGTGCATTTGTTCTGAACAAAAAAGCAGCGATGGCTTCTTTGGTTCCTGGAGATCACGGTACAACCTATGGGGGCAATCCTCTGGCCTGTGCCGCTGTTTCTAAGGTGTTTGACCTGTTTGAACAGGATCATATTCTGGAAAATGTCCGCAGTGTGGGGGCTTATTTGGAACAGCGTCTGGATCAGCTTGTGGAAAAGTATGATTTTCTTACCGCCCGCAGAGGCGTTGGACTGATGCAGGGGCTGGTTGTTCAGGGACGTCCGGTCGGTGAAATTGTGAGCCGGGCGCTGGAAAACGGCCTTGTTGTCATTACTGCCGGTGCAGATGTTCTTCGGTTTGTTCCACCGCTGATCATTACAAAGGCTCATGTGGATGAAATGATTGAAAAGCTTACAGCATCATTTTAAAAACGGATAGAAAATAATGAATAAAAACCAGTGATAAGGTCAGACTATGGTTAGATAAGGAGGACATTATGACTGGTTTTTTGATTGCTTTGATTTCTGGGGCACTTATGAGCGTCCAGGGGGTTTTTAATACAGCGGTAACCAAGCAGACAAGCCTGTGGGTGGCGAACAGCTGGGTACAGTTTTCTGCGTTAGTGGTGTGTTTGGCTGCCTGGGCAGTTAAGGAGCGGGAAAGCTTTGCCAAACTTTTGCAGGTGGATCATAAATATTTGCTTTTAGGCGGTGTGATCGGTGCTTTTATTACACTGACAGTGATATTAAGTATGAAAAATCTGGGACCGGCTAAGGCTGCGCTGCTGATTGTGGTATCTCAGCTGGCAGTGGCTTATCTGATTGAACTGTTTGGACTGTTTGGGGCCGAGAAGGTTCCTTTTCAATGGACAAAGCTGGTTGGCTTAGGTATCGCAATTGCCGGAATTGTTGTATTTAAATGGGAGTAAAACAGGCGTTTTATATGAAAAGTAAAATTAAGTAGGAAAAGTGCTTGTCTTTAACATATATATTATGTAAAATATATATGTATGGTTTATAAATGCGGATAGTAGCTTCCTTTTTTAATAAGGGAGGAAAAAGATGCCGCAAAAATTATGGAGTTATGTGAAGCAAAAAAGGTATTGTCCGGGATCTGTCAGTGCCCTGGGCCGTTTGTTTTTGGACTTTTGTGTATGGGATGCAGTATTTGTTTTGTTGTGTGCATTTTCAGGCTGTGGCAGAGATCTCAGGGCTGTAGAACTGGATGAGGTCACTTTAAGCGGAGATTCTCAGGAAGGCAGCGATCAAGACACAGATTTGCCCCAGACTGCTGAGAAGACCGGGCAGAGCTGTGCCCAGACAGACCAGGTGAAAGACAGCCTGTCTGCAGCAGCGGTTGGACCTGAAACGGACAGTTCTGATTCAGAAGATGAAATCTATGTTTATATCTGCGGCTGTGTCCGGCAGCCAGGTGTATATTCCTTTGTACCCGGCAGCAGAGTCTACGAGGCAGTAGAGAAAGCCGGCGGTTTTCTTGAAGAAGCCTCTCTGGTTTCGGTTAATCTTGCGCTTGAATTAAAAGATCAGATGCAGATTTATATTCCCTCGGTACAGGAATGTGCAAGCGGAGACGGCCTGGAAGTGATTACCGGAGCAAAAGATGCGGCCTTAGATCATGCATCGGAAGATACACAGGGAACGGATGCAGCAGTGCTGGTAAATATTAACACAGCGGATGCCCAGCGTTTGATGGAACTGCCAGGTATAGGGCCTTCAAAGGCCAGAGATATTATAGAGTACAGAGAAACACAGGGAGGCTTTAAATCCGTTGAGGATCTGATGAACATTCCCGGGATTAAAAACGGAGTGTTTGAGAAAATCAAAGATTTGGTCACTGTTAATTGAGGTAAGAAAATGGATAGAAGAGTTTTGATTGTTGACGATGAAAAGCTTATTGTCAAGGGACTGAAATTCAGTCTTGAACAGGACAATATGGAGGTCGATGTGGCCTATGACGGGCGAGAGGCTCTGGAAAAAGCCATGAATAATCAGTATGATATTATTTTGCTGGATGTGATGCTTCCGGAACTTAATGGTTTTGAGGTGTGCCAGCAGGTGAGAGATTTTTCAGATGTGCCGATTATCATGCTGACGGCTAAAGGTGATGATATGGATAAGATTTTGGGCCTTGAATACGGGGCTGACGATTATATTACAAAACCGTTTAACATTCTTGAGGTTAAGGCGCGGATTAAGGCGATTATGCGTCGCATGGGAAAAAACAAGCAGCAGGCCAAGGATACATCTAAGATTATCATATCTGGTGATATGAAGATTGATCTGGACAGCCGCAGGGTATTTATCGAAAACCGGGAAGTAAATTTGACGGCAAAGGAATTTGATCTGCTGGAGCTTTTGATCACCAATCCAAACAAGGTTTATAACCGTGAGAAACTTTTGAATCTTGTTTGGGGCTATGATTATCCGGGAGATGTACGTACAGTGGATGTGCATGTACGGCGTTTGAGGGAAAAAATAGAAAATAATCCCAGTGAACCAAAATACATACATACAAAATGGGGTGTTGGTTATTTCTTCCAAAAGTAAAAAAACTGGGAAAAAAAGACGGGGATTTCTGCACAGTCTGTGTTTTCGCCTTGTGGTTGCAACAACACTGCTTACAGTAATCCCTCTGTTTATTCTGCGGGGAACACTGCTTATAAACATCCACGATAAGCTGTGGAACGAACGCATGGACAGTATTGAGCAGCACTGCAGTTTTCTGGCGCGTCAGATTATGCTGCAGGATTATTTTAATGGAAATAATACAGATATCATCAACAATCTGATTTTTCAGCTGGATTCTATTTATGACGGACGGGTGATCGTAGTGGATGACACTTTTACTGTCCGTAAGGATTCTTATTCCCGGATCAACAAAAAAAAGGTGATTTCGCCGGAAGTTATGTCTTGTATGAACGGCGAGAGTACAGGAACTTATGACGAGGTTTATGATATGCTTGTCAAAACTGTGCCGGTCACTGATGACGGCGGTCAGATCTGCGGTGTGATTATCATCAATGCCTCGACCAATGATCTGACAAAAATTTATGCGTCCATCCGTCATATGAGTACCGGTGTAGTGCTGGGATTTTCTGTGATCCTGATTGTGCTTTCTGCCCTGATCGGCCGGGCATTTACAAAGCCTTTTAAAGGTGTGGCCAAATCGATTAACCGTATTTCAGAAGGCTATTTTGATGAGGAAGTTCATTTAAAAGGGTATGCGGAGATCGAGACCATTTCTGATGCCTTTAATGTCATGCTGAATCGGCTAAAATCGCTGGAGGATTCCAGACAGGAGTTTGTATCCAACGTTTCTCATGAATTAAAAACACCGATTACTTCGATTAAGGTTCTGGCGGACTCCCTTAATATGCAGGAAGACGTTCCGGTGGAGCTTTATCGTGATTTTATGAAGGATATTGTGGAGGAGATTGACCGGGAAAATACAATTATCAATGATCTTCTGGCACTGGTAAAGATGGATAAAAAATCAGGAGATTTAAATATTTCCAGCGTGAATATTAATGATATGCTGGAACTGATTTTAAAGCGTCTGCGTCCTATTGCGGCTAAGCGTAATATTGAGCTTGTGCTGGAAAGTTTCAGAACAGTTGTCGCAGACTGCGATGAGGTTAAGCTGACACTGGCATTTTCCAATCTTGTGGAAAATGGAATTAAATATAATATTGCAGGCGGATGGGTACAGGTATCGCTGGATGCGGATCATAAATATTTTTATGTGAAAGTATCTGACTCGGGTATTGGAATTGCACAGGAATATCAGGAAAAGATATTTGACCGTTTCTATCGGGTAGATAAAGCCCGTTCCAGAGAGACCGGAGGCACGGGTTTAGGTTTGGCTATTACCAAAAATATTATACTTATGCATGATGGGGCAATTCGGGTCAAGAGTAAAGAAGATGAAGGGACAACCTTCACTGTGCGAATTCCCATAAATTATGTACAGTAGGCAAAACGGGAGGCAGATATGAAAAAAAGGATGATTGGACTGTTTTTAGCGCTGCTTCTGGCTGCGGCCGTCCTTGGCGGCTGTTTTGCTTCGGACGGGACTTCACAGGAGAACAAAAACGATGCTGTTGTCGATAAGGCTGCCGTGGATACGACGTATAAGGTGTACTATCCCGGGGCAGATGGTGTTCATATTGAAGGCGTGTCAAAGGTTTATAAGGCTGAAACAACGGATCTGTTAATTACAGAGTGTCTTACCAGTTTAAAGTGTGCACCGGAAAGTGACGAACTTGTTGTGACAATTCCGGAAAATGTGACGATTGAAAAGTACGAATACAATGATGCGGTGAAACAGGTAGATGTTTATTTTAATGCTGCTTATGCCCAGATTCCAAAGAATACAGAGATTCTTGTGCGGGCGGCGGTCGTGAAAACACTGACCCAGTTTGATGGTCTGATTGACTATGTTCAGTTTTTTGTGGATGGTCAGCCGCTGACAGATTTTGACCAGCGGACGATGATTATGATGAACTCTGATTTTGTGGATAATACGACCGCAGACGTCAATCATATTAATCATGATGTGGTGAAACTTTATTTTGCCAGCAGTGATGGTACGCAGCTTGTGGCGGAGGACATGTCTCTGGCTTATTTAAAGACATCCTCTCTGGAGCAGGTGATTGTAGAGTCTTTGATTTCCGGACCTATGACCAAAACACTTAATCCGACCCTGTCTTCGGATACAAAGATTAATAATCCGGTTACTGTGGTGGATGGCATATGCTATGTAGATTTTAATCAGAAGTTTTTGGATCAGCTTGGCGGACAGTGTCTGGCTATGAATGTGTATTCTGTGGTTAATTCCCTGACAGAGCTGGATTACATTTCGTCTGTGCAGATTAAGATTGACGGAAAGGTTGTGGAAGGGCCGGATCCTTCGGTTCCTCTGTCTGAGCCTTTGGTTAAAAATACAGACTTAATTGCAAAATCTGTAGATACGCCGCCGGTTGTGGAGAATGAATCCAGAGAAGAAAGTCAGACTCAGGTTCCGGAGACTTCTCAATAGAAAAAAGAGGTATCAATGATATTACGTCCTGTATTATGGCTTGGGCTTGCTTATATTACAGGAGAACTTTTAAAATTGTTTGAGCTTTGGGCTTCGTCGGCTGCTTCAGGATTACTCCTGATCAATTATAAAGCAGCCGGGCCGGATATATACGGCAGTGAGGGGGCAGCAGCGGCTGTGCCTTTGGTTGTTTATCTGGTGTTCCAATGCTTTGCTGTGCTTATGTTTACAGGCAGGTTACCAATGAAAAGATACAAAAAGAGTGTATGTTTTCTGGTGCTGCCTGTTTTTCTTTTGGTCGGTTATCTGCGCCTTGACCAGGCGTTTTATCAGGCTGTGGTATCGGATCAGCGTTTTGAAACGGTCACACAAGTTGAGGGAACCGTGACTGCTTTTGAGGAAAAAGCAAATACTTATAACCTCTATATAAAAGGGCATGAAAAAGTCCTTGGGGTAGTGTCAAAAAAATCCCGGGCAGGGTGTTTTCTCAATGAATTAAAGGAAAGTCCGGAAGGCTTTTTGCTTGAAGTCCGGGGGGAAGGTCAGGCGTTTTGCGTGCCTGTGAATGAAGGCATGTTCAATGAATGGCTGTATTATCATGGACGGGGGATGGACGGTCGGCTATGGGTGGAGGATATCCGGATTGTTTCAGACCAGATCAGCCCGTGGCAAAAAGGGATTCAATGGCTCAGGAAACTGGTAAAGGATAATTGCGGGAAATGGCTTTCCGAACAATCTGCAGGGGTGGCTGTGGGGATGCTTTTAGGAGATAAATCTATGCTGGATCCGGATTTGAAGGTACTTTATCAGGATGCGGGGATCAGCCATATTCTGGCAATCAGCGGGCTGCATATTTCCTTTGTCGGGGGCGGACTGTATGGATTTTTGCGGCGTATCCGGCTGCCGGGAAAAAAGTTTGTTCCGGTGTGGCTTTGTATGGCAGCAAGTATGGGAATTGTAATTTTTTACTGCGTTTTAACCGGAAGTCCGCCGTCGGCGGTACGTGCTGTGGTGATGACCGGTTTGTCTCTGGGCGCAAAGGCTTTTGGTTATACCTATGATCGGCCTTCGGCCATTGCCCTGTCAGCCCTGGTGATCCTGACAGCAGAGCCGATGATGCTTACTCAGAGCAGTTTTCTTTTATCCTTTTGCGCAGTAGCCATTCTGGCCATTTTTGATCCGCTTATACAGGCGGTTTCGGCAAAAAGCCGATGCTTAGGCCGTCTGTTTTCAGGGGCAGCGGTGACAGCCGGGATGAGTCCTGTCATTGCCATGACTTTTTATGAAGTCCCTATGTACAGTCTGATGCTTAATCTTTTGGTTATTCCGCTTGTCGGTGTTGTTTATCCGGCGATGATGATCTGTGGTCTGTTAGGCGGACTTTTGGGCTGGATCGGGCGGCCGGTATATCTTTTAATTGAAGGAATTTTGGCGTTGTACCGCCTGCTTTGCAGTGTGACTGCATCGCTTCCTGGTGCCATGATCATTACCGGGGCCCCCGATCTGGGGCGTATACTTGCTGTATATGGTCTCATGGCAGGGTGTTTACTGTTTTTAAAAAAACGGGAATGGTATTTAGGCGGTATAAATGCAGTTGCGCTGACAGCGGCTGTCAGTGTTTGGGGACTTTTACTGCTGCCGGTAACCGTAAAACATCCGGTTTTAACGATGATGGATACAGGGCAGGGAGATTGTTTTATTGTCCAGATGCCTGACGGTGTCAATATCCTTTTTGACGGAGGGAGCAGTGATGTAAAAAATGTAGGTGCCTACAGGCTTCTGCCGCTGCTTAAAAGTCGGGGTATTCGCAGTTTGGACTTTGTTTTTGTATCTCATACGGATAAGGATCATATCAGCGGTATTGAGGAATTGCTAAAGGATGGCACTGTGGGGGTATCCTGTATTGTTTTTCCGGATTCTGCCAGCCCGGATGCGGCATGGCAGGATCTGGCTCAAAAGGCTCAGGAGCACGGCTGCCGTTGTTTTACCATTCATGAAGGTGTAAATTTAACCTGGGGCAGTATGGAAATTCTTTGTCTTAGTCCGGAAAAAAAACGGGAAAAAGATGACCGCAATAATGGTTCTCAGGTACTGATGCTTTGGACCGGTGATTTTTCGGTATTATTTACCGGCGATATCAGCGCTGAGATGGATATGCGTGTGATGGCTGCCATGGATCGGTATGGTATTGATGGCTGCCAGATTTTAAAGGTGGCCCATCATGGTGCCAAAAGCAGTACAAGCGGTTGTTTTTTGGATCGTGTGAAACCGCAGATAGCTCTGATTTCCTGCGGTGAAGGGAATTCTTATGGACATCCGCATAAAGAGCTTCTAAAAAGGCTTTCTGACAGGGATATTCCGGCTTTGGCTACATTCCGCTGGGGCGAAGTGCGCATTCAAAAGCGACAGGGCAGACTGGAGATTAAGACGGCGCGGCCATAAATGGATTGAAAAAAATGCAGCTGTGGCATATACTATTAGAAGTATAACCCACAGGGAAAGGATTTTTATGAGAATTTTAAATGAACATATAAAAAATCATACATTTAAAAATGTATATCTAATTTATGGACCTGAAGCTTATCTGCGCAGACAGTACAGGGACAAACTGAAAAATGCCATTTTGCCCGAAGGGGACACAATGAATTATAATTATTTTGAAGGGAAGGGCATTGATGTGCGTCAGGTGATTGATTTGGCTCAGACGCTTCCGTTTTTTTCGGATTACCGAGTGATTGTTCTGGAAAATACAGGCTTTTTTACGTCCACTCAGGAATTGCTGGCTGAGTATGTAAAAGAGCTTCCAGAGTCGGTGATTCTTATTTTTGTGGAGGAAAGTGTAGACAAGCGGAATCGCCTGTACAAGGCTGTTGTTTCTGCCGGCTATGCAGCCAGTATGTCCAGTCCTGATCAGGAAACCCTGGTTAAATGGATTGCAGGTATGCTTAAAGCCGAGCATCGGAAAATTACAAAAAATGATGTCCTTCTGTTTTTATCGCTGATTGATATAGATATGGAAAATATTCGTCAGGAGCTGGAAAAACTGGTGTGTTATACAATGGGACGGGATGTGATTACATCGGAGGATATACGGGCTGTGTGCAGTGTACACACGGAAAATAAAATTTTTGATATGATTAATGCTGTTGCCGCTAAAAATAAAAAAGAGGCCATGACTCTGTACAATGACCTTTTAACTTTACAGGAGTCGTCACTGCGTATTTTATTTTTAATTGCCCGACAGTTTAATACATTGCTCCAGATTCGTGAATTAGCCGGACAAGGCTTTTTAACCAATATTATCGGCGAGAAAATGGCAACAAAAGAATTTATTATACGGAAAAACATGGGGCTTTGCAGAAAATTTTCACTGGAAGAGCTTAAAGGTGCCGTGGCTTTTTGCACACAGATGGAAGAGGATGTAAAGTCCGGACAGCTGGACGAACAAATAGCAGTGGAATTAGTGATTTATAAATATGCATCATAAAAAATAGACAAAAGTGTTTGAAAATAAAAAAGCCATGAGAGTGAGGGTGGAGTTCTCATGGCTTTTAATCGTTATTTATATATTAAGCAAGCTTGTTTACTGCAAGGTTAAGGCGGCTAATCTTTCTGGATGCTGTATTTTTGTGATAAACACCCTTGGAAGCTGCTTTGTCAATAACGCTTGTTGCGTTAAGCAGAGCTGCCTTTGCTGCTTCAACATCTTTAGCTGCAACAGCTGCATCAACTTTTTTTACTGCTGTTTTTACGCTGGATTTGATAGATTTGTTACGAGCTGCTTTTGTAGCGTTAACTAAAATTCTTTTCTTTGCTGATTTAATGTTTGCCATACTGACTTGTACACCTCCGAATTTGTTTTATTGGTTTATTCTTTGACGTTTCAGCCAGATCCGGACACGGACGTTCTGCACTGAACACACTAATATATAATAAACGTCAGGGAAACAAATGTCAATACATAATCTTCAATCTTTTGGAAAAAATGTGACTATCTATAGAAATTTCGGATAGGAGCGTCAATCATGAATAAAAATTTATTCCAAATCAGAACAGATCTGGCTATTGAATCTGCAGAGGAATTTTCGGAGGAAGAACGGGGACTTTCCGGTGTCTCTGTTCAGGAGAGAGAAGATGAAAATACCCATATTCGGGTGACTGATGTGCATATTAAAAACGATCGTGGCGCCCGGTGTCTGGGAAAGCCGGTGGGCCGTTATATTACGCTGGAGACACCGGATCTGGCATCGGAAGATGAGGATTATCACAGAGAAATTACAAAGGCTTTAATGGACCAGCTTAAAATTTTGATCCCGGATATTCATAAAAAGAAAATCCTTGTGGTGGGTGTGGGAAACCGGGAAATTACACCAGATGCCCTGGGGCCTATGGTTGTGGATCATTTATTTATAACCCGTCATTTGATTAAAGCATACGGAAAGGATTCTGAACTGACAAAGGGGTTTGGGATTACAAGTGCCATCGCCCCTGGTGTGATGGCACAGACCGGTATGGAAGGCAGAGAGGTGATCCACGGTGTGATTAAAGAGACATCGCCGGATGTGGCTATTATTATTGATGCTTTGGCGGCCCGAAGTGTGAGACGGCTGAATACAACGATCCAGCTGACGGATACGGGAATTAGTCCCGGTGCCGGCGTGGGTAATCACAGACATGGTTTGAATCAGGAAACCCTTGGAATTCCCGTGGTGGCCATAGGCATTCCCACAGTCATTGATGCCGCCACCATCGTTAATGATACAATGAACACACTGATGAATGTTTTGGAGCAGACGGAACCTTTTAAGGCGATTTATGAATCTACCAAAAGCTTTGACGATCAGGAAAAGTATTTGCTCATGCGGGAACTGATGGCACCGGAAGTGGCAAATATGTTTGTAACCCCAAAAGATATTGACCAGACAATTGTTAAGATCAGTTATACAATTTCTGAGGCCATTAATTCGTTATGCCATTCCATCTGAGTGTACCTGGGAATATCCTGTCCTGACGGGAATATAATGTATTATGCATATCGTCCGGGAGAGGAGGAAACAGGTGAACAGGCAATGGAATAAGTATTTAATACTGGCATCAGCCACCGTCTGTGTGCTGGTCATCGGCAGCTGTCTTAAAGATCCTTCAAAGCTGACGGCGTTGTTTGATTCGGCTCAAAATATAAGGGAAGCTGCCGTCAAAATTATTTTCGGAGCAGTTGATTATGACCATGGCAAGACGGCTACTGCTGTGGGGCTTGTGGAAAAAATTACCGGATGGGTGGAAAATACACTGCTGCCAGGTGAGCCTTATATAGAAAATAAGGAAGGAGATACCCAATGGACGATGACCGAGTATTATCCTTCAAAATCTCAGCTGGATGCCATGATTGAGGAAAATAAAAAGTTCTTGGAAGAAAAAAATGAGACTGCTGCTGCCCAGGAGGAAACCACAGCCAAAACCCAGCCGCCGGCGGTCCAGGAAACTCAGCTGGCCCAGGGATCGGATCAGGAAATCATTCCTGCAGTAGCGACACCGGCCAATGGCATTATCTATCCCATGGAATCATTAATGGACTATAACTTCCTTATCAATAATTTTTATATTGTGGATTCCTCGACCGCATCGGATGCCAGTCTCATCGATGGAGAGACACTTCTGGGACGGGATCTGACCATTGATCTTAAGGGCGATGATCCTAAAATTCTTATTTATCATACCCATTCTCAGGAAAAATTTGCGGACAGTGTTCCCGGAGATGTCAATGATACAGTTGTAGGTTTGGGGACAACACTGACCAATATTCTGGAAGAAAAGTACAAAATCAGTGTGTATCATGATACCAGTGTCTATGATATGGTCGACGGGGTGGAAGATAGAAATGAAGCGTATTCTCTTTCCCTGGCAGCCGTGGAAAAGATACTGGCAGAAAATCCATCGATTAAGGTTGTTATTGATCTCCACCGGGACGGGGTGGGGGAAGATACCCGTCTTGTGACCAATATCAATGGAAAGCCTACGGCAAAGATTATGTTTTTTAATGGACTTTGCCGTAACTCGGCCAATGAAACAAACGGGTATCTTCAAAACCCTTATTTAACAGATAATCTGGCTTTCAGCCTTCAGATGGAACTTAAGGCGCAGGAAAAGTATCCTGATTTTACCCGGAGAATTTATCTGAGAAATTACAGGTTTAATCTGCATGTGGCTCCAAGAGCCCTTCTTGTGGAATGTGGAGCTCAGACAAACACTGTGGAGGAAGCACAAAATGCCATGGAACCTTTGGCAGATTTGTTATACTGTGTATTGTCCGGACAGTAAATGTGTGCTATAATACCACCAGAAAAAATTAGTAAACCAATATGCCGCCGTCAGGCGGCATCCCTATGGAGGAAAATATTTGTGAGTATAGATCAGAGTAAAATTCGCAATTTCTGTATTATTGCCCATATCGACCATGGTAAGTCAACTCTGGCCGATCGGATTATTGAGATGACCGGACTGCTGACAAGCCGTGAAATGCAGCACCAGGTGCTGGACAATATGGATTTGGAGCGGGAGCGGGGAATTACCATAAAGGCTCAGGCTGTCCGTACTGTATACAAAGCTCAAAATGGTGAAGAATATATATTTAACCTTATTGACACACCGGGACATGTAGACTTTAATTATGAAGTATCCCGAAGTCTGGCGGCCTGTGATGGTGCGATTTTAGTGGTAGATGCCGCCCAGGGGATCGAGGCTCAGACCTTGGCCAATGTCTATTTGGCGCTGGACCATGATCTGGATGTGATGCCGGTGATTAACAAGATTGACCTGCCAAGCGCGGATCCGGATCGGGTTGTGGCTGAGATTGAAGATGTGATTGGCCTGGAGGCTCATGATGCGCCCAGAATTTCGGCAAAAACAGGACTGAATGTAGATCAGGTGCTGGAACAGATTGTTGAAAAGATACCGGCACCTACGGGAGATCCTACAAAACCGCTTCAGGCCCTTATTTTTGATGCTGTTTATGATCCATATAAAGGTGTTATTGTCTTTTTCCGTGTAAAAGAGGGAAAAATTCAAAAAGGAACACCTGTGACCATGATGGCTACAGGGGCAAAGTTTGAAACCATTGAGGTGGGAACCTTTGGGGCTGGGCAGTTTATTCCGTGCGATGAGTTGTCGGCCGGTATGGTCGGCTATATGACAGCCAGTATTAAAAATTTGAAAGATACCCGTGTGGGTGATACGATTACCGAAACATTAAATCCATGTTCTCAACCGCTGCCGGGATATAAAAAAGTGAATCCCATGGTGTTTTGCGGCATGTATCCTGCCGACGGTGCCAAGTATCCGGATTTGAGAGATGCGCTGGAAAAGCTTCAGCTTAATGATGCATCTTTGCAGTTTGAGGCTGAAACATCGGTGGCTCTGGGTTTTGGATTCAGATGTGGTTTTTTGGGACTTTTACATCTGGAAATTATTCAGGAACGTTTGGAGAGAGAATATAATCTGGATCTGGTCACTACGGCACCGTCGGTTGTTTATAAGGTACATAAAACGAACGGTGAAGTGATTGAACTGACGAATCCGTCGAATCTTCCGGATCCTTCTGAAATTGAATATATGGAGGAACCGGTTGTCTCGGCGGAGATTATGGTGACAACAGATTATATCGGACAGATTATGGAACTTTGTCAGGAACGCCGGGGCATTTACCTGGGGATGGAATATATGGAAACCACCAGAGCGCTTTTAAAGTATGATCTTCCTTTGAATGAAATTATTTATGACTTCTTTGATGCTTTAAAATCAAGATCCAGAGGCTATGCATCCTTTGACTATGAGATGAAAGGTTATGTGCGCTCAGACCTTTGTAAGCTGGACATTCTTGTGAATCGTGAAGAAGTGGATGCTCTTTCCTTCATTGTATATGAAGGGTCTGCTTATGACCGGGGCCGGAAAATGTGTGAAAAACTAAAAGAGGAAATCCCACGTCAGTTATTTGAAATTCCCATTCAGGCTGCTATTGGAAGTAAGATTGTTGCAAGAGAAACAGTAAAAGCGATGCGTAAAGATGTTCTTGCCAAATGCTACGGCGGTGATATCAGCCGTAAGCGTAAATTGTTAGAAAAACAAAAAGAAGGCAAAAAACGTATGCGTCAGATCGGCAATGTGGAGATTCCTCAGAAGGCCTTTATGAGTGTTTTGAAATTGGATGACAAATAATATAAGACAGGCTGCAGGCGAGGCTGGTCTATAAGAGCAATGGTGCTTTTATAAAGGCCGGTATGCCGGCAGCCTGTCTGTGATTTTGGCAGAATTTTTGCTGGATCGATGCTTATATATTTGATTTTAGAAAAACAGGGAGGGAAAAATGATGAAAACAATGGAATTATATGTTCACTATCCGTTTTGTGCGCAAAAATGCCGGTATTGTGATTTTTTATCCGCACCGGCCGGGGCGGCACAAAGAGAGGGCTACATGGAAGCTTTAATGCGGGAGATCCGCCTGTGCGGGCCGATATATGAGGATTATAAGATCAGCACGGTTTTTATTGGCGGCGGCACGCCTTCCATAATGTCTCCTCAAAATCTGAACATTCTGACGCAAACTTTACACCAGTATTTTAATATAGAAGAAGGCTGTGAATTTACGATTGAGGCTAACCCGGGCACACTGACGGATGCATTCCTTGAGGCCGCAGTGTACGGACATATTAATCGGATCAGCCTGGGGCTTCAGTCGGCCTGTGATAAAGAATTAAAATATCTGGGACGGATACATACTTTTAAACAGTTTGAGGAAAGCTTTTTTAAGGCGCGTACAGCAGGTATTCAAAATATAAATGTAGATTTGATGTCAGGGCTGCCTGGGCAGACTTTAAAAGGCTGGACCTACTCTCTGGAGCAGGTGATACGGCTTAAACCGGAGCATATTTCGGCTTACAGCCTGATCATTGAGGAAGGAACGTCGTTTTATCAAATGTACGGTGAAGACAGGAAAAACAATAGTGAAGACAGACAAAGCTGTCTAAATATGTCTGCTCAGGTTATTCCGCTTCCGGATGAAGATACGGAACGGCAGATGTATATTCTGACCGAACAGCTTTTGGGACAGGCCGGCTACCATCGATATGAAATATCCAACTATGCCAGAACGGGACGGGCGTGCCGGCATAACATTGGCTATTGGCGGCGGGAAAATTATCTGGGGCTGGGCCTGGGGGCTGCAAGTATGATCGATAATGTCCGTTTTTCCAATACACAAAGCATGGAATCCTATATGACCTTATTGCAGCGTTCAATGCCTGTGCCGGCCGATCTTAACAGTATTCGTGAAAATATATGTGTACTGGATCAAAATGCTCAGATGGAGGAGTTTATGTTTTTGGGTCTGAGAATGACGGCAGGGGTTTCAAATGAGGATTTTCAAAAGGCCTTTGGGAGAAGTCTCTGGCAGGTCTATGGTTTGGTGATACAAAAACACAGGACTGAAGGGCTTCTTCGATGGGATGATCAGACCGGTCGGCTGTATCTGACCCGACAGGGGCTGGATTTAAGTAATTATGTGCTCAGCGATTTCCTTTTTTAAAAATATTTTCAAACAGCTATTGACAAAAGATTAGGATAGTGCTATGTTATGTACATAAGGTATTAGCACTCCACAATGATGAGTGCTAACAAAGGCTGAAAGGAAGTGATCCGGTGGAATTAGATGAAAGAAAAGTGAAGATTTTAAATGCAATTATTCAGACCTATCTGGACACCGGAGAGCCGGTAGGTTCGAGAACCATTTCGAAGTTTACCGATTTGAATTTAAGTTCAGCAACGATACGCAACGAGATGGCTGACCTGGAGGAGCTGGGCTACATTATCCAGCCCCATACCTCAGCAGGACGGATTCCTTCAGATAAGGGTTACCGTTTTTATGTAGATCATCTGATGAAGGATAAACTGGAAGAGGTTCAGGATAAGATGGCCAGGGTTGATGAGATGCAGACGCTGATGCTTGAAAAGGCAGATAAGATGGATTTGCTTTTAAAACAGGTTGCCAAGCTGCTGGCGGCAAATACCAATTATGCATCTTTGATATCTACCCCTCAGTATAAGCGAAATAAAGTGAGATTTATTCAGCTTTCACTGGTGGATGAGACACAGCTGCTCGTTGTTGTGATGATTGAAGGCAATATTATTAAGAATAAACTGATTCATACCGGGATGCCGGTAGAGCAGGAGGATGTGGTGAAGCTGAATATTTTGCTCAACACCTTCCTGCAGGGTTTAAGTCTTCAGGAGATTAACATGGAGATGATCCAGAAGCTGAAGATGCAGGCAGCCGGCCACAGTCAGATCATCAGTGATGTGATTGACGCTATTGCGGGTGCCATTCAGGAAGAGGATGATGTGGAGATCTACACAAGCGGTGCAACGAATCTGTTGAGTTATCCGGAACTTGGAGATCGAGAAAAAGCCCGGGAACTGATTTATACATTTGAGGAGAAAAAGGCACTGACCAATCTCATTGAGGAAAACCTGGAGAAAAACGATGGTGAAAGCCGTGGAATTCAGGTATATATTGGTTCCGAATCTCCGGTGCATTCCATGAAAGACTGCAGTATTGTTACTGCAACCTATGAACTTGAGGAAGGTGTTCAGGGAACCATCGGTATTATCGGGCCAAAACGTATGGACTATCAGAAGGTAGTGGGCAATCTTCAGACGATGATGGATCAGCTGGATACCATATTCAAGAAAAAAAGTAATGATTAATGATTAAAAGAGGTGAACGCAGTGGCAGATTTAGATAAAGATATGCAGTTAGAGGAAGAAAAGGATGTCAGTGTGACAGAGGAGGAAACATCCCCGGTTGAGGAAGCGGAAACTGCCGAGACTGAGACGGATATAGAAGGTGAAGAAGCTGACAGCACTGAGGAAGCTTCGGATGAATCTGAAGAGAACGGTGATGAAAAGAAAAAATCCCGTTTCTTCGGTAAAAAGGATAAGAAAAAAGACAAAAAGGATCAGCAGATTGAAGAATTAAATGATCGTCTTCTTCGTCAGATGGCTGAATTTGATAATTACCGTAAGCGTACAGAAAAAGAAAAGTCCCAGATGTTTGAGACTGGTGCCGGATCTACTGTGGAAAAGCTTTTGCCGGTTATCGATGACCTTGAACGTGGGCTGGCCGCTATGGGTGAGGACGAAAAAGAAACATCCTTTGCCAAAGGCATTGAGATGATCTATAAAAAGTTTATCACCATTCTTACCGATATGGGTGTCAGTGTGATCGAGGCCCAGGGCAAGGAATTTGATCCTAATTTCCACAATGCGGTGATGCAGCAGCCCAGTGAGACGTATGAGTCCGGTATTGTGATTCAGGAACTTCAGAAAGGGTATATGTATAAGGAACGCATTATCCGCCACAGTATGGTGATCGTTGCCCAGTAAGGTGGCGTAACAGTGTGACAGTTACCAGGCTGCCAGGCGCAGTTTCTGATAATGAATATAAACAGTTAACATTAGACGTATAGATTTATGGATTTATTTTAGGAGGAATTTATTATGAGTAAAATCATTGGTATTGACTTAGGTACAACAAATTCATGTGTAGCAGTAATGGAAGGTGGAAAACCGGTTGTTATCGCCAACACAGAAGGCGCAAGAACAACACCGTCAGTTGTTGCCT
The DNA here is from genome assembly GCA_905199445.1 of uncultured Lachnospiraceae bacterium. GTDB lineage: Bacteria > Bacillota > Clostridia > Lachnospirales > Lachnospiraceae > Catenibacillus. The sequence goes on along the minus strand of CAJKGK010000010.1, from coordinate 9,373 downwards.
TCACAAAAACGGGTGAACGTCTTGTGGGTGAGCCTGCAAAACGTCAGGCTGTTACAAACTCTGAAAAGACGATTTCCTCGATTAAACGTCATATGGGTTCTGACTATAGAGTGACAATTGATGATAAAAAATATTCTCCTCAGGAAATTTCAGCCATGATTCTTCAGAAACTGAAGGCTGATGCTGAAGGCTATCTGGGAGAAAAAGTTACAGAAGCCGTGATTACGGTTCCTGCATATTTTAACGATGCTCAGAGACAGGCAACAAAGGATGCCGGTAAGATTGCAGGTCTGGATGTTAAACGTATTATCAACGAGCCTACAGCAGCTGCACTGGCTTATGGACTTGATAATGAAAAAGAACAGAAAATTATGGTATATGACCTGGGCGGCGGTACATTCGATGTTTCCGTAATTGAAATCGGTGACGGCGTGATCGAGGTTCTGGCTACAAGCGGTGATAACCGTCTGGGTGGTGATGACTTTGATGAAAAAGTTACACGTTACATGCTGTCCGAGTTTAAGAGAACAGAAGGCGTTGATCTTTCCGGTGATAAGATGGCTATGCAGAGACTTCGTGAAGCTGCTGAAAAGGCTAAGAAAGAACTTTCAAGCGCAGCGACGACAAATATTAATCTGCCGTTTATCACAGCTACAGCCGAAGGTCCAAAGCATTTTGATATGAATCTGACCCGTGCAAAATTTGATGAGCTGACCCATGATCTTGTTGAAAGAACAGTTATTCCTGTACAGAACGCTTTAAGAGATGCCGGTATTACTGCATCAGAACTGAGCAAGGTATTGCTTGTCGGCGGTTCCACACGTATTCCTGCAGTTCAGGATAAGGTTAGACAGCTTACAGGCAAAGAACCAAGTAAGAATCTTAACCCTGACGAATGTGTAGCCGTTGGTGCTTCCATTCAGGGCGGTAAATTAGCCGGAGATACAGGTGCCGGAGATATCCTTCTTCTGGATGTTACACCGCTGACACTGTCTATCGAAACAATGGGTGGTATTGCCACACACTTAATTGATAGAAATACAACAATTCCTACAAGAAAGAGCCAGATTTTCTCTACAGCTGCAGATAACCAGACAGCCGTTGATATCAACGTTGTACAGGGTGAAAGACAGTTTGCAAGAGATAATAAGAGCCTTGGACAGTTCCGTCTGGACGGAATTGCACCGGCAAGACGTGGTGTGCCTCAGATCGAGGTTACATTCGATATTGATGCCAATGGTATTGTTAATGTATCTGCAAAAGATCTGGGAACAGGTAAAGAACAGCATATTACCATCACAGCTGGTTCCAATATGTCTGAAGATGAAATTAGCAAGGCTGTAAAAGAAGCCGCTGAATTCGAAGCGCAGGATAAAAAGCGTAAGGAAGGCGTTGAGGCGAAGAATGAAGCTGATGCCATGATCTTCCAGACCGAAAATGCATTAAATGAGGTTGGTGATAAGGTAAGCGCTGATGATAAAGCAAAGGTTCAGAGCGAAATCGACAGTCTGAAATCTCTTCTTTCCAACTGTAATACCGATGACCTGACAGATGCACAGATCGAGGACATTAAGGCTGGAAAACAAAGACTGATGGATGCAGCTCAGGGTGTATTCGCAAAAATGTATGAAGCAGCAGGTGCTCAGGCCGGAGCCGGCCCACAGGGTGCAGGTCCGAATCCTGGAGCAGACACATCTTACCAGAACAACGATGATGTTGTAGATGCAGATTACAAAGAAGTATAATTGATAGTTAAAGCAGGCGCCGGATTTTTCCGGCGCAGCTTAAAAAATGAGGTTGTTAAAAGGGGCGGAAAGGTTTTCTTTTGGCATCCTCATTTTGTGTGAATAGAATTAGTGCAGAAGGTGAGATGAGGTAAGTCATGGCAGATACAAAAAGAGATTATTATGAGGTCCTGGGTGTATCCAAAAATGCCACAGATGCTGAACTTAAAAAGGCATATCGTCAGCTGGCAAAAAAGTACCATCCGGATGCGAACCCTGGAGATAAGGAGGCTGAAGTCAAATTCAAAGAGGCTTCAGAAGCCTATAAAATATTAAGTGACCCTGAAACCCGTCGTCAGTATGACCAGTTCGGCCATGCCGCATTTGAGCAGGGCGGCGCAGGTGGCGGCGGATTTGGCGGATTTGATTTTGGCGGCGATATGGGCGACATTTTTGGCGATATTTTCGGCGATTTGTTTGGCGGAGGCCGAAGCAGAAAAGCCTATAATGGGCCTATGCAGGGGGCAAATGTAAAGATTAATATGCGTATTTCCTTTATGGAAGCGGTTTTTGGTGTTGATAAACGGATTGAAATTAATCTGAAGGATGAATGTCCCCATTGTCATGGTACCGGTGCAAAGCCGGGAACACAGCCAGAGACCTGTCCAAAGTGCGGCGGTAAGGGTCAGGTTGTCTTTACTCAGCAGTCTTTGTTTGGCCAGGTGCGTAATGTTCAGACTTGTCCGGACTGTCATGGTACAGGCAAAGTGGTGAAGGAAAAATGTGTGGACTGTGGCGGCAGCGGTTATGTTAAAAATAAAAAGACGATTGAGATCCCTATTCCTGCCGGTATTGACAGTGGACAGAGCGTTCGAATCAGAGGCAAAGGTGAGCCGGGAACCAATGGCGGCCCAAGAGGTGATCTGCTTGTGGGCGTGACTGTGGATCGCCATCCGATTTTTCAGCGTCAGGATTTTGATATCTATTCAACGGTTCCGATTTCCTTTGCAGAGGCAGCGCTTGGCGGCGATATCCGTATTCAGACCGTGGATGGAGAGATCGTGCACACGATCCCTGCAGGAACGCAGACAGATACTCGAATTCGCTTAAAGGGGAAAGGTGTGCCTACACTCAGAAATAAAAATATTCGTGGAGATCATTATGTGACACTTGTTGTTAAGGTTCCGGAACGTTTGAATCATGAACAAAAGGAATTGCTGAAACAATTTGATGCTTCCTTAAATGGTGAGCACGGCGGCCATATAGCCTCAGCTTCCGGCTCTGCCAGTGGTGAGCCAAAGAAGAAAAAAAGCTTTATGGATAAAGTAAAGGAAGCCCTGGATCCAGATGATTGATGGATTTATAAATAAAAACTGAACATAATCAATAATTGCACTCTTTGCAGGAGTGTGCTATGATAAAAAAGGCGGTTTCTTTTGGAGACTGCCTTTTTCTAAGTCGTAGGCCTGGCGGCCGTGTTTTTTACTGACTGCATAAAGGAGAAAAATTATGAAATGGAATAAGTATACACTGACAACAACAACAGAGGCTGTGGATCTGATCAGCTATACGCTGGGTGAACTGGGAATCGAAGGTATTGAAATTGAAGATAAAATTCCCCTGTCAGAAGAAGACAAAAAGAAAATGTTCATCGACATTCTTCCGGATCTGGGACCGGATGATGGGAAGGCCTATGTGTCATTTTATATAGAACCTGAAAAAGATCATGAGGATACATTGCAAAAGGTTTTGGAGGCGGTCAAAGCACTGGAAGATTTTGTTGATATCGGTGAGGCTGCGATTGCGGTATCCCAGACTGCAGATGAGGACTGGATGAATAACTGGAAAAAATATTGGAAGCCATTTAAGGTGGATGACCATATTATGATTAAACCAACATGGGAAACCCTTGAAAATGTGGAGCCGGATACGCTGGTTGTACAACTGGATCCAGGAACTTCCTTTGGCACAGGAATGCATCATACAACACGTCTGTGTATTACGCAGCTGAAAAAATATCTGAAACCGGAGCATGAATTGTTTGATGTGGGCTGCGGCAGCGGTATTTTATCGATTATCGGGCTTATGCTTGGGGCCAAGAGCGCAGCGGCTACGGATATTGATCCGCATGCGGTGGAGGCGGCAGCGGAAAATGCAGGTGTCAACCATCTGGACATGAACTGCTATGAGCTGGCCTGCGGGGACGTGATCAGTGATGCCGATTTTAGAAAGTCTATGGGTGAGCACAGGTATGATATTGTTGTGGCCAATATTTTAGCCGATGTGATTATTCCTTTGTCTGCTGTAATTGGGGATAATATGAAGCCGGGAGCACTTTTTATTTCTTCAGGAATTATTGATACAAAAGAATCTGCTGTGCGGGAAGCGCTTTTGGCCAATGGTTTTGAAATTATTGAAGTGACACGTTCCGGAGAATGGGTGTCGTTTACGGCGAAAAAGTGACGATTGATGGCAGCTGAAAAGTAACTATTGATTCCCCTGACTGGTTTATGATATCATAAGTCAGAGTTAGAGGTCATAGGTTAAAATTTTCTTGTACACAGTGTTTGATTGTGTGTGAAGACGGTAAAAGAACGGAGTGAAAAGGGTATGCCCAGATTTTTTGTGTCCCCGGCTCAGGTGGGCGATGGGTTGATCGAGATTACCGGCGGTGATGTCAATCATATTAAAAATGTCCTGCGTATGAACTGCGGCGATGAAATTTCCGTCAGTGACGGCTGCGGAAAAGACTATTTCGGAACCATACAACAGCTGGATCGAGAACGGGTTGTGGTGCATATAGAAAATTCCTGGGATTCTTATGTGGAACTGGATACAAAGCTGTATCTTTTCCAGGGACTTCCCAAGGGCGACAAGATGGAGCTGATTATCCAAAAGGCTGTAGAACTGGGTGTCTATCAGGTTATCCCGGTTGTGACCGGGCGTACGATTGTCCGCTTGGATGCGAAAAAGGAGACAAAAAAAACTGCCCGGTGGCAGCAAATTGCCGAAAGTGCAGCAAAACAGTCGGGGCGGGCCCTGATTCCTCAAATTCATACACCTGTAAGTTTTAAAGAGGCACTGGCTTTGGCGAAAGCATTGGAGGCCGGACTGATTCCCTATGAAAAAGCTAAAGGGATGGAGGCAGCAAGGTCGCTGATCGGACAAATGAGGGGTAAAAGAAGTATCGGTATATTCATCGGTCCGGAAGGAGGCTTCGAGGAAGGAGAGATTGAGCTGGCTACTGAAGCCGGTATACAGCCCATGACTCTGGGACGCCGGATTCTTCGGACTGAGACCGCAGGATTGGCGATTTTGTCAGTTTTGATGTTTGAACTGGATCAATAAGACAGGTCTGATCTGTGAAAGGAATTAAGGAGAGTTTTATGGAAATCTATTTTGATAATGCCGCCACGACAAGGGTGTATGACAGTGTGTGCCGTGTGATGACAGAAGCCATGCAGGTCAATTACGGAAATCCGTCCTCCCTTCATATGAAAGGCGTTGATGCCGAAAAGTATATACGGTCTGCCCGGGAGACCATTGCCCGTGTGATGAAGGTTGATGAAAAGGAAATTATTTTTACCTCCGGTGGTACGGAATCCAACAATATGGCCTTAATCGGCGGTGCGTTGGCAAATCAGAGAGCAGGAAAGCATATCATAACAACGAGGATCGAGCATGCTTCTGTATATAATCCGTTATTTGAACTGGAGAATAACGGATTTGAAGTGACATACCTGCCTGTGGATGCCATGGGAACGATAGACTTGGATGGGCTGAGGGCAGCCATTCGGCCGGATACGATCATTGTTTCCGTGATGTGTGTAAACAACGAGATCGGAACCATTGAGCCTTTGGATAAGATTGGCAGGATTGTCAAAGCGGTGAATCCTGGCACACTTTACCATGTGGATGCCATTCAGGGTTTTGGAAAAATGCGTATTTATCCCAAAAGACTGGGGATTGATATGTTGTCTGTCAGTGGCCATAAACTGCATGGCCCCAAAGGTTGTGGCTTTTTGTATATAAAGGATAAGGTCAAGGTGCGTCCTCTGATTTTAGGCGGTGGACAGCAGAAGGATATGCGTTCCGGTACGGAAAATGTTCCGGGCATTGCAGGTCTTTGTGAAGCGGTCAGGTGTACCTATGACAGCCTCGAAGAAAAACTGGATCGTCTGTATGAGCTGAGAGCATATTTTATTCAGCAGATCGGAAGTCTGGAGCGCATTCAAATCAACGGATTTTTACAGCGGGAAGAAGGTTTTTTTGGCCCTGCACCCCATATTGTCAGTGTCAGCTTTGAGGATGTGCGCGCAGAGGTTCTTTTACATGCGTTGGAGGAACGCGGTATTTATGTGTCTTCCGGTTCTGCCTGTTCGTCCAACCATCCGGCAGTCAGCGGAACCTTAAAGGCGATCGGTGTGGAGAAAAAATATCTGGATGCCACGATTCGGTTTAGCTTTTCCTATGAGACAACCAAAGAAGAAATTGATTATTGTATTGAAGCATTGAAGGCCATTGTGCCGATGCTTCGCCGTTTTACACCAGGAGGAAGAAAGTAAATGTTTTATAAAGCCTTTTTAATTAAGTATGGTGAGATTGGAATCAAAGGCAAGAACCGGTATCTGTTTGAGGATGCGCTGATGCGTCAGATTCAGTTTGCCCTCAGGGACTGCGGAGAATTTGATGTGACAAAGGAACAGGGCCGTATTTATGTGGATGCTCTGACCGATTATGATTATGACGAAGTTATTGAAGCCTTAAAGCGGGTATTTGGGATTGTAGCGATCTGTCCGGTTGTTCATTGTGAGGATAACAGCTGGGAGAACCTGACCTTAGCCGTGGGCGATTACATGGATCAGGTTTATGGAAATGCCCATCTTACCTTTAAGGTGGAAGCCCGCAGGGCGGATAAGCATTATCCCAAGAAGTCTATGGAAATTAATGCCGATATGGGTGAATACCTGTTAAACCGTTTTCCTGAACTTTCTGTGGATGTTCATCATCCGGATGTTTTTTTAAACATTGAAATCCGGAAAAAAACGTACATTTATTCCCTGTCTATTCCAGGACCAGGCGGTATGCCTGTAGGCACCAACGGCAAAGCCATGCTTTTGTTGTCCGGAGGTATTGACAGCCCTGTTGCCGGCTATATGATTGCCAAAAGAGGTGTAAAGATCGATGCCACCTATTTCCATGCCCCGCCATATACAAGTGAACGGGCAAAACAAAAAGTCGTGGATCTGGCAAAAATTGTGGCAAAATATGCTGGACCGGTGAAGCTTAATATTGTGAATTTTACAGATATTCAGCTGGCGATTTATGATAAATGCCCTCATGATGAGCTGACCATTATTATGCGTCGGTATATGATGAAGATTGCGGAACATATTGCCAGAGAAGATGGCGCACTGGGATTAATTACCGGAGAGAGCATCGGACAGGTGGCCAGTCAGACATTGCAGAGCCTGGCTGCAACCAACGCGGTATGTACGATGCCTGTTTACCGTCCGGTGATCGGGTTTGATAAAAATGATATTGTCGCTGTTTCTGAACAGATCGGTGCTTTTGAAACATCTATTCTTCCGTATGAAGACTGCTGTACGATTTTTGTGGCAAAGCATCCGGTAACGAAACCCAATATCCGTGTGATCGAACGGTCAGAACGTCATCTGGATGATGTGATTGAGGATTTGATGAAGACTGCCATAGAGAGCCGTGAAATTGTGATGTGCGAGTAAAGGGCAGTATCCCTTTGGTTATTGAAGGGAAATTTAAAAATAAAAAGGATGTCCGGAAGGACATCCTTAAATTAATGAATTTTCTGATTTTTTATGAATGTTTAATTAGCATGTTATTTAACGATGAATGGTTCAAGAACTTTAAGAATCTCATCGTAGTTATCTTCTGCATGGATGTTCAGATCGATTGGCTTGGATAAGTCAAGGCTGAATATACCCATGATTGACTTGGCATCGATCACATATCTGCCGGAAATAAGATCAAAATCTGTATCAAATTTTGTGATCTCATTGACAAAAGATTTTACTTTATCGATAGAATCAAGGCATATTTGAACGGTTTTCATAGGAAGCTCCCTCCTTAATTAATTCAATATTTTTTTATAAATATATAGTACAATCCGGGCGGGAAAAAGTCAATACGATATTCGAAAAGTCATTGTAAAATATCTGTTAATTACCGGGAACGAAACCGTATAAATGTTACAAATGGAGGAATGATGTATGAAAAGTGTGGCATTTTGCACATTGGGATGTAAAGTGAACCAATATGAAACCGATGCGATGGAAGAATTATTTACAAATGCCGGCTATGTAACCAAAAATTTTCAGGATGCTGCCGATATTTATATTATAAATACATGTACAGTGACCAATATGGCAGACCGAAAGTCCAGACAAATGCTTCACCGGGCACGTAAAAAGAACCCTGAAGCCGTGATTGTGGCTGTTGGCTGCTATGTTCAGTCTGCCAGAGAGGTATTGGAGGCAGATCCGGAAATCGACTTAATTGTGGGAAATAACAATAAAGTCAGAATTGTCGAAATTGTTGAAGAATTTATAAAAAATAACCGGAAGACTGAGTGTGAAACCGTGATGGATATTAATCATACCAGTGAATATGAACAGCTGCATATTACCAGGGTCAGTGAGCATACAAGGGCTTATATTAAAATTCAAGATGGATGTAATCAGTTTTGCTCTTATTGCATTATTCCTTTTGCCAGAGGTCGTGTACGCAGCAGGCGGGCTGAGGATATTATTGAGGAGGTTTGTACGCTTACAGCCAGGGGCTATAAAGAAATAGTACTTACTGGAATTCATATTTCTTCTTATGGACTGGATTTTAGTGGGGAAGAATATAATCATAAAAGAGATGCGCATTTAATTGAGTTGATTGAGGCTTTGGCAAAAATACCGGGTCTTATGCGGATTCGGCTGGGATCTTTGGAACCCAGGATTGTCACAGAAGAATTTGTACAAAGATTATCTGCCATTGATCAGGTATGCCCCCATTTTCATCTGTCTCTTCAAAGTGGCTGTGACGCCACGCTGCGCCGCATGAACCGTCGGTATACGACCCAGGCGTATATGGACAGCTGCAGTTTGCTGCGCCGGTATTTTGATCATCCGGCCATTACCACGGACGTAATTGCAGGTTTTCCGGGAGAAACCGATGAGGAATTTGACCAGACAATGGATTTTGTGGAAAAGGTCGGTTTTGCACAAATGCATATTTTCAAATATTCTAAAAGACACGGGACAAAAGCAGCTGCCATGTCAGACCAGGTGGATGAGCAGGTAAAGTCAAGGCGCAGTGAAAAACTGATTGCGCTGGCGGCAAAAATGGAAGATGCCTTTATCCGTCAGTGGCAGCACAAAAAGGTGGAGGTTCTTTTGGAAGAGCAGGTCAATATTGACGGCAAAATCTATATGTCCGGACATACAAAGGAATATATTAAGGTGGCCACTGATGGAGACGGTGGCCGGGAAAATATGATTATCTGCGGAAAACTCGGCGGTAAAATCAAAGAAGATTTTGTGATTTGCGAAAGAATTGATTGAATTATTGGAAATTTTATATTAATATAATAGATAACCAGTGTAAGAATGATATTAAAAATG
>CAJKGK010000009.1 GCA_905199445.1 uncultured Lachnospiraceae bacterium | reverse complement strand
TTTATCATAGAAGAACCTTTTAAACATTATTTTACAGAAAAAGTTTCATACTCTCTGTTTTGCTTTCTCGGCTTACCAATAACATAAAAACTGATCAGTCCGTTCTTGTGACTGATCAGTTTTTATGTTTATATTTTTTTATCTGATTTATCTGGTTTTTCTAAATCCACATGAGCGATATTGTTTTCTTCCCGAGAAACGAAAGCAAGGATCCGATGCTTTATCTACATCAAAGCTTTTTCTTAAATACTTCCACATCCATACTTTTGTCCTGGAAAGCCACAATTGATGTGCAGAGGGCGTCACCGGTGATATTGACTGTTGTTCGGGCCATATCCAGCAAACGGTCAATTCCCATAATCAAAGCGATGGCTTCTGTTGGCAGGCCTACTGAGGCGAAAACCATGGTCAGAGTGACCAGTCCCACACTTGGAACGCCGGCAGTTCCGATAGAGGCCAGTGTGGCCGTGAGGATAACGGTACCGTAATCGGCTGGCGTCAATGGAATCCCAAAGGCCTGAGAGGCGAAAACAACGGCAACACCCTGCATGATGGCTGTGCCGTCCATATTGACGGTGGCGCCCAGGGGAATCGTAAAGGAAGAGATTTTCCTGGAAACGCCCATTTTATCTTTCAGTGTTTCGATCGCCAGAGGGATGGTGGCATTGGAAGTTGCCGTAGAAAAGGCAAATCCCATGACGGGAAGGTATTTTTTTATAAAATGGTATGGATTCAGGCGTGTAAAAATAAAAAACATGGCAGCGTAAACGACGAAAAGATGAATGCCTAAACCAGCCAGCACACTGATCATATATTTGATAAGTGGAATGAAAACGGAAAAACCGATTCCTGAAAATGTTTTGGCAATCAGACAGAATACACCCAGTGGTGCCAGTTTCATAACCATATTGGTCATTTCCATCATAATATCATTAAATTGTGCAAAAAAGTTGGAGACGATTTCAACCTTTTCGCCCAGTTTAGCTAAAATGATACCAATGATAATTGCAAATAAAATGATCTGAAGCATATTTCCTTCGGCAAGGCCCTGGATTGGATTTTTTGGAATAATATTTAAAATGGTTTCCGTAAGGGATGTTGTCTGAATGCCTTCCACTGCTTCTGCTGTCTGAAGGGCGGATTCAGGGATGCCTAACCCTGGTTTGATCAGCAGTGCAACACCCAGAGAAACAATGATTGCACAGGCCGTCGTACACAGATAGAAGACAACGGTTTTCACGCCAACCTTTCCGAGGGTTTTGGTATCTCCAATGGAGGCGCTGCCGCAAATAATTGAACAGAATACCAGAGGAACCACAAGCATTTGCATGAGACGGAGAAATCCATTTCCGATGACATAAAAAATGCCATTAATTAAAATCGTATCCTTTATGTATCCAGACGGGACGAGATAGTGAAGGATACATCCCAGAAGCATACCGCCAATGAGAGCTATAAAAATCTGTGTGGTCAGTCCCGGTTTTTTCCTCTTGGATTGGGAATGGTCTTTGGTTGTTTTTAAATGTCTATTCAAAATCCTGCTCCTTCCGTTTTAATGTGAATTCATATATTCGTTCAGTGCATCTTTCCAGTGAGGCATTTGATAAATGCCGGTCATTTCCATCATCAGATTACGCAGCAGCGTACAGCGCACTTCTGTTGGGCGGCCAATGACTTCAAGGAGCCCGGGTTCAATGGTCACATTGGTAATTCCTGCCATTTCCAGTATTGTCCTGGCAAATTCATAGCGGGTACAGGAACCTTCACAGGAAGCATGGTAGATGCCGTATTCGGTAGATTCCAGAAGGGACACAATAAATTTGGCCAACACATGGGCGCTTGTGGGGGAACTAATCTGATCGTTGGGTACCTGGATGACAGACTTTGTTTTTGCTTCATTTAAAAGGTTTTCCACATAGGTCCCGGAGGAACGGCCATAAACCCAGGAACTGCGGATAATCAGATGCTTGGGATTAAGTTCTCTGACCATGTTTTCACCGGCCAGTTTGGATTTTCCGTAAACACTGGATGGTGTGGGAATATCAAATTCGGTCAGTGTTTTGGCGGCAGTGCCTGCAAAAACATCATCGGTTGATATATAAATAATTTTTGCACCGATTTTCCGGGCTGCACTGGCCATGTTCCGGGCACCCAGTGTATTCACTTTATATGCTGAAACCATATCGCGTTCACAGGCTTCAAGGTCCGTGAAGCCTGCGCAGTTGATAACAACTTCCGGACGATGCATATCCATAAAATGGGTAACGGTTTTTAGATCCGTAATGTCAACATCCAGATCTGTTTTAAGTAGTTCATAGTCTTCAACAGGAATCTGACGGCAGATTTCAGAACCCAGACTCCCGGCGCTTCCGGCAACCCAGACACATTTTCTTGAAAATAACATAAATTCCTCCTTACCTGACAGTGGTTATAATTTTTAGTATGTGGATATTTCAGAAAAAAATAAGTAAGTTTCAGAGCCAGTTCAATTAGATCGTTTAAGGCTCCTGTAAGAACTGATCGGCTGATTTTTATGGTTCAGTCCGAGCTTAAGAATTTATAATTCGGTGAAATTATATGATATCCAGACAGGTATTGTCAAATATTATTTTATTTTTGAGCTATTTTATTTTTGAACTGTTTTGCTTCTAAGCTATTTTGCTTCTGAATATTTTTCTTGGAATATAAAATTTCTATGACGGGGCCAGCCGTTTTTTGTTATAATAGCATTGGTAATATATACAGCCCGCCTGATGGCGGGATTGCATGTAGCAAAGGTTTGATAGGGGGATGTTTTGATGTTTACAGAAAATACCACATTTGAAGAATTATTGAGTTGTCCGCAGCTGTCGGGGCTGGAAAAGTTTTTTATGCAGCAGCCTGTGGAGGGACAGGCCCAGGGCCTGGGACCGTCGCCTGAGGAAATGAAAAAAATTTCGCTTAAAAAGATGGCAAATTTTGTGTCGCCGGCCTGGAATCCACAGTCCATGGCGGATGGATTTAATGCAATTGTGGATCATGTAACCAATGGGGTGAAGATGGATTATGAAATTTATACGGATCAGGAGCTGGCAGAAGATACTTCTAAATTAAGAACGGGCCTGCTGTGGTTTCCGGCAGAAAAGAAAGGACCGTTTGCCATTGTATGTGCGGGCGGTGCCTACATGAGCGTGGCCAGTCTGGTAGAGGCATTTCCGGTGGCCCAAAGGCTGAATGAATTGGGAATCACAGCCTTTGTTCTCCAGTATCGGGCCGGCGTGAAAGGCGCAGCGGAGAAATCCGGGGAAGATCTTCGCAGGGCGATTTCTTTTATTATAGATCATAAAGCGCAGTTTAACGTGGCCGAAGATTATGCGGCCTTTGGTTTTTCGGCCGGCGGACATCTGGTCAGTGAGCTGGGGACTGCCAATGAAGGCTATAAGGCTTATCACATGCCAAAGCCCCAGCTTCTTGGTCTTTGTTACCCTCTGGTGGCTTTTGCACAAAAAGATGCTCAAATGGATGCTGCCGTTAAAGTCATGTTCGGTGATGTGGCCAATGTTGATGAGATGATGGCCCGTTTCACACCGGTGGATCATCTGGATGAGGACTATCCAAAGACATTTATATGGCAGACCAAAGAGGATGAACAGGTGCCCTTTGAGGCCAATGGTCTGGAAATTTATAATCGTCTGCAAAAGCTTGGTGTGCCAAGCCGTCTTAAAGCCGTGGCACATGGACTTCACGGACTTGGTTTGGGAAAAGGCAGCGAAGCCTGGGGCTGGCTGGATGAAGCTGTGGCCTTCTGGAAGGGTGAGCAGTAATTTAATCGGATTCAAGGGTTTTAAAAATTTCCATAAAATTTTGGGCGACCTGCGATAAACCAGCATCGTTGTTTCGGCATACCGCTGTCATGCGTGTGGTCATTTCATCACATAAGATGGGACGGCATACAAGGTTTTTATGATGTATAGTTTTACCATGGATATGGCTGGGACTGTTTTTGGGTGCGGCTGTCCCGGCTTTGATCGGATAAAGTCCGGCCAGATGACTGATATTTTCCGGAACAAGTGCAATGCCCAGTCCGGCCATGGCCCACTGAAGGGATGTGCGGGCGTCATCGTTTTTACATAAAATTTTGGGCCGCAGGCCTTTGTTTTGAAAGGCCTGGGTAATAATGGCATCAAATCTGCGGTAATAGATTAAGGGCTTGCCCAGCAGCTGTTCCGGCAGAATACCGCTTTTACCGGACGGATGGTCGTTGGTCTGAGCCATCTCCGGGATTCCTTGAAAAAAGTGCTGTTGGCCCACAGCCATCAGGGATTCCTGTCTTCCATAAATACAGGTGAGCCCGTCAGGATTAAAGGGCGTTCTTATAACGGCACATTCAATCATGCCGTTTTTCAGTTTTTCTATAGTTTCGTATGTATTTCCCTCAAAAATTTCGAATGTAACCAGAGGATATTTTTCCATAAATGCATTGGCCAGTCGGGTCATGAGAATTCCACTGGAAGAAATACAGCCGATTTTCAGGGTTCCCTGATGTCCGCCTGTAAATGTTTTGACCTCCAGTGCTGCAGCGTCAACCATGGATAAAATATCCTTAGCACGATTGTACATCAGCCGTCCCGCTTCTGTAAGCTGGATACCGTGGGCATTTCTGCGGACAAGTGCCACACCAAGGGTTTCTTCCAGCTGGGAAAGCTGGCGGCTCAACGGCGGCTGTGAAAGTCCCAGTCTGCCTGCGGCCTGAGAAATGTTTCCGCATTCTGCAATGACTACAAAATAATATAATTGTTTTAAATTCATTATAAAAAACCATCCTTAAAAGAATACTATCAATGAAGGTATTGCTGGATATATATAATAATGGTATAATCAAACTCAATGATATATAAAAAATATATATTTAATTTTACAGGAAAACAGGGAGAATTGCAAATGGGAAAATTATTAAAGTACCTGGGTGCCTACAAAAAGGAGAGTATACTGGGGCCGCTGTTTAAATTGCTGGAAGCTTCGTTTGAGCTTCTGATTCCAATTGTTATGGCCAGAATCATTGATGTGGGTATACGGGACAAAGATATGGGCTATGTGTTAAAAATGGGGGGCGTGATTATTGCGCTGGGGGTTATTGGCCTTGTATGCTCCATCACTGCCCAGTATTTTGCGGCGAAAGCGGCCGTGGGCTTTGCCACGGCGCTGCGTAAAGATTTATTCGGACACATCCAGACCCTTTCCTACTCGGAAATGGATGTGCTTGGAACATCTACACTTATTACCCGTATGACCAGTGATATTAATCAGGTACAAAATGGTGTGAATCTGGTGCTTCGTTTATTTTTAAGATCCCCTTTTATTGTATTCGGCGCTATGGTGATGGCATTTACCATCAATGTACCGGCGGCTTTTGTATTTGTTGTCACCATACCACTGCTTTCTGTTGTGGTTTTTGGTGTTATGATTGTCAGTATCCCCCTTTATCGTAAGGTGCAAAACCGTTTGGATCAGGTGCTGCTGACAACAAGGGAAAATCTTTCCGGTGTTCGGGTCATACGTGCATTTAATAAGGAAGAAACAGAAAAGCAAAGATTTGAAAATGCCAATGAAGAACTGGTGAAAGGCCAGGTATTTGTGGGAAAAATTTCTGCATTGATGAATCCTTTGACTTATGCCATTATTAATGGTGCCATGATTGTTTTGATCTGGACCGGTGCATGGCAGGTTGAAGGCGGCATGATTACTCAAGGTGCAGTTGTTGCTCTTGTGAACTATATGTCCCAGATTCTGGTGGAATTGGTTAAACTGGCCAACCTGATTATTAATATAACAAAATCTCTGGCCTGTGCCCGCCGGATTCAGTCTGTATTTGAGACTGAGACATCCATTGCAGATCCAGGCAAAGCGTCTTTTGATAAAAATGAAGAAATGAACCAATATTCTTCGGATCCTGAGTGCCCAAAGGTTGTTTTTGAAAATGTTTCCTTTGCCTATGCCAATGCCTCGGAAGAATCTTTGAGTCATGTAAACTTTACAGTAAAGGCCGGTCAGACAATCGGTATTATCGGCGGTACGGGAAGCGGAAAAACATCCCTTGTCCATCTGATTCCACGGTTCTATGATGCAACAAAAGGGCGTGTTATTGTGGATGGCCGGGATGTCAGGGCGTATTCCTTTGATGAACTTCGAGGGAAAATCGGTATTGTTCCCCAGAAGGCGGTGCTTTTTAAGGGCACTATTGAGGATAATCTTCGCTGGGGAAATCCGGATGCCACGGCTGAGGATATGGAAGAAGCGCTTAATGCCGCTCAGGCCATGGCGTTTGTCAGGGAAAAGGCCGGAGGGCTTAAAGCCTTTATTCTTCAGGGCGGGCGTAACCTTTCCGGGGGACAGCGTCAGCGTTTGACAATTGCCCGGGCGCTTGTGAAAAAACCGGAAATCCTTATCCTGGATGACAGTGCCTCTGCACTGGATTATGCCACGGATGCCAGACTGAGAAGCGCAATCCGGGGGCTTGATGAAAAGATGACGGTGTTTATTGTCTCCCAGAGGGCAGCCAGTATCTGGCATGCAGATCAGATTATTGTGCTTGATGACGGAGAAATTGCAGGTATGGGAACGCACAGTGAGTTGCTGGAAAAATGCGGCGTTTATCAGGAAATCTATTATTCTCAGTTTCCAAAAGATGAAACATCAGGAAAGGCAGGTGAACTGAATGCTTAAGGGAGAAAAAAAGGCCAAAAACAAGGAAACAATTAAAAAAGTACTGATATGCATTAAACGTTATTGGTTTCTGGCTGGACTGTCTTTGATTCTCGCGGCGGTCTCGGTCATCTTTACGCTATATCTGCCCATTCTTATTGGGGATGCGGTGGACTTAATCGTTGCTCCTGGAGCGGTGAATTTTGGCCGTATTTCCTTGATTTTATGGAAAATGGGTATTGTCATTGGACTGACTGCGCTGGCTCAGTGGCTGATGAATATGTGCAACAACAAAATAACTTATTTTGTTGTCCGGGATATTCGAAAGCGGGCATTTGCCAATCTGGAGCGCCTGCCCCTTAAATATATTGACAGTCATCCATCGGGAGATATAATCAGCCGTATTGTCGCGGATGTGGATCAGTTTTCTGATGGACTTCTTATGGGATTTACTCAGTTTTTTACAGGAATCATGACGATTTTGGGCACACTGGTATTTATGGTATCCATTAACTATAAAATTGCACTTGTGGTTCTGTTAATTACACCGGTTTCTCTTTTTGTGGCTGCATTTATTTCCAAAAGGACGTATGCCATGTTTAAGCTTCAGTCGGAAACCCGTGGGGAGCTGACGGCTCATATCGATGAAATGATCGGGAATCAGAAAATTGTTCAGGCTTTTAGATACGAAGACCGGGCTGCAGAAAAATTTCAGGAGATCAATCTCAGGCTGCAAAGCAGCAGTTTAAGAGCTACATTTTTTTCGTCCATTACCAATCCGGCGACCCGGTTTGTCAATGGACTGGTTTATGCCGGCGTGGGGATTACAGGTGCCATCTCGGCGATTTCCGGTGGCATCAGTGTCGGACAACTTTCCTCGTTTTTAAGCTATGCCAATCAGTATACCAAACCTTTTAACGAAATTTCCGGTGTGATCACGGAACTTCAAAATGCACTCACATGTGCGGCCAGAGTCTTTGAATTGATTGAGGAAGAACCTCAGATTCCGGATGAGGCTGATGCCAGAATTCTTGATCATGTCCAGGGGAAGGTTACCCTGGAAAACGTTGACTTTTCGTATAATCCGGAAGTGCGTCTGATTGAAAATCTTAACCTGGACGTTAAGCCCGGGCAGCGGATTGCCATTGTAGGTCCTACAGGATGCGGCAAAAGTACGGTGATTAACCTGCTCATGCGCTTTTATGATGTGGATCAGGGATCCATACAGGTGGATGATATAGATATCCGCGATATAGCCCGAAAGAGCCTGAGAGAAAATTATGGCATGGTGCTTCAGGAAACCTGGTTGAAAACAGGCACGATCCGTGAAAATATTATTTACGGTAAACCGGATGCTACGGATGAAGAAATGATCCGGGCTGCAAAGGAAGCCTATGCGCACAGTTTTATCAAGCGTTTGCCCCATGGCTATGATACAGTGATTACCGAGGATGGCGGCAATCTTTCCCAGGGACAGAAGCAGCTTTTGTGTATTGCCAGAGTCATGCTCTGTCTGCCGCCCATGCTGATTTTAGATGAAGCCACGTCATCTATTGATACAAGAACAGAAATTCGTATTCAGAAAGCCTTTGCCAAAATGATGGAAGGACGGACAAGCTTTATTGTGGCGCACCGTCTGTCTACCATCAAAGAGGCGGATCGAATCCTTGTGATGAAAGACGGAAAAATCATTGAACAGGGAACCCATGAAGCGCTGCTGGGACAGGACGGCTTCTATGCACAGCTGTATAACAGCCAGTTTGCCAAAGCATAAATACGGTAAAACATAAATATTTATAGAAGTGAAAATTTGGTATGCACAAAATATCAGGCACTGATCAAAAAGAATCAGGCCTGATATTTTGTTGTGGTAATTTTCATGAAATCAGTTATAATAAAAAGAAAGCGCCAATATTGGCGTGTTTTTTGTGATAAGATAAATTTGGAATAGGATAACTGTTGAAAGTTATAAAAAAATAGAAGCATGAATATAGAAGCAGTTTAATTAAGGTAATCGGAAAGAAAGGGGAATCGTATGATCGGATCAGATATTGGAATTGATCTTGGAACGGCAAGCATACTTGTATATATTCGCGGGAAAGGTGTTGTGCTTAAGGAGCCTTCCGTTGTTGCTTACGATAAAGATACAAATCAGATTAAAGCGATTGGGGAGGAAGCCCGAATGATGATTGGCCGGACGCCGGGTAATATTGCCGCTGTACGGCCATTGCGCCAGGGGGTTATTTCGGACTATACGGTAACAGAAAAGATGCTGAAATACTTTATCCATAAGGCTATGGGAAGAAAGACTTTAAGACGCCCCAGGATCAGTGTGTGTATTCCCAGCGGAGCTACAGAGGTGGAAAAGCGGGCGGTGATTGATGCCACCATGGAAGCCGGTGCCAGAGATGTGATTATTATTCAGGAGCCGATCGCCGCAGCTTTGGGGGCCGGAATTGATATTTCCAAACCCAGCGGCAATATGATTGTGGACATTGGCGGCGGTACAACGGATATTGCAGTTATTTCTCTGGGCGACACGGTTGTCAGCACATCCATTAAGGTGGCCGGAGATGATTTTGATGATGCGCTGATTCACTATATGCGCCGCAGGCATAATATGCTGATCGGAGAGCGGACGGCAGAGGAACTGAAAATGCTGATCGGGTCGGTCTATGGACGGCCTGAGCCTGTGATGACGGAAGTTCGGGGGAGAAATCTTTTAACCGGACTTCCCAAAGTGATTCAGTTGTCTTCCGAGGAAACAGAGGAAGCCTTTTCGGATGTGATTAGTAAGATTGTATCCGGTGTTCACCAGGTTCTTGAAGATACACCGCCGGAATTATCTGCAGATATTGCCATGAGGGGGATATTATTGACCGGCGGCGGCAGTCAGATTTACGGTCTGGAGGAACTTTTGGAAGCGTCCACCGGCATTCGCACAACCACAGTGGATGATCCCATGTCCGTTGTTGCAATCGGAACCGGAAGATATGCGGAATTTATGGAAGGTATGGGGGAACTGTCAGGAAAGATTGCCAGTATAAGGGGGTAAATTCCATTTATTGGTACATGTTTGTGAAGTGTCGTTTTTTGGTGGTGAATTGTTTCCATATGCTTGACATAGGGAGATTTTTGGGATAACATGAAAGATAATTATGCGTATTTATACAATAAAATTTAAGTAATAGGATGGTATTGAACTATGAAGATCGCAGTTGCAGGGACCGGTTATGTTGGCCTGGTCACAGGGGTTTGTCTTGCGAGTAAAGGACATAGTGTTTCCTGTGTTGATGTAGATGAAAAAAAGGTAGAATTAATGAAACAGGGCATTTCACCAATTTATGAGCCTGGATTAAGTGAACTGATGCGTGAAAATATGGAGCGCCTGATATTTACAACGGATTACCAGACAGCTTATGAAAGTGCAGATGTTATATTTATCGGTGTGGGGACACCTGAAAAGAAAGATGGATCTGCAAATTTAAGCTATGTTTATAAAGTTGCAGAGCAGATTGCTCAGAGTGTTAAAAAAGATTGTGTTGTTGTTGTAAAATCCACGGTTCCTATTGGAACAAATGATAAAGTGGAAGCGTTTATTAATGCCCATCTGGCGCATCGTGTCAGTGTGTCCATTGCGTCAAATCCGGAATTCCTTGCCCAGGGGACGGCTGTTCGGGATACACTTCATGCATCACGTATTGTGATTGGTGTGGAAGATAATGAAGCCGGTGAAATTCTGAAAGAAGTTTATAAGGATTTTGATTCGCCGAAGCTGGTAACCAATCGGCGTAGTGCGGAGATGATTAAATACGCTTCCAATGATTTTCTTGCATTAAAAATTTCCTATATTAATGAAATTGCCAATTTTTGTGAAAAGATCGGCGCAAATATCGAAGATGTTTCTAAAGGTATGGGGCTGGATGCCCGTATCGGCAATCGATTTTTAAATGCTGGAATCGGTTACGGCGGTTCCTGTTTCCCTAAAGATACAAAAGCGTTAAATTGGTTGGCCACATTTAATGATAATGAGCTTAAAACAATTAAGGCGGCCATTGAAGTTAACGAAAATCAAAAGCTTAAGCTGATCAAAAAAGCGAAGAAATACTATAATGATTTTTCAGGTTTGACAGTTGCGGTTTTGGGACTTACATTTAAGCCGGGAACAGATGATTTACGGGAAGCACCGTCTTTGGTAAATATCCCGATGCTGCTGGAAGATGGCGCTCATGTTAAAGCCTGGGATCCGGTTGGTGTGGAGAATTATAAAAAATACTATCCAACAGAAATTCAGTATTGTGATACCATTGATGAAACTTTGGAGAATGCAGATCTGTGTTTGATTTTTACAGAGTGGGATGATGTGAAAAATATGGATGTCGCTGCATTTGAAAAGAAAATGCGCAGACCGATTGTATTGGATGGTCGAAACTGCTTTGATCTGGCAGCCTTTAATGATGTACATATTTTATATGATTCCATCGGACGGGCTGTTGTAGATTATCTGTATTTAGATGATAATTCTGATAATTAATGATCCAGGGTAATCGCCGTGTCAGATTACTTAAGAAAAGGGAGATTAAAGAAGATGAAATTAATTATACAAATTCCCTGCTATAATGAGGCAGAGACGCTTAAAATCGCATTAGATGCATTGCCCAAACACATTGATGGGATCGATGTCATTGAATATTTGATTATTAATGACGGAAGTAAAGATCATACGGTGGAAGTGGCCAAAGAGTGGGGCGTCAATTATATCGTCAATTTCAGGAATAACAAAGGACTTGCCAGGGGCTTTATGGCCGGACTTGATGCATGCTTAAGAAACGGTGCCGATATTATTGTAAATACAGATGCGGATAACCAGTACTGCGGTGATGATATAGAAAAACTGATTCAGCCCATCCTTCACGGCGAGGCCGGTATGGTTGTGGGAGAGCGTCCGATTGATGATACCGAACATTTTTCACCTTTGAAAAAGAAGATGCAGCATCTTGGAAGCTGGGTCGTACGAAAGGCATCCAAAACAGATGTTCCGGATGCGCCAAGTGGCTTCAGAGCTTACAGCCGCAGCACAGCGATGCGCTTGAATGTGATCAATGAATATACCTATACCCTGGAAACCATTGTCCAGGCAGGAAGAAATAAAATGGCAGTGACTTCTGTACCGATTCGTACCAATCCTGAGCTGAGAAAGTCCAGACTTTTCCACAGTATGTTTGGATATGTTAAAAAATCCATGCTTACAATCGGCCGGGCGTATATGATGTACAGGCCACTGGCTGTATTTTCTGCTATTGCGGCAGTGTTTGGCGCTGCCGGAACCGGGCTCGGTGTACGCTATTTGATTCAAAGATATAAAGGAAAAGGCGCCGGACATGTTCAGTCTTTAATTTTATCCAGTACACTGATTATCATTGCAGTGATGGCAGGCGTTATTGGATTACTGGCGGATGTGATTGCAGGCAACCGGAAGCTTTTGCAGGAAATTCAGTTCGAACTTAGAAAGATGGATTACGGTCTGGGACATGAAGCAAAAAAGAGAGCTGCAGAGGGTAATAAGGAAATTGAGGAATAAAAACTATGCTGTGTGAACATGATCTGATAGACAAAGTTCAAGGTAAGAAAGTTCTTTATATAGCGACAAAAAATCGGGATTATATACGGGTAAAACAGGAAATTGAAATGCTGAAAAAACATGCCGGACAAGTAGAGATTATTTGTTCCGGCGAAAAATCTTATATAAAGAGAATTTTGGAAACCTTCTTTTCCCTGTTAAAAACATCTGTGAAGCAATATGATCTTATCTTTATCGGATTTATGGCTCAGATGATTATACCATTCTGGTCCTGGAAATGGAAAGATAAAGAAGTTATTGTAGACTTTTTTATTTCCATATATGATACGCTTGTATTCGATAGAAAAAAAATAAAAGACGGATCTTTAATTGCCCGTGCCTTAAAGGTCTTAGATCAGTACACGATTCGTAAGGCAAACTGGATCATATCAGATACAAAAGCTCACGGAAAGTACTTTTGTTCTGAATTGGGCGGTCGTGCATCACAATGTTTTGTTTATTATTTACAGGCGGATACATCGGTATATCATCCAATGCAAATAAGAAAACCACGTAAATTTGCAGATGAATTTGTCGTCTTATATTTTGGATCTATACTGCCGGTTCAGGGTGTAGAAGTTGTTATGCAGTGTATTAAAAAACTGCAAAATAAAAAAGATATTCATTTTATAATTATAGGACCAATAAGGAAAAAGATTAAAAAGGTTAAAGGTGATACCGTCACATATATTGACTGGCTTGACCAGGAAACACTTGCAAAATATATTGCCATAGCTGATTTATGTCTGGCGGGACATTTTTCGGGAACAGTACCTAAAGCCTGGCGGACAATTCCTGGTAAAGTATATATTTACCGGGCTATGGGTAAAAAGATTGTATTAGGTGACAGTGAAGCAAATCGGGAATTGTTTTCAGAAAAAAACGAAGATTGTGTTTTTGTGAAAATGGGAGATGCCAATGCCCTGGCAAGTACAGTGGTCAAAATGAAAGACAGGAGTTTACATGAGTAATAAGCCTTTAATTAGTGTTATTGTTCCAGTTTATAATGTAGAAAAGTATCTGGAAAAATGCGTACATTCGATTGTTAAGCAGAGCTATGAAAATTTGGAGATCATTCTGGTAGATGACGGTTCTACGGATGCCTGCGGCGCCTTGTGTGATCAATTAGCTTTGCAGGATCATAGAATACAGGTCATTCATAAACCCAATGGCGGTTTGTCAGATGCAAGAAATGCCGGGCTGGACCGGATGAGAGGAAAATACGTGACATTTATTGACAGCGATGATTGGGTGACTGAGGACTATATAAGTTCTTTGTATAGGTTAATCAGACATTATCGCTGTGCTGTTTCTATTGGAAACTATAAGGATGTAATTGAAGAAAGGCCGACGGCATTGGGCGAAAAAAAACGTTCCAAACCCCAAACCGGATATTTGGATAACAAAAAAGCAGTGGAAGCATTATTGTATCAAAAATATTTTACGACGTCTGCTTGTGTTAAGCTTTATGCTGCAGACTTGTGGCAAGACATAAGGTTTCCTGTGGACAGACTGTACGAAGATGTAATTACAATATATGAAGTGCTGTCAAAAGCTGAGGGTGCAGCCTTTACAAATCAGATCTTTTATTTTTATCGCCAGAGAGCAGGAAGCATTGTGCGTAAAGAATTTTCCTTAAAGATTATGGATTATGTTTACCACACCGATCAGGTTTTAAAAATGGTGAACAGAGATTATCCTGATTTGAAGGCAGCAGCAGTTTCCCGATGCCTGTGGGCTAAAATTCATGTATTGGTGCATATGGATGATCCTAAGAAATATCCCAAGGAATATAAGTTTTTATGGAATGCTGTAAAAAAAGACCGGATGAATGTATTGCTAAATCCAAAAGTAAGAATCAATAATAAAATCGTTCTTATTTTATCTTTGGGCGGTGTTCGGGTATTAAAAACTGCGTTTTTTTTAAGCAAAAAGATGTAATGAGGAGACGGTACATTGAAAATTACCTATATAATTGCAATTTATAATGTGAAAGAATGTCTTGATGAATGTATTCAGAGCGTAATTTCAGATAAAAGTGACACTGAAATTATACTGGTGGATGACGGCTCAACAGATGGATCCGGAGAAATTTGCGACCAGTATGCCGAAAGCGATTTCAGGATTCGAGTCGTGCATCAAGAAAATCAAGGGGTTTCAGTTGCTCGAAATACCGGATTAGAATTGGCTTCCGGAGACTGGATTTGTTTTGTCGATGGTGATGACGGAATTAATAGTAATCTTGGAACAGTAGTTCAGTCCTACCTGGATCAGACAGCGGATATTATATTTTTTAGTTATTCGGAAAATGCTGCGGATGTTAAAAGCCATGAAGTGAAAGACGCAGATCAAAAACTGCTGAACAGAAAAGATATTTTAACAATCAGAGCAGGACTTCTGAATTCAGATATGCCTGAAATGGAATTTTATAAGCATCATCATATAAATTGTCATTCTCCATGGGGAAAATTATACCGAAGAGATTTTATTGAGAAGAATCAATTAAGGTTTACAAAAGGTGTTAAAAAAGGGCAGGATATGCTGTTTAATTTTGATGTTTATAAATTTGCACAGCGCATTACTTTTGTTCCGGTAACCGGTTATTTTTACAGACAGAGAGAAACATCGATCAGTCATCAATATAATAAGCATATTGAGGAAATCAATCTTAAATTAATCAGTGAGTTTAAAAAAAGGGTAGATACAGAGAATAGCCGTTTAATTAAAGATAATTTTTGGTTATTTACCCTTCGTCAATTTATGTTTTGTATGCTTCTTCACTGCTGCCACCCACAAAATCCAATGAAATACAGGGAAAGAGCACGGCACTATTTGCGCTTTAGGAATCAGGAGATTTTTAAGAGTGCTTTTAAAAATGCAGATGTCAAGAAGCTGCGGTTTCAGGTCAGGATATTTTGCTTTTTTGCAAAGTATCGGATGTTTTGGGGAATGGAATTGATAAGCAGAGTAAAGTGCCTTTTAGGTAGGTAATCATTAAAGTGAAAGGTAAAAGAAGTAGTTATGAATATTGCGGTTACAGGATATTGTGGAACGGGTTCTTCTGCTGTATGTGATTTGCTGAAAGAATATCAATCCTGCTCGGAGGGAAAGCTGAGTCATTATGAGCATATTCCGTTTTATACGCCAGATGGTCTGTTTGATTTAGAGGACAAGCTGCTGATAGGCAATAATCTTCAGCGTTCGGATGAAGCCATCGATCATTTTGTGCAGGAGATGAAGCGCTTAAATGATAATAATTTTGGATGGTTTGGCGGATATAAAAAGCATTTCGGAGAAGCCTTTATGACCAGTGTGGATCAATTTGTGGCGGAAATTACAGAATTTTCTTTCCCGGGCGGATGGTCATACACTGCGAAAAAGATGCAGTGGTCCCCGGTGCAGTTTGCTAAAGACTGTATACGAACAGTGTTAGGGAAAAAAATGTATAGGAATTTTGGCGAGAAGCAGAAAAACAGCAGCAAAAAGAATATTTGCTGCTCTTTTGTGAGTGAAGAGGAATTTTATAAAAGTGCCAGATTGTTTGTACAAAGATATTTATCCATGACCCAGGCCGAGACTGAGTATACTATTTATGATCATTTGGTTCTGCCTCATAATTTATGGCGTATGGAACACTATTTTGACAGTGATTTTAAGGTCATCGTCGTAGACCGCGATGTGCGGGATCTGTTTGTTTTAGGAAAATATGTGTGGCCGTCTATGGGGTCTTATGCCCCGTTTCCGCGGGAAGTGGAGAAATTTGTGGATTTTTGGTACAAAATGAGAGCGTGTGAGCAATATGTGGAAAGTGATCGGATTTTAAGAATAAATTTTGAAGAATTGATTTATGAATACGATCAGGCTGTTTCAAAAATTGAAAAGTTTTTAGGGTTAAACTGTAAGGATCATATCCAAACAAAAAAAATACTTATTCCGGAAAAATCCATTAAAAACACTCAAAATTTTAAGATAAAGCCAGAATGGATTGAAGAAGTGAAAACATTAGAAGAAAAACTTCCTCAATATATTTATGAATTTCCTTATGATATAGAGACATCGATGAAAGAAACATTTGATCCATAATGGGCAGTTTGTGCAGAAGGGTTTATAAATTATGAAAACTGAGTCAAGAAAATACAAATCTGCAAGAAATTTTATTTATGGTCTTGGAACACAGGTGATTATCGCCGTGTTAGGTTTTGTATCCAGATATATTTTTATAAAAGTTCTGGGGATGGAATATTTGGGCATTAATGGTCTGTTCTCCAGTATTCTTACCGTTCTTTCTCTTGCAGAATTGGGTTTTGGGAATATTGTGATATATTCCCTATATAGACCTCTTGCAGATGAAAACTATGAAAAAATTACGGCATTAATTCATTTTTATAAACATATCTATTATAGTATTGCAGGAATTGTGGCCATATGTGGTGTTTTAATTATACCCATATTGCCTCGTATTGTTAAAACCGAAAATCATATTGAGCATTTGATTTTATACTATGTATTATTTCTTGCCAATACAGTTGTTTCTTATTTGTATGTTTATAAAACTTCTTTGATCAGGGCCGATCAAAAGCAGTTTATAATCAGTAAATACACAATGCTTATGCAGATTGTGATGACCTGCGTACAGGCTGTGACATTGATTGTTTTCAAAAATTATATATTGTACTTAATTTTGCAGATGACCTTTACTTTTCTCACAAATTATTTTTTGTCTTTAAAGGCCAATAAGTTATACCCATATTTAAAGAATGTGGGGCAGAAGCTGGAACGTCAGGAAAAGAAAAAAATATTTAATGACGTAAAGGCGATGTTTTCCTACAGGGTTGGCGGTGTTCTGCTTAACTCTACAGATAATATGTTTATATCTGCACTTGTAAATACAGTAAGCGTTGGGATTTATTCCAACTATACAATGGTGATTGGTTTAGTTAATCAATTTATTAATGTGATATACGAGGCATTATACAGCAGCGTAGGTAATCTGAATGCTACCGGGACAAAGGAACGGCAAAAACAGATTTTTGATATGCTGGTTATGGCTTTTTCCTGGATTGCAAGTTTTTGTTTTGTCTGTTTATTTGAATTAGTAAATCCTTTTTTGTATATTGTATTTGGGCCGGAATCTTTATTCGGTAAAGATATGATATTGGCTATCTGCATTAATTTTTATCTGCCGATCATTTTATATCCAATCTGGATGTATAGAAATACAATAGGCCTATTTCATGAAACTAAAAATATATTAATTTATACCGCAGCCTTGAATATTGTGCTGTCATATATTTTAGGTCATATGTTTGGCATTTTGGGAATCATTAGCGCAACCTATATTTCCAGATTGAGTACCTCATTTTGGTTTGAACCTTTCATATTGTATAAAAAGGGATTTCAAAGTAAGTCATTTGAATATTTCAGGGGACAAATTAAATATGCAGTATGTACGGCAGTTTCAATTATTTTTATTGAATGTTTAAAATTGGATTTTTTTAGCAGCATTTATTCGAACTTTGTATTAAGATTATTTGTCTGCGCAGTGGTGCCTAACATGGTTTTATTTGTTTGTCTGTTTAGAAGTAAAGAATTTATATATGTAAAGGACATCATTTTTAGACGTAAAAGAAAATTTGGTGGTGAAAAATGAAAAAATTGAAACAAAAGGGATTAATGGCTTTTTGGAATCAGTGGAAATATATAATGATTACATTTTTATTAGCCTTTCTTCCAAGATTTATTGTGATTTTTTTCTCAATGCCATTACGTACGGTAACAGATGAGATGATTACAATTGCAGGAGGGGCTTATGCAGCAGGCCTGGATTGGTCTGCTGTATTGTCGTATTCAGAACGATATTATGGCAGTGGATTTACAGCGCTTTTTTTCTGGATATTTAAGCTTACAGACAATCCGATTATTATTTACAGAGTATTTCAGACGGCATGCGTTTTAGTTCAGGCGTTTACCGCACTGATTTGTTTTGATATCATGCACAAAACTATGAAGATCCAGAGTCAAAAATTTGTCTGTGCAGCTTCTGTGGCCTGTTCTTATTTTGTGGTTACCCGTGCTGTCATTGTATATAATGAGCATATATTGATCCTGTTGACCTGGGGACTGGCATGGCTGCTGCTGAAACTGGCAGATTATAATATTTCGAAAAAGAAGAAATTTACGTATTCTGTGCTTCTTGTGGGCCTTTTATTGTATTCCTTGACTGTGCATACCAGAGCATATACCTATTGGCTGTCTGTGGCTATTGTGGTGGTATTGTATGCATGGGTTTACCGTAAACTGCTGGTTTCTCTATGGGCCATAGCCGCAGCCGGAATCGGTGCAGTCCTGGTTAATTATTTCCTTGAGTTTTTTAAACAGGGGATGTATTTAATTCAGGAAGGAGAATCTCTCACAAATACAAAGATTTATTTAAGTGGTTTCGACTATTTACTTTCTGCGAAGTCATGGGAGTCATGGCTGGATATCGTAATTGGTCAGTTGAATACCATATCTATTGTAACCGGTGGCTTTATTATTGTGGGATTAATCATTGGAATTCGTTTGTTGTGGGATGGCATATTTCGAAGAAAAAAATTTGTACAGCTGGGAAAACAGAATGCCAACCTTCGTTACTATTGGGTCATTTGTATCTGTTTCGGGGCGGCGGTTGCGATGACAATTGCTGCACAGTCTATGAACTGGCTGGGCAATGTATACGGGGAGATGAGCGGTATTGCCCCTGCTGATGGCTATTACTATAAGGCTTTTACTTATGTGAGATACTTTGGGCCTTACTGTGGGCCGATCATGATGGTAATTTTTGCCTATTTATTTCAAAATAGAAAGCAGTCACGGACTTATTTCGGATATGCTGCAGCCCTATTAGCGGCACTTCAGGTTTATTGGTGTGGGGTTATATTGCCTGTGATTTATAATAATCGATATGCTGTTGAGGTGTTTCTGCCATTTTCGTTGAATACCTTTACCGTTCATCCAAGATTGAGGACGTATTTAGTTGGAAGTTTGGTCTTATTAATGATGTTTGTGATTTTGGCTCTGTGTAATTATAAGAAAAAATTTGTTTTGATGGCATCAATTCTTTCAGTGTTTTTGATTTATCAGTATGTATATAATGCTGTCGTGTTTGATGCATATCAAAGTCAGGGAAATTATAATGATTGCTATGAAGCCTATAATTTTATTAGAGAGCTGGAGGATCAGATGGATTTGCCGTCGGAGATCTATGTGGTTGACGGGCGTGATATAAATAATCAGCAGATCTTTTTTGAATATCAGTTTTTATTGAATCGATATAAAATCATTCCAGCAAGACCGGAAGCGCATACTGATAATGCGGTGGTCATTACAAACATGGTTTTAGATCATATGAATGATTATGAGATGATTTATCTGTCTGATCATGCATATGTCTATTTAAAGGGACCGGTACTGGAAAGTTATCAGCAGCTTCAATAAATGGTATTTTTTAAACTGAATTAAATCTAAGGAACAGCTTGCCGGCTGTAATGTCGGGCAGGCTGTTTTTTGTGCAGATAAAAATCAACCAGGCTTGACACCAATAGGCTGAAGCAGTATCATGTTATTGTTCATAAAAATAGAAAGAGTGATGTATATGAACATCAGAGAATGTGATGTTTTAACGACGATTGCAGATAAAAAACCAAAGAATCAGAGACTGATTTCTGAATTATCCGGACATTCGCTGGGGATTGTTAATCGCTCCGTCCGGTCTTTGATAGAAAAAGGTTATCTGAATAAAAATCTGCAGATTACGGAAAAAGGACAACAGAAATTAGAAAGCAACAGGCCGGAATGTGCCATTATATTGGCTGCCGGGTTTGGTATGCGTATGGTGCCGATTAATATGGAAACGCCTAAAGGCTTGCTGGAGGTACACGGTGAACCGCTTATCGAACGGCTCATATGCCAGCTTCAGGAGGTTGGGATTCATAAGATCTATATTGTTGTAGGTTTTATGAAGGAGCATTTTGAGTATTTAATGGATAAATACAATGTTGAGCTTATTGTAAATTCAGAGTATGATAAAAAAAATAATTTACATTCTTTGATAAAGGTTATAGAGCATTTATCCAATGCTTATATTGTTCCCTGTGATATCTGGTGTTTAGAAAATCCATTTAAGCGGTCAGAGTTATATTCCTGGTACATGGTATCTGATCAGGAAGACACAGAAAGCTGGGTTCGTGTAAACAAAAAGATGGAGCTGGTTTTTTCAGGGAAAAATGAAACCGGTCATAAAATGATTGGAATTTCCTATTTGCAGGCACCTCAGGCATCCAGGGTGCAAAAACGTCTTATTGAATTAAGCGGGGAGCCGTATTATGATCATGCTTTTTGGGAAGCTGCTTTATATAATGACAATAAAATGATTGTTGCCGCAAAGGTTGTACAGGATTCTTATGTTTTAGAGATTAATACCTATGAACAATTAAGAGAATTGGATCAAAACTCCAATCATTTAAAGACGGATGCAATTACATTGATTAGTAATGTTTTATCTGTAGAACCTGAAATGATTAACAATATTTCTATATTAAAAAAAGGAATGACAAATCGATCCTTTGTATTTTCCTGTAAGGAGAAACGGTATATTATGCGGATTCCCGGAGAGGGAACAGAGGCCCTAATTAACCGCAGACAAGAGGCCGAAGTATATCGGGTTATTAAGGATAGGGAATTAAGTGACCGGGTTGTCTATATAAACCCGGACAATGGGTATAAAATCAGTGAATATTTAACCGGAGCACGGGTGTGTGACTGTAATAGCCGAAGCGACGTTGAAAAATGTATGGCTCAGCTAAGACAATTTCATCGTATGGAATTAAAGGTTGATCATGAATTCGATATTTTTAGGCAGATTGATTTTTACGAAGGCTTATGGGACGGAGCCGGGTCGGCGTATAAAGACTATGATGAAACGAAGCATAATGTTTTTTCTTTGAGGGATTATATAAAAAGGCATACAGGTCAGAAAACATTAACTCATATTGATTCGGTTCCGGATAACTTTCTTTTTGTACCGGATGGATGTGGACATGAAAATATTCGGCTGATTGATTGGGAATATTCAGGAATGCAGGATCCACATGTGGATATTGCCATGTTCTGTATTTATGCAATGTACTCCAGAAAACAAATTGATGAGCTTATTGATATTTACTTTGAAAATTGTTGCTCGCCGGAAATTCGACTGAAGATCTATTGTTATATTTCTGCCTGCGGGTTGCTGTGGAGTAACTGGTGTGAGTATAAACGAATGTTAGGTGTGGATTTTGGTGAGTATTCTTTGAGACAATATAGATATGCAAAAGAGTATTTCAGAATCGTTCAAAAGGAGATTTTAAATTAGAAAGGTTTTATAAATATGTTTAGAGTAAAAAGAGCAATTATAATGGCTGCAGGAAAGGGACAGCGGATGCACCCTATAACGGAAAAGATTCCTAAGCCGTTGGTCAATGTCAATGGTGTCAGGATGATTGATACTGCCATTCGTGGACTGCATCATAATGGAATTTATGAAATATACATTGTTGTGGGATATTTAAAAGAGCAGTTTAAGTGTTTGGAGCAAGAATATGAGGGCGTGAAATTGATAGAGAACCCATATTATGAATCATGCAATAATATTTCCTCTCTATATGTTGCAAGAGATTATATCGAAGATGCACTGATTATGGACGGCGATCAAATTATTTACAATGATCAAATTTTATCACCGGAATTTGAAAGATCAGGCTATAATTGTATCTGGTGTGAAAATTACACAACGGAGTGGTTATTGACGCTTGATGAACATGAAATTGTTAAAAGCTGTTGTAAAACAGGAGGGGCAAAAGGATGGCAGCTATTTAGTGTATCTCGTTGGAACAAAGAAGATGGTTTGCGTCTGAAGTATGATGTTGAAAAGGAATTTGCCGAAAAAAAGAACAGGGATATTTATTGGGATGATGTTGCATTATTTTGTTATCCTCAAGAATTTCAATTAGGTATTCGGCAGATGAAAAGCGGCGATATCATAGAGATTGATAGTTTAGCTGAACTTGCAGAGCTTGACAGCAGTTATAGGGGATACGTTAAAAATTAAAGGGGATGTACATATGCATAATAATAAAATTAAGGAACAGCAAAGGGGAAAAATAGACTGGATGATTACGGTTGTTCCTTTTATAATTATTATTTTTCTTTGCCTGTTGTTTTTCTTTATGCCGGAGCAGTCTAACAAAGTTATTGGACAGATTAGATATTTGCTTGGAGACACATATGGTGTATACTATTTAATTATCGGGCTTGGCGTATTTTTAGTGTCCATATATATTGCCTGCTCTAAATATGGAAATATTGTTCTTGGCAGTCAAAATGAAAAACCGAAATATTCTTTTTTTACATGGGGATCCATGATGTTTACGGCAGGGCTGGCTGCTGATATTTTGTTTTATTCTTTTTCTGAATGGGTTTTATATGCAACAGATCCGCATATTGCAGAAATGGGAAGTATGCAGGATTGGGCCAGTGTATATCCAATTTTCCACTGGAGTTTAATTCCCTGGGGATTTTATCTTGTTCTGGCCGTGGCTTTTGGTTTTATGCTCCATGTAAGAAAAAGAAAACGTCAAAAATATTCGGAGGCCTGCAGACCTGTTTTGGGAAAATATACGGAACGTCTTCCAGGGAGAATTATAGATTTACTGGCCGTTTTTGCGCTGCTGGCCGGTACTGCCACAACATTTAGTCTGGCAACGCCGCTTATGGCCAGTATGATTAACGAGCTTTTTCATGTACAAATTGACAGGACTCTAATAACGGTTATAATTTTGGTGGTTACATGTATTATTTATACATATTCCCTTTTGCATGGCTTTAAAGGAATTAGTTTTCTTGCAAAGGCATGTATTTACTTATTTTTTTGTCTGTTGCTTTTTGTGCTGCTGTTTGGCGGAGAAACACGATACATTATTGAGACCGGCTTTTCCTCATTGGGCCGTATGATACAGAATTTTTTTGAATTGGCCACATTTACAGATCCTCAAAGAAATACGTCATTTCCTCAGAACTGGACGATTTTTTACTGGGCATATTGGATGGTATGGTGTGTTGCTGCTCCATTTTTTATCGGAAATATATCTAAAGGGAGAACCGTGCGGCAGACAATCCTGGGCGGTTATGTTTTTGGGGTTGGTTCAACAATTATCAGTTTTATTATATTAGGTAATTATTCGTTGGGAAAACAGCTGTCAGGAGCCGCTGATTTTATTTCGATCTATATGCAAAACGGGGATCTTTATGATGTTATTATCGCTATCGTGCGTACATTGCCGTGTGCCCCGCTTATATTGGCGCTTTTATTAATTACAATGATTGCTTTTTATGCGACTTCTTTTGATTCGATTGCACTTATCGGTGCGTGCTATAGTTATCATCAATTAGGGGACAATGAAACACCTCATAAAATGATTGAATTAGTCTGGTGCATTTTATTAATATTACTTCCCATTGCATTGGTGTTTTCTGATAGCTCCATGAGTAATCTTCAGTCGGTAAGTATTATCGCGGCATTCCCCATTGGAGCCGTTATTGTTTTAATTGTTGTAAGCTTTATGAAAGATGCAAAAAAATTTTTAAATGGAGATAAGAAGACCTGATTTAAAAAATTAATCGATTAAATAAACAGAAATTATTTTTAATTATAACAGGAGTGTTGTCCATGGAACAAATTCAAGGCATTATTGAACATATCGTTTATCATAATGAAGAAAACGGCTATACAGTGTTAAGCCTGATGAGTCAGGGGGATGAGATTGTCTGTGTGGGCACCATGCCTGTAATTAATGAAGGGGAGTATATAAAAGCTGAAGGTGATTATGTGGAGCATTCCATGTATGGTCAGCAGTTTAAAATAAGTGTATTTTCTGTGGAAGCTCCGGAGGATATTTATTCTCTGGAGCGTTATTTGGGGTCTGGAGCGATCAAGGGAATCGGCCCGGCTCTGGCTAACCGGATTATTAAAAAGTTTAAAGAGGATTCCTTCAGAATTATTGAAGAGGAGCCGGAACGTCTGGCTGAGGTTAAAGGGATCAGTCAGCGAAAGGCTCAGGAAATTTATGAGCAGTTTCATGATAAACAGGATATGCGTCAGGCCATGATGTTTTTATCAAAGTATGGGATTTCTACGGTTTATGCCGTAAAAATTTATAATCAGTACGGAAGCCGCCTGTATGACATTATCAAAGAAAATCCGTATCAGCTGGCAGATGATATTTCCGGGATTGGCTTTAAGCTGGCGGATGATATTGCCCACAGGGCAGGCATCGGGACAAATTCTGAGTATCGGATTCGCAGCGGCATTATTTATATGCTTCAGCAGGGCACGCTATCCGGCCATACATATCTTCCCGCAGATTTGCTGGCGGACCGCACTGCACAGCTTTTGGGGACGGATGTGTCCATGATTGAAAAGCATCTGATGGATTTGAATATTGATAAAAAGATTATGATCAAGGAGCTGAATGGACAGCGTATTGTTTATGCATCAACGTATTATTATCTTGAACTGAATTGTGCCAGAATGTTGAAGACGCTGAATATGAGCTGTAATACAGATGCGCTTCCTACAGAGCATGTGATTCGAAAGATTGAAGATGAAGAAGGTATTGAATTAGACGACATGCAGCGAATGGCGGTTATGGAAGCTGTTCGAAATGGGGTCATGGTGATTACCGGAGGTCCTGGAACCGGAAAGACAACAACAATTAATACATTAATCCGTTATTTTGAGTACGAAAATCTGGATATACGCCTGGCGGCGCCTACCGGACGGGCGGCTAAGCGGATGACAGAAGCTACAGGCTACGAGGCACAGACGATTCATCGTATGCTGGAGCTGACCGGTACACCGGATGAAAATACATCGGCCCGGTTTGAACGTAATGAACAGAATCCTTTGGAGACGGATGTGATTATCATTGATGAAATGTCCATGGTTGATATAAGCCTGATGCATTCATTATTAAAGGCAATTATGCCGGGGACCCGGCTGATTCTGGTGGGTGATATCAACCAGCTGCCATCCGTGGGGCCGGGAAATGTACTTAAGGACATTATTAATTCTCATTGTTTCAACGTGGTTATGCTGACCAAAATATTCAGGCAGGCTCTGGAAAGCGCGATTGTCACTAATGCGCACCGGATCAATGCCGGAGAAATGATTGACATGGACCGAAAAACGCCGGATTTTTTCTGCCTTAAACGCTATGACGCCATGTCTGTGGCCGGAGTTGTTGTAGCACTGATTCGGGATAAGCTGCCGCCAAATGTCAAGGCTGCTCCCTTTGATATCCAGGTATTGACGCCGATGAGAAAAGGCGAGCTGGGTGTGGAGCGGCTGAATGTGGTGCTGCAGCAATATTTGAACCCGCCCTCCAAAGACAAGCGGGAAAAAGAATATCGTCAGGGGATTTTCAGAGAAGGCGATAAAGTTATGCAGATTAAAAACAATTATCAGATTGAGTGGGAAGTTGTAAGTAAGTATAATATTCCTGTAGACAAAGGCGTTGGTGTTTTTAACGGGGACATGGGAATGATTAAGGAAATTAATCCATTTGCAGAGCAGCTCACCGTTGAATTTGATGAGGGGCGAAGGATTACATATGCATTTGGTCAGCTGGAAGAACTAGAGCTGGCCTATGCGATTACGATTCATAAATCCCAGGGAAGTGAGTATCCGGCCGTTGTACTGCCGCTGCTGACTGGGCCGCCAATGCTGCTGAACCGAAATCTACTATATACAGCAGTGACAAGAGCCAAGAAATGTGTTGCTATTGTGGGGAATGAAAAAATTGTGAACCAGATGATTCGTAATGAAAACGAGCAGAAACGATACTGCAGTTTAAAGGAACGGATTATAGAGGTTATGGATTCAAAAACCATTGGGTCAGGTTTTTAAGAAAGGAGTTGCCATGTTAGGTAATAAAAGTCAAAAGATTTTCAGAAAATTATTGATTACAGGCTGTATTGTAGGTATGATCGGACAGCCTGTGTCTGTGCTGGCTGCAGAAGAAACGATGGCAAGTGATACAGAGATGCTGTCTGAATCTGCAAGTGAAGTGTATGATGAAGCCGATTTAGAGACGCAATCCAAACCAGAGGTTGAGACAGAAGCAGAAACCGAGGTTGAAGAAAAGACCGAGATTGAAACAGGGGCTGAGACTGCAACAGGGGCCGGGACCGAAACTGAAACCGAGATCGAGACTGAAACTAAAAATGAGATCGAGACTGAAACTGAAAATAAGATCGAGACTGAGAGTGAAACAGAGATTTCCGGGGAAAAAGTAGAAAACAGCTGGCGTTTTGAAAATGGTGTATGGTCCGGTGCGTATGCGGTTTCTCCATATGGGGCAACGGATTATGAACCCTGGACGAAAACAGACGGCGGTTATATTAATTCGGCTGGAAATGTTATCCCTAATGCGATTTCACGGGGTGTGGATGTCAGTGAATGGCAGGGAAAGATTGACTGGGAAAAGGTTTTAGGAGACGATATTTCATTTGCCATGATCCGCTGTGGTTCCAGCTTATCTTATGATGATAAATACTGGGAATATAATACGTCAGAATGCGAACGTCTGGGAATTCCGTATGGTTCTTATTTTTATTCTTATGCAGAAGATGAGGAAGAAGCAAAAAAAGAGGCAGAACATGCGTTAAGACTGTTGAAGGGAAAGAATTTAAGTTATCCGATCTATTATGATTTAGAAGATAATACGGTTCGCTATGAAACTCTGGAAGATGGCACAGTCCGTCAAAGGAGCGCTGAAGATATTGCCAAAATTGCAAGAGCATTTTGTAAAACATTGGAAGATGCCGGTTATAGTGTGTCTGTTTATGCGAATACAGACTGGTGGAATAATGTGCTGACGGATGATTATTTCAATCGCTTTGAAGACCGTTGGGTTGCCCAATATAATGAAAAATGTACATATAAAGGCGCATATGATTTCTGGCAGTGTACAAATACTGGAAAAGTCGATGGAATTACAGGAAATGTGGATATTGATTTTAAGATCGATTCCTCGATTACCGGAGGTATTATTTCGACAACCGGTAAAGGAACAGAAAAATATGAAAATGGTCAGTGGTATTATTACTATGAAGATGGAAGCCTGGCAACCGGTTGGGTAAAACATCATGGAAAGCAGTATTACTATGATCAGGAAGGTGTTATGCAGCACGGCCTTGTTTCTATTAATGGGCAGACGTATGGGTTTGATGAATGGAGTGGTGTCCTTCTTACCGGAGAACATATTTTTACTGATACGGTGAATAATGACTGGTATTATTTTGATGAAAACGGACTGATGCAGACTGGTTGGGTAAAACATGACGATCATCGATATTACTATGATGAAAATGGAATAATGGTTCATGGAATCATGAAGATTGGTGGAAAAACATACGGCTTTAATGAATGGACAGGGGTTCTTTTGTCTGGAGAACATCATTTTACGGATACAGTGAATGATGACTGGTACTATTTTGATCCTAAGACCGGGGAAATGGCAACCGGATGGACAGATTATAATGGTCATAGATATTATTTTGAAAGTAATGGCAAAATGTATCATGGTGAAAAATATATTGACGGGTACTGGTATTACCTGGATGAATGGACAGGAGTAATGGCAACCGGATGGGTAACCCACCACAATGAATGGTATTATTACGATGAAAACGGCCATATGTATCATGGTGAACATTTTATGGATGGCCATTGGTATTATTTTGATGAAGTGACAGGCGTAACTGCAAATAAAGGGCTTACATATCATCACGGTCATTGGTATTATTATAATGATTATGGGTATATGCAATATGGAAAACAGTATATTCATGGGAAATGGTATTATTTTGACGAAATTACCGGAATTATGAAATAAGAGACTGGAGAAACTTAAAATGAGGATTAAAAAAAGATGAAACAAAGATTTGTATCCCTGGATATACTGAAATTTGTGGCAATCAGCCTTGTATGTTCCTGCCATTTCCTCTATTACAGGGATACAGGTGTTGAAAATTTTATTGCGATACTGGCCTGCGTGGGTGTTCCTTTATTTTTTATGGTTAATGGTGCATTGCTAATGAATCGGGAATTTGATTTGTCCAGGCATTTGAAAAAGACAGTATCGTTATTGGCTGTACTTATGGTATGGAAGATTTTGACACCTGTTTTGGAACAATTTATTTTGCGTCTGGATTTAAGCCAGTATTCCAAAAGTCAGCTGATCAGATATATATGTGGAGAGGACCTGGCAGGCTTTTATACCGGCCATTTCTGGTTTATGTATGCCCTCTTGGGGATTTATCTGATTTTCCCTTTAATTGCAGCCTGCATAAATAGTGGAAAAAGTAAGGGGTACTTAATTCTTTTAGCAGGGATGATTGGGGTTTTTGAGTTTGTGGTTACAGATGTGAACACTGCGTTAGGCTATCTGTCTCAGACGTTCGGGATGAACGAGCTGATCATCTCAGGAATTGAAGTGTTTAACCCGTTTGGCACCTATGCTTACTGCCTGTTTTATTTTTTAGCTGGAGGGCTTTTATTTGACTTTATTACAAATAAGAAAAAGACATTTTCCTGGCCCCTGCCCCTGTTAATGACTGTTATTGGATGGTTATGGATCTTTGGCCTGAATCGATATCAGAATACCTATACCAATGCAAAGTGGATTGTCGTTGACGGCTATCAACGCATTGGTACAGTGCTTTTGGCCGCAGGCATTTTTATCCTGGTCTGTTCATTTGTTAAAGGATTAAAATCTGCTGTTTTAAGTAAAATTATAACGACAGTTTCGGATAACACGATGGGAATTTATTACTGTCATATGGTGATCGGGACCTACTTTATGGTGATTTATGACCGGTTTTTTCAGGCACGGGGAATCGGAGTGAACACGTTGAAAACGATTTTGTTTATGGTTGTTGGTCTGGGAATTACAATGGCAGCCAGAAAAATTCCGATTGTCAGAAAGCTGTTTAAATAACGTACATGAAAGATATTGGAGTATTTTCTATGAAGAAATTATCTGTAAAAACAATATTTAAAAATAATTATATAAAGGCGTTTCTGGCCGGATTGATTTTAGCCTGCGTGATGATTGTTCCCTTTATTATTAAAGGGCATGGTATTTTTACCATGGTTGATGATTTTAATTATCAACAGATTCCTTTTAATATGCTTTCCAATGCAGCCGTAAAGTCCGGCCAGACCGGTTGGAATTGGTACACAGATTTGGGAAGTAATTTTATCGGAAGCTACAGTTTTTATACTTTAGGAAGTCCGTTTTTCTGGCTTAGCCTTATTTTTCCCGCAGTGATATTTCCTTATTTAATAGGGCCTTTACTGATTTTAAAGTACAGTGTGGCTGCGGTAACCGCCTATGCCTATATTCAGCGTTTTGTGAAATATAAACCATATGCGATTATAGGGGCACTGCTGTATTCATTTTCAGGTTTTCAGATGGTTAATCTGATGTTTAACCATTTCCATGATGTTGTTGCATTATTTCCTCTGCTTTTAATCGGGCTTGAAGAACTCATTGAACATAAACGTTTTATAGTTTATACATTATCTGTAGCCTTAATGTCTACGGTAAGTTTCTTTTTCTTTGAAGGACAGGTTATTTTTCTGATCATTTATTTTTGTGTGCGATTTTTAAGCTATGATTTTAAAAAGCATATCAAAGATGTTCCCAAATGTCTGGCCGGCGGCCTGCTGGGAATGGGTGTTTCCGGGTTTATATTGATCCCGTCCATCTTATTTACTTTACAAAATCCCCGGGTTGGTGCCGGCTATTTTACGGGTATGGATGCATTAATGTATGAAAAGGACCGATATTTACTTTTACTGAAAGCATTTTTTATGCCTGCGGAAGTCCCTCAGCAGATCTCTTCAATCATCAGATATAATTTTATGTCCTGCGAAATATATCTGCCCTTGGTTGGTGGGATACTGGTTATTATGTATATTGTATGCAAAAAGAGCTGGATTTCCCGTATGCTAAAGGTTTCATTGGCATTTGCTCTGATTCCCGCTTTAAATAGTTTATTTTCAGGTTTTAGTACAATTCCATATTTCAGGTGGCTTTATATGCCGATTTTAATTATGGCATTGGCTTCTGCAGCGATACTTGATCAAAGAGAAGGCCTGGAAGAAAAAAAGGTTAAAAAGGTTTTTGTGGGATATGTTTCGGTTTTTATTCTAATGGTAGGCTTTATTGGGCTGTATCCATGGTCCGGAGAAAGCGGACATGCGGTATATCGTCCGTTGGCGTATATCTTTTTAACCGCAGCTGCTCTCATTGGAATTGTATGGACTTATATGGGGATGAAATGTAAGACAAGGCGGCACACGGTGATGGTCTTAGCTGTGGGCATCGGCTGTTTTATGGCGGTGCTGGGCTGGCGGCATATTATGAAAAGTCAGCAGGTATATGCAGATGAATCTACAGAAAAATATTGTCAGAACTTTTTGGATATTGCTGAAGGCGTGAATATTCCAGATGGAGATAATTACCGTGTTCATATCGATTCAGCTCTGGGAGGTGAAATTCCTCCATATTTAACATCAAACCTGTCTTTGATTTTACAGGTTCCGTCGGTTGAGTCTTACCACAGTAATATCAGTCCGTCTGTCTATGATTTTTATGATTCTCTGGGAATTCAGAGAATGGATGGTGTTGTGACACAGTTGCCAGACGATCAATTTGGAATATTCGATTTCCTGTCAGTTGGATATGTACTGACAAAAGATTCTCAAGATGGCATGCCTGTTTTTGTTGAAAATGAAAATTTTCTTCCAATGGGACTGGTCTATGATTATTATATTCCCCGTTCTGAATTCATGAGCATAGACTCTGAATTTAGACATAAAGTTTTAATTAAAGCAATGGTGATCGATGATGACCAGGAAGCATTAGCTGCCCGGTATTTGCAGAAACTTCCAGCCGATGAATTGGAACGACTGTCGGATTCAGATTATAGCGCTGATCTGCAGGCTCGAAAAGCTTTAGCTGCATATGACTTTTCAAGGAATTCAAATGGTTTTAAGGCATCTGTGGAAGCTGGGCATGGCACCTGGGTTTATTTCACAGTACCGTATGATCGCGGCTGGACGGCCCAGGTCAATGGCCAGGCGGTTGAAATAACAAAGGTTAACGGCTTTATGGCAGTGCCTGTAGCTGAAGGTGATCATGAGATTGTATTTTCCTATAATACGCCGGGATTAAAATTGGGAATTATTGCTACATCTGGTTCCTGTCTGCTATTGATTGCCGGCGGTGTGTATGGAATAAGGAAACAAGGCAAAAAACGTAGGTAGTCTTAAATTATAACTGGGAGATTATTTGGGATGAAAGAATTTTTATATAAATATGATCGGGGATATAAACTTTTAGTATTCTTTATTGTTTTTATTCCTAAATTGTTGTTATGTTTTTTTGCAGAACCGGTATCTTTCATATCTGATGAAGTGGCAACCATGGCTGGCGGAGCCTATTGGGCCGGTTTGGATTGGTCGGGGGTCGTTTCGCATGCCGGTTATTACGGGACCGGATTTACAGCGTTTACGGCACCAATTTTTATGCTGACGGATAATCCACGGTTTATTTATTTTTTAGTCACTGTGATGTGCACATTGATACAAAGTATAACTGCAGTTATAGCATACTGTATTTTAAAACGATTCTTTAAAATAGAAAGCAGAAAGTATGCGGCGGTGGTATCTGTTGCTTGTGGATATTTTGTAATGACAGCGTCTATTGTTGTATTTAATGAGCATATGATTATTTTCCTTTCATGGATTATGGCTTTTTTGCTTCTTAAATTGCATGAATCCATAGACAACAAGAAAAAAAAGCGTTTTTATACAGTGATTTTATTTATTGTTATGTCCTATGCCTTGACAATTCATACGCGGATGTTGCTTTTTTGGGCTGCATTAGCTGTCACGGTTTTATTTTATTTGTGGACCTATAAAAAATGTCTTATTTCTTTGCCTTGTGCTGCAATTTCGGGTATAGTTGGATATTTTGTTTCAAATGAATATATACATTTTATACAGAAACAAATTTGGCAGGTGAACTATGGAACTGACAGTTTACGTAATGCATATATTGGCGGCAATATTTTTGATTCGCTTCAACTTCTTCTCAGCCCAAAGAGCTGGCAGGCATGGTTTAATATTGTTTTTGGACAGCTGCATACGATTTCGGTTTTTAGCGGTGGTTTATTTTTAATATTTATTGTGGTTTTTATCCATTTTATGTGGAATAAGCTTTTAAGGAAAAACTGGAATCAGGAACAGGCAGGAATGGAAGCCCGTATGATGCCTGTGGTTGTGTTTTTTTCGGCCTGTATTGCTGCGACGATTGCCGCTCAGTCATTAACCTGGCTTCAGGGATCAGTGGATGTGATTCATGCCGGATTTGAAAATAATCTTTATGAATCAAAAGCCTATGGGTATTTACGGTATTTCGGCCCTTACTGTGGTCCGATTCTTTTGATGGGGGCTGTATTTCTTTACCATTGGAAGGATAAGGTTCTTGAATACAGAAAAATTGTTTTTCCTATTTGGGGATTTTTGGAATTCTACTGGCTGGTTTGTATTTTTCCGTATATTTATCATACCGATCAGGTAGGGGCTTTGGAATTTTATTTTCCGTTCTCTTTGCAGATGCTGACGGATCCGATTGATATCAAGACCCTTTTTCCGGCATCAATTGTGTTGGCTGTTTCTTTGTTTCTGCTCTTTTTCTTATTTAAAAAGCGAAGACTGAAAACGGTTTTTATATGGGTGGGCATTTTGTTTGCGTATACTTATTTTTATATAGGAATTACCTGGGATATTGAGTTTGCCAGAGATAATAAGCAGCTGGCACAAAACAGTTATGAGCTTATTTCTGATATGGAAGATGCAGTTGATCTGCCTTATGAAATTTATGTCTATGACAGTTGGAAGAAGGATGATCATAATAATTATTACATGTATCAGTTCCTGCTGAACAGATATAAGATTATACCTGAACTGCCGCCTGAAAATTTGGAAAGTACCGTGCTTTTTGTGAATGATGCGTATACAGATGAGACGCATCAAATGTGGAATTCACAGGGCTATAAATGCTATAAGGTTGGGGAATTTGAATTGCTGCTTGTTAAAGGCGAAGACCTGCAGCAGCAGTTTATGGATGCCGGAGTGAATTTACAATAAGTTAATCAAAGAAAAAATGGAGATGCTGCGCTTGACAGGGCAGCATTTTCAAAGGGGTGGGATAGTTAAGGA
This sequence comes from uncultured Lachnospiraceae bacterium, assembly GCA_905199445.1. Classification (GTDB taxonomy): domain Bacteria; phylum Bacillota; class Clostridia; order Lachnospirales; family Lachnospiraceae; genus Catenibacillus. The sequence continues at coordinate 64,887 of CAJKGK010000009.1, read as the reverse complement.
GTTAAAATGAAAAAATATATTCAAGTTTTAAGTGTTGTGGCAAGTATTGCGGTGGTCATGATGCATACAAATGGCATTTTCTGGGAATTTGCCTATGAGGGCTACTGGGTTTGGTCTAATCTTCTGGAATGCTTATTGTATTTTGCGGTTCCCACATTTTTTATGATTTCAGGATGCAATCTCATTGATTACAGAAAAAAATACAGTACAAAAATCTTTTTTGTCAAAAGAATAAAAAAGACAGTTATTCCCTTTTTAATATGGAGTGTGATTGCCTGTGTTTATTTGCTGGCCATTGGCTATATCATGCCGGATTCTTTAACTGTTCAGAATGTCATTAATGCCATATTTAATGCCCAGTATGTTTCTGTTTACTGGTTTTTTATGCCTTTATTCGGTGTATATTTATGTATACCGCCTTTAGCAATGATTCCTGATGAAAACAAAAAAGATATATTTAAGTATTTGATTGTTGCATCGTTTATATTTAATATTGCGGCACCGTTTATATTTACAATGCTGGATTTGGCCTATAATTGGAACTTGTCTGTGGAAATGGCAGGCGGTTGTCTTTTTTTCGTTCTTGTTGGTTATTACATTGATCATTATGAGCTGACTAAAAGGATAAAAATTTTGATTTATTTGTCCGGTTTTGCTGGATTTTGTACACATTTTGCCGGAACATGGTTTCTTTCCTTTCGGGATGGTGCGTTGAATGAAACATTTAAAGGATATTTAACCCTTCCCTGTGTGCTGTATGCGGTGGCCGTCTTCCTGTTTTTTAAAGATTTGAATCATACGAAACTGATGAGCTTTCTGGCCAAAGGCTTTTCATTTTTTTCAGATGCCACATTTGGTGTTTATCTCACCCACTGGTTCATTATTAATATATGGTTAAGACATGTGGCAACTGATCGCACAACGGTTCTTTACAGATTCTGGGGTGGAATTGCCATATTTATTGTTGCTGCATTTTTAGTTAAATTAATAAAAAAGATTCCTTTTATAAGAAATATTGTTCCATAAGAAATATGGTTTTGTGAAGATAAAAGTTTTAAAATTGAATTGAAATGAAAATAATCCAGGAGGGCAGGTTTGATTAAATGCCATTCTGGATTATTTTTCTATAGAGGATGGATTAAGATGTATTGTCTTTAATGAACAGTTTTTTCCTTAGCGGCTATTCCATTGCCATTTTTTGTCTGTTCTTGCTGTTCATAGGTTTTTTCACTGATAATATATCTTGGCCGAGCCTTTGTTTCAAGGTATATTTTACCCACATATTCACCGATCACACCAAGGCTGATCAATTGTATACCGCCCATCAGGCAGACAATGCAGACACTGCTGGCCCAGCCAGGCACTGTGTTGCCCAGCATAAAGGTAATCACGGCCCAGACAACGGCAATAAAACTAAATATGGAAACAATGACGCCTAAGCCTGTAATCAGACGAATGGGCTTGATACTCAGACTGGTAATTCCGTCAAACGCCAGAGCCAGCATTTTTTTCAGGGGATAATGACTTTCGCCGGCTATACGTTCATTGCGTTCATAATAAACGCAGGTGGATTTAAAACCGACTAAAGGAATCATACCTCTCAGGAAAATATTGACTTCTTTAAAGTTGGCAAATTCTTTAAGCACTCTGGAGGAGAGCAGGCGGTAATCGGCGTGATTGAAAACAACCTCCGCACCCATCCAATTTAAAAGCTTATAGAAACCTTCTGCAGTAAAACGCTTGAAAAATGTATCGGTTTCACGTTTGCTGCGGACACCGTAAACCACATCGGCGCCATTGAGGTATTCCTGTACCATCTGGTTCATGGCATTAATATCGTCCTGGCCGTCGCAGTCAATGGAGATCGTTATATCGGCGAGATCCTTGGACTCCATCAGGCCGGCCAGGACAGCATTTTGATGGCCGCGGTTTCGGCTTTGGCATATTCCGATATAGTGTTCGTCTTTGACGGAAAGTTCTTTGATGATATCCCATGTGGAATCTTTACTTCCGTCGTTGACGAACATGACTCTGCTTAATGGGCTGATCATTTGTTTGGCGATAAGCTCATTGATTTTATCCAGAAACATGGGTGCTGTAATGGGAAGCACCTTTTCTTCGTTATAACAGGGAATTACGATATATAATATTGGATTTTTTTCCATTGTCACTGCTCGCTTTCTGAAATAAAGTTCATATCATTCTGTCTGCATAGAACGCTGTAAAGATATGAAAATAGGTATTTATTTATCCACATATTAGCATACCGTCAGCCCTTGTCTTTGTCAAGATATACATAAAATATAAGATGATCGTAAGAATTACTGCCTTGATACATGAGTTTTTGTGTGGTAGTATATAGAATAACATAGACTTATTATAAAATGAGGTATTTAACAGTGAAAAAGATTATAAAAAGTTTCCAAAATACAGTTGTTCTTCTTCTGAAGCTGGTTTTGTTTGGCGGGATATTTTTCATATTTTTCGGACTTTTCGGTATCCCCAACTGGCAGCTTTGGATTCCCAATCGAACCTCAGGCGTTACCATGGTGACGTTTTGCGCTGTCGGGATCTGTATGCTGGCGGCCTATGGCAGGTATGATATTGGGAAGAGAAAAAGCAAGCCGATTATTTATTCCATCGGATTGGCTACTTTTATTACGGATATCATTACATATATAGAGCTTAGCATCATGAATACGAATGCGGCCCGAAATCAAAAGTTTGTACTGGAAAATTTCGGGCTTTTGATTGCTGTCATTATATGTCAGTTGATTTTTATTATTTTGATGACCTATTTGGGGAATTATATTTATTTTAAAATAAACAAACCCGAGCGCAGTATTATTATTACTGCTTCTCAGGACAGTCTGAATCAGATCTATTATGGAATTAATAAGTTTAAACTTCAGTATAAGGTTGAACAGATTTTAGATTACAGAGATCCGGATGTATTTAAATATATTGAAAAGTGTGATACGGTATTTATGTATGATGTTCCTGTAGAAAGACGAAGGGAATTGGTGGAATATTGTTACCGTTTAATGAAAAATATTTATTTTAATCCGGAAATCGCAGACATTGTGGAGATTAATGCACGGCATGTAGTGCTGGATGATATATCCATGATTTGCGGACAGGTTAAAGAACTGACTCTGGAACAGAGAATATTAAAACGAACCATGGATATTGTTGTTTCCCTAATCGCCATGATTATAACAAGCCCCATCTGGATTGTATGTTGTCTTGCAATTAAACTTAATGATGGGGGCAGCGTTTTTTTTAAGCAAAAAAGAGCAACAAAGGACGGAAAAGTTTTTTCTGTGTACAAGTTTCGTACAATGAAGGAGAACGTTGTGAATCACTCCGTAACATCGGATGATGACCGCATAACAAAGGTGGGCAGGATTTTGCGGAAGTTCAGAATTGATGAACTGCCACAGATTCTTAATATATTAAAAGGAGAAATGAGTCTTGTAGGTCCCAGACCGGAAATGCTGGAGAATGTTTATGTGTATACAAAGGATCTTCCGGAATTTGCCTATCGCCTGCGTGTAAAGGCGGGGCTGACCGGCTATGCACAGATTGCAGGGAAGTATAACACATCTCCGAGAGATAAACTGGTTCTTGATCTGATGTATATTGAAAACTATACATTATGGAAAGATATAAAACTTATTTTTCAGACGCTGATTGTATTTTTCAAGTCAGACAGTACAGAAGCATTTGGCAATAAGATTCAGGCAGAGTTTAAAGCCTATAATGAAAATATGGAAAGTAGGAAAGAATAATGAAAAAATATGATTATGTTCTTGTGGGCAGCGGATTATTTTCTGGTGTATTTGCGTGGCATGCGAATAAAAAAGGCAAAAAATGCCTTGTGATCGAAAAAAGGAGCCATATTGGCGGTAACATTTATTGTGAAGATGTCCATGGGATTCATGTGCATAAGTATGGCGCCCATATTTTCCATACTTCGAACCGCAGCGTATGGGAATTTGTGAACAGCCTGTGTGAATTTAACCGTTATACCAATTCCCCGATTGCAAACTATAAGGGTGAAATTTATAATATGCCGTTTAATATGAATACTTTCAGTAAAATGTGGGGGATTGCTACACCGGATGAGGCTCGTGCCATTATCGAAAAACAGAAATCCAGTATTCAGGGTGAGCCAAAGAATCTTGAGGAACAGGCCATCAGCCTTGTAGGTGAAGATATTTATAAAAAACTCATTAAAGGGTACACGGAAAAACAGTGGGGAAGAGACTGCCGGGATTTGCCTTCATTTATCATTAAGCGTCTGCCGGTTCGTTATACTTATGATAATAATTATTTCAATGATTTATATCAGGGTATTCCCATCGGCGGTTATAATGTTTTAATTGATCGGTTGTTTGAGGGCTGTGACATTGAATTAAACACGGATTATAATGAAAACAGAGAAAAATATAATGCTCTGGCAGATAAGGTCCTTTATACCGGAACTTTGGATTCATTATATGATTATTGTTATGGAAAATTAGAGTACAGAAGTCTTAAATTCGAGACCGAAGAGCTGGAGAAGGAAAATTTCCAGGGCGTAGCAGTTGTGAATTATACAGATCGTGAAACACCGTATACGCGTATTATTGAGCATAAGCATTTTGAGTTTGGCACACAGCCCACCACTGTAATTACAAAAGAATATCCTGCAACATGGAGTGCAGGGATGGAACCCTATTATCCGATTAATGATGAGAAAAATCAGGAACTGTACAGCCGGTACAAAGCAAAGGCTGATGCACAAAACGGTTTGATTCTTGGCGGAAGACTGGCCGAGTATAAATATTACGATATGGATAAGGTCATTGAATCCGCATTTGCACTTGTGGAAAAAGAACTTGGCTAAAGGAGATTATCATGGAACCAGAAATTAAAGTCAGTATTATTATGCCTGTATATAAAGTTGAGGACTATGTGGGAAAAGCGATTGAGAGTATACAGGCACAGACCCTCAAAGAGTTCGAATTTTTGATTGTTGATGATGGAACTCCGGACCGAAGCGGCGAGATATGCGATGCGTACGCAAAAAAGGATTCAAGAATTCATGTGATTCATAAAGAAAACGGCGGAGCACCCAGTGCCAGAAATATGGCAATTGATATCGCCAAAGGCAAGTATATGTATTTTATGGATTCTGATGACTGGGCTGAACCGACAATGTTGGAGGATATGTATAATCTTGCTGAAAGAGACCGGGCGCAGCTTGTTGTAGCAGGCTTCTTTATTGATACCTATTATTCTCAGAATGAATACATGACAGATAACTTTGTCTGTGAAGATGGCGTGTATGCCAATGCAGATCAGTTTAGAGCCAATGCATATAAACTGTTTGACAGAAATCTTTTATATACACCATGGAATAAGCTTTTCCTTTCCAGTTATCTTTTAGAAAATAACCTGAAGTTTCCTCAAACCTTCTGGGATGATTTTCCATTTGTGCTCAGTGTCATCAGAAATATTGAGCGTGTCACGGTGACATCTAAACAGTATTATCATTTTATGCGTGCAAGGGCGGAATCAGAGACAGCAGCCTATCGTCCGGGAATGTATGAAAAACGTGAGGAAGAGCATGGCTGGATGCTGGATTTGTACAAGCACTGGAAGGTTAAGGATGAAAAAAGCAAAGAGATGGTTGCGCGTCGATACATCGAACGTTTTATCGGATGCGTGGAAAATCTTACCAATCCTAAGTGTACATTGACCGCTAAAGAAAAGCGGAGCGAAGTAAAAAAGATGCTTTCCGCCCATAATGTAAAGTGGTCATTAAAATTTGCACAGCCCAGATCGTTATTGATGAAAATCATGCTGATTCCGGTTAAAATGAATAATGTAACGCTGACACTTTTGGAGTGTAAAGTTATTTCATTTGTAAAAACAAGAAACACGAAGATATTCGCAACACTCAAAGCAAGGAGATAGTCAGATGGAAAAGCCGTTTTTTTCTGTAGTAATGCCTGTATATAAGGTTGAAAAATATCTGGAACAGGCTGTGAACAGTATTCTTGCTCAGACGTTTGGGGATTATGAGGTGCTGCTGATTGACGATTGCTCTCCGGATCATTCACCTGACATCTGTGACCGGCTGGCCAAAGCGGATCAGAGGATACAGGTCATTCATCTGGAAAAGAACGGCGGTGTCAGTCATGCAAGAAATCTGGGGATGGATAAAGCGATTGGAACCTATCTGTTTTTTATGGATTCCGATGATTATATTGATGACACACTTTTTGCAAGTGTATGGCAGTCGATTCAGGACAATCCTGCCCAGATCGTTTTTTTCGGAATGACAGAAGAACGATTTTCTTCCAGCGGACAGCTTTTGGAGTCCATGCCGGTGGCTTTGCCTACCCGGCAGTTTAAAGATCAAAGCAGTCTGAGAGATTATATGATGCAGCTTGAAAAGTCGACATTATATGGTTATGCCTGCAATAAGTTTTATAACCTGGACTATCTTCGCAGCCTGAAAATACGATATGAAGAATATGCGTTAAATGAGGATATTCTGTTTAATATTGCTTTTTGTCGTGACATTGACCGGATGAATGTTCTGGATATTCCGGCTTATCATTATCGGAAATGTATGGATGATCATAGCCGTACATCCCAATTTGTTAAGGCGTATTTTCAGCTTCATGTTCAAAAGATGCAGGCTTTATGGGATCAGTATAACTATTGGGGGATGTGCACACAGCAGATTCGGTGTGATCTGGCTGCCATCTATACCCGGTATATTATGTCTGCGCTGCAAAGAAACTGTGATCCGAGAAGCCAAATGTCACTGGGCAAAAGGAAGTGCTGGCTTAAACGGCTTTATGAGCAAAAGCTGTTTAATGAGCTGATTCCTTATGGCAAACCCCATAACCCTGTTGTTCGTATTCTTCATATGTGTCTGAAAAAACATTGGACATTGCTGACCCTTATTTTAGGCCGTGTGATTTATATTGTTAAAAGTAAGATGCCGGGTGTTTTCAATATTGTTCAGAAAAATCGGTAAAGTTAGGAGTTATTATGGAAAAAATATTATCAGTTGCAGTTCCAAGCTATAATGTTGAGAAATATTTAAATAAATGTCTGGATTCTTTTTCAGATGACCGTTTAAAGGACGGACTGGAGGTTTTGATTGTTAATGACGGCTCTACGGATCGGACAGAGGAAATTGCTCAGGAATATGTGAAACGTTATCCTGAAATTTTCAGGCTGATCAATAAGGAAAACGGTGGTCATGGCTCAGCGGTGAATGCCGGAATGGATCATGCGACAGGCAAGTATTTCAGGATTGTTGATGGCGATGACTGGGTTTTGACAGATCATTTGGTCCAGCTTCTGGATATCCTCAGGGATACGGATTCAGATCTTGTGGTGGATGAAAAGCGGGAAGTTCATATGATCACCAAAGCCACAAACTTTACGCCCCTTCCGGATTACGTGGAAAAAAATAAAGTTTATAAATTTAAAGAGATCTGTGATCTTAATGATATCGGAACCTATATTCTTCTTCATACCTTATCGGCGAAGACAGAGCTGCTTCGGAAAAATCATATTCATTTGCTTGAACATATCTTTTATGTTGACTATGAATATATTGTAAAAACAACCTGTGAAAGTGATACAATTATGTTCATTGATCTGGAAATTTACCAGTATCTTGTTGGAAATGCCAATCAGAGTGTGGATAGTCAGAATTACGTGAAACGTTATGAGCATCATGATAAGGTTGTCAAGGAACTGCTTCGGTTTTCGGAGCAAAAGCATTATGAAGGTGTGCTGAAAGCTTATTTGGATCGTAAGATTCAGCTGGTGATTCATTCACATTATAAAATATCCCTGATTTTTGATAATGACAGAAAAAGAGGACTGGGAAGAGGGAAGGCTTTCAACCACTATCTTAAGAAAAATTATCCCCTTTATTATAGAATGACTCAGAAAAGATACCAGACGGCAGTGATCCTACATTTTCTCGGTGTAAATTCAGCACGGCTGGATAAAATCATGGGCAGAAAAGCTTGAATTTGCGGAGGTAATTATGGCTAAAATTTCAGTGATTGTCCCTGTCTATAACTGTGAAGCTTATATCACACAGTGCATTGAGTCTGTACTCAGGCAGACCTTCCGTGATTTTGAGCTGATTCTTGTTGATGATGGTTCAAAAGATAAAAGCCCGGAAATTTGTGAGCGCTATGCGTTAAGGGACAGCAGAATTAAAGTCATCCATAAGCCAAATGGAGGAGGGGCTGGAGAGGCAAGAAATGTCGGTCTCGACAGCGCCTCCTCTCCATTTATCAGCTTTATTGATTCAGATGACTGGATTAAAGCGGATATGCTTGAAAAATTATGGGCGGCCCAGCAAAGGGATGACAGTGATCTTGTGATCTGTGGTTACAGAAATATTGTAAGTTCGGTCAATGAGGTGTATAATTTTAATACACAGTATGAAGCTGCCAGCATTTGTGGAAATCATGAGGTCAAAGATTTTTTTATAAAGTATTTTCCTGAAGGCATGGTCGGTTATCCGTGGAATAAATTATACCGTCTTGAAATAATCAGAGCGCATCATCTGAGGTTTCCTAAGATGCGCCGTCTGGAAGATGGTATTTTTAATACGGAATTTTTCTCATACGCGGAAAAAATAACTGTTTTATCGGATGTCCTTTATAATTACAGGGCCAGTCAGCAGGTGGAGCAGAGAAAACTGCCAAAGGATTTTTACAGCCTCATGGAAACATTTGTGAAACATTATTATCATAAACTAAGACAATGGGGCTACCAAATTGAAGCTGTTCAGAAACCGATTGTTTATTATTTCCTTAATGACTTTGTAGGCTGTCTGGAAAATATATTTTTCAGCTCAGAATATCAGTCCGGGAAAGAACGTATGGAAGCAGTGAAGGCATTAAGACACGCGCGCCTTGTTGGTTATATGCTGAAACAGGAAAGAACTGTGGGAAGATATGCCAGGATTGTTTTGGCGCTGTTTGAAAAAAAACATTATATGCTGATGGGTCTGGTGATCAAAGTAAAGATCCTGCTTAAAGTGCGTTTATATAAACTATTCCAAATGATAAAGAAGGTGGCCAATTGAAGGAAAACAAAATATCGAATATCCTCCGGTGTACGGTGTTCAATGACCTGTTATTAAAGTGCTTCTTTATAGCGGCAACGCTGGGAACGGCATCGCCTTTTATTCATATAGTGGTTGCACCTTTTATGAAGGTATTGCTGGCCTGGGGAATTATCCTGCTCGGTTATAAAATATGTACGAATTGGAGAATGTATTTAAATAAGTACTATATACTTTTAGCTGCCTTCTGTGTCAGCTACGGTATAACGATACTTTTAAACAGGGGCATGAATTTCAGCGCTAATATGAAAGCCCTGGCCTATATGGTTGTGATTTTCGGCGTGATTTTCTGTTTGGATTTCCATAAAAGTAAAGAACAGATGATCAGAGAAATGAAAGTTATGACCCTTGTTTTTGTGGGTGTATCCTTTTTGCTGGCTGCGGCTTCTTTATACACCTATGTTTTTTCTGTTAAAGGCCACGCGATGTACAATGGCCAGTGGGTTTATTACGGTATGTTTGAAAACCGGCTTTGGGGGCTTTACAATCCGAACACCGGTTCAGCCATAAATACGTTAACCATTTTGTTGATTTCCGGTTATTGGATTTTCTTCAGACCCAAAAGAAAAGTCATGAAAGCATTTTTTGTGATCAATGTTTTATGTCATTACTTTTGTCTGCTTTTGACAAATTCAAGAACAGCTTTATATACGCTCATTATTGGTGTTGGAATGCTGATTTTCCTCAGCGGACAGTATTACTGGCATGGAGAGCGGCTTAAGGTATCCATCTTGCTGAAACAAGCCGTGTTTGCCCTTTTGGGATGTGTCATTGTTTTTGTATCCGTTGAACCGGTGAGGGCAGGTCTTTCTTATGTCCCAAGTGCCGTAAAATATGTGAAAGTAAATGTTTTGGGAGATGAAGGCAGCGGAAAGATTGAAAAGGAAGAGCTGGAACGGCTTGAAGAAGAGGAAGAACGTCCGGGAGGCATTTTTACCGGACGGACAGTACTTTGGAAGGCAGGAATAGATACTTTTAAAGAAGCGCCTGTTTTTGGCGTTTCCCGGGAAAATATTTTTGAACGGGTTGACCGGAATCTTCATGACAAATACTGGGAAAAAGATCTGGAACGGGGCGGGCTGCATAATATTTATCTGACAGTGCTGGTTTCTTCGGGCATTGTTGGTTTTGTAATTTTTATAGCATTTATAATCATTTATGCAGTCAAAGCTATACGGTATGCATTTTCCCAGAAGGCCAGAAAAGAGAACGGTTTTGTGCTGTGTCTGCTTGCAATTTCTGCAGTGCAGCTGATGATGGAATTTCTGGAAGCCCGGATCTTATACCAGGTGGGAATCTTTTACATAATTTTCTGGTGCATTGCCGGTTATGCGCTGTATTTTATCGATAAACCTGAAGAGAGTAAAAACAATGAACATTAATTCTTTGCTAAAAAATAAGGAAGCCCGGAAATTTGCGGCAAATACAGGATGGCTGGTATTTGATAAAGTGTTCCATATGGTGCTGTCATTGGTCGTGACATCTATGACGGCACGCTACCTTGGCACAGAGGGTTATGGGATTATCAACTATGGCTTGTCATTTATCAACATTTTTACGATTGTATGTAAACTTGGGATCGATGCAATTATAGTGAATGAGATCGTGCGGAACCAGGAGAAAAAGGGAGAAATTCTGGGAACCACAATGGTTCTTCGCCTTTTATCCAGTCTATGTTCCCTTGTTTTGACTTTTATTTTTGTGATGGTTTTAAAACCAGGGCAGGTCATTGTTATGACGATTACAATGATTCAATCGATCTCTCTGCTCTTTGTATCTCTGGATACCGTAGACTTTTATTTTCAGTCCATTTTAAAATCCAAATATACGGCGATTGCACGAAGTATATCCTATCCCCTTGTCTGTGTGCTTCGGCTGGTGTTTATATTTCTTAAGGCAGATGTCACCTGGTTTGCATGGGCAACGGTTCTGGATTCGGCGACAATCGGAATTATTTTGTTGTTTTTCTATTTCAAACGGGAAAAAGGGACGATGTCCTTTTCTATGGAACAGGCAAAGTATCTTCTGAAAAACAGTTATCCGTTTATATGGGCGAATTTGCTTGTAACCATTTATACACAGATGGACAGAATTATGGTCGGTACACTTGTGGGGGATGCTCAGACCGGTATTTATTCGGCAGCAATGACGATCGCAAACTTATGGATTTTTATTCCAAATGCGCTGATTGATTCGGCCAGGCCTTTGATTATGCAGTTAAAGGCTGACGGGAAAGAGGCGATGTATCTGAAACGATCCAGGCAGCTTTATGCAGGGGTAATCTGGTTAAGCATTGCTGCCGGTATATTTTTTACGGTATTTTCAAAGCTGGCGATCGATATTGTTTATGGATCAGATTATGCGGCATCGGTTCCGGTTTTGATGATTTTAATATGGTCCCGGTTGTTCTCTTTAATTGGAACAACAAGAAATATATGGATGATATGCGAAAACCAGGCAAAATATGTGAAATGGTTTGTTGGTCTGGGGGCTGTGATTAATGTGGTATTGAATTTCTTAATGATACCTAAAATCGGGGCCTGCGGTGCGGCAATTGCCACTTTAATTACAGAATTTGTGGCATCATTTTTGATTGTGGCGGTTGTTAAAAAGACAAGAGGTTTATTTAAAATTATTATGGAAGCCTTTTTGTTGAAAAATGTTAAATAGTCATGTGAGGAGGAATAAAGAATGAGGAAGTGGAAACAAGCTGTTTGGGCAATGGGGATCTTTTCATTTGTGCTGTGTGCCCATTCCATGGATGGCCATGCTCGGAATTTGAACAGTGTTTTACAGACTGAGACGGCTCAGACGGAAAGTGAAATTCAGACAGAGGCTTTACAGTCGGAGGCGGCTGAATCTGAGACGGTGCAGCAAAGTATGGCGGAAACCGAAGCAGAAACAGAGGTGCCAGAGAGTGAAGCAAAACAGCCGGATATGCCTGAAACGGAGGACATCGGGCCGGTTTTGCCGGATGACCCCGATCAACAGCCGGAAGACGGGACCGGAGCAGATCAAACGGTCAAAAACGGGCTTGTAACAGAAAACGGAAAAATATATTTTTACGAGAACGGCAGCAAACTGATCAATAAAGAAAAGCTTGTGGATGATCAATGGTATTATTTTCAGGCAGACGGAAGTGCCGTACAAAATGACTGGCATACGTTTAAAAATGTAAAAACATGCTATTATGATCAAAATGGCGTCATGGTTCATGGCCTTTATAAAATTGGTGACAGAACCTATGGCTTTGATGAATGGAGCGGTGCGCTTTTAAGCGGAGAGCACTGTTTTACCGATGGCAGAAGTGACCAGTGGTACTATTTTTATGAAAAAGATGACAGTAAAGGCCACAAAAAAGGCGAGATGGCTACAGGGTGGGTGTCTCATGGAAAACAGCAGTATTATTATAACCAAAAAGGTGAGATGGCTCATGGCGTTTACACTGTTGGCGACAAAACCTATGGTTTCAATGAATGGACCGGCGTCCTTTTAAGCGGAGAGCATTATTTTACCGATGGCAGAAGTGATCAGTGGTACTATTTTTATGAAAAAGACGATGAACATGGCCACAAAAAAGGTGAAATGGCCACGGGATGGCAAAAGCACAGCGGCAATGATTACTATTATAACGAAAAAGGTGAAATGGCTCACGGTGTATATGAAATTAACGGGGTGTCCTATGGTTTTGACGAATGGACAGGGGCTGTCTTATCCGGTGAACGCTATATAGATCATGCTTGGCGTTATTTCTATGAAGACGGTAAAATGGCCAAAGGCTGGACGGATCATCATGATCATCGTTATTATTATAATGATGACGGCAGTATGCGCTATGGAGAGTATTATATGGATAATGGCTGGTACTATTTTGATGAAGTGACAGGCATTATGGCGACAGGCTGGAAAGACCATCATGGCCAACATTATTTTTATAATTGGGATGGAACCATGGCTCATGGCGAAATGTACTTATTTGGTTACTGGTATTATTTTGATGACACAACAGGCGTTATGCTGACCGGATGGCAGGAACGGGGAAACGGCAGCAAATATTACTATGACGGAAACGGACGTATGGTCCATGGGACATATACCGTTGACGGCGTTGCCTATTATTTTGACGAGTGGACCGGCATATTAAAAACAGGATGGCGTTATGAAAACGGTTATAAAGTATTTTATAATGCAGACGGTTCGCTTTGTCAGAATGTAGACCCGATTATTGGCAGACAGTCTTCATATTATCTGAAGGTAAATACAGCAACAAATACGGTGACTGTTTTTGCTAAAGACGGGGCAAACGGATATATTATCCCTGTAAAAAAGATGCTTTGTTCAACCGGTCTTCCGGGAACGCCTACGGTAAAGGGAACTTTTACTGTTAAACGTTTAAGCTACTGGTGGACATTGATGGGACCTGTTTATGGACAGTATGTATCTCAGATTTACAATGATTATTTGTTCCATTCATCCTGGTACTATGTCAATGGAAATAAACGGTCTTTAAGTGTTTCCGAATACCGTAAGCTGGGCTCGAATGCTTCTCACGGATGCGTACGAATGACTGTTGGTGATTCAAAATGGATATTTGATAATTGTAATGGTTCTACGGTTTATATTTACAGCGGTGCGGATACAGATCCTTTGAGCAGACCTGTGCGGCCAAATCCGGTTGTTATATCCGGAGATTGGGGATATGATCCTACAGATCCGGCAATTTAATGAAAATGGAGCGTTTGATAAGTGATGAAAAGATTGAAAACAGTAATTTATGGGGCGGCAGTCGCTGGACTTTGTCTTTCCCAGGTCAGCGGTGTTTATGCAAGTGGCCTGTCTCAGACAACAATGAATACTTTTTGGGCAGAAGGGGAAACGGTTTTGGAAACCGGGACATCAGAAAGCAGTACTGAATTAGAATCTGAGACAGCATCCGATCCTCAGACTCAGGAATCCGAAAGTGTTCCGGAGACCGAGGCTCCGGAATCAGAGAGTGTCCCGGAGACAGAGGTTCCGGAATCGGAAAGTGTTTTGCAGACCGAGGCTCCGGAATCAGAGAGTGTCCCGGAGACAGAGGTTCCGGAATCAGAAAGTGTTCCGGAGACAGAGGATCCGGAACCAATAAAGGATGGCTTCGTTCATGAAGATGGTCATACATATTATTACCAAAATGGTGTGATGCTGAAAAATAAAGAACTGTATGATAAAAATAACTGGTATTATTTTGATCATACAGGAAAAATGGCGACAGGCTGGACAAAGCATCATAATAAACAATATTATTATGACAAAGATGGCCGGATGGTTCATGGCATTTATGAAATCGAAGGAAAAAAATATGGTTTTGATGAATGGTCCGGTGTGCTTTTGACTGGCGAACATCTTTTTACAGATAAAAATGACGGTTACTGGTATTATTTTTATGAAAAAGATGACAGCAAGCATAAAAAAGGCGAAATGGCTGTGGGTTGGGTAAAGCATCATTCAAAGCAGTATTATTACGATGAAAATGGTGTGATGGTTCATCATATCGTGAAAATTGATGGTAAATATTACGGCTTTAATGAGTGGACCGGTGTGCTTCTGACCGGTGAACATTATTTTACAGATGGAAGCTCTGACCAGTGGTATTATTTTTATGATGTTTCCCAGGACGGCAAGGTCAAAGGCGAGATGGCGACAGGCTGGACGGCGCATCACAACAATAAGTATTATTATAATGATAAAGGCCAGATGGTTCATGGACCGCATGAAATTGATGGTCAGTTATATATGTTTGATGAATGGCTGGGAACGATCCGGACAGGCTGGCTGCCATACCATAATGAATGGTATTATATGGATCAGATGGGCGTCATCCAAAGAGGAGAGCTCCAGCTGGATGGCCACTGGTATTATTTTGATGAAAAGACAGGGATTACGGCAAATAAAGGTTTGACATATCATCATAACCACTGGTACTACTATAATGAAAATGGTCATATGCAGTACGGAGAAAAATATGTGGATGGCGGCTGGCGGTATTTTAATGAATATACTGGCGTCATGGCTATCGGCTGGACCAAACATCACGGCAATACGTATTACTATGACGGTGGCGGCAAAATGGTTCATGGAAAGCAGACGATTGATGACAGAGACTACTATTTTGACAATATAACCGGTATTTTAACCGGTGTGGACCGGGCATATCAAAACCCCAGCCAGTACTATCAAATTCAGGACAGCATATCTTTATCCGGAGGCGGATATAATCTTAGCATTGGTTATGAAGGACTTAAGGTTGCCTATGTTATGAGAGCGCTGGGCATGGGCCAGGGCGTTGGCATGCCGGCCAGCGGAGGTGCCTATTACAGTGTGACTGTAGCTAACAGAGTCAAAGCCTTTCAGTCAGGATGCGGACTCCCTGCAACGGGGATTGTTGATATATATACATGGAAGGCTTTAGGCTACAGCGAAAGCGACTGGTATAATTTAGGGGCATATGTAAGTCCCCTTCGTATTAATAAGGACAGCACAAGAAGTGACTGCATTGAAGCGATGATTCAAACAGCCTATGGCTATCTGGGTACCGACTATATTGTAGGTGCGGCAGGCGCTCCGGGAACAGGGATCGATTGCAGCGGTCTTGTAATGCAGGCGCTTTATGGTGCCGGAATTGATATGTCTCCAATTAATCCGATCCGACATTCCTATCCAGGCTATGAGTATGAATCAAGGAATATTTTCAGCTCTCCGAAACTTAAGACTGTATCTTATGGTGAACGTCAGAGAGGAGATTTGATTTTTTACAGCAACGGTAATGGTGTAATTATTCATGTGGCTATTTATCTTGGCAATAATCAGGTCATTGAAGCATGGCCAAATAAAGTTGTTGTATGGCCGATTGTGAACGGCCAGCGGTCGATTATCGCCGGTGTGCGCAGACCATTTGTATAAGTGATCAGACAGGGACGCTGGAAAGCAGAAGGATTCATGGGCTTTTCTGGCGTCCCTGTTGTCTTTGGTACTGTAGATCGATGATAAATATTACATTTTCTTGAAAATAAATAAACTTTTACTGTTTTATTTGAAATGATTGGAACGGCGTAGTATAATTAGCAAATAATGAGTTTAAAGAAAATTAAAGAGGTGTACTATGGATAAAAACAATCGGCGTCCTTCGGGCGGCTCGAGGAGAAACTCAGAGGAAAATTCCAGGAGAAGCCGCCGTAATTTTGAGGAAGATTATAAGCCGCATTACAGCGGCTCACATCCAGGCAATGCTTCAAATTCCAACAGGGGGAAAAATCCTCGGCAGATGAATGCTGCATCCGGAAACAGCCACCCAAGGCATCCGGTGGATGTTCAGTATGTAAGCCCTAAAAGGTCCTCCCGAAAGAAAAAGCATACCGTCGGCAAGATTTTGGCAATGATTCAGGGAATTTTGTCTCTGTTTATTCTGGGACTTCTGTTTCTGATTGATATGATTCCCATGAAGTTTATGGCGATCGGGGCCGGTATGCTGCTGATTTTATGGATTTTTGCATTTTTCTCCCAGTTTACCCGGGGTACCCATATTGTGGGGAAGATTGAATCTGTATTGTTAAGCATTGTTCTTGTGGCCGGAAGTTATTATTTGCTGATTACAAACAGTTTTCTGGGCAGTATTACCGGAGGTAATGTAAAAATTGATAATATTGTTATTGCTGTTTTAAAGGATGACCCGGCGCAAAGTATTGGGGATGCGGCAGATTATACTTTTGGTATTCAGACAAGTATTGACGGGGAAAAGATCCAGCATACCATTGAAAAAATCAATGAAAATGTAGGCAAAGAGATCACAACAACGAACTTTGAAAGTATTAATCAGCAGGTGGATGCCCTGTATAACGGCCAGGTTCATGCAATTATTTATAATGAAGCATTTAATGGCAATATTACAGAAAATTATCAGACCTTTAATGATGATATCCGAATTTTGGATAATATTAAAATTGAAACGAAGATCGATGCACCGACCTCAGATGCCAATGTTGTGAAGGAGCCATTTACGGTTTATATCACAGGTATTGACCAGTACGGAGATATTTCTACCGGTGGGCGAAGTGATGTGAATATTCTGGCAACTGTAAATCCGGAAACAAAGCAGATTTTGCTTACAACAACACCGAGGGACTATTATGTAGAGCTTCCAGGCGTTTCCAACGGTCAGAAGGACAAGCTGACACATGCAGGAAATTATGGTGTGGACTGTTCGATGCGTACACTGGCGCAGCTCTATGGTATTGATATTGATTATTACGCAAAAGTTAATTTTACATCTGTTGTTAAGATTGTAGATGAACTGGGCGGTGTCGATGTTTATGTGGAGGAAGCCTTTAACACCTTTGATGGAAAGAGCTTCCAGCAGGGAACGAATCATCTGAATGGTGAGGATGCACTCTCTTTCTCCAGAGAGCGAAAGAGTCTTTCCGGCGGGGATAATCAGCGTGGTAAAAACCAGCAGATTGTGATGACAGCGATTATAAAGAAAGCCATGTCACCGGCAATTCTTGCGAACTATGCAGGGCTTCTGGCCGGGCTGGACGGTAATTTTGAGACAAGCATGAGTATGAATGATATTACCGAACTTATTAAGATGCAGCTTAATGACGGCAGTGAATGGAATATTGTTTCCCAGTCTGTTGTGGGAAGTAATTCTGAAGGTTACTGTTATTCGGCACCGGGACAGATGCTTTATGTGATGCTTCCTGATGAGGCATCGGTAGCTGCGGCTAAAGCTAAGATTGATCAGGTATATGCCGGAGCAGTGATCAGCCCGGAAACAGAGGCTGCAGTGCAGTAAAGGCTGTTTGATAAAAATTTTAAAGCGTTTTCAGACCAGGGATATTCCAGGTCTGGAAACGCTTTTTGTATTTATGGTATCGGCATTGTCCGAGTAAAGACGGTATTGCCTGAGTAAACGGTATTGACCAAATAAAGACGATATTGACTAAATATAGGTCGATATTATCTTAAATATTGTGTTACAATGAATTATATTTTATAATCTAAATCAGGCAGAGGTCAGTAAATACCCCAGTAAATCGAGAGGACCGATGCTTTGGATAATGGAGGCTTTTATGACAACCAGACAAGAAAAAACAGAGCTTGAAAGCAGAAAGCTGGGTCGGGAGGAGCAGCTTTGGATTAACCGGGAAATGGATGTTGTTTTCAGAAATGTGTGGGATAGTCAGGGCTTTACAACAAAGCACTGGCATGATGCCCTGGAAATTATCTATATTCTCGAAGGCAGTACAAAGGTTTTGATGAATCATAACTGTTATGTGATTGAAGCCGGTGAATGTATGGTCATTAACCCGTCGATTGTTCACTCCACCCAAAATGACAAGGGGAATCGGGCCATTTTGCTTCAGATTCCTACCGGGCTTATGGAGCGTTTCATGCCGGGGGCATCAAAGATCTGGCTGGATGTACCTTTAAGATCCGATGGCCGCAAGGTCATGGAACGTCTGGGATACATAAAGAAATTGCTGCTTCGGATGGATGGGGTGATGACGGCAAAGACCACCGCTTATCCGTTCCGGTTTAACAGTCTTTTGCTGGAGCTTTTGTACCAGATGTACCATTATTTTAAAAGCGATCTGGTAAAGTATTCGGTATCCGGTGATATCCATAAGGAGGGGGTAAGGCTGTCCACAGTGCTGGATTATACGGCTGCCCACTATACCCGGCCGATATCCATTGCGGAAGTGGCAGGACTTATTCATCTGCAGCCCGAATATTTTTGCAGATATTTTAAGCAGTATATGGGGCTGACTTATATGGAGTATTTAAATGAACTCAGGCTGTCTTATATTTGCCGCGACCTGTTTGAGACAACGCTGCCGCTGTATCAGATTTTGGACCGTCACGGCTTTAAAAATTACAAGGTATTCCGCAAACTTTTCAAGGAGCGGTTTAATGCGACGCCTGGACAGATACGTCAAAGATTTGCCCGGGAGCAAATCAAGGGTTAGGAGGTATTTTAGATGAGATTTCAAAATGGCAACTGGCTAATGAAGGAAGGATATGCCCGTTTTTCACCAAAGCAGGTGTTTGAGACTGAAAGGGATGCGCACCAGCTTATTTTAAGAACACCTACAAAAGGCAACGGTGGGATTAACGGTATAATGCTGACACTTCGAATTACGGCACCGGCACCGGAAGTTATTCGGGTGCAGACCTGGCATTACATGGGTATGCGTCATCGGGAACCGGAGTTTGAACTGAATCTTGCAGACAATGCCCCTCTTCAGATCGATGAAGATGAGGAGACATTGACAGTTCACAGCGGACATCTGAGCCTTGTGATCGGCAAAAAAGAATGGTTTATGCGGTATGAGCGGGATGGAAAACTGGTAACTAAAAGTGATTCCTCGGATCTGGCCTACATTAAGACAGACTGGAAAGGAGATTTTTACAGCTATAACGGTGATGCTGCCTATATGACTCAGCAGCTGGGACTTTCTGTTGGCGAATTGATTTACGGCCTTGGTGAGCGTTTTACACCTTTTGTTAAGAATGGACAGACCGTTGACGTATGGAATGAAGATGGTGGTACAGGTACAGATCAGTCTTATAAAAATATTCCATTTTATCTGTCAACAAGGGGCTACGGTGTTTTTGTCAATCATCCGGAAAAGGTTTCTTATGAAATCGCTTCAGAAAGCGTGACAAAGGTGGGGATTTCCGTGCCTGGAGAATATCTGGATTATTTCCTGATTGACGGACCGACCATGAAAGATGCCCTTGTCCGTTATACCGATTTAACCGGAAAGCCGTCCCTTCCTCCGGAATGGACATTTGGCCCATGGCTTTCCACATCCTTTGTGACAAGCTATGATGAAAAGACCGTCATGAGTTTTATTGATGGTATGCTGGACCGTGGTATTCCTTTAAGCGTTTTCCACTTTGACTGTCTGTGGATGAAGCTGTTCCACTGGACAGATTTTTTATGGGACAGCAAAATTTTCCCCGATCCCGAAGGGATGCTGCGCAGAATTCATGAAAAAGGAATTAAGGTTTGCGTGTGGATTAATCCATATATTGCCCAGGCTTCCGTTTTGTTTGAGGAAGGTGTTAAAGGCGGCTATTTTCTTAAACGAGCCAATGGAGATGTATGGCAGTGGGATATGTGGCAGCCGGGGATGGCCATCGTAGATTTCACCAATCCCGAGGCCTGCCGTTGGTTTTCCGATAAGCTTAAAGGCCTGATGGCTATGGGTGTGGACTGCTTTAAAACAGATTTTGGCGAACGTATACCTACGGATGCGGTTTACTTTAACAATGCTGACCCGGAAAAAATGCACAATTATTATTCTTATATTTATAATAAAACGGTTTATGAAACCATTGAGTCTGTCAAAGGCAAAGGCGAGGCCGTACTTTTTGCCCGTTCGGCAACCGTGGGCGGACAGCAATTCCCTGTACACTGGGGCGGTGACTGTAATGCCACCTATGAATCCATGGGTGAAAGTCTTCGGGGCGGTCTTTCTCTGACCAGCAGCGGTTTTGGTTTCTGGAGCCATGATATCGGCGGCTTTGAAAATACTGCAACACCGGATCTTTATAAACGCTGGTCGGCGTTTGGCCTTCTTTCCTCTCACAGCCGTTTTCATGGCAGCAGCAGTTATCGTGTGCCATGGGTATTTGATGAGGAATCCGTGGATGTTGTACGTTTCTTTGCAAGACTGAAAATGTCACTGATGCCGTATCTTTATGCCCAGGCAGTACGCACATCAGTCACTGGCCTGCCTCTGATGCACAGCATGGTGATGGATTTCACCGATGATCTTAATTGTCATTATCTGGACAGACAGTATATGTTTGGAGAAAATATAATGATTGCGCCAATATTTAATGCCGAGGGCATTGGACAATACTATTTGCCGGAAGGCACATGGACAGACTATCTGACAGGAGAAGCTGTACAGGGCGGCCGTTGGTATGAAAAGAAATATGATTACCTGAGCATTCCGATGTTTGTCAAAGAAAACAGTATTATTGCCCAGGGCAGCCGGGATGATGTGCCGGAATATGATTATTCTGATCATGTGGAATTTAGAGTTTACGAGCCATCAGGAGAAGCACAGAGTGTGATCTATGAACATGGAATCCGGACGGCCAGCCTGAAGTCTGAATTTAAGGATGGATGTCTGAAATTGACGGCTCAGACAAAACAGCCCTACAGCATTCGCCTTGTCAACCGTCTTGCTGCCGGCGGAGAAGGCGGGGATTTTGAAATTCAGGGAAATGATACAGTTATCAAACCCCATGGCAGTGTTGTCAGTTGCACAATCCGGTAAGGAATGGGTTGATTTTTCCTGCCAGGTCATCGATTGGCTCAGATATATGAAGTAGAGTTATATGGAAAAAATGAAATAAAATTGTATGTGCCCAGGCGCTCAGATGCTGGTTGATATCCAGGATCTGAGCGCCTGTTTAATGATGGGGATTGTACATTTATTGATGTGGTGTATGCGTTTATATAATGGATTACGATAATTTTAATATTTATAACGACAATTCGTTATAAATATGATATGCTAGGGGCAAGGCAAGGGGGGCGGGGATGAAAAAACAGGTAAAAGATGAGGAGACTGTCATCAATGAAGCGCTGCGGCGGTTTAATGATGAAGATCTGTGGGCGCTGGCCGACAAGGCCGATGGTGACCGGTCATTTGAATTTTCGGAGGAAAAGGTGGATCAGATGCGCCGGATTTTAAACACATATATCGATAGGGATTGAATACCCATTTACATTTCTTAAAAAACATTCTATAATCCATATCAGGAGAGACCACGGGAAGGAGTTCCTGTGAATTCAAAAAAATTAGTTCAAATTTCATTGTTCAGCAAGTGTAAATTTCTAAAGCATGATTGGGACAGGCTGATCCATCTGATTTATCCCAGGCGCTGCCCTGTTTGCGGCAAAATTGTGGGCAGCCGTCCTGGAAAACCGGTGCAGTATGTGCATAGCGGCTGCCTTGGGAAGCTTAAGTGGGTATGTGAGCCCTGTTGTTTAAAATGCGGGAAGCCGGTGGCCAGTCCGGTTCAGGCGTACTGTTTTGATTGTACACGGCGGCCGAAAAGCTTTGACGGCGGCATTTCTGTCTGGGTTTATACAAAAGAAATGTCCGTTTCTATTGCCGGTTTTAAATATCATGGCCGTCAGGCGTACGGTGATTTTTATGTACAATCCATTCTTTTGTGTCATGGCACCTGGATCAGAAGTCATGCCATTGATTGTATTACGGCAGTGCCTCTTAATTATTTGAAACTGCAGAAACGTGGATATAATCAGGCCGGAATTCTGGCAAAACGTCTGGGTCGGGCACTGAATATTCCGGTGGATTTACAGCTTCTTGTGCGGAATCGCTACACAAAGCCTCAGAAGGAGCTTAGTCCCAGAGAGCGAATGGAAAATTTGAAAAAGGCCTTTGAGCCTGGAAAAAATGCGGGGCAATACCGCACGGTTCTTATTGTGGATGATATTTATACAACGGGAAGTACAATGGAGATTTGCAGCAGTATTTTAAAAAGCAGGGGGACACAGCGGGTTTACATTTTAAGTTTATGTATTGGGAGCGACTGTTAAATTTTATAAATTCTTTAGTCCTGGGACAGAATTTATTTAAATTTATTATTTATAATAGGCGTATCAATTGAACGCGTCATGGAATTTGCAAAATCAAAATGCTTTTGCAGGATGACATACATAAACGGGGGACCGAGCATGAAAGAAAAATTTTTTAATGTAAAAATCCTGATCTTTGTACTCTTTGTTTTTAAAATGCTTGTTTACTATACGGCCGTGGATATTCCGATATTGGGAAACTGGGCTTTTTTGCTTACGGTGGCCGTGTTTGCAGTAACAATGTATTTATATAAATATGCAGGGCGAAGGACAAAACTGACTTTGAGAGTCATCTATGTTATATTTACCATTGTTTTATTTGTAGATGTTATTTATTACAATTATTTTAATCAGCTTGTTTCGGTGAATCAAATCTGGCAGATTAAAAATATGAAGGGTACAGAGGATAGTGTAAAATCTGCAATTCCGTTGATGAGTCTTTTTATTCTTGTGGATTTACCGGTGCTGGCCTATGTGATTCATAAGCATAAAAATAAAGACTTACCGGTGAACGGCAACCCTAAAAAACAGAGGCTGGTCGGCCTGTGTCTGATTGCGGCTTTAATTGTGATTGCGGTCAACCCCTTTCATTTTCCCAGCTTTCAGAAAATTAACAGTACAGAGGCGATTACGACCCATATTAAGGATGTTGTAGATTCTACGGTGGGGAAACTTATTTATTCTCAAAGTTCTCTGGGCGAAATTCTGCAGAAAAAGGCAGTTTCCACAGAAGCCCTGTCACAGGTATCTGAAAGTGTGAGCAGTACAGAAGGGGAAAATGACAGTAGTTTGGATGCTTACGCCGGAATCGGAGAGGGTAAGAACCTGATTGTCATCCAGATTGAATCATTTCAAAATTTTGTGATTAATGCTTTTTATAATGGTCAGGAACTGACACCGAATCTTAATAAGCTTTTGAAAGATGATACCCTTTATTTTAATCATTATTACACCAATATGGGCAAAGGCAATACATCGGATGCGGAGTTTTCCACCCAGACCAGTCTTTATCCGGTCATTGAAGGGGCCAGCTATGATTTGTATATGGATAATGATTACCGGGCGCTGCCGAAGCTGCTTAAGGAAAAAGGCTACAATACATCAGCAGCTATTGGAGATGATAAGGATTTTTATAACAGAAATACTGTATATGAGCATCTGGGCTATGATATTTTCTATAATGAAGATAACCTGGAAATGGATGAAATTTCCGGTCTGGGACTTTCCGACCAGTCTATGTTCCGTCAGATGAGCGAGAATCTTAAACAGCAGAAAACGCCGTTTTACAGTTTCCTTATTACACTGACCAATCATTATCCGTATGTGATGGATGATCCGTCCATGGCGACTTTGGAGCTTAAGGCTGAAGATGAGGATACAATGTTTGGCAATTACCTTCAGACAATTCATTATACGGACGCTGCTATTGGGGCATTTATTGATCAGCTGAAGGCTAACGGGATTTATGACAACACGGTGATTGCCATGTATGGCGATCATCACGGGCTGAATTGTCTGGATGAGGAAAATTATGAGAAGATGACTCAGTATCTGGGCTATGCGTATGATTATGATTGTATGCTTAATATTCCGCTGGTGATTCATATACCGGGGCTGGGCGAAGCCAAAACTGTGGAAACGGTCGGCGGCCAGGTGGATTTTCTGCCTACAATAGCCAATATGTTTAATCTTGATCTTTCGGAAAGCGTGACCTTTGGACAGGATCTGCTGAATGCAGACAGCGGTTATGTGGCAACAGTGGCTTATATGCTTCAGGGTTCATTTTTTAAGGACGGCATCATGTACGAGGTTGGCCGGGACGGTTCATTTGAAAACGGCCGTGCTGTGGACTTGAATACCCATCAGGAGATTCCTTTAAATGATGAACTGAAACTGGATTATGAAAAGGCGCTCACATTGACTGAAACATCCAAATATATTCTTGAGCATAATCAGGCGGTTACTGCCGATGAACATCTGGAACAGCTGCTGGAGACAACCGGTGAGGCGCTTGAAGAAAGCACAGAATCCCCGGAAGAAGATACGGAGCGTTTAAAGGAAGAAATGGTTCAGGATATACAGACACAGGAAAACAAAAAATAAATGATCACTGACTGGCTGCCAGGCATATTTTTAAGGACCCTGGCAGCCGTTTTTTGTAGTGTTATCGATAATTATTTTGCAAAATGATGTTGACGAACCAGTGCTGTTTGTGCTATAGTTAATTCGCTATGGAAGGCGGTCTTTTTTTTATGCCTAAAAATTAGACCAAACAACACTACTTCAATTTCTTACTGAAATTTTTATATTTCAGCGGAATTGAAACAATAAAAATATATGGAGGTGGAAGTTGTGCGCGTTAAAATAACATTGGCATGTACAGAATGTAAACAGCGTAATTACAACATGACAAAAGAGAAGAAAGCTCACCCGGACAGAATGGAAACAAAGAAGTACTGCAGATTCTGTAAAGCACACACATTACACAAAGAAACAAAGTAATCGGATAATTACAAGGAGTAGTGATGAGCATGGGTGACACAGCTGAAAATGTTAAGAAACCCAGTAAATTCAGCCAGATTAAGGCTGAGTTTAAGAAGGTCGTTTGGCCTGATAAGCAAGATGCGGCAAAACGCACAGTCGCTGTTGTTGTAATTTCCGTTGTACTTGGAGTGATTATCGCTATTCTCGATTTTATCTTTAAGTACGGTGTGGATTTCCTTATATCATTATAGGAAAAGGTGAGAATATGGCAGAAGCAAAGTGGTACGTAGTGCATACCTATTCAGGCTATGAAAACAAAGTAAAAGCAAATATCGAAAAGTCCATCCAGAATCTTCATCTTGAAGATCAGATTCTCAGTGTTGAAGTTCCTCTGGAAGATGTTGTCGAAGTTAAAAACGGCAAAAAGAAAACAGTGCAGAGAAAGCTCTTTCCGGGGTATGTGCTGCTTCATATGGACATGAACGACGAGACCTGGTATGTCGTGCGTAATACCCGCGGTGTGACTGGCTTTGTCGGACCGGAGTCCAAACCGGTACCCTTGACAGAAACGGAGATGGCCAAGATGGGGCTTCGTCCTGAAACCATTGAAATTGACTATGAAGTCGGTGATATGGTACAGGTTATTTCCGGTGTCTGGGAGAACAAAGTCGGACAGATCAGAGCAATCAACATGAGCAAGCAGACAGTTACTGTCGGTATGGACATGTTTGGCCGTGATACAGCCGTGGAAATCAGTTTCTACGATATTAAAAAAGCGTAACTTTTAAGAACAGTCGGTCAGAGTAGACCGGCGGTGGGAGGGAATGTCCCGCATTACCACAATATTCAGGAGGTGCCTAAACTATGGCAAAGAAAGTAACAGGATATATTAAATTACAGATCCCTGCTGGTAAGGCAACACCAGCACCACCAGTTGGTCCTGCATTAGGACAGCATGGTGTTAATATCGTTCAGTTTACAAAGGAATTTAATGCAAGAACAGCTGATCAGGATGGAATGATCATTCCTGTTGTAATCACAGTTTACAACGACAGAAGCTTCAGCTTTATCACAAAAACTCCGCCAGCTGCAGTATTATTAAAGAAAGCCTGCAAGATTCAGTCTGGTTCTGCGAACTCCAAGAAGACAAAAGTTGCTTCGATCTCCAAAGCAGAATTACAGAAGATCGCTGAATTAAAGATGCCGGATTTAAATGCTGCATCTGTTGAAGCTGCCATGAGCATGATCGCCGGAACAGCTCGTAGTATGGGTATTACAGTAGAAGACTGAGACCTGTGTAAACAATAGTGGGAGGGTAGCTCCCGATATGACCACAAGGAGGATTTTATAATGAAAAAAGGTAAGAGATATGTTGAGGCTACAAAGTTAGTAGACCGCGCAAATCTTTATGATGTAGAAGAAGCAGTAGCTCTTGTAAAAAAAGCTGCCAGCGCAAAATTCGATGAAACAGTAGAAGCGCACATCCGTCTTGGCGTTGATGGACGTCATGCAGATCAGCAGGTTCGTGGTGCGGTTGTATTACCTCACGGAACAGGTAAAAAAGTTCGCGTTCTTGTTTTCGCAAAAGGTGACAAAGTTGCAGAAGCAGAAGCAGCCGGTGCAGATTTTGTTGGCGGCGAGGAACTGATTCCAAGAATTCAGAACGAAGGCTGGTTAGATTTTGACGTTGTAGTTGCTACACCGGATATGATGGGTGTTGTTGGTCGTTTAGGACGTGTACTTGGACCAAAAGGCTTAATGCCTAACCCAAAAGCCGGTACAGTTACAATGGATGTTACAAAGGCTGTAAACGATATTAAAGCTGGTAAGATTGAATACAGACTTGATAAGACAAATATCATTCATGTTCCTGTCGGAAAAGTTTCTTTCACAGAAGAACAGTTAGCGGACAACTTCCATACATTAATGGGCGCAATCATTAAGGCAAAACCATCAGCTGCTAAAGGCCAGTATTTAAGAAGTGTTGTAATGACTTCAACAATGGGACCTGGAATTAAGATCAACACTGTAAAATTAGGCTAATAAAAAAGTTTATGGTTGGTGATTGACAGCCAATATATATTATGCTATAATAGCAAAGCGAATGCTGCCAGAGACAGCAGGTGCCGTAAGGCATAAGTTGAAAACGCCTGCCGAGGAAGATTATAAGCGCACTCATTTTTGAGTCTATCTTATAGTAATTTAACCTCTTTGTCCTGCGGGCAAAGAGGTTTTTCTTTTGGCGGTACCCCAGCTTGACTTGGGACGTAAAATCTATAAGGAGGTGCACCAAAATGGCAAAAGTAGAATTAAAACAGCCGATCATTGAAGAAATTTCCGAATTACTCAATGGTGCTGAAGCAATGGTACTTGTGAACTACCGTGGTCTTACAGTTGAAGAAGATACAAAGCTTCGTAAAGCTTTAAGAGAAGGTGGCGTAACATACAAAGTATATAAAAATACTTATATCAAACGTGCAATCGCTGGTACAGAGTTTGAAGCAGTTGCAGAACTTCTTGAAGGACCTACAGCAATCGCTGTAAGTAAGGAAGATGCGACAGCTCCTGCAAGAATTCTTGCAGAAAACATTAAAACAATGCCTAATCTTGAATTCAAGGGCGGTGTTGTTGGCGGTGAATACTATGATGCTAAGATGATCCAGGTGATCGCAAGCATTCCTTCCAGAGATGTTCTTCTTGGAAAATTACTTGGAAGTATCCAGTCACCGATTACAAACTTTGCTCGTGTTATTAAGCAGATCGCTGAAAAAGACGAAGCAGTGGCTTAATACAGGACAGACGATGACAAAACGTTCACGGCTGAGCGTAGTGGCCGGTGGATGATTAAAAAATATAATATTTGGAGGTAAATATCATGGCAAAATTAACAACAGCTGAATTTATTGAAGCTATTAAAGAATTATCCGTATTAGAATTAAACGAATTAGTAAAAGCATGTGAAGAAGAATTTGGTGTATCTGCAGCAGCAGGTGTTGTTGTAGCAGCAGCAGGTGCTGGCGCAGCAGCTGAAGAAGAAAAGACAGAGTTTGATGTTGAGTTAACAGAAGTTGGCGCAAACAAAGTTAAAGTTATCAAAGTTGTTCGTGAAATCACAGGTCTTGGTCTGAAAGAAGCTAAAGACGCTGTTGATGGCGCTCCTAAGGTTCTTAAAGAAGGCGTTAGCAAAGAAGAAGCTGAAGAAATCAAAGCTAAATTCGAAGCTGAAGGCGCTAAAGTTACAATTAAATAATTGGACGTCTTTAACGACTGAACGTGAATTAGTTAAAGCTGCGACTGATACAGTCGCAGCTTTTTGTTGTTAGGGCAAAGCCCTGTTTGCTAAAGAATTTGCCGTTGTCTCCAATGGATAAATATATAAAAATATAAATAAGTCGGCAAAATTAAAGAAACTTGAACGACAATTTATTCGGGAACAGAGAAGACTTTCCCGTAAGTATGAAAATTTGAAGAAAGGAGAGACCACTCAAAGAGCAAATATACAAAGCAAGCCTGATTTGAGAATGAACGACTGTGGTGTGTAGAAGAACTTGTGCGTATATTTAATTACATTTAGAGTGGCAGGGAAGTTATGCGTTGCCCTGAATGCGGCAGAGAACTTGAAACAGAGGAATTCATATGTAAAAATTGCGGCGCCAAGCGCAGTGAAAATTTAAATGGCGCCAATTTGGAAGATATACTGAACACAAGGCCGTCTGTATCGGCCGAACAGCTGAAACCAAAGCCTGTGGATGAATATTTTGCGGAGGTAGAAGCCTATGTAAACCATTTACTGACCGAGCCTGTAGAAGCTCAGGAGACACCTGCCCAGACGCAGGAAGCATCTGTGGAGACGCAGGAAGCGCCTGTAAACGTTTTGAAGGCGCCGCCGGAGGTTTCGGAGATGCCATCAGACCATCAGGAAGGGACACCAGAAGTACCGGAGAGGGCGCCGGCTGATTTTCCCGGAGATGTGACCGACGATCCGCAAGAAAAGGCTCAGCCCCGGGATGTCCTGCCCAGACGCAGACGCAGAACCGGTATTGTGATTGGGTGTGCCGTGCTTTGCCTGACGGCCGTATCGGCGTTTTGGCTGATGCAAAAGCAAAGGGCAAACCGTACTGCACTGGATGCTTTTGAGCAGAGCACACAACAATTGCAGCTTTTAAATGATATTCCGGACAGTAAGCTTCAGAAACAGGTTAAAGAATTATATGAGACTTGTATTCAGGCGGTGAAAAATAAAAAGTATGGTTCATTTGATGCCCTGGATCAGGATATAGATGCCCTGATTAAGGCTGCGTCTGAAACTTCCGAGTTATCTGGGCAGTTTTTGGCACTGCAGACAAAATATGAGACATTGGATGAAAATTATGACCTTTCAGCCAATGATCGAAAACAATGGGAACGGTTAATGAATGAAGCAGCAGCTGCAGCAGCAGATGTCAGTGTCAGTGATTATGACACGCTTAGTCAGTCTTTGGAGGATTTTGTGCAGGCACTTTGCAGAGAAAATGAGGATCGAATTGACGGAATCAAAGCGTCTGTTGCTCAAATGGATCTGACAAAAGCAACGCTTGAGGATCTTGAACGATTAAAGACTCTGGAAAATCAGATGAATGAGCAAATGCTTTCAGGACAGTACAAACAGGCTTTGGAGACCGCCGATGCGTGGCAGAAGCAGGCCAGGGAAATCAGTGACCGTGTTGTCGAAGGCGCGGCGAATGCCGATTCTGACGGAGATGGGAATGCGCCGGTTTCAGGTGAATCGGCAGGCGGCAGCGGTGCGGCCGGTGACGGTGTATCGGGCAGCGGGACAATGGGAAACGGTACAAATAGTAGCGGTCCAACCGGTGGTAATGGAGCAGGCGGCAGCGGTTTGGCCGATAACGGTACAGCAGGTGGAGACACAGCAGATCCGGACCCGGATGCTGAGACAGAATTTGTATTTAAAGACAGCGACAGCCGTTATCTGACAGAGGAAGACCTTGAGGGAATGGATGCCTGGCAGCTTTTAATGGCCCGCAACGAAATATACGCCCGCCATGGCCGTCTGTTTAGTAATCCCGAGATACAGGCATATTTTAATGAAAAAAGCTGGTATCAGGGAACCGTGGCACCGGAAGTGTTTGATGCTCAGATTATGGATATTTTTAATGACTATGAGCTGGCCAATATAGAGTTTATCCGTGCTCACGAAAGCTTGCAGTAAAATGCATACCATTGGGAGGAATTATGAGTTTTGAAAAAGTATATGGAATGACCTTTGCAAAGATCTATCCTTTGCTTGTAAATAAGGCTGTGAAAAAGGGAAGAACCGGAGACGAGGTTGATCAAATTATATGCTGGCTGACAGGATATAAAAACGAAGATATCCGAAACGCCATTGACTGCGCTGTAAGTTATGGAGCGTTTTTTACTCATGCACCACATCTGAACCCTAATCGAAAGCAAATTAAAGGGCGTATTTGCGGTGTGCGTGTGGAGGACATTGAAGAGCCTTTAATGCAGGAGATACGTTATCTGGATAAGTTAATCGATGAGCTGGCAAAAGGATGGCCTATGGAGCGAATTCTTAGAGGATGAGTCGTGTTGGCGTCTTGTTTTATCACCACCTGTATGCTATAATCTCAGGTATGAAAATCAGAACATTTATTTCAGTAGCAGCATGTAAAATGACGCGTTTAATCTTAAGAAAGCTGGGAAAAGGCGGAACTAATGTTCCGGGGCGTGTGGCGCTGCGCCTTTATCCAAAGCTTCTCGGTGTGCTTGCCCAAAATGTAACGACAATTATTGTGACAGGTACGAATGGGAAAACGACGACGTCACGTATGATTGAAAAAAGTCTTGCTGATTCAGGAATCCGATATTTTGCTAACAAATCAGGCGCAAATATGCTTTCGGGTATTACGGCGGAATTTGCGATGAATTCTACACTGGGAGGTAAAAATAAATACGATGTCGCTCTTGTGGAATGTGACGAAGCGGCCTTTAAAATGGTTAGCAGATATGTAGACGCCAAGTGCGTTGTTGTAACAAATGTATTTCGTGATCAGCTGGACCGTTATGGGGAAGTAACCCATACTTTAAACAGTATTCTCACAGGAATTAAAAATTCACCCAATGCCACGGTGTGCCTGAATGCCGATGATTCGCTTTCTGTATCCATGGCTGATGAAATTCAAAACAAGATTGTCTACTATGGCGTGGAAAGCGAAATTTACAAAAACAGAGTGGAAGAGGTTTCCGATGCCCCATACTGTATTCGCTGTAAGACAGAATATGTCTATGATTATGTAACATATGGACATCTTGGTGGATTTCGCTGCCCCAATTGTGGATATCATCGTCCGGATACGACAGTTGCTGTGGAAAACGTGGTGGAGAGTAATGCAGATTCGTCCACCATCCGAATTCGGCTTAATGGAAAAACCTATACAGCGACCATTAACCTTCCAGGCGGCTATAATATTTATAACGCGATTGCCACTGTAGCGGCCGGCTATGTGCTGGGACTAAAGGATGAGGTCATCATTCATGGTCTGAGCAGCTTTGAGTGTGGTTTCGGGCGTATGGAAAAGTTTACGATCGACGGAACCGATATCCGGATGATTCTCATTAAAAATCCTGCGGGCTGTAACCAGGTGCTGAACTTCCTCAGCAATACGACGCAGCCTTCGCTTTTTGTGGTGGCGCTCAATGACCGTTATGCAGACGGCACGGATATTTCCTGGATCTGGGATGTGGACTTTGAAAAGCTTTGCGATATTCAGGACAAGCTGACCGGCATATGGGTTACCGGGCGGCGGGCAGATGAGATGGCGATGCGTTTTAAGTATGCAGGCCTGCCCCTTGACAAGCTTCGGGTGATCAAGGATTATGATCAGCTGATTGAACAGATGGCGCTTCAGAATGCACCGGTATATGTGATGCCTACCTATACGGCCATGCTGGATATTCGTGAAAAGATCAGTAAAAAGTTTGGATTCAAGGAATTTTGGGAATAGAGGTGGCTTATGTATAAATTGAAAATCTGTCATTTATATCCGGATATCCTGAATCTGTACGGTGACCGGGGAAATATTATATGCATGGAAAAACGTATGCAGTGGCGGGGGATTGAGACCGAGGTTACAGGAATTTCGGTAGGTGATGCCCTGGATTATGAGGCATATGATTTGTTTTTTATCGGCGGCGGACAGGATTTTGAGCAGGGTGTATTGCTTAAAGACCTGGCAGCGGGAAAAGCGCAGCAGATTCGTGCCGCTGTGGAGGATGAAAAGGTATTTCTGGCCATCTGCGGCGGTTATCAGATGCTTGGCGCGTATTATAAGACATGGGACGGTCAGCAGTGTGATTTTATCGGGGCCCTGGATCTGTATACGGTCGGCCATAAGGAACGAATGATTGGAAATTATATGTTTCAGCTGGATGACAGCGATGAAGGCCTGACGGTTGTGGGTTTTGAAAATCATTCTGGCAAAACTTTTCTTGGCTCTAAAGTGCGCCCTATGGGAAAGGTTTTATCCGGTAACGGAAATAACGGTCAGGACGGCACGGAAGGTGCGCGCTATAAAAATGTGTTTGCTTCCTACAGCCATGGCTCGCTGCTTCCTAAAAACCCTAAATTGGCGGATCTGATTTTGAAGACAGCCCTGCTGCGTAAATATCCGAATCTGACGCTGGAGGCACTGGATGATACCTTTGAAAATAACGCCCATCAATATATGGAACAAAGATTGAAAAAATAGATGTAAAAAACGGCGGTATACGGCCAATAGGAGCATGAAATGTTTCTCTTGTCCGTATACCGCTGCTTTTTTGCTGATTCTATATGATTTTATGAAATTAAACTGCCTCCAAATTGCCAAAATTATTTTCGATAGATGAATTTGTACAAATTGTACTAAAATAAGAACAATAATAATGGAAAACATCGCTTATTAGTTATAACAATATTGGAATGGCATTATATATTATAGTTATAATTATGCGTTATAATTCGATTGACAGGATACTTTTTGTCATATATACTGATATCATGTCGCGATGGATCTGATCAGATATTTAAAAACAGGGAGGACCAATGGATGACTGTGCCCTTTTGGGGGTGCTGTCTGCATTGGAAAACTTTATTAAGGTTGGTAAATGGAGGTTGTAAAATGAATAAAAAATCAAATTCATTTAATCTTGGTGCAAAAGGCATTGTGATTGTCCTTTTAGCATTTGTATCATGTTATGTATACTCTGCATTAACATCAGATTCATTGAATGTAACAATCGGTGTTTTTGGGGAAATGGGCTTAAATACAAATGTATTGTATTCAATGTCAACAATTGCCACTATTTTTGGTATTATTGGTTCAATTATTTTGGGAAAGATCATGAGTCTGAAAACAGCCAGCAAAACATGGGGTGTTTCCATGATTCTTGCAGGTGTGTTCGCGCTGATCTGGTCTCAGGCCCACAATGTAACTGTTTATGCCATCGGTTATCTTGCCTGCTATACATTAACGCTGGCCTGTGCCATGCTGTTAAGTTCTCAGGTAATCGCTTACTGGTTCCCTAAAAAACGTGGTGTGGCTATGGGTATCTGTACAGCAGGTTTCCCGCTTTCCGCTGCAACAACAACAGCTGTCTGCGGAGCTTTTGTAAGCAACATGGGTATCAGCGCTTATTACATTTTTATTGCAGTGATTGCTTTGGCTGCAGGTATTATTATTATTGCTTTTGTTAAGGATTTTCCTGAGGAAAAAGGTGCATATCCGGATAATAATAAAGATTTCGATTTTGCAGCTGCAAAGAAAGAACATGAAGCCAATCTTAATTACCTGAAAACTTCCAAATGGACTGTAGGCAAATGTCTCTCTACAGGACGTATGTGGGTGCTTTGGGTAGCTGTTGGTATTACAGGTTTCCTGTCCATGGGTATTATGGCGAACTTTGTTGGTAAATTTATGGAACAGGGCTATCAGATGCCTCAGATCCTCAGCATGCTTGGGATTGCCGGCGTGATTGCCATCCCGGGATCTATGTTTGTCGGCTTTATTGATACAAAATTTGGAACCAAAATTGCAGGAATCGTTGTTAATGTGATGGCTGTCATCGCCGTAGGCTTTAACCTGACATCCATTACACCGCTGCATTACATTTCCCTTCCATTACTGGCTGTTATGCTTGGCGGATCTTCCAACATGATGGTTTCGTGTACATCCGCAATCTGGGGACGTTATGATTTCCAGAACGCATTCCGTGTCATTCAGCCTCTGAACTCGATCATGACAGGTGTAGGTATCACCGTTGTAGGTATTATCGGCACAAATGCCAACTACATGACGGCATATCAGACAATGTTCGTTCTGGCGATTATCGGTTTGGTTGCCATGATCGCTCTGAAGGTTGAACCGATTGACAAAGAAGTTCGATAAATTAGGTATTGCCGGATTCTGGTTTCTTTGCTATAATAAAGATGTCCACAAAAGATAAGACACTTTACAATTTACAAAGGACAAGAGTTCAAGCAAACAAAAGATAAGAATCAGAGATTTGAAAAGTGTACATAGATTTTCTGAAAGCTTTGATTCAGAATACAAAAGATAAGGTCCCTGTCCATATTTATTTATGGACAGGGTATTTTTTGTTTGGGGTGTTTTTGGCAGGATTTTTTCACCAGATTACAAATGAGGAGTGGGATTTTATGGGAAAATTGAAAAATATGTTTACTGCTACGGATATGACCATCGGAACGCCGTGGAAGCAGATCGTACTTTTTGCTGTGCCAATGCTGGTGGGAAATGTGGCGCAGCAGATGTATAATACAGTGGATAGTATCGTAGTGGGGCGCTATGTTGGGGATAATGCGCTGGCGGCGGTCGGAAGCGCATCGCCCATTATGAATCTTATGTTGGTGCTGTTTATCGGTATTTCTGCTGGCGCAGGGATTATGGTATCTCAGTATTTTGGCGCAAAGGCCAGGGAGGATTTATCCAGAACTATTGGAAATTGTATCACGATTTCTGCCATTGCTGCAGTGATCATCATGATCATCGGCCCCGTACTGACCCGTCCTCTTTTGAGTCTTTTAAATACGCCGGAATCTATTATGGACTGGTGTGCATCCTACCTGAATATTATGCTGTATGGGATTGCCGGGATGATCTATTATAATATACTGAGTGGTATTTTAAGAGGAATGGGCGATTCTCTGTCGGCACTGCTGTATCTTCTTGTGGCTACGGTGCTCAACATTGTGCTGGATATTGTATTTGTGGCAAAATTTAATATGGGTGTATCCGGCGTTGCGCTGGCAACGGTGATTGCTCAAAGCATTTCGGCTGTTTTGTGTCTGATTAAACTGATGAATATGAAGGCTGTCTTTGATCTGAAGTGCCGTTTCCTGGTGCCTCAGAAAAAATATGTGGGCATTATTATTAAGCTGGGACTCCCGTCAGGCGTTACCCAGGCTATATTTTCAGTGGCCATGATTGTTGTTCAGTCACTGACAAACAGTTTCGGGGAAATGCTGATTGCTGCCAATGTCATTATTATGCGTGTGGACGGGTTTGCCATGATGCCTAATTTTTCTTTTGGTACGGCCATGACCACTTATGCAGGTCAGAATGTGGGTGCCAGACGTTATGACAGGGTACATAAAGGGGCTCGCCAGGGAACCTTGATTGCGGTTATGACATCCGGGATTATTACGGCTTTGATTCTTCTTTTTGGGCGGAATCTTATGAGTATTTTTACCGAGACTTCTGAGTTGGTGGATTTAAGCATGCATATGATGCAGATCATTGCGGTCGGCTACATTGCCATGGCTGTGACCCAGTCTTTATCAGGGGTGATGCGGGGGGCAGGCGACACGATGACACCCATGTGGATTTCTCTGATTACAACGGTTGTCATCCGAGTCCCTCTGGCATATGGTATTGCTTATCTGACCAGATCAGCGCAGAATCCTGGCGGTATTCCGGAATGTATTTTTATATCTCTTCTGGGAAGCTGGCTCATCGGCGCAATTTTGACGGCACTCTTTTACAAAGGCGGACGCTGGAAGAAAAAAGCCATACAGGAATAATATGAGAAAGAGATGCCTTGAGATGAAGCTAAGATTAATATAAATGAAAAAACCATGTGCTTTGAACGGCGGGCCAACTGCCACCCTGAAAGATCATGGTTTTTTTTATTTGAGGAGACATATAAACAGAAAACGTATAAACATAAGAAAAAACACCTTGACAGTTTCTGGAATATTGTGTTAGAATAATAAACTGACATTAGTGTGGGGACATAGGCTAATCGCCCGTCTAAGGGCATCGTAAACCTGCACAGTGAGTACCGGAAACCCTGTGTTTTCCGGGATTTTCACAGTAACTCGCACACAACGATTTAAGGGGTGAAAAACGTCAATGAATAGCAGTCGAATTAAACCAGTCAAAGCCGGAAAAGGCATCCGTATGAGCTATTCTCATCGAAAAGAAGTCCTTCAGATGCCAAACCTTATTGAAGTTCAGAAAAATTCCTATAATTGGTTTCTTGAAAAAGGTCTGAAAGAAGTTTTTGATGATATATCTCCAATCGCTGATTACAGCGGACATTTAAGTCTTGAATTCACAGACTTCACTTTATGCGAAGATGATGTTAAGTATAGCATTGAAGAATGTAAGGAACGTGACGCAACTTATGCTGCGCCGCTGAAAGTTAGAGTTCGCCTGATCAATAAAGAGACAGGTGATATTAACGAACATGAAATTTTTATGGGCGAACTGCCGATTATGACAGCTACAGGTACATTTGTGATTAATGGTGCCGAGCGTGTTATTGTCAGCCAGCTTGTTCGTTCGCCGGGTATCTACTATGGAATCGGCCATGATAAGATCGGTAAGAAGTTATACTCCTGTACCGTTATTCCTAACCGTGGTGCATGGCTGGAATACGAAACCGATTCCAATGATGTTTTCTATGTACGTGTAGACCGTACACGTAAAGTGCCGATCACGGTTCTGATCCGTTCGCTCGGTATCGGAACAAATCAGGAAATCATTGATTTGTTTGGTGAAGAACCAAAGATTCTGGCAAGTATTGCAAAAGATACATCCGATAACTACCAGGATGGTCTTCTGGAACTTTACAAGAAAATCCGTCCAGGCGAGCCTTTATCCGTGGAAAGTGCGGAAAGCCTGATCAATGCCATGTTCTTTGATCCAAGAAGATATGATCTGGCAAAGGTTGGACGTTATAAATTTAATAAAAAGCTGGCCTTTAAGTTCCGTATTAAAAACTGTGTGCTGGCTGAAGATGTGATTGATACATCTACAGGCGAGATCCTGGCTGAAGCCGGTACAGTGATCACAGAGGAACTGGCCATTGCCATTCAGAATGCGGCGATTCCTGCTGTATTTGTTCAGAGTGAAGAAGGTCGTGTGGTAAAGGTTCTCTCTAACCTGGCCGTGGATTTATCTGCTTATGTGGATGTGGATCCAAGAGAACTGGGTGTTACAGAGCTTGTTTACTATCCGGCGCTGAAAGCGATTCTGGATGAGTTTGATGATATCGAAGATATTAAAAATGCCATCCGCAAAAATGTTCATGAGCTCGTGCCGATGCATATTACAAAAGAAGATATTCTGGCTTCTATTAACTACAACATGCATCTTGAATACGGTGTTGGTACAGATGATGATATTGACCACCTGGGCAACCGTCGTATCCGTGCCGTTGGCGAACTGCTTCAGAACCAGTACCGTATCGGCTTATCCAGAATGGAACGTGTTGTTCGTGAACGTATGACAACTCAGGATCTTGAGGGTATTTCACCGCAGTCTCTGATTAATATTAAACCGGTGACTGCTGCTGTAAAGGAATTCTTTGGAAGTTCCCAGCTGTCCCAGTTTATGGACCAGAATAACCCGTTGTCCGAGCTGACACATAAGAGACGTCTGTCTGCTCTGGGACCTGGCGGTCTGTCCCGTGATCGTGCCGGTTTCGAAGTCCGCGACGTTCACTATACCCATTACGGAAGAATGTGTCCTGTTGAGACTCCTGAAGGTCCGAATATCGGTCTGATCAACTCTCTGGCAACCTATGCACGTATTAATGAATACGGATTTATCGAAGCCCCATACAGAAAGCTGGATAAGTCCGATCCAAAGAACCCCAGGGTTACAGATGAGGTTGTCTATCTGACAGCTGATGAGGAAGATAACTACACTGTCGCACAGGCAAATGCGCCGCTGGATGATGACGGTTACTTTATCGGAAATAACGTTTCCGGACGTTACCGTGAAGAAACTTCCGAGTTCCAGAAATCCAAGGTGGATCTGATGGACGTATCGCCGAAGATGGTATTTTCAGTAGCTACATCCATGATTCCTTTCCTTGAAAATGACGATGCCAACCGTGCCCTCATGGGATCTAACATGCAGCGTCAGGCAGTGCCTTTGATGCTCACGGATTCTCCGATTGTCGGAACCGGTATGGAAGGCAAGGCAGCAGTAGACTCTGGTGTCTGTGTGGTTGCCAGACGCAACGGTACTGTGGAAATTTCTTCTGCAAAAGAAATTGTTGTGAAAGCCGATGACGGCAGCAGAGACCGGTATAAGCTTCTGAAATTCGTTGGAAGCAACCAGGGTGCCTGCTATAACCAGAGACCGATTGTGTTCAAAGGTGACAGAGTTATGGCCGGGGATGTGCTGGCCGACGGTCCGTCCACTTACCAGGGCGAGCTGGCGCTGGGAAAGAATCCTCTGATCGGTTTCATGACATGGGAAGGCTATAACTACGAGGATGCGGTTCTGCTCAGTGAAAAACTGGTTCAGAACGATGTTTATACATCCATCCATATCGAAGAGTATGAGGCTGAAGCCAGAGATACAAAACTTGGACCTGAAGAAATTACAAGAGATGTACCAGGTGTGGGCGATGACGCACTTAAAAACCTGGATGAACGGGGAATTATCCGCGTGGGGGCTGAAGTTCGTGCCGGAGATATTCTTGTAGGTAAGGTAACACCGAAGGGTGAAACTGAGCTGACTGCCGAGGAAAGACTGCTTCGCGCTATTTTCGGTGAAAAGGCCCGCGAGGTTCGTGATACATCTCTGAAAGTACCGCATGGTGCTTATGGTATTATTCTGGATGCCAAAGTATTTACAAGAGAAAACGGCGATGAGCTGTCCCCTGGTGTGAATGAGTGCGTTCGTGTTTATATTGCTCAGAAACGTAAGATTTCCGTTGGTGATAAGATGGCCGGCCGTCATGGTAACAAGGGTGTTGTTTCCCGTGTACTTCCGGTGGAAGATATGCCGTTTTTACCAAACGGACGTCCGCTTGATATTGTACTTAACCCTCTGGGCGTGCCTTCACGTATGAATATCGGACAGGTCCTTGAAGTCCATCTGGGTCTGGCCGCAAAAGTTCTCGGATTTAAGATTGAGACACCGGTATTTGACGGTGCCAACGAAATTGATATTATGGATACACTGGAGCTGGCGAATGATTATGCCAACGATGAATGGGATGTATTCACCGAAAAATGGCAGTCCAAGCTTAATCCTGGTGTATATGAATACCTTGATAAAAATAAAGCCCACAGAGAAGAGTGGAAAGGCGTTCCAATCAGCAGAACAGGTAAGATCCAGCTGCGTGACGGACGTACAGGTGAGGAGTTTGACAATCCTGTAACCGTTGGATGCATGCATTACCTGAAACTGCATCATCTTGTTGATGATAAAATCCATGCCCGTTCAACCGGTCCGTACTCCCTTGTTACGCAGCAGCCGCTGGGCGGTAAGGCACAGTTTGGCGGACAGCGTTTCGGAGAGATGGAGGTTTGGGCCCTGGAAGCCTATGGTGCATCCTACACCCTTCAGGAAATCCTTACATTCAAGTCCGATGATGTTACCGGCCGTGTGAAAACCTATGAAGCCATTATCAAAGGTGAAAATGTCAGCGAACCTGGTATTCCTGAATCCTTTAAGGTATTGCTCAAAGAGCTGCAGTCCCTGGCTCTGGATATCCGTGTGCTGCGTGATGACCAGACAGAAGTTAACATCGGTGAAAACGTGGATTACGGCAATGATGAAATGGCAGACTTTATGAGTGGTGAGTCAAACTTTGATTATGAGGACGACTCCATGGGCGATTATGTTCATAAACAGCAGGTTATTGATAATGATGAATTGATCGATGTGGAAGAGGACAGCGACGAGGATGATTATGATGATCTCGATGCCCTTTTTGACAGTAATTCCGACTTAGATGACTAAAGAAGGGAGAGCCATGTATGTCTGAAACAGTTAAAAATGAAGCTTACCAGCCAATGACTTTTGACGCGATCAAAATTGGTCTGGCCTCACCGGATAAAATCAGAGAATGGTCTCACGGCGAAGTTAAGAAGCCGGAGACGATTAACTACAGAACACTGAAGCCGGAAAAAGACGGTCTTTTCTGCGAAAAGATTTTCGGACCCAGTAAGGACTGGGAGTGTCACTGTGGCAAATATAAAAAGATCCGCTACAAAGGCGTGGTCTGCGACCGCTGTGGTGTTGAGGTTACAAAATCCAGCGTTCGCCGTGAAAGAATGGGACATATTGAACTGGCAGCGCCGGTTTCCCATATCTGGTATTTCAAGGGAATTCCCAGCCGCCTGGGCTTAATCCTTGATATGTCTCCGAGAAACCTTGAAAAGGTTCTGTATTTTGCTTCTTATGTTGTACTTGATAAGGGAAATACAGATCTTCAGGTTAAGCAGGTGCTCTCTGAAAAAGAATACAGAGATGCTTATGATAAATATGGCAATACATTCCGCGTCGGTATGGGCGCGGAATCCATCCAGGAGCTGTTAAAAGCCATTGACCTGGATAAGGATGCCGAAACCTTAAAGAGAGATCTTAAGGATGCCTCCGGTCAGAAACGGGCCAGAATCATTAAACGTCTGGAAGTTGTGGAAGCTTTCAGAGGTTCAGGAAACCGTCCGGAATGGATGATTCTGGATGTTATTCCGGTTATTCCGCCGGACATCCGTCCAATGGTTCAGCTGGACGGCGGACGTTTTGCAACGTCTGACCTTAACGATCTGTACAGAAGAATTATTAACAGAAACAACCGTTTAAAACGTCTTCTGGAACTGGGCGCTCCGGATATTATTGTTCGCAACGAAAAACGTATGCTCCAGGAAGCGGTTGACGCCCTGATCGATAATGGACGCCGCGGCAGACCTGTGACAGGCCCGGGTAACCGTGCGCTTAAATCTTTGTCCGATATGCTTAAAGGTAAGCAGGGACGTTTCCGTCAAAACCTTTTAGGTAAGCGTGTTGACTACTCCGGACGTTCCGTTATTGTCGTTGGCCCTGAGCTGAAGATCTACCAGTGCGGTCTTCCAAAGGAGATGGCGATTGAGCTGTTTAAGCCGTTTGTTATGAGAGAGCTTGTAAGCAGCGGATTGGCTCATAACATTAAATCAGCAAAGAAGATGGTTGAACGTCTTCAGCCGGAAGTATGGGATGTGCTGGAAGATGTGATTAAAGAACATCCGGTTATGTTAAACCGTGCGCCGACACTGCATAGACTTGGTATTCAGGCATTTGAACCGATCCTTGTCGAAGGTAAGGCGATTAAACTGCATCCCCTTGTTTGTACAGCGTTTAACGCTGACTTTGACGGTGACCAGATGGCTGTCCATGTACCGCTGTTTGTGGAAGCTCAGGCAGAGTGCCGATTCCTTCTGCTTTCACCAAACAACCTGTTAAAACCGTCTGACGGTGCGCCTGTAGCCGTTCCTTCACAGGATATGGTTCTTGGTATTTATTATCTGACCTTGGATAAACCAGGCGATATCGGAGAGGGCAAGTTCTTCAAGAGTATTAACGAAGCCATTCTTGCCTATGAAAATAAGGTCATTACTTTACATTCAAGAATTAAAGTCCGCCGTGAAGGCGTTGTCAACGGAGAAAAGATTTCCAGAATTGTGGATATCACTCTGGGACGTTTGATTTTCAATGAAATTATTCCTCAGGATCTTGGATTTGTAGACCGGAGCAACCCTGAAAATGCGCTGCTTCCTGAAATTGATTTCCTTGTAGGAAAGAAACAGTTAAAGAAAATTATTGATAAATGTATTAATACTCATGGTGCGACAAATACGGCCGAGGTGCTGGATGCCATTAAAGCGACCGGCTATAAGTATTCCACAAGAAGTGCGATTACTGTATCCATTTCCGATATGACTGTACCTGAGGAGAAGAAAGACCTTCTGGCCAATGCCGAGAAGACTATTGATTCTATTACAAAGAACTTCCGCCGTGGTCTTGTAACCGAAGAAGAACGTTACAAAGCTGTGGTAGAAACCTGGAAGGAAACCGATGATAAACTGACAAGTGCGCTGCTTAACGGCCTGGATAAATATAATAATATTTACATGATGGCTGACTCCGGTGCCCGTGGTTCCAATCAGCAGATCAAGCAGCTGGCCGGTATGCGTGGTTTGATGGCCGATACATCGGGACGAATCATTGAGCTGCCGATTAAGTCCAACTTCCGTGAAGGTCTGGACGTTCTGGAATACTTTATTTCTGCCCACGGGGCCAGAAAAGGTATGTCCGATACAGCGCTGCGTACAGCTGACTCCGGTTACCTGACAAGACGTCTGGTTGACGTATCTCAGGATCTGATTATTCGTGAAACAGACTGCTGTGAAGAAGGCAAGCCGATTCCGGGTATGTGGATCGAGGCATTTACCGATGGCCGCGAGGTGATTGAAAGTCTTGAAGACCGTATGACAGGCCGTTATGCTGCAGAGGATATTGTGGATCCTGAAACCGGAGAAGTTCTGGTTAAGGCGAACCACATGATTACACCAAAACGTGCGGCAAGAGTTGCCAAGACAGGACTTACAAAGGTTAAGATCCGTACAGTGCTGTCCTGTAAGTCTCATATCGGCGTATGTGCCAAATGTTACGGCGCCAATATGGCCACAGGTTCTGCCGTACAGGTTGGTGAAGCTGTTGGTATTATTGCGGCTCAGTCCATCGGTGAACCTGGTACACAGCTGACCATGCGTACATTCCACAGCGGCGGTGTTGCCGGTGATGACATTACACAGGGTCTTCCTCGTGTCGAGGAACTTTTTGAGGCAAGAAAGCCGAAGGGACTTGCAATCATTGCAGAATTCGGCGGTATTGCAACGATTAAAGATACAAAGAAAAAACGTGAAGTTATTGTAACAAATAACGAAACAGGTGAAACAAAAGCTTACCTGATCCCTTATGGTTCACGTATTAAGGTTACAGATAATCAGGTTCTTGAAGCCGGTGATGAACTGACAGAAGGTAGTATTAATCCTCACGACCTCTTGAAGATTAAGGGCGTCCGTGCTGTTCAGGATTATATGATTCAGGAAGTTCAGCGCGTTTACCGTCTGCAGGGTGTAGAAATCAATGACAAGCATATTGAGGTTATTGTACGTCAGATGCTTAAGAAGATTCGTATTGAAAATAACGGTGATACATCCTACCTGCCGGGAACACTGGTTGATGTTCTGGACTTTGACGAAATCAATGAAAACCTGATTGAAGAAGGCAAACGTCCGGCAGAAGGTACACAGGTTATGCTTGGTATTACAAAAGCTTCCCTGGCTACCAACTCCTTCCTGTCTGCTGCATCCTTCCAGGAAACAACAAAGGTTCTGACAGAAGCTGCGATTAAAGGAAAGGTTGACCCTCTGATCGGTCTTAAAGAGAACGTTCTGATCGGTAAGCTGATTCCGGCCGGTACAGGTATGAAACGTTACCGCAGTGTTCGTCTCTCCACAGATGAGGAGATGAAGGCGCTGGAGATGGAACGGGAAAGACTGGCTATGGAACAGCGGATGGAAGAAGAACGGTTGAAAGAGGAGCAGAAGAAGGCTGCTGAGGAAGCTCAGAGAGCAAAAGAAGAAGCTGCTGAACAATTTGACGAGAATGAGGAAATCCTCATCGACAATGTTGATTCTGACGAAGAATAAAAAGAATGGTCTGTTGATTAGAAAATAACCTGACGGACAGGAAAGCAGCTGTATTCGGGACAGGATGCACGTCTCGGATGCAGCTGTTTTCATAGGAATTTTTTCGATTATGCAATTACAGGGATTGACATTAGGGCAGAATTACTGTATAATATAACTCGTATTCAGAATAAGACTTTATATCTCACATATTTTTGTAAGTTATTGATCGGATAATGAATTACAAGAATATGTGAGATTTTTTCTTATGTGAGTACAAATTTTTAATTATGGAATACAGGGGCCGTATTCTTTCTTATTTGAAAGGAGGTACCAGATTATGAACAATGGTACAGTTAAATGGTTCAACGCACAAAAAGGTTATGGCTTTATTACCGACGATGCAACAGGAAAAGATGTATTCGTACATTTTTCTGCAATTATGGTTGATGGCTTTAAGACACTTGAAGAAGGTCAGAAAGTCAACTTCGATACAGAAGCAGATCCTAAAGACAGCGGTAAATTAAGAGCAGTTAAT
The DNA here is from genome assembly GCA_905199445.1 of uncultured Lachnospiraceae bacterium. GTDB lineage: Bacteria > Bacillota > Clostridia > Lachnospirales > Lachnospiraceae > Catenibacillus. The sequence continues at coordinate 20,066 of CAJKGK010000009.1, read as the reverse complement.
GTTCATATCGCTTAATTTGCCAAGCAGATCGATTAAAGGGCTGGATTGAGCATTCCAGGCCATTTGATCAAATTATAATGAACGTAGAAAAAGAACTTATTGTCGGGTGAACATAAAAAAGGGGCAGTCTTGAACAGACTGCCCCTTTTTGCGGCGCCCAGGGATCCCTATTTTTGTTCGCCTGTCAGGAGGAATGTTTTTCAGACAACAGCGCTTCCTTTTTGCCCGCGTTCATACCTTTGATATAGGCCAGGGCAACTTCTTTTTCGTGAGGGGTCAGTAGATTAAATTCATACATATATTCTGACTGATTGGAAGTCATTTCTCCAAAATCTCTGGAAAAAAATTGGGAAAGTGTAATATCGAAAGCTTCACATATTTTTTGCAGGGTTGGGATGGTAGGTGCATTATTTCTTTTTAAAATGGAATTGAGGGTACTCACAGGAATGCCTGCGATTGCCGCCAATTTATAGATCGACCAGCTTTTTTCTTGACATAATGCCAGGATCCTTTGATTAATCAAATTTTCCATTGAATCACCTTTTCGTTCGTAATATTCAGACAGCAGATCCATGGATTCCATTTTCCGCTACCTGTAAATTAAAATACTGTCCAGGGGCTGCACACTAAATAAAGCCGGCCCCAGCCTCCAAAGGAATGGTAAAAAATGGAAAGACATGCTATCTTGAATATTATTGTATATGCATATGCACTTTCAAAATAGAATACAAAGAGCGTTATGTATGTGGCGCATTTGCATATATTTGGGGAGGCGTGATTGAGATAAAAAAATCAATCATGGGGTTGACAAAATATGTATATTAGTTTAAACTAACTACAGTAAGTTTTGGGTAACTTATATTTGCGTAAAAAAATAAATATAGATTAAAGTAAGGATGGAGTGTGACCGATGTTTATGAATTTGTCAGAAGCAAAAGAAGGGGAAGAGTATATCGTAAAAGGTATTTCTACAGATGATGAAGAACTCAATGCGTTTTTGTTTTCACTAGGATGTTATAGTGGAGAACCGATTACTGTTATTGCCCATCGCAAAGGCGGGTGCGTTGTATCCATTAAGGATGCCAGGTATAACATTGATCCTGATTTAGCACAAGCTATTTCAATATAAAGATGTTGGGGCCAAAAGGCAATTTTTTTAAAACATTTAGTTAGTTTTTGCTAATCAAAGAAATTCAGAAGGAGACGAAAAATTATGAGAATTGCGTTGACGGGAAATCCCAATAGTGGAAAGACAACCATGTACAATGCGCTCACCGGAAGAAACGAACGCGTTGGAAACTGGGCCGGTGTTACGGTAGAAAAAAAGGAGAGTCCGATTAAGAAAGGATATTTTGACGGAACGGAGCAATTAATTGTGGTGGATTTACCAGGAGCCTATTCCATGTCGCCTTTTACATCAGAGGAAAGTGTTACAAGCAGTTATGTAAAAAATGAAAATCCAGATGTTATTATTAATATTGTGGATGCAACCAATTTAAGCAGAAGTTTGTTTTTTACAACTCAGCTGATGGAACTTGGGATCCCGGTTGTCATTGCGCTTAATAAAAGCGATCTTACAGACAAGAAAAAAACTGAAATCAATGTAAAAAAATTAGAGGAGAAATTAGGCTGTCCGGTCATTCCAACGGTATCTACAGTTTCCGGGCACGATGGACTGAGAACGGTAATAAACCTGGCGGCAGAATTAAAAGGCTGTGGACAGAAGGCACCTTATAGACAGGAAGATATTAACCTGCAGGACAAAGGTGAAGTCGAGGCGGCCGACAGAAAACGTTTTGAATTTGTAAACGGGATTGTAAAAGCCGTAGAAAAGAGAAAAGTTTTAACAAAAGATAAAAATAAACAGGATCATATTGATGCTGTGCTTACCAATAAATTGATTGGGCTCCCGGTCTTTGCGGTTATCATGTTTGGTGTGTTTTATATATCTCAGTCTACTGTCGGGACCTGGATTGCGGATTGGCTGGTTGGCTGGATTGAAACTTTCCAGGGCTGGGCTGCAGGCCTGGTTGAAAATGCCAACCCTTTCCTTCAGGCGCTCCTGGTTGACGGAATGATTGGCGGCGTAGGCGCAGTGGTGGGATTTCTGCCGCTGGTCATGGTCATGTATTTTCTGATTGCCCTTTTGGAAGACTGCGGGTATATGGCCCGTGCAACCGTAGTTTTGGATCCGATTTTTAAGCGCGTCGGTCTCTCTGGAAAATCGGTTATTCCCATGGTTATTGGTACCGGGTGTGCCATTCCGGGAATTATGGCTTGCCGTACGATTCGTAATGAAAGGGAAAGGCGGGCAACGGCCATGCTGACACCGTTTATGCCATGCGGAGCCAAACTTCCGGTCATTGCGTTATTTGCCGGAGCTTTTTTTGCGGATGCTTCATGGGTTGGCCCGACGATGTATCTGGTTGGTATTGTGCTGATTTTCTTGGGGGCGTTATTGGTAAAAAAGATTACCGGATATAAATTCCGAAAATCTTTCTTCATTATTGAACTCCCGGAATATAAAATTCCCAGCCTGAAACGCGCAGTGCTTTCCATGCTTTCCCGGGGTAAAGCTTATATTGTGAAAGCCGGAACGATTATTTTGGTTTGTAATACAGTTGTGCAGATCATGCAGAGTTTTAACTGGCAGTTCCAGCTGGTGGAAGAGGGTATGGAAAATACTTCGATTCTTGCATCCATTGCGTCTCCGTTTGCGGTGCTTTTGATTCCTCTTGGATTTGGGGTATGGCAGCTTGCCGCAGCCGCAATTACAGGCTTTATTGCAAAAGAAAATGTTGTTGGTACACTTGCTGTCGTGTATGGCCTTACTAATTTTATTGATACAGATGAACTGGCCTTGGTGGGTGGTGCCAACGAAGTCGCAATGGTGATGGGACTTACGAAGGTGGCAGCCCTTGCTTATCTGATGTTTAATCTTTTTACTCCACCCTGTTTTGCGGCTCTTGGAGCTATGAATGCTGAAATGCAGGATAAGAAATGGCTGTGGGGCGGTATTGCATTGCAGTTGGGCACCGGTTATACCGTTGCATTTTTGGTCTATCAGATTGGTACATTGGCAACAACGGGAGCGATGGGCAGCGGTTTTGTTCCAGGACTGATTGCAGTGTCTGCATTTGCTGTTATATTAGGTATACTGATTCGAAAAAAAGAAAAAGCATTCAGCGCAGCGTATCGTTTACACGCATAGGAATCAGATGCATGAGCAGGGGATACATGGGAATTACATGTATGGGAAACGGATCGAAGGGATGATGACATATGGTAGATTTTCTTTTGATAGGTATTATAGTGTTGATTGTAGGTATTGCAGGTACTTATATTTTGAAAGCTAAAAAAAGTGGCGTCAAATGTATCGGCTGTCCGGCTGCAGGAAAATGCTGCGGAAAAAAAGAAGGGCATACGGTGTGTGACTGCAAATGTCATGAATAGAAAAAAGGATTTCCCGAGGGCGATATGCTCCCGGGAAATCCTTTTTAAATTTTACTGATGGATATGGGTTCCCGTCCGTCCTGCAATTCCTTCTTTGGCTTTTTCAAGAAGGGTGATCAGTGCGGTGCGTCCGGGTGCCGATTTGGCAAAGTCCACGGCTGCCTGAACCTTGGGCAGCATGGAGCCAGGGGCAAAATGTCCTTCGGCAATATATTTTTGTGCATCTTCTACGGACAGATCGCAGAGCCATTGCTCATTCTCTTTACCGTAATTGATGGCAACCTTTTCTACGGCGGTTAAAATAATCAGGCAGTCTGCATTCAAATTCTTGGCCAGCACACAGCTGGCAAAATCCTTGTCAATCACGGCGCTGGCTCCCTTAAGATGGTTGCCGTTTAATGTCACCGGAATACCGCCGCCGCCGCAGGCAATGACGATTTGACCGGCTTCCACAAGGGCGCGGATGGCTCCGATTTCTACAATTTCCACCGGTTTTGGGGAGGCTACCACACGGCGATAGCCCCGCCCGGCATCTTCCCGCATTTCATGACCATATTTTTGGGCCGCAAGCTGGGCCTGTTCCTTTGTCATGAAGCGGCCGATGGGCTTTGTGGGATTTTCAAAGGCCGGATCATTTTCATCCACACGGACCTGGGTGACCATCGTGGCTACAGGGATGTTGTGCAAACCTCGATTTAAAAGTTCTTCACGGATGGCATTTTGAAGGTCATAGCCGATGTAGGCCTGACTCATGGCAACACAGACAGATAAGGGTGTGTTGGGCTGTTTTTCATCCACGCGGCTTAATTCGATCATGGCCTGATTGATCATGCCAACCTGAGGACCATTGCCATGAGCGATAATTACCTCATGGCCTTCCTCTATCAAATCGACAATGGCTTTGGATGTACGCTTCACGGCAATCATCTGCTCGGGCAGGGTATTCCCCAGCGCATTGCCCCCCAATGCAATTACAATTCTTTTTTTCATACCTTTTCCTCCGGATCAGGCTTCACATTACATAAATTTTCTCGGTGTGCCTTTTTCCTCCAGTGCTTTTAATAATGCTGCAGGATCTTCGAATTTGCTCAGAAGGATCATGGCTGCAATAATATATGGTTTATAGCTGGCTTCTTTATAAAGCGGTGTTCTGTAGCGGTCAAATACAGAAGCGTCAACTTCACCGGTTTCACAGCTGACCCCTGTAATATCTGCAGGCAGACAGTGAAGATAAAGGGCTTTTCCGTCTTTTGTTGTTTTCATTAGTTCTTCTGTACAAGCCCAGTCTTTGTGTAAAGCGTTCTGCTCAAGTAATTCTTTTTCCAGTGTTTTGATACCATCAAAATCACCGTCACCGTAAAGGTTTGTTCTTTTTTCCATGGCTGCAAATGGTGCCCAGCTCTTTGGATATACAATATCAGCATCTTTGAAGGCTTCGGCCATATCGTTGACGCGTTTATAGGAACCGCCGGATTTCTCGGCATTCGCTTTGGCAACTTCCTCGACCTCAGGCATCACTTCATAGCCTTCCGGATGAGCAAGAACAACATCCATTCCGAATCTTGTCATCAGACCGATGACACCCTGAGGAACGGAGAGCGGTTTGCCGTAGGATGGGGAGTAAGCCCATGTCATGGCAACCTTTTTGCCTTTTAAGTTTTCTACACCGCCGAATTCATGGATAATATGAAGCATGTCTGCCATACACTGTGTGGGATGATCGATATCGCACTGAAGATTTACAAGTGTTGGGCGCTGTTCCAGAATACCGTCTTTATGCCCCTGTTCAACAGAATCAGCAACTTCGTGCATATAGGCATTTCCTTTGCCGATATACATATCATCACGAATGCCGATCACATCAGCCATAAAGGAAATCATATTTGCTGTTTCACGAACTGTTTCACCGTGTGCAACCTGAGATTTGCCTTCATCCAGATCCTGAACTTCAAGACCCAGAAGGTTGCAGGCAGATGCAAAGGAGAAGCGGGTACGGGTGGAATTATCACGGAACAGGGAGATGCCCAGACCGCTTTCAAAAACCTTTGTGGAAATATTATTTTCACGCATGAAACGCAGGGCGTCTGCTACTGTAAATACGGCTTCCAGTTCGTCATCTGTTTTTTCCCATGTAAGGAAAAAGTCGTTGTTGTACATTTCTTTAAAATTCAGCGCATTTAATTTATCGATATAATCCTGTAATGTTTTCATGATAAACTCTCCTTATTTTATGAATGGTATTCAATGGATGATTTTAATTGGCCTGCCTTCAAATTCAACGTTGTTGATTTGCAGGCAAGGTGCTTTATTCAGCTGTGTAGATTGAAGGCAGTGCTGCATAAACGGCTGCACATCTTACAAGGTCACATTTCCATGTCTTTTCGTTTGGCGCGTGAGCCTGGGCTTCAGCGCCAGGACCAAAGCCGATACACGGGATAGAGTTGCGGCCCATAATCGATACGCCGTTCGTGGAGAATGTCCATTTATCTGTAAGCGGACGGGCCTGGCGCATCTGCTGAGTTTCGCTGCAGCCTAAGCGCTCATTGCCGTAAAGTCCTTTGTATGCATCTTCCAGTGCTTTGGTAACCTTATGATCTTTTGGGATAACCCATGTTGGAAAATAACATTCAATGGGATATACAAGGCCTGTGTAGGACGGACGGGCATATTCGTACATGGAAACCTTTACATCATCGCCGTATTTTTTGACGGAAGGCAGAGCGCGGATTTCGTCCAGGCAGCTTTCCCAGGTTTCACCGGCTGTCATACGGCGGTCCAGAGATACAGAGCAGGAATCGGCAACTGCGCAGCGGCTTGGGGATGTAAAGAAGATTTCGGAGGTGGTCACTGTGCCGCGGCCAAGGAAGCGGGCTTCTTCCCACTGTGGATTATATTTTTCGTCTAACATTTTAACAAGGCCTTTGACCGGTGTGTCATCATTGGCATCGTTTTCGTTGAGGGCCCGGACATCCTGAAGGATATCGGCCATTTTGTAGATGGCGTTGTCACCACGTTCCGGTGCAGAACCGTGGCAGGATACGCCTTTAACGTCTACGCGGATTTCCATACGGCCTCTTTGTCCGCGGTAAATACCGCCGTCAGTAGGCTCTGTGGAGACAACGAATTCAGGTCTGACTTTGTCTTCATTAATAATATACTGCCAGCACAGGCCGTCGCAGTCTTCTTCCTGAACTGTTCCGGTCACAAGAACTGTATATTTATCGTTTAAAAGACCAAGATCTTTCATGATTTTTGCGCCGTAAACTGCAGACACAATACCGCCCATCTGGTCTGATGTGCCGCGGCCGCCGATTTCTTCCTCTGTCTCGAAGCCGTCATAAGGATCAAATTTCCAGTTATTTATATTACCGATACCGACCGTATCAATATGTGCATCAAAACCGATCAGTTTTTTACCGGTACCCATATAACCCAGAACATTGCCCATGGGGTCGATTTCAACTTTGTCAAAGTCCAGTGCGCGCATTTCCTCGGCAATACGGTCGATATGTCCTTTTTCCCCTGCACTTTCTCCCGGAATTTTTACCAGATCACGTAAAAATTTTGTCATTGCCTGTTCATAACCGGCAGCAGCCTTCTTGATGTTTTCAAAATCCATTTTTCATTCCTCCAATACGTTTTTGAATTTCAGGTTATTTTTGAATTTCAGGTTTCAGTCATAGTTTTTGCCATACCATACGATGTCTTTATATCTGTCCGGATCTGTATCTCCCTCTGTGGAGAAAAGCAGAACCCGGGAAGTCTCATTTAATTCCAGAGCGTCTTTTAAGCCTTTTAATTCGGGCATTGTCATGATGGAATATAAAAGTCCCATAGGAACCGCACCGGATTCTCCGGAAACAACCTGTGGATCACCTTTAAACGGAGCGCCTAAGACGCGCATCCCTTTGGCAGCGACCCAATCCGGGCAGGCTGTAAATACGGTGACGTGATTTTTAAGGATTTCCCAGGAAATAGTATTCGGTTCGCCGCAGGCAAGACCGGCCTGAATTGTGGGCAGATCGCCGTCTACAATTCGGATATTACCGTCACCGGCGACGGCACCTTTGTAAAGGCAGGCAGCTTCCTGTGCCTCAACCACAACGACTTTCGGCGGATTCTCCGGATATCTGTTTGCAAAATAACCGGTGACTGCACCGGCCAGAGAACCGACACCGGCCTGAACAAATACATGGGTCGGTCGGTCGCAGCCGTTTTCATGAAGCTGTTCATCGGCTTCGGATGCCATGGTTCCATAACCCTGCATGATCCAGGATGGTATTTCCTCGTAGCCATCCCACGCTGTATCCTGAACAACAACGCCTCTCGGTGTTGTTGCGGCATGTTCGGCGGCAAGACGGACACAGTCATCATAGTTCATTTCTTCGATGGTTGCTGTGGCATTTTCCTTCAAAATGTTTTCAAGACGGGTAGGTGTGGTTCCCTTGGGCATGAAAACAACGGCTTTTTGTTTCAGCTTATTGGCAGCCCAGGCAACACCGCGGCCGTGGTTGCCGTCAGTTGCCGTAAAAAATGTGGCCTGGCCAAATTCTTCCCGAAGCTGATCGGATGTGAGCACATCATAATTCAGCTGGGAAACATCCCTTCCCAGTTCATTGGCAATGTATCTGGCCATGGCAAAGGATCCGCCCAAAACCTTAAAGGCATTTAGTCCGAAACGGTAAGATTCATCCTTACAGTAAACGTCGCCCAGTCCCAGCCACTGGGCCATATGATTGAGCTTGGCCAGCGGTGTTTTTGTGTACTGTGGGAAGCTTTCGTGAAACTTCCGGGCTTTGGCTACAGATTCCAGTGCCATGACAGACAATTCTTTGTCTTCTGTTTTGGGCATTGTGTTAGACACCCACTTGACTTCTTTCATTAGATAATCCCTCCATACATGCTGATGCCGTTTTTCGGCACTCAGTGCTGCTTATTAATATCGATATAGCTGTAAAGCGTATATTTGGATATACCGAAATATTTGGAGATCTTGTCTCCGGACTTAGTAATAAGGAAAGCACCGGATTCATTCAGAAACTGAATGGCGCGGACTTTATCATCCTTTGTCATCAGAGCGACAGGCTTTCCGACAAGGGCGACAGACTGTTCAATTAAATCATCCAGTAAGTCTGAAACGTTTGTTGTAATCCGTTCAGGTTCTTTGGCTTCGGGTTCGCTGGCAATTAATGATTTGATAGAGCTGTCAATGGCCAGAAGCCCGGTAATATCATAGTTGATTGCAAAGATGCCGATGACTTTTTCCGGATGTTCTTCATCTCTGATATACATGGTACTGGACTTTAAAATACGTCCGTCACTGGTGCGCGTCAGATACCCCAGGTGGTCTTTGAGCGCAGCCGGATCGCCGTGCAATGTTTCGAGAACAACATGAGAAGGTCCGTCACCGACCTTGCGGTTTGTTACATGACCATTTTCTATAAGAATAATGGATTTTCCAAAATCCTCAGTGGTTAAATCATGTAAAACCACTTCACACTGCTCTCCAAACTGCTTTGCAAGTCCTTTGGCGAGCTGTTCAAAAAATGCGACATTTAAACTCATGGGAAACACTCCTTCAGGTGCTTTGATAATTCAATAATAACACAAAAAATTTTTATTGCAATAGATTTTTACAAAAATTTTTAGGCATACTAAAATTTTTTGTATTTTAGGGTTGCTATTTGAGAAGATAAATGATAAACTACAGTTAAAGATAAGGTGTATGTATATTGTGCATAGAAAAAAAATAAAATGAAATAAGTCATTGTAAGTATTATCAGAACTATTTGGCGGGGGTTGAGGGATTTTGATGGTAAAAATGTATACTGTCAAAATAAGGACCTCCAATGTGAAAAAACGAATTCAGAAGCGAAAAAAGGTTTTTTTGGAGAAAAGCAGTTCAGGGAAGGTGAATGGATGATGTATACAATTTCTGTGAATGGTACGACTTATGAAGTGGAAAAAGACGGAAGAATTATTGATTATTTAAGAGATGTGTTAGGGCTTACTTCTGTTAAGGAGGGATGCAGCGAGGGCGCCTGCGGGACCTGTACGATTTTAGTTGATGGAAAAAAGGTAAAGGCGTGTGTTCAGAAAATTTCCAAATTAGACGGAAAGTCCATTATAACTGTGGAGGGATTGTCGGAGCGGGAAAAAGCAGTTTATACCCATTGCTTTGCCCAGGCCGGTGCGGTGCAGTGCGGCTTTTGCATTCCGGGCATGGTTATTTCTGCAAAGGGACTGCTGGATGAGAATCTTAATCCTACAAGGGATGATGTAAAAAAGGCGATCCGGGGAAACATATGCCGGTGTACCGGATATAAAAAAATAGAGGAAGCTATTATGGAGGCAGCCAGATATTTCCGGGAAAATATTGAAATACCGGGACCGGAAACCTCCGCACGGGTAGGGGAACAATTTAAACGTGCAGATGCTGCGGAAAAGGTATTGGGAACCGGACAGTTTGTAGATGATATTACACTGCCCGGTATGATTTATGCCAAGGCTCTGAGAAGTAAATACCCACGGGCCATGGTGAATAAAATTAATATTGAAAAAGCGCTGGCCCATGAAGACTGTGTGACTGTGCTCACAGCGAAAGATGTCCCTAATAATAAATGCGGACATCTGAAAAAGGACTGGGATGTTTTGATTCCTGAGGGAACCGTGACCCATTATATCGGAGATGCCCTGGCCTTGGTGGCGACTTATCATAAGGAAACACTGGATGCGGTCATTGATCTTATTGAAGTGGATTATACGGAGCTTCCGCCGGTGACAAGCCCTATGGAAGCATTGAAAAAGGACGCGCCGCTTGTTCACTCCAGCGGAAACCTTCTCACAAGAGAAGTTTGTAAGCGCGGGGATGCAGACCGGGCGATTGCAGAATCTAAATATGTGGTGACAAAGCATTATTCTGTGCCTTTTACAGATCACGCATTTATGGAGCCTGAGTGTGCCATTGCATTTCCGGAGGGACCGGGTGTTCATCTGTATACAGCTTCCCAGTCTGTTTATGATGAACAGCATGAGATTGCCTATATTCTGGGTCTGGATCCAGAACTGGTTGTCAGCGAGACAAAGCTGGTCGGCGGTGGATTTGGCGGAAAGGAAGATATGTCGGTGCAGCATCATGCGGCTCTGATGGCCTGGGTGACAGGTAAGCCTGTCAAGGTAAAGTTTTCCAGAGAAGAAAGTGTGAAGTACCATGTGAAGCGCCATGCCATGGAGATGGATTTTACCACAGCCTGTGATGAAAACGGCTATCTTACGGGAATGAAGGCTGTCATCTATTCGGATACCGGTGCCTATGCATCCCTTGGCGGGCCGGTGCTGCAAAGAGCCTGCACCCATGCCGCAGGACCTTATAATTATCAGAACGTGGATATTGTCGGTTATGGCGTATATACCAATAATATTCCTGCAGGCGCCTACAGAGGATTCGGGGTGACGCAAAGCTGCTTTGCCACGGAATGTAACATTAATCTGCTGGCGGAGATGGCCGGCATTTCTCCGTGGGAGATTCGCTACCGTAATGCGATCCGGCCGGGACAGGTACTGCCCAACGGACAGATCGCCAGCCCGGATACGGCGCTTGTGCAGACGCTGGAAGCCGTGAAGGATGTTTTCGAGTCCCATCCTTATGCGGGTATTGCCAGCTGTATGAAAAACAGCGGCGTTGGTGTGGGCATACCGGATACCGGAAGATGTATTTTAAGTATTCAGGACGGGATTTTACACATTCGGACATCAGCCGCCTGTATGGGTCAGGGCGTGGGCACCGTGTGCCTTCATATTGTATGTGAGACAACCGGGATTTCTCCAAACCTTATGCTTCATGAGCGGGCCAATACGGCCAGAACACCGGATTCGGGAACATCCACGGCTTCCCGTCAGACACTGTTTACCGGCGAAGCCACCAAAAGAGCGGCGCAAAAACTGGCAGCTGCCATGGATGAGGTGCGCTTTGCCAGGAAAAATGATGCCTGCTTAATGAATCCCAACGGAGATTGGGAAAATGAAGCTGATTTGCTTCCAGATCAGGACATTTTAAGGGCTCTGGAGGGACAGGAGTTTTACGGTGAGTATTTAGGCGTTACGGATCCCATGGGATCGGATAAACCAAACCCGGTCAGCCATATTGCTTACGGTTATGCAACGCAGGTTGTTATTCTGGATGAAAACGGAAAGCTTGAAAAAGTAGTTGCCGCCCATGATGCGGGGACAGTGATTAATCCCAGGTCTGCCGAGGGACAGATCGAGGGCGGTGTTGTGATGGGGCTGGGCTATGGTCTGACAGAAGATTTTCCCATGGAGGGAGGATATCCTAAATTAAAATATGGACGTCTGGGCCTGATGCGTGCCACAGATGTACCGGAAATTCAGGTGATTTTTGTTAAATCACCTCAGGTATCTGATCTGGCTTACGGCGCAAAGGGCATCGGTGAAATCTGTTCTGTACCAACCGCACCGGCCTGTCAGCATGCTTACTATCGTCTGGACAAAAACTTCCGTACAAAGCTTCCGCTGGAAAATACATTTTACAGAAAACAGAAATAGATCATAAAATAAAAATTAGTCAAAAAAGAGGAGAGAGGCAATATGATGATTATAGGGAATGGGCGACTGATTACGAGAGATCGGGAAAATCCATATCTGGAAAACGGCGCCGTATGTATTGAAGGCCGGCTGATTAAAGAAGTGGGGACCTGTGAAACCCTTAAAGCGAAGTATCCTGATGCACAGTTTATTGATGCCAGAGGCGGCGTGATTATGCCGGCATTCATTAATGCACACGAGCATATTTACAGTGCCATGGCCCGGGGCCTTTCGGTGAAAGGCTATCATCCCAAAGGCTTTCTGGATATTCTGGACGGCATGTGGTGGACACTGGATCGCCATCTGAATTTGGAGCAGACCCGCATGAGTGCGGTTGCCACCTATATTGACTGCATTAAAAACGGTGTGACAACGGTATTTGATCATCATGCCAGCTATGGTGGGATCAAAGACAGTCTGTTTGCCATTGAGGATGCAGCCAAAGCCCTTGGTGTCCGTTCGTGTCTTTGTTACGAAGTGTCTGATCGGGATGGACAGGAAAAAATGAAGGAAGGGGTTTACGAAAACGAGGCTTTTATTAAACATGCCCTGGCAGATGACAGCGATATGATTGCCGGAATGTTTGGCCTTCACGCTCAGTTTACCCTTTCAGATGCTACTTTGGATTTTTGTGCTCAGCATAAACCGGAGGGTGTAGGCTATCATATTCATGTGGCAGAGGGGATTGAAGATCTTCATGACGCCCTTAGAAAGTATGGCAAGCGTATTGTAAACCGTTTGATGGATATGAATATTCTTGGACCGAAAACGCTGACGGCCCACTGCATTTATGTGAATCCCCAGGAAATGGAATTATTAAAGGCTACAGACACCATGGTTGTTCATAATCCTGAATCCAACATGGGCAATGCCTGCGGATGCCCGCCGACAATGGAAATATACAGAAAAGGGATTGTGACCGGTCTTGGAACCGACGGCTATACCCACGATATGCTGGAATCGATGAAGGTAGCCAATGTTCTTCATAAGCATAACAGCTGTAACCCCAATGAGGCATGGGCTGAAGTCCCCGGCATTTTATTTGAGGGCAATGCGGCCATTGCAGGACGGTACTTTAAGACTCCACTGGGTGTTTTAAAGCAAGGGGCTGCCGGTGATGTGATTGTATTGGACTATAATCCGCTGACACCGATGGATGCTTCCAATATTAATGGACATACCCTGTTTGGTATGACAGGACGTCATGTTGTCACAACCGTATGTAACGGTAAGGTGCTTATGAAAGACCGTGAGCTGCTTGTGATTGATGAAGAAAAAGCCATGGCTGACTGCAGAGCACAGGCGGCCGCATTGTGGGCGGATATTAATAAATAAAGGAGGCTGTATTCAAAATGAGTGATCGTATGACATTAATTCCATTTGATCGTCTGATGTTATGGATATTAAAAGAAAAAAATGAACAGGGTACTGTTTTTGGCGTGCATCATGCCTTTAAGGCAGACCCTGACAAAACCCTTCCTATTTTTACAGAAAAAATAGAAACACCGTTTGGTCCGGCAGCTGGACCCAATACCCAGCTTGCACAAAATATTGTGGCATCGTATTATGCCGGAAGCCGTTTCTTTGAACTCAAGACCGTTCAAATTCTGGACGGAGAGGATTTACCGGTAAATAAACCGTGTATTCTGGCTGATGATGAGTGCTATAACTGCGAATGGTCCACAGAGCTTAGGGTTTTGGATGCTTTTGAGGAATACGTAAAAGCCTGGTTTGCGCTGAAAGTGATTTCCAAAGAGTTTGGCCTGGGCGGTATGGATGGTTTTGTATTTAACATGAGTGTGGGCTATGACCTGGAAGGCATTCGTTCTCCAAAGGTTGACCGGTTTATTGAAGGTCTTAAGGATGCTTCTCAGACTGAGATTTTCCAATCCTGCAAGGCATGGCTGCTGGAGCATTTGGACTTGTTTGCACATGTGACTGCGGATGATGTGAATGCCATTACGCCGCACATTTGTACATCCATCACGTTGTCCACCCTTCACGGATGTCCACCCCAGGAAATCGAGCGGATTGCCGCTTATCTGATGAACGAGAAAAAATTAAATACATATATTAAATGCAACCCAACGCTGCTGGGCTATGAATTTGCCAGAAAGCGTATGGATGCCATGGGCTATGACTATGTGGCCTTTGGTGATTTTCACTTTAAAGATGATCTGCAGTATGAAGATGCCATTCCAATGATGCGCCGTCTTCTGGAACTGGCGGGATCTCATGGATTGGAGTTCGGCGTGAAAATTACCAATACATTCCCTGTGGATGTGACAAGAAATGAGCTTCCCAGCGAGGAAATGTATATGTCCGGCCGCTCCCTTTATCCACTGTCTATTGCCCTGGCGGCAAAACTGTCGGAGGAATTTGAAGGCGGGCTTCGGATTTCTTATTCCGGCGGTGCAGATTTTAATAATATTGACCGTATTTTTAATGCAGGAATATGGCCGATTACCATGGCCACAACCGTATTAAAACCTGGCGGCTACAATCGTTTTGATCAGATCGGAGCACTGCTTTTAAAACAGCCGTATAAAAAGTTTGACGGTGTGGATGCGGCGCAGGTAAGAAAACTTTCCGATGACGCTGTGACGGATCCGCATCATACCAAATCCATTAAGCCTTTGCCATCCCGAAAGATGAAGCAGGAAGTGCCGCTGATTGATTGTTTCGTGGCACCGTGTAAGGATGGCTGTCCGATTCATCAGGATATTACCGCATATGTGGAACTGGCCGGACAGGGCAGATACGAGGAAGCCCTTGAGGTCATTATACAGAAAAATCCGCTGCCCTTTATGACAGGCACAATCTGTGCCCACAATTGTATGAGTAAATGTACCAGAAACTTTTACGATGAGGCGGTGAATATTCGCGGTGTGAAACTGGAAGCGGCCCAAAAAGGTTTTGATGCATTGATGGCAAAACTGAAAGATAATGCCGGCAATGAAACAATAGCAGGTATGAAAGCAGCCGTTGTTGGCGGCGGGCCGGCCGGTCTTGCAGCTGCTTACTTCCTTGGAAAAGCCGGTATCGATGTGACGGTATTCGAGAAAAAGGACAGCCTGGGCGGTATTGTCCGCCATGTGATTCCTTCCTTCAGAATCAGCGATGCTGCCATTGAAAATGATATTGCCTTAGTGAAGGCTATGGGGGCAAAAATCCAGCTGAATACGGAAGTAAAGTCACTGGATGCGCTGAAGGCGATGGGCTATACCCATGTGGTGCTGGCCGTTGGTGCCGGCAAGCCCGGAACATTAACCCTTAAAAACGGATATGCCCAAAATGCCCTTGAAGTGATGGAGGCATTGAAAAAGACTCCAAAAACAGTTGATCTGGGAAAAAATGTTGTCATCATCGGCGGCGGTAATTCGGCTATGGATGCCGCCAGAGCGGCTAAACGGGCCAATGGTGTGGAACATGTTTACCTTGTTTACCGCCGTTCCAGAAGATATATGCCGGCAGATGAGGAAGAACTTGTCTATGCCTTAAATGACGGCGTGGAATTTAAGGAGCTTCTGGCACCGATATCTCTGGAAAATGGAGAACTGATTTGTGAACAGATGAAACTGGGCGCCATGGATACTTCCGGGCGGTGCCGGCCAGAGCCTACAGGTGTGATGGTCCGTGTTCCTGCAGACACCGTACTGGCAGCCGTAGGCGAGCGCATTGATTCTGATTTTTATACGGCAGCCGGTATTCAGGTCAATGAAAGCGGTCGCGCAGTTATCAATGAATTTACAATGGAGACCAGCATTGAAAATGTTTATGTGGCCGGAGACGGTGTTTATGGCCCTGCAACGGTTGTGGAAGCGATCCGGGATGCCCGGAAGGCAGTCAACGGTATTCTGGAAAAAGCTGGTATCGGTCAGATTACAGATTTTACAGCGGAGGCCGGCGTGTCCGAGTCAACGCTGTACAATAAAAAAGGTCATATACTCGGCGAAGCGGAGGCTGATCATGAAAGCCAACGGTGTCTGACCTGTTCTGTAGTATGTGAGAACTGTATCGATGTATGTCCAAACCGTGCAAATGTGTCCATTAAGGTGCCGGGGAAGGCCATGGCACAGGTTGTTCATGTGGATTGGATGTGTAATGAGTGCGGTAACTGTAAGAGCTTCTGTCCATACAGCAGTGCGCCTTATAAAGATAAATTTACAGTATTTGCCTGTGAAAAAGATTTTGAGGACAGTACAAATCAGGGCTTTGTTGTTGTCAGTGAGGAGCCGCTGACCGTGCGGGTCAGACTGGGGGCATCGGTGAAGGACTTCAGAATTTATGATAAAGACTGCAGCCTTTACCCGGATCTTCGGGATTTGATTCGTACTGTTTATGAAGATTACAGCTACCTTCTTTTAAACCAGGACAGATAAACGATTGATTAATCAGAACAAGGGGTGTAAAATAAACTCTATGAATAGATTGGAGGTAATTCAAATGACAAGAGAAACAATTAATGCAAAAAACGCACCGGCTGCAGTGGGCCCATATGTGCATGCGGTGAAGGCCGGAGAAACTTTATATACATCCGGACAGCTGGGGTTAATTCCGGCGACCGGAGAACTGCCTGAAGGTGTTGAGGCTCAGGCAAAGCAGGCATTGGAAAATCTGAAAGCCGTTGTGGAAGCGGCAGGTCTGACATTGGCCAATGTTGTAAAGACAACCGTATTTTTGGCAGATATCAACGACTTTGCTGCAATTAATGCCATCTATGCTGATTATTTTACAGGTGAAGCGCCGGCCCGCTCCTGTGTACAGGTTGCCGCACTTCCCAAAGGTGCTTTATTTGAAATCGAAGCTATTGCAGTAGGCTGAATATAAGAGAGCAGGCCCCTGTGTTGGTATGAACGCTCAAGTGTATGCGTTCATACCAACACAGGGGCCTTTTTTAACTGTACGTTTGAATAAGTGTCAGTCCCCAGCTGATCCAATCCCAGGCGGTTTTGCGGCCGTTTGTTTCTGTAATCAGCAGCCGCTGCTTTTCGTCAAAGGTAAAAGACTGCACATCCATCCCAATATCTGAGGCCATCCACAGGGGACGGATCGCCTCGTTTTCCCAGCTGTATATGTAAATATGCTGGGACCAGTCTTTTTCATCTTCTTTTACCCAGTAAGGTCTGGCCTGGCCATAACGGCCGATACGCCAGCAAAGAAGAATGAGTTCGTTTTCAGAATCATGGTTAATGTCGCACCAGAGAAAATCCTGGACGAGGATATCCTGCGGGGACTGCCAGGCCATGCGGCCGCCGCTTTGGACGGTGAGCCGGCGATTGGCCAGCATTATAGCCTCAGGGGCATCAGGCTCAGCCGTGGGCTGTATGGATTTTTGTGCCCACGGGATCCATTTGGGAAGCTGGGGGCTGCTCAAACGGAAATAAATCAGGCTTCCTGCAATAGCTAAAAACACGGCGGCGGCCAGAAGTATGGCCCTGTTCGGGGTAAGGTGCCCCTTTGTGTCCGAAAGCTTAGTACTCATAATTAAATCGATACGACTGGGTCCATTCCGGCTGCTCGATCGATGAATCAAAATTATAGGTGCCGGAATCTGTCAGGGATATGCCCATCATTTCTCTCCATTGGGTATCCGTCAGCCGCTGATCCAGGGGCTGCTCAAATTGATAAAACGTATAAACGGCGCCTACACAGATTTTGACCTGTCCGTCCACTGGCACAATCACATATATGGTCGATGGGTTGCCGGTGGCCACTTCAAGACAGCGGCCGTTGGGATCTGTGGCAATATCGGTTACAATGGCTGCGGGGAAATCTCCGGAGGTGATATTTTCACCTTCATCCTTAAAGGCTTCCAGCCAGAAGTGTTCCAGGTTACCGCCGTAATTGCGGATGAGTTCGTATTCTTCATCTGAAAGGGGGGTATTGTTCAGCTCTTTTTCAGAGATTGCAAGGAACTGTCCGGCCATCTCGCCCAGCCTGTTCAGGTTGGTTTCGTCTTCTTCACTTAAAAGACCATAGGATTTCAGACCCTGAGCAGTTTTTTGGGCAAGATCGGCAAAACGCATCCACACATCGACTTCCGGTTCCACATATCCCCGGTCATCCCATGTGGGCATCTCTCCGCCGCCCATTTCTGCCATGGCCTGTTTGGCGTATAAAACCGTGTCATGTTTTAATTCGGCATAGCTTCCTGCAAAGGTTTCCAGACTTTTTGCAGACCACTGGGCAGTCTGCATAAAGGCGGGCCAGCCTTCCCCTTTTTGTGTGAGCAATGGTGTAAGGGTATAGAGCCAGCGTGAATACAAAGAGGATGTCCATACGGTTTCAGGCGCATTGGCAAGATAGGACTTTAGTGCCTGCATATTTTCACTGTAATTTTTATAGTCTGTGTGACCTGCAGCCTCAAGAATGGCATAGGCGGTATCGGAACCCAGCGCTGCAGCAACATCCAGTGTGTCCGGCAGCAGACGTGTGTTGCCCTGGCTGTTTGGCTGAACACTTTCATAAATCAGTTTCTGGAAAATGGCGGCGTCTATTGTAAAACGCTGCCCCATAAAACGGAAGCCTTTGTTTTCCGAAAGTGCCGATGTTTCCGGATTCTGATCATCCATCGTAGGAATGGAGTTAATGGACGGAGCGTCCATAGCCTGGATCAGCTGGAGAAATTTTTCCCAGGACGCCTGATTGTCAGCAAGGTCTTCGGCCTGAGGCAGACAACCATAGGCTGCCTCGATGGCAGGAAGGTATTCATAATAGGAGAGATCATCACTGGCACCGGCGAAAAATGCGGTTACA
Organism: uncultured Lachnospiraceae bacterium; assembly: GCA_905199445.1. Classification (GTDB taxonomy): domain Bacteria; phylum Bacillota; class Clostridia; order Lachnospirales; family Lachnospiraceae; genus Catenibacillus. The sequence goes on along the minus strand of CAJKGK010000009.1, from coordinate 1,253 downwards.
GTATAAATGGCTTCCCATTGTTTCAGGATATCGTCTTTCATGGCCAGTGTCATAAGGAGTGCACTTCGGTTCAGGTCTTCCTGTTTTTGGATAAAGCCGATCTGCCCGTACCACATCATTGCCCGGAAATATTGTTCCAGCTGCTCATCCCCCTCATAATACCCCCGTGGCGTAAACTGAGAGTAATCGATCATTGTACCTGTCAAAGGGGATTGAGTAATGCCGCCGGCATTCATAATATTTTCCAGTTCCTGAGAAACCATGTCTGAAACTGGGGTCTGTACGTCTGTTTGGGCATTTTGGAGGCTGGCACCTACGGTAAAAAAGGCCATATTCCGCAGGGCGGCATTTTCCCATTCAGAGCCTTTTAAGCGTTCATACTGCGCACTGCTTTCTTTAAGCATGGCTATACTAAGGTCAGACAGGGCCTGAGAGAGCTGATTTTTTTCGGTCTGCTTCATGAGCCGGCTAAAGTACAGATGATACGTATGCATCATCGAATCCACGGTCACAAAGTTGGGAATCTGTTCATACCGATTTTGTTCATATACTTCGTAAAATTCCTTTTCATAACCGGAAGTTACATAAAACATATTTTGTGCAAGAAGCTGCGCCTGAGGGCTGCCGGGCTCGATATAAAACTGTTCCAGATTATAAACATTACTCAGATCCGGGGCAACCGTATAGGCCTCTGCGGCCGGCACAATTCCATCGGAGGAAGTGTTTTCCATATGGCCAAGAAGGGTTGGCCTGCTTAAGGGCTGAGCAAGGGGCGGCGCTTCTGATGAATCCTGTGTATTGGAAGCGTCCGATAAATTTGTGGAATCTTCCGAAGGTTCCCGGCCGTCCGATGAAGTTTCTAAAGACAGCGCAGGACCACTTTGCGGTGAAGTGCCCATATCCGGATTTTTCTCGGGGCTGGGTGCTTTGCCGGCTGTAAACCTGAAAATAATTCCTGCGGCAGCAGCTAAAACAACGACGGCAGCAATCCCTCCAATCCACAACATTTTTTTTGAAGCATTTTTTCGGTTTACAGGATGGCCGCAGTCCGGACAAAACTTGTCGCTGTCATTCAGCTGTTTTCCACATTTGCTGCAATACATATTCCCTCTCTTTCTGGATGAACTTTATTCATCCATGGTGAAGCCGTTGTCAGGCGGCTTATGTTTTTTGGTCTCAAAGTCAGGCTTTTTATGAAAACATAAAAAACATAACCGATTGAACCGGTCATCATCTTAGGAATATTTTACCAG